>CAYQJG010000076.1:0-21691 GCA_964417715.1 uncultured Lentisphaerales bacterium | reverse complement strand
TACCCTTAACCGAACTGCTTAAGCGGTCCCGCCTGGGGGCGCCCCCTGGGACGATTCATCAACAAGAAATTCCACGCCAATCCCGGAAGCGCCTAGGAGAGGAGCGCTTCCAGCCGCTGTCTTTTGCCGTACTCGTACACGCGAATCTCTCCAGTTCCTCAAGCAAGGGGTGACGCCGGTGGGAGGTGGAGGGTGGACAGGTGGCGAACGGCGCCGCCAGCGTGACTGATGCGACCCGCACGCGCGGGTTGAGCGATCTGTCCGCTTCGGGTGGGGCGCGATCTCCGAGCGCGCCGCTGGGGCAGGTGTCGCTCCTCACTCTCGCAGTCCGGGGACAGGACCGGTTCTGCGAGAGTTAGGGGACGGAACGGGGCGACCGAGAGGCGGGATGGCCTCAACGGGTGATGGATGGAATCCGCGTCACGGATGGGATGGGTGGCCACAGGCGGTTCGCGTGGCGGCCCGCGCCGGAGTCTACGGGCGTGCCGCCGGCGGGGCAGGTTGCGAGCCGGTCGCTCTCCACGCGGGAGGGCGGAGCTCCGCGACGCCGTGTGCGAGGTCTGGTGCGCGTCCGGCTGCACGGTCTCGCGGAGCGCGACCGGCGTGATACCGGCCCTGTCGCGTGCCTGGACTTTCACGGCGGGAGATTGCTCACGAGTACGCCGAGTTCACTCCCCCTTTTGCGTCTTCCCGCGTGTGCCTCTTGTGTTCCGAACTCGCGCCCGCCTCGCGCTCAACTCTCGCAGTTCGGGCACGCGTCAGCCGCCGATCCCGTCGAACAGGATCGTCGACAGGTAGCGCTCGCCGGCATCCGGCAGGATCACCACGATGGTCTTGCCTGCGAATTCATCCAACTGTGCCAGCCGCACCGCGACGGCGGCCGCCGCGCCGCATGAGATGCCTACCAGCATCCCTTCCTCGCGGGCCAGCCGGCGCGCGAAATCCACCGCGGTGGCGCCGTCAACCTGTTCGACGCGGTCGATAACCGACAGATCCAGCGTGTCCGGCACGAACCCGGCGCCGATCCCCTGGATCTTGTGCGCCGCGGGCTTCAGCGGCAGACCCGCCAGGCGCTGCGAAATCACCGGGCTCTCCTTGGGCTCGACGGCCACGGCAATGATCTTTTTGCGGCGTGCCTGCTTGATGTAGCGCGCGATGCCGGTGATCGTGCCGCCGGTCCCGACACCTGCCACCACCACGTCGACGCCGCCGTTCGTGTCGGCCCAGATCTCGGGCCCTGTGGTCTTCTCGTGGATGGCTGGGTTCGCCGGGTTCTTGAACTGCTGCGGCAGGAAGTAGCGCTGCGGATCGGCCGCCGCCATCGCCTCGGCGCAGGCGATCGCGCCTTTCATCCCCTCCGCGCCGGGAGTCAGCACCAGCTGGGCGCCGAAGGCCGCCAGCACCCGCCGCCGCTCGACGCTCATCGTCTCGGGCATTGTCAGCGTCAGCTTGTAGCCGCGCGCCGCCGCCACATAGGCCAGGGCGATCCCCGTGTTGCCGCTGGTCGGCTCCACGATCTCGATCCCCGGCTTCAGCACGCCGCGCTTCTCGGCGTCCCAGATCATGGCGGCGCCGATGCGGCACTTGACCGAATAGGCCGGGTTACGGCCTTCCATCTTGGCCAGCACGGTGGCCTTCGCACCCTGCGTCACCCGGTTCAGTTTCACGAGCGGGGTGTTGCCGATGGATTGCGAGTTGTCACTGTAGATGCGACTCATGTGTTGCTCCTATTCAAATGCCGCTGCCATATCCGCGATCAGATCGTCGGCCGCCTCAAGCCCGACCGACAAGCGCACCAGCCCATCCGTGATGCCGCGTGCCAGGCGCTCGGGCTTCGGCATGGACGCGTGCGACATCGTGGCGGGATACGACAGGATGCTCTCGACGCCGCCCAGGCTGACCGCCACCAGCGGCAGCTTCACGCGCTTCAGGAAAGCCACCGCCGTGGGGCCATCGGCCAGCTCAAACGACAGCACCGCGCCTGCGCCCGCCGCCTGCCCCGCATGGATCGCACGGCCGGCATGCCGGGCCAGCCCCGGGTAGAAGACGTGCTTCACCTCCGGACGCGCCGCCAGCCAGGCGGCGATCTGACCGGCGGCGCGCTGCTGCGCTTCCATTCGCACCGCCAGCGTGCGGATGCCGCGCAGCACGAGCCAGGAGTCCTGTGGTCCGAGAATCGCGCCGAAGGCGTTCTGGATCGACTTGAGCCGGCGGCCCAGCGCCTCGTCCGCCGTGACCGCCAGCCCGGCGATGACGTCGCTGTGGCCGCCGAGAAACTTGGTGGCGCTGTGCACGACGATGTCGAACCCAAGCTCAAGCGGGCGTTGCAGGTACGGCGTCATGAAGGTGTTGTCGGTGATCGCCAGCAGGTTATGCTCGCGGGCGATGGCCGCCATCGCGCGCAGGTCCGTGACGTTCAGCAGCGGGTTGGCGGGGGTCTCGACGAAGAGCGCACGCGTGGCAGGTGTCACGGCGCGTCGCACGCTGTCGGGGTCGGTGCTGTCGACGAACGTCGCCTCGAGTTGCCACTGACGGAAGAGCGTGGTCAGCACGCGGTAGGTGCCGCCATAGATGTCGCGGCCGACAACCAGATGATCGCCGGGCTTGAAGAGCAGCAGCACGGAGGATGTGGCGGCCATGCCGGAGGCGAACGCCAGCCCGCGGCTGCCGACCTCGAGCTGGGCAATGGCCTGTTCGAGCGCCTCGCGCGTCGGGTTGTCGCTGCGCGCGTAGTCGTAGCGGCCGAGGTGCTCGGGGTCAGACTGGGCGAAGGTCGATGTCTGGTAGATGGGGATGCTCGAGGCGCCCGTATACGGATCGCGATCCTTGCCGGCATGGACGATCCGGGTCTGGTCTTTCATAGCACCTCCGCCAGATCGCGTATCAGGTCGGCCGGATCCTCGATGCCGACCGACAGCCGCAGCAACGCGCGTCCGATGCCCAGCCGTTCGCGCGTGGCGGGGTCCAGGTCGGCATGCGTCTGCACGGCGGGATAGGTAATCAGCGATTCCACGCCGCCCAGGCTCTCGGCAAACAGGAAGACGGTGACGCCCGCGAGGATCGCCGGAATGCGGTCGGGCTCCGTCACATCGAATGCGACCATGCCGCCGAAGCCGCTGCCTTCGCGCGCGAGGATCGCGTGCCCGGGATGGTCGGGCAGTCCGGGATAGCGCACCCGGCGGACGCGCGGATGCCGGGTGAGCCAGTCCGCAATCTGTTGCGCGTTGGCCTGCTGCCGGGCCATGCGCAGCGGCAGCGTCTTGAGGCCGCGCAAGGTCAGCCACGCATCCTGCGGCCCCAGGACGGCGCCGACGGCGTTCTGGTAGAAAGCCAGTTTCTCGGCGAGTTCGGGCGTGCGGGCAACCACGGCGCCGGCCACAACATCGTTGTGCCCGGCCAGATACTTGGTTGCGCTGTAGACGACCAGGTCGGCGCCGAGTTGGAGCGGTCGCAGCTGGCACGACGTCAGGAAGGTGTTGTCGACGATCATGAGCTGACCGCGGCGACGCGTCTGCCCCGCCAGCGCGCGCAGGTCGGCGACCTTCAGCAGCGGGTTGGTCGGCGACTCGACGAACAGGCCGCGCACCTGCGGACCCGCCAACGCCGCCGCCACCGCCGCCGCGTCCGATGTGTCGACATAGACGGTGCCGATATCCAACGGGCCGAAGACTTTCTCAAGCAGACGGAACGTGCCTCCGTAGAGATCCTCGGTGACGACGAGGCGGTCGCCCGGCCTGAAGAGTCGCAGCACGACGTCGATCGCGGCCAGGCCGGAGGCGAAGGCGAATCCGCGGCAGCCCTGGTCGGCGGCAGCCAGGAGCTCCTCCAGCGCCAGTCGCGTCGGGTTCAGCGTGCGCGAGTAATCGAACCCGGTGGAGCGGCCCAAGGCTTCGTGGCTGAAGGACGCGGTCTGGTAGATCGGCATCGACAGGGATCCCGTGGCCGGGTCGCGACGGGTGCCGGCTTGGGCAAACAGGGTGTCGAGAGAGGGGCTCGTGTTCACACGACGGTCCTTGGCGTCCGATCAGATCATGAAGTTGGGCTCATTGGCCGAAACCCGCACGCGCGCGCGTTCGACGATATCGGCCAGCGTGAAGCCGCGCAGCGCGTTCTTGATGACGATTGTCAGTTCAGACCAGACCTCGCGGGTGATGCAGTCGCCGTTGCGGTCACAACTGCCGGGCGAGATGACGCAATCGACCAGCGCCACCGGACCCTCGAGCAGCTCCAGCACATCGCACAGCGTGATCCGCTCCGCCGGCCGGGCCAGGACGTAGCCCCCCTTGGCGCCGCGCGTGACGCGCACGATCCCACCCGCCTTGAGCGGATTGATCACCTGCCACAGGTACTTGTGCGAGATCTCCTGCCGCTGGGCGATTTCGTTGAGATTGACGGCGCCGTACTCCTGGTGCAAAGCAATGTCCAGCAGCAGCCGCAACCCGTAGCGCCCCTTTGTTGAGACCGTCATGGCGCATACTCTACCTTTTCCATTGATTGACTGCAACAGGCCATGCTTCGCGTTTGTAGTGACGTAGGGGCGGCCCCAGCGAGCTTGCCTCGCCGGACCGCAAGGCGTGAGAGGAGATGCGCCGCCACGGCGCATCTCCTCTCACGCCTCCTTCACCGGCGGCGCAAGGCCGCCGGGGTCGGGCACCCCTACGTCACTACTTCCCTTTCCGGCGTGACAGCCGCCGCAGGGACGCTTACTCTTTGGCCCCATTCGCGTCCACGAAAGGTATTCGCCATGCACGCTGCCGACAGCCGCATCAAGGTCCTCTTCGACACCGACATCGGTTCGGATATCGACGATGCCCTGGCCCTCGCCTATCTGCTCTGCGAGCCGCGCTGCGAGTTGGTCGGCATCACAACCGTCACCGGCGAAGCCGACCGCCGCGCCGAGATGGCCTCGGCCATGTGCCGGCACGTCGGCCGCGATGACATCCCGATCCATGTCGGCTGCGACCGCGCACTGCTCGGCCGCCTGCGCCAGGAGCACGCGCAGCAGGCTGCCGCACTCGGCACTCGCGACCGTCGCCGCTTCGGCACGGACAACACGGCCATCGAGTTCATGCGCCAGACCATCCGCGCCAACCCCGGCGAGATCACGCTGCTCGCGGTCGGGCCGATGACCAACGTCGCGGTGCTGTTCGCCACGGACCCCGAAATCCCGGCCATGCTCAGGGATCTCGTGCTGATGTGCGGCCGCTTCTCCACTGCGATGGGCGGCGAATGGAACGCCTTCAACGATACGCTCGCCACCGCCATCACCTACGGCAGCGCCACCCACACCCGGCCGCCGCGCCATGTCAGTTACGGACTCGATGTCACCCTGCAAGTCCGCCTGCCGGCCGACGATTGCCGCCAGCGGTTCACCGCGCGCGTGCTCGAGCCGGTGCGCGAGTTCGCCGAGGTCTGGTTCTCGCACGCCAGCCACGCCACGTTCCACGACCCGCTGGCCGCCGTCTGCCTCTTCGAACCGGACATCTGCCGCTGCCGTCGCGGCCGCGTCGACGTCTCATTGCACGCCCCGACCGAGGGATGGACCGTCTTCACAGCGGACGAAACGGGCCCGCACGAAGTCGCCAACGAGGTCGATGCCGCACGCTTCTTCACGCGCTATTTCGACACGCTGCGCTAGCAACCCATCGGGCGAGGCCGCAGACTGCCCGTGCGGAAACGGCTTGCCGGTTGCCGCCGCGCACGCCACAATTCAGCCCATGGAAACCGTACGCATCGCCTTGCTGCAGGGACAGGCCGAACCGACGCCGGCCGACGCCATGGCCTGGACCGAGACGCAGGTGGCCGCCGCCGCCGCGCGCGGCGCGCAGATGGTCTGCACGCAGGAGCTTTTCGCAACCCCCTACTTCTGCCACTCTCAGGACCCGGCGCGTTTTGACCTGGCCGAATCCATACCCGGGCCAACGACAGAACGCCTGACACGCCTCGCCGCCCGCCACCAGGTGGTCCTGATCGCGTCGCTGTTCGAACGGCGCGCGCCGGGGCTCTATCACAACACCGCCGTAATCTTCGATGCCGACGGGACGCTGCTCGGCCGTTACCGCAAGATGCACATCCCGCAGGACCCGGGGTTCGAGGAGAAGTTCTACTTCACGCCGGGCGACCTCGGCTTCGGCGCCTGGACCACGCGCTACGGCCGCATCGGCGTGATCATCTGCTGGGATCAGTGGTTCCCCGAAGCCACGCGCCTGTGCGCCCTGCAAGGCGCCCAGATCGTCTTCTGCCCCACCGCCATCGGCTGGCTGCGGTCGGAGGGCGCCACGCTCGGCCGGCAGCAGCGCGCCGCCTGGCTGAACGTGCAACAGGGCCATGCCGTGGCCAACGGCTGCTACTACGCCGCGGTCAACCGCGTCGGCGTGGAGGGCGAAACGCGCTTCTGGGGGTCGTCGTTCGTGGCCGACTTCTACGGCGAACGGATCGCCGAGGGCAACGCCGAGGAGACGGCGGTCATCACGGCCGACTGCGACCTGCAGGCGCTCGATGCCCACCGCCGCATGTGGCCCTTCTTCCGCGACCGGCGCATCGACAGCTACGGCGGGCTCTGCCAGAGGTTCATCGATGCGTGAAACGCCGCGCACATCCGGCTTCCGCATGCCGGCCGAATGGGAACCCCAGGAGGCCGTCTGGCTCAGTTGGCCGCTCAATCCCGCCACCTGGCCCGACTGCCGTCCACAGGTCGAACGGGCGCTGGCGGCATTCGCCGCGGCGATCACGCGCTTTGAGCGCGTCCGCATCAATCTGCCGCACGCGGCGCACGCGCGCATCGGCGAGTTGCTGACCACAGCCGGCGCCGACCCGGGCCGCGTCGATCTCTACGACCACCCGTGCAACGACGCGTGGTGCCGTGACCACGGCCCGGTCTTCGTGACGCACCGCGACAGCGGCGCACTGGCGGTCGTGGACTTCAGCTACAACGCCTGGGGCGGCAAGTTCCCGCCCTGGGATCTCGACGACGCCATCCCCGGACGCGTCGCCGCCGCGCTGAATCTGCCGCGCTTCGCGATCCCGCTGGTGGCCGAAGGCGGCGCCCTGGAGACGAACGGCGCCGGCGTCCTGCTGACCACCGAGTCGGTCCTGCTCAACCCGAACCGCAACCCCGCGCTGACCCGCCGCCGCGTCGAGACGCGGCTGCGCGACGCGCTCGGCGTGGAGCGAATCTGGTGGCTGCCGCAGGGTTTGGTCGGCGACGACACCGACGGGCACATCGACACGCTGACGCGATTCTGTTCGCCGGACACGCTGCTGACGGTGGTCGCGGACGATGTCAACAGCCCCAACCACGCCGTGCTGGCCCGCAACCACGCGAAGCTCGCGCGCTGCCGCCTGCCGGACGGGCGGCACCCCACGATCATCCCCCTGCCCCTGCCCGATCCGATCCGGCCGCAGAACTGGCGCGAGGAGGTTTTGCCGGGCACGTATGCGAATTTCCTGGTGATCAACGGCGCCGTGCTCGTGCCGACCTACCGTCAACCGGCCAACGACCGCGCCGCGCTGCGCCGCCTCGCCGACTGTTTCCCCGGCCGTGAGACGATCGGGCTGGACTGCTACGACATCCTGCTGGAGGGCGGCGCCCTGCATTGCCTCAGTCAGCAGCAGCCCGCCCGCCGGTAGCGTGGCAGGTGTCGGGCGTGCGGCACGTGTTCCGACCCGTCACGCGCGTGCCAGGTCACGCGCCTCAGAGCGGCGCCAGGTCGCCGCAGTCCAAACCCGAGAAGCGCGCCGCGTCCTGCAGGGGGCCGTACAGTTCGCCGACGAGCACCGGCCTGAAGTCGATGACACGCTTGCCTGTGGTGCAGGCCGTCAATTCGGTTCTTCCTTTCGGACGAAGAGGCGGAACGGCTCGCCGGGAGGGGCGAGCTCCGCGAGCCCGGCAGCTCCCAGGCACTTCGACATTTTGCGGTTTCCTGTTGGATATTCTGCGGTTCAGCCGCAGACAATTCCGAGCGCGCCCTTTAGACCCATCCCTTCACCCGCCCTGCTACGCCCCGGTGATCTTCTGCCAGAGCGCATCCAGCCGCTTGGCCGAGACCGGCACGGACGTGCGCAACTCCTGGGCAAAGAGCGACACGCGGAACTCCTCGATCAGCCAGCGGTACTCAAGCAGGGCGGCCCGGTCGTGGGACGGCTTCTGGCCGGCGGTCGCAAAGGTCGTGTAGCGCTGCCAGTACGGCGCGAACTCAGCCTGCCGGCGCGCGTCGCCGGCGGGGTTGAGCGCCAGGCGCTCGAGCCGCACGCGCACGCCCTCGAGGTAGCGCGGGTAGTGCTGCAGCCACTCCCACGGCACGGACCAGACAAAACTCGGAAAGACCAGCCAGGCCAGTTGATCGAGCACGTCGTCCGCGGCCGGCGGCGGAAGCCGCCCGCCCGCGGCTGTCTTCTCGAGCGTCGCGGCCTCGTGCAACACCGAGGCCACCAGGCGCTGCATCTCGACATGCAGGACGCTCAGCGTGCGACGGCCGGCGGCCAGGCCGCGTTCGAATGCCGCGGCATCGCGCACATCCGGCTGACCGTCGAGGCAGGCGCGGCGCACAACCGCGCGCCCGATGTCCGCGCCGAGTTTGCCGACGTCCATCTCGCTGTTCTTGAGGAACTGCAGCACCTCGCGCGGCAGGCTGGGCGGGTTGACCAGCGCGCGGCTGTCTCGTCCCAGTCCCAGCAGCAGCAGACGGCAGACACCTGCCACATGCGCGGCGCGGGCGGCGGCCTCGTCCGGGAACAGCCGCAGCGCGACCGTCGCGCCGGCGTCGACCAGCGCGGGGTAGTTGACGATCGGCCAGCCCGCGCGGCCGAGATCCACCTGGTCCGGCAGCGCGCCGCACGCCCACGTGGTCAGCCCATCGCGTTGCCAGCGGTGCGAAACGCCCGCGGCCGGCGCCGCGATCGCGGCGTCCGTGGCGCCGAACAGCCGCAGGAGCGTCTCGTAGTTGCGCCCCTGCCCCAGTTCGCGCCCGTCGGCGGCGACCACCCGAAAGGCGATCCGCAGGTGATCCGGGAAGTCATCCTCGCACCAGGACTCGGCGGGCACGCGCACGCCGCGGACCTCGTAGATGGCCCGCGCCAGCGCCAGCGCCAGCGGTTCATGGCCGGGCGACATGCGGCGCAGGCAGAGCGCAGCGGTCTCCTCGGTGGGCAGCAGCAGCCGGCGCAGTTTCGACGGCAGCGACGTCAGCATCCAGTGGACCTTCTCGGGCAGCGCTCCCGGCACCAGCCAGTCGGAGCGCCAGGCGCGCAATAGCGGCAGCAGGCCGGCCGGCACGGTGCAGGTGAGGCCATCGTCGGGCTCGCCGGGGTTGTGCCGGTAGGCGATCTCAAGGCGGTGTCCGTCGAGGGTGATCGCGTCCGGGAAACCGACCGCCGCATCGTCGAGGGCCGGCAGGTCGTCGGCCTGGAGCGTCAGGCGGGCCACGTCGTCGGCCGGGGCCAGCCGGACCCAGCGGCGCAAGGCGTCGGCGCTGCAGATGTCGGGCGGCAGGCGCCCGTCGTAGAACGTCACCAGCGCCTCTTCATCGACCAACTGGCCATGCCGGCGCGTCTTCTCCTCGGCCAGCCGCAGCGTATGCACGCGCTCCAGGTTGGCACGCAGGAAGGGCGGCGGATTGGGAAACTCCCCGGCGACCAGGCCATGCCGGATGAACAGGTCGCGCGCCGCGGCCGGATCGATGCGGCTGAAGTCGCGCATGCGGCCATCCACCAGCATCAGGCCATAGAGCGTCACGCGTTCGCGGACCCGCACGAACCCCTTCTCGGCGTCCCACGAAGGCGAGTGATACGTACGTTTGCAGAGCTCGCCGGCAATCGGCTCGATCCAGGAGGGGTCGATGACAGCCGCCTGCCGCGCGTAGAGCCGTGACGTTTCGACCAGTTCGCCGGCCACGATCCAGTCGCGCGACACCTGCCGCGCGGGCGCGGCTTCGGCGCTCTCGGGCGGCGGCTCGGCGCCTTTCGCGGACTTCGCGCCCCTGGCCGTGGGCGGACGCGCCTTGGCCAGGCCGGAGCCGGGGAAGAGCGCAAAGCGCAGCCCGCGGGCGCCGCGATAGTCGCCGGTCTCGGGATCGCGTTTGCCGATGTGGCTGAGCAGCCCGGTCAGCAGGGCCCGGTGCAGGCCGATGTCGCCGCCCGCGGCGCTTTCGTTGTCCAGTTCGAGCCGCTTCACCAGACCCGCCAGTTGCTCGCGCAGGTCACGCCAGTCGCGCATGCGGGGATACGAAAGGAAGTTATCGTGGCAGAGCCGGCGGGCAACCGACTGCGCGCGGGTCGGGTTCTGCGCCTCGTACCAGCGCCACAGTTGCAGCAGGGCCGCAAAGTCGGAGTGCGGCGTGAGGAAGCGCTTGTGCAGCCGGTCGGCGTCGGCCTGCTTATCCAGCGGCCTTCGGCGCGGCTCATCGCATTCGAGCGCCGCGACGACGATCAGCGCATCGCGCAGGGCCTTCTCGTCGTGGGCGGCGAACAGGATGCGCGCAAGGCGCGGTTCGACCGGCAGGCGCGCCAGGCGGCGGCCGAGATCGGTCAGGACGGGCGCGCCGTCGGCGCGGCGGACAGCGCCCAGTTCCTCGAGTTCGGTGAGCCCCTCCTTGATCATGGCCGCAGAAGGCGGATCAAGGAAGGGGAACGTCGCGATGTCGCCCAGACGGAGATCCAGCATGGTCAGGATCACGCCGGCCAGGCTGGCGCGCAGGATTTCGGGGTCGGTGTAGGGATCGCGCTTGCGGTAGTCGTCCTCGGCGTAGAGCCGCAGGCAGATGCCCGGACCGAGGCGGCCGCAACGGCCGGCGCGCTGGTTGGCGCTGGCTTGCGAGACGGGTTCGACCTGCAGCCGCTGCACCTGCGTGCGATGGCTGTAGCGGCTGATGCGCGCGAGTCCGGAGTCGATCACGAAGCGGATGCCGGGCAGCGTCACCGAGGTCTCGGCCACGTTGGTGGCAAGGATGATGCGGCGGTTGGACGAAAGACGGAACGCGCGCTGCTGCTCGCCGGCCGGCAGCGACGCCAGCAGCGGGATGATCTCGGTGTGCGGCAGGCGCCGCCCGGTCAGGACCTCGCCCGTCTCGCGGATGTCGCGCTCGCCGGGCAGGAAAACGAGGATGTCGCCCTCGCCTTCGGCGCCGAGTTCATCGACGGCGTTCGCGATCAGGCGCGGCAGATCGGCGTCATCGTCGTCGGGCGGACGGTAGCGGATGTCGATCGGGAAGAGCCGGCCGGGGATACGCAGCACGGGCGCGCCGCCGAAGAATTCGGCGAAGTGCCCGGCGTCGAGCGTGGCCGAACTGACCAGCACGCGCAGGTCGGGCCGGCGCGGCAGCAGCGTCTTGACGAGCCCGAGCAGGAAGTCGATGTTGAGCGAACGCTCATGGGCCTCGTCGATGATCAACGTGTCATAGGCACGCAGCAGATGATCGCGCCGGGTCTCGGCCAGCAGGATGCCGTCGGTCATGAACTTGATGCGGGTCTCGTCCGACATCTGGCGGTCGAAACGGTGCTGATAGCCGACCAGGCGACCCGGCTCCTGTCCCAGTTCCTCGGCGACCCGGCGCGCCATGGCCAGGGTGGCCAGCCGGCGCGGCTGCGTGCAGCCGATCAGACCGGTCCGGCCGCGGCCGCAGGCCAGCGCGATCTTGGGGATCTGGGTGGTCTTGCCCGAACCGGTATCGCCACAGATGATCGTCACGGGATGATCGCGCAGCGCGGCCGCGATGGCTTCGCGGTGGGCCGAGATCGGCAATTCCTCCGGGAAGACGAGCGGCGGCAGTTCGAAGGTGGCGGGCGGGGAGGACATGAGCGGCGGCTGGTGGCAGGTGGAGGGTGGTGGGTTGAGGGTGGTGGGGTTGATGACGCGTGAGGAATAGACTATACCGCAAAGGATTGGAGCCGACCTGAAAAAAGGAGAGCGGCGAGAGGGTCCGGTGCGATCCGCGCGCTTCTCGGGTTTGGACTGCGGCGACCTGGCGCCGCTCTGATTCGACATTCTGCGGCCATCTGCGCCATCTGCGGACAGCCCCGTCGCACGCCCTCGTCCCGTGGTGATGCCTTGACATCATCTTGGAGGGTGCTATCGTGTCCACATGCGAACGACGCTTTCCATTGATGATGATGTGCTCGACCAGGCGCGGGTACTGGCAGAGCGCCGACACCAGTCGTTTCGCAGTGTGGTCAATGAGGCCATGCGGACGGGATTGGCCCTGGCTGAGACGCCCGCGCCGCACCAGCGTTACCGCACAAAGGCACGCCCCATGGGGCTTCGTCCCGGTCACAACCTGGATAACGTGCAGGAACTGCTGGCACAGATCGAGGGCGAGGACGCCCGATGATCTTCGTCGACGCCAACATCCTGCTGTACGCCGAGGACAACGGCAGCTCACAACACGCGGCGGCGCGCACCTGGTGGGACGCGCAACTCTCCGGCGCGGAGCCCGTCTGCCTCTGCTGGACGGTGCTGTGTGCCTTCATCCGCATCGGCACGAATCGCCGGGTCTTTGAGACGCCCCTCTCACTGGAGGAGGCCCAGGCGCGCGTCCAGAGCTGGCTGGATCAGCCTTGCGTCCGTCTGATCCATGCCACTCAGCGCCATTGGTCGCTGCTGAACGGCCTGCTCGTGGCCGGACAGGCGACGGCCAATCTGGTTACCGACGCCCATCTGGCGGCTCTGGCAATCGAACACGGATGTGTGCTGTGCTCCACGGATGCCGATTTCGGCCGTTTCCCCGGACTGAAATGGCGCAACCCGCTGGCACCGTAACGCCCTGCCGGTTGCCCTGCCTGTGACCGGTCAGTTCCTTTTCTGCATCTGCTCGTTCGTGGCCTTGAGCCGGGAGGCCATCTCCCGGAGGATGGCGAGGACGATTTCGGGGTTCTCGCGCAGGACGACGTCGAAGTTTTCGGGTGACACCGTCGCCAGCGTGACACCGGCGTCGCCGGCAACGGCCGTGGCGGTGCGCGCCGAGCCGATCAACATGGCCATCTCGCCGAAGTACTGACTGGCGGTCATCTCGCGCAGCAGGATGCCGTTGTGACTGAGCTTCACGGAGCCCTCGAGGATGTAGCACATCTCGCGGCCGGAATCGCCTTCCTTGAAGATCGTCTCGCCGGGAGCCCAACTCCGGCAGAACCGGTACAGCAAGGCGGCGTCACCCCGCGTCGGCGCGCGCAGGAACAGGTTCTTGATCACCAGCACGTCGCGGCGCCGGATGTTGGCCATCACCTCCGTGGCAAACAGCATCGCCGCGAAACAGTAATAGACCCACACGAAGAGCAGGAAGGTCGCCTTCATGGAGCCGAACACGTAGCCGTAGTCCGGGTTGAAGCGCAGGACCAGCCCGAACACGGGGCCGATCAGTCCCAGCAGGAAGGTCATCAGGAGCGATCCCGCGAGCAGCAGGCTGAATCTGAGCCGGATCGGCGACAGGGACACGTAGAAGAGTCCGGCACAGGCGGTGGCGATCAGCAGACGGATGGCCAGGGCGATGACGTCAAAGGTCCCGGTCCACGCGCCGAAACGGCCGGACGCGATCAGCGTCGTCACCGCCCGGCCGGTGACGAAGAGGACGAGCAGCACCAGGATCATCAGCACGGCCATGGCATCGCGCAGCTTGGCCCGCACGAACGTGAGCTTCTGATCGGCCCTGAAGATGGTGCCGAAGGCGCTGCGGATGGCGCCCGTGAGGGGCGTCACCGACCAGAGCAGGACCAGCAGGCTCACCAGGCTCCAGGCCCGCTGCCTGGAGAGCAGCATCACCTGATGGAGGATGACCTCGTTGAACCGGGGCGACACGTCCGCGGCGGCGTCGGCGATGGCCTTGAGTGCCCAGTCGGAGGAGGCGATGATGCTGCTGGCAAGGAACACCAGGATCAGCAGCATGGGAATCATGGCGAAGAAGCCATAGTACGAAAGGGTCGCGGCCCGTTCGAGGCCCCGGTTGAAGCTGAACGATTTCAGCGACTCGCGCAGGACCAGGAGGACCATGGCCCCGGACCAGCCGGGTCTGTGATGCTCTGAGAGTGCCATTGCGATGATCTTAGCCTGATTCGCACACGGGCACAATCGCCCTGCCGACCGCCCCCGCCATTTTTCCCTTGCTGGAGCGTTGACGATCATGGCCGTGATGGCCGATACTGTCGGCATTCACCGCGAGGGGAAGCCCATGGCGTTCGCTGGCATACGAGTGGCAGGTGTGTTGATCAGTCTGGCGGGGTGTACGATGGCGGCCGACTGGCCGCAGTGGCGCGGTCCCAACCGCGACGGAATCTCCACCGAACAGGGGTTGCTCGAGACCTGGCCGGAAGGCGGTCCCGCCAAGTTGTGGCAGGTGGACCTGCCGGGCGAGGCCTATGCGTCGCCGGCCGTCGCGGATGGCACGGTCTTCGTGACGGGCAGCGTCGGCGACAGGAAGGATCGAACCGGCTTCCTGTATGCGCTGGACCCGAAGACGGGTGCCACGCGCTGGGAGACCGCGTATGGGCCTGAATGGGGCCAGAGTTACGAATCCGCCCGCACCACGCCTACCATCGTTGATGGCCGGATCTACGTCATCAGCAGCATGGGCCGCGTGGTCTGTGTGGACGCCAAGACCGGCACGGTGAGTTGGCAGGTCGACCTGATGGAGCGTTTCAAGGGCAAGAATATCGGCTGGGGAATCGCCGAGTCGCCGCTGGTCTATGACAACAAGGTCATCTGTCACCCCGGCGGCCCGGATGCCGCCGTGGCGGCGCTGGACGCGCGCACCGGCGCCACCGTCTGGACCTCCAAGGGTCTGAACGACGCCAGCGCCTACTGCTCGCCTGCGCTGCTGACCGTCGACGGTCGCAAACAGCTCGTCACGCAGACCGAGAATAACGTGGTCGGCCTGGACGCGGCCAGCGGCGCCGTGCTCTGGAAATTCGGCCACCGCAACCAGTACGCGGTGCACCCCAACACCCCCCTCGTGTTCGACGGCAACACGGTCTTCGTCTCATCGGGCTATGGCTACGGCGCCGAAGCGCTGACGATCAAGGGCGGCACGGCCGAACGCGCCTGGCAGTGCAAACAGGCCGACAACCATTTCCAGGGGTTCATGCTGGCCGGCAGTCGCATCATCTGCCCCGGCGGCGGCTCGATCAACTGCCTGGACCCCAAGACGGGTACGGTCGTCTACCGCGTCAAGGAAGTGAAGAAGCCGCAGGTGACGATGACGGCGCGCGGCCTGATCGCCTACGACGAGAGCGGCCGCATCTGGCTGCTCGACATGCGCGCGGACGACTACACGGTGAAAGGCAGCCTGAAGGTGGATTTCGGCAGGGGCCAGCACTGGTCCACACCAACCGTGGCGCGGGGCGTCCTGTACGTGCGCCACGGCAAGGCGCTGGCCGCCTACGCGCTGCGCGCAACGCCCTGATGACATGAGGAGAGGACTCGCATGCTCAAGCTTCCCACGTATTCGATCGGCGTCGGCGACCGCTTCGGCCGGCAGGGACGCGCCCAGCTCCGGGCGATCAAGGCCGCCAAGGAGGCGTGCGGCGTAACCGTCGTGCCCGTCTGGAACAAGTCCTTCCGCGAGCACAGCATCGTCGGCACGCAGCCGATCAACGTGCGCCGCGAAGCCGATGCCGCCGCTTCGGCTGAAGGGTGGACCGCCGGATATTTCGTGGACGCCGACCACATCAACCTGCGCAACGTGGAATCCTTCGTCGGATCCTGCGACTTCTTCACGTTGGACGTGGCCGAAGCCATCGGCAAGCAGGCGGCGGACAGCGCCGTCGCCGCGTTCGTCAAACGCCACGCCGACCTGATCGGCACCCTGAAGATCAAGGGCATCGCGCATCCGATCGAGATTACCCGGGCCATGCTCAAGGAGATCGCCCGCACGTACCTGACGGCCGTGGACGAGGCCGCCGTGCTCTACCGCCACATCGCATCACACAAGAACGTGGGCACGTTCATCACCGAGGTGTCGATGGATGAGGTCCAGGCGCCCCAGACACCGACCGAACTGCTGGTGATCCTCGCGGCTCTGGCCGACGAACAGGTTCCGGTCCAGACGATCGCCCCGAAATTCACGGGCCGCTTCAACAAAGGCGTGGACTACGTCGGCGACCCGGCCGTTTTCAACCGCGAGTTCAGCGACGACGTCTGCGTCGTGCGGCATGCCATCCGGGCTTTCGGCCTGCCGTCCAACCTGAAACTGAGCGTCCATTCGGGCAGCGACAAATTCTCGCTCTACGGCGGCATGGCCGCCACGCTGGCACGCCTGGATGCCGGCGTGCATCTCAAGACGGCCGGCACGACCTGGCTCGAGGAGATGATCGGCCTGGCTGAGGCCGGCGGCGAGGGGCTGGCGGTGGCCCGGGAGATCTACGCGCGCGCACTGCCGCGGTTCAGCGAACTGTGCGGACCCTATGCAACCGTGGTCGATATCAGTCATGATCGCCTGCCGCCGATCGAGGAAGTCATGCGCTGGGACGCCCAGACGTTCGTCCGGTCGCTGCGCCATGTCCGGCACGAGCCGCTGTTCAACCCGGATTTCCGGCAGTTTCTGCACGTCTCATACCGCGTGGCGGCCGAGATGGGCGCGCGGTTCAGCGAAGCGCTGGAGGACCATGCGGACGCGGTGGCACGGAACGTCACGGCGAATCTGCTCGAGCGGCACCTCAAGCCGCTGTTCGGCAAGCTGAAGGCCTAGGCTCATGCAGTACATCAGCACGCGCGGCGGCGGGTGCCCGCTGCCCTTTCAGGACACCGTGCTCACCGGCCTGGCGCGTGACGGCGGCCTGTTCCTGCCGCTGACCATTCCCGACGTGCGCAGCCGGCTGAAGACCTGGGCGGCACTCCCCTACCCCGATCTGGCGTTCGAAGTGATCCGGCTCTTCGCCGACGATGTGCCGGAAGCCGCGCTGCGCGACATCGTCGCGCGCAGTTACGCGACCTTCCGCCATGCGGACGTGACGCCGGTGGTGCCGGTTGGTCCGGTCCACATCCTCGAGCTTTTCCACGGACCCACGCTGGCTTTCAAGGACATCGCGCTCCAGTTCCTCGGCAACCTGTTCGCCCTCCAGCTTGCGGCGACCGGCCGGCGGCTCAACATCGTCGTTGCCACCAGCGGCGACACCGGCAGCGCCGCCATCCACGGCGTGCGCGGCCGCGACCGCATGCGCATCTTCGTGCTCCACCCGCACGGCCGCGTCAGCCCGGCGCAGGAACGCCAGATGACGTCGGTGCTGGATGCGAACGTCCGCAACCTGGCCGTCGACGGCACCTTCGACGACTGCCAGGATATCGTCAAGGCGCTCTTCAACGACCTGCCGTTCCGCGACCGCTACGATCTCGGCGCGGTCAACTCGATCAACTGGGCGCGCGTGCTGGCGCAGATCGTCTACTACTTCTTCGCCGCCTTCCGCGTGCAGGCCGCCACCGGCGCCACGCGCGTGCGATTCAGCGTGCCGACCGGCAACTTCGGCGACATCTTTGCCGGCTACGTCGCCTGGCGCATGGGGCTGCCTATCGACCGGCTGGTGCTGGCGACCAACGAAAACGACATCCTGACGCGTTTCTTCGACACCGGCGCGTACCGCACCGGTTCGGTCGTGCCCACGCTCAGCCCGTCGATGGACATTCAGGTCGCCAGCAACTTCGAACGCTACCTCTACTACCGCGCGGACGGCGACGCCGCGCGCCTGGCCGGCTGGATGGATGCCTTCCGCCGCACGGGCACGCTCACCCCGGGTGCGCCGCATGCGCCGGTGGCGGACCCCGTGATCCGCGCCGGCCGCGGCGACTCCGCCGCGACGCTGGCCACCATCCGCGCCTACTGGACCAAATACGGCTACCTGCTCGACCCGCACACCGCCGTGGGCGTGCATGTCGCCGAGCGGCATCTCGACCCGGCGGCGCCCATGATCTGCCTCGCCACGGCCCACCCGGCCAAGTTCAGCGACGCCATCGTCCAGGCAACCGGCGCCGACCTGGCCCACCATCCGGTGCTCGACGCCCTGGACGGCCTGCCCACGCGCGTCACGCGTGTTCCCGCCACGCGGGCCGCCGTGGCCGCGTTCATCTCCGAGACGATCAGCAACTGACGCATCGGCACGCCCTACGCTTCTTCTTGATTCTTTATACTGGACCTGATAATTCTTTAGCCAGGTTATGGGTCGTGTAACCACACTGCCGGGCGTTTTCGGCGTCGGGTTCCGATGATACATGTAAGATGCGGACATAGGGAGTACACCATGAAACATGGATACCGTCTGGGCGAGGTTCGCGCTGTCGGCGCCGCACTGTCATTGGCTGCAGGCTTGTTTGCCGCACCCCTGGCAGCCACAACCAACGAGATACCGGTCGTCGACCCACTGGCCGTCGCGCTCAGTGTCACGCCGGACCGGGCGGAGACGACGGTAAACACGGCCGTAAGCCTGACGGCAAGCCAGAGCGGCACGTGGACCATCGAATCGAACGTTTCGGGCGGTTCACTCACCAGCACGACGGCGAACCCGGCCAGCTATACGGCGGGCCCCGTGCCGGGGTTCGACTTCATCAACATCAGCAAAGGCAGCGACAACCGCGTCGTACCCATCAGTGTGGGGTCGACAAAGCAACTGGAGGTCAAGATGACCTCCCTTGACATCCTGTGGGTGGACCAGAACAAGCCGTTGGAGGAAGGTCCGCGCGGGGCGTGGCTTTCGTATCTGGTCAAGAACCCCAGCCTCGGCGCGGGCGACACCATCAACACCTTCTCGAATCTGGTCGTCACTTTCGACGGGTTCGACCTGGCCAGCCAGAAGTACAACGGCACGGCCTACCAGACAGCCCTGCCGCTCTTTGCCGACCCGCAGGACAAGACGCGGTACGTCGGCACCCTAACCAACGGCCAGTCCGTGGCCGTCTATTTCTATGTGGACTACCAGGAGGCCATCAGTCAGGTTGGCGTCAACGATTCGGCCCCGCTCGTGACCCTCACGTCAAGCAAGCCCGTGGATGGCTTCACGGCTGACTACACGCTGACGGTCTCCACGACCCAGTTGCCATCGAACGAAGTCCGTCACGGACGGGTCATCACGAAGCAGATCATCAGCGCCAATGCCGCCGGCCAGGTCCTGGGCAGTCAACTCGGGCCCGGCATCTTCGTGGGCCAGTTGCTGCAGGAGAAAGCCACCTTCTCATTCGGCAACAACCTCGGCGTCTGGTTCATGCCGGCCGCGAAGAACGGTTTCAGGGACGATGTCTACCGCCTGGTTGATATCGCCGTGACCGGGCCGGACGCCAACAACGACGGCCTCATGGACAGTTCAAGCGTGACCGACTCGCGCACGGGCACACGCCCGGTGCTGTCCGCGATGGGCAAGTACACGTTCTTCCACTTCCTGGATGTCTCAGGGGGTGGAGCCAGCATGGACGTGACCTTCTTCTGGCAGGTCCTGAAGCCTGCAGTGACGGAACAGGTCCTGCCCTGGGCGGGCGGCCGCAGCGGCACCGAGTACAAGTACCGCATGTCCGACACCGCCACAAACATAACCGCCGTTGGCATCATGGGCATCAGCAAGACGGTGGACCTGCTGACCGACGCGGATAGCGACGGGCGATACTCAGCCGGAGATACGGTCAAGTACACGGTTTCACTCGTCAACACGAGCTCGGTGCCGATCATCGTGGCCAAGGTCACGGATATGCTGCCGGCTTACCTTAAGATCAGCAACCCGTGCTATACCGGCAGCGACATTACCCCGGCGAACTCCACATCGATACCCAACGTCGGCGACGGAGGCGGTGTTACGCCGACCGCCATAGAATGGGTTGGCAGGGATTTGGGCAACGACCCCGCCACAACCTATATCGCACCCGGCAACAGCACCATCAGGCTGATCTATACAGCAACCCTCTCCGGTGCGGCACCGGACGGTTTCTACATCAATCAGGCCTATGCGCAGGTCGGCCTCACCACGGTGGGACCCGCCACTGCCTCATTTGGCATTGGAGACTGCACCCTCGGCGGCTTGGTCTGGTTGGATACCGACGCCAACGGACAGCAGGGCGCCGGAGAGCCGGGATTGGCCAACATAACGGTGAACCTGTACGACACGGACAACGTGGTGGTGGCCACGACGACGACATCGGGAACGGGAACCTACAGTTTCACGGGGCTGGCGGCTGGCAGTTACAAGGTGGGCTTCACGCCGCCAGGAGGCTACCAGTTCACGTTGCCTGATCAGGGGCCGGACGCGAGTGATAGCGACGCCAACATGGCCACAGGACTTACCGCACCCGTCACCCTTATTCCCGGACAGAATGGCACGACTCTGGATGCGGGCCTGATCGAGGCGACCCCCGGCATCAGCATCATCAAAACAGCCGGCGCGGCTCCTGACGGCACAACGTTGCTGATCACAAACATGGTTGACGTGGTATATACCTACGCCCTGCAGAACACGGGCAACACGTACCTGAGCGGCGTGGTCGTAACCGACAATGTACTGGGCGTCGTCGGCACGCTGCCGGGCGTCCTGGCACCGGGGGCAACCCGTGCTCTGACCGCCACCAACCTCGCAGTCAACGCAGACGTCACGAACATAGGCGTCGTTCAGGGCGTGCCCTGTTTCAGCAATGGCGTGGCCATTGTCGGACTGCCCAATGCAACCGCTAGCGACGATGCGGTGGTCGACCGGATCGCGCCCGCGATCACGGTATCGAAGACGGTATCGACGGGCGCCTTCCCGGGCGGCGAGTTGGTAACGGGAACGAACGGCACGCCCGTGACATGGTGGATCGTCGTCCGCAACTCCGGCGACACCGCACTGACCGGCGTGTCGCTCGACGATGCGCAACTCGCGTACACGGCCAACTTCGGCGCCCTGGCCGCGGGGCAGAGCGTGACCGTCAGCGTCAGCCGCGCCATCAGCGGCGATCTGAACAACACGGCGACGGCCACCGGCGTCGATCCGCTGGAACTCACGCGCACCGCGACCGACACCGCCGCCGTGGATCAGATCACACCGGCGATCAGCATATCGAAGACCGTGTCGACGGGCGCCTTCCCGGGCGGCGAATTGGTAACGGGAACGAACGGCACGCCCGTGGTATGGTGGTTTGTGGTACGCAACTCCGGCGACGCGGCACTGAGCGGCGTGACGCTCAACGACGCGCAGCTCGCCTACTCGGCCAACATCGGCTTCCTGGCCGCCGGGCAAAGTGCGACGGTCAGCGTCAGTCGCGCCATCAGCGGCGACCTGAACAACAGCGCGACAACCACCGGCATCGATCCGCTCGGACTCACGCGCACCGCAACGGACACCGCGGCCGTGGACCAGATCGCCCCGGCGATCAGCGTATCGAAGACGGTCTCGACGGGTGCCTTCCCGGGCGGCGAGTTGGTGACCGGCACGAACGGAACCCCCGTGACGTGGTGGATCGTCGTCCGCAACTCCGGCGACACCGCCCTGACCGACGTGACGCTCGATGACGCACTGCTCGCCTACACGGCGAACATCGGGTTACTGGCCGCGGGACAAAGCGTGACCGCCAGCGTCAGCCGCGCCATCAGCGGCGACCTGACCAACACCGCGACAGCCACCGGTGTCGATCCGCAGGGTCTCACACGTACGGCGACCGATGCCGCGGCCGTGGACCAGATCGCTCCGGCGATCAGCGTCTCGAAGACGGCATCGACGGGCGCCTTCCCGGGCGGCGAGTTGGTGACCGGCACGAACGGAACCCCCG
>CAYQJG010000075.1:0-21889 GCA_964417715.1 uncultured Lentisphaerales bacterium | reverse complement strand
AGCGTTACCCTCTTTTACAGGTATTTTAGTCTCATTAACTGGTCGTTAGGACACCGGAGGAGGTGCGGAAGGCCGGCGAAGTGGCTTTCGTCCGACAGCTCGGCGCGGACCCGATGCTCCGCGGCGCGCCCTGCCCCGTGCGGGCGGTCGGCCCCGAGGTCACCACCCGCGAATGGAATGAGAATGGACGGCAGTACAGCGAGATCATCACTCCGGTGGGCGCCCTCCGCAGCGCCCGCATGCGAAGCGACGCCGGCAACACGCACTTCCTCGTCGAACACCCGCTCAAGACCGAGGCGGACTACAAGGTCCAGCTCTGGATCGAAGAGAACACCCGCTTCATCTACGCGCCGGCCGCCGCGAATCAGGAACTGGCGCGCGTCGGCGAGGACGGTCTGCTGCTCGGCATGCTCCTGCCCCGCGGCAAGTCGGCCTTCCAGATGATGGTCGAGTATCATGTTGGCACGGAGGAGGTGAACTACCATCTCGCAGACTTTCCGGGGACCGTACGCGCCCTGTGGCGGGCGATGGTGGAGAACAACCAGGAAGCGGTTCGCCTGGCAGCGCAATCGGACTACGACTACTTCATCACCTGGGAGGATTCGAGTACCCAGAACTATTCGCCCACGCAGTATGACGAGTACATCGGCTCCGAGATCGGCGCCTGGTGCCGCCTTCTCCGCACCGCCGGGAAGAAGTACATCCAGCACGCCTGCGGCCACACCCGCGAACTGGTGGCGCGCATGAAAGCGCATGGCGCCGCCGCGGTGGAAAGCATGTCGCCGCCCCCTACCGGCAACCTGCCGCTCAAGGAATGCCGGCAGCGCGTGGGCGGCGACTTCGGCATCATCGGCGGGATCGAGCCGGTCGAATTCCTCAGCCGGCCGCTGGCCGCGCTCGGCGACTACGTCGAGGCGGTGCTCGCCGACGGCAGCGGCGGCCCTTTCGTGCTTGCCAACTCCGATTCCTGTCCGCCGGGTGTGACGATCGAGAAGTTCCGGCGCGTGGCGGAGGTCGCCCGCCATTGGCGGGGGTGACCCCCGTCAGCAGGCGGAGCGACCGGGATCGACCGTTTCGGCGACTCCCCCGACATCGGTTTGGATGACGGCGGGCGCGTCATCCCTCCGAACGCCGCAGCCGGCGGCGTGGCGCGGGGAGGGAGAAACCAAGCCGTTTGGGCGAAAGGGGCTTGTGGTGAAGACCTACCCGCTTGCGGATTGCCCCTGATCGTTGCGATCATGCGCGCATGTTCTTGAGGCATCCGCCAGCAAACGCCGGAGCCTGGCGCGCCATGGCACAACCGGCACTGGGGCGCCGCGGGCAATGTTGGAACTGGGCTAGCCCGACTTTCTCAACTGGGGGATACAGCGCGCGGAAACGCCAATGATTGTGCGGTTGTGGGGTGACAGGTCTTCACCACATCACCCGGCGTGATCATTTGGTGCAATCGGCGATATCTGGGGTGGCGGTTGAGGCGGCAGGCGGAGTCCCATCACGGTGAGCAGCAGTTGCGTGGCGTGGTCCGGTTGGGTGTAGCGGGACATGGTCAGCCATTGTGGCCGGGTCGGGCGGATCGATCTCGAAGTAGGTGCTGGTCAGATCGTAGAGTAGGACCTCAAAACGCGCCCCGAACAGGTCTTTCCACCGCGGGACCAGATGGTTGAACAGATCGTCCCGGTGCCGCAGCAACTTGTCAAGGCAGCGGTACAGGTTCTCCTTGGCCGCCGGCCGGAAATCATCTCCCAGCAGATCGGCCATGGCCGTCCGGTCGTACCACAGCCGGTGCAGACGAAACTCGCTTCCCGGATCGATCAACCGGTACGCCACCAGGGTCTTGAGCACGTGTAACCATCGCGTGCCCTCGCGCGAGGCCGGCAGGCGCGGCGCCCAGAACTCGTCCAGTTGCAGCCGCGCCCAGAACTCCAACGCGAGCCAGCAGGCACCCCACTGCCGCGGCCGTCGCAGTTCCAGCTTGTCCATCCGAATCTGGACGTGCGCAACGTCCACCGGCGGAAGTCGGTCCGATGGAAACAGGCACAGGGGCGTCGACTGACCGCCGACAATAGCCTCGATGGCCTTGCACCATCCCGCCTGCTGACTGTCATTGATCTCGCCCAAGTACAGCAACGTCTTCTGCGCCGTGCCGCCCCCGCGCAACCGGCGGCTTTCCACGACGCTCCAGTAGCGGTGAACCTTGCCGTCCTTCCGGCGTGTGGTAGACCTCAAAAACATGCGCCCATGATGGCCGTGATCGCCGATGGCCCGCAAGGGGGTAAGTCTTCACCACGGTCGCTTTTCCGCGTGGGTGGATTGACAAACTAACTGCGCCCCCCGGCTTCGCCGGGGGGCGCAGTTAGTTTGTCAATCCACCAATGGGCTAAACTGTTACGAGTGCGCTGAAGAGCCCCTTGGCAATCGGGCTACATTCTGGCATGCTTGGGGGTCATTCGTTCAGGCGCAGGCGGAGAGTGTCAGGACCGTGATGCGGTCATGGCAGGAAGAAAACGATGAAGGCGATGCAGTTGACCGGGATACGGTCCATGGAAATGCGCACGGTGCCGACGCCCGCGGTGGCGTACGATACCGATGTTCTGATTCAGATGACGAGGGTCGGGGTGTGTGGCTCGGATGTTCACTACTACACGGAAGGGAAGATCGGCTCCCAGGTAGTTCAGTACCCCTTTACGGTCGGGCATGAGGGGGCTGGCATCGTGAAGCAGGTCGGAGCCGCCGTCTCTGCGTTCAAGCCGGGCGATCACGTGGCCGTTGAACCGGCCATGCCCTGCTGGACCTGCGATCAATGTCGCGTGGGGCGCCCGCACACCTGCCGCAAGCTGCGGTTTCTCGGCTGTCCCAAGCAGGCCGAAGGGTGTCTTTCCGAATATGTGGTGATGCCGGCGACCAGTTGTTTTGCCCTAGCGCCGGCCATCACGGACGACGAGGCGGCCCTGTCGGAACCGCTGGCCATCGGGGTCTATGCGGTCAAGAGCGCCATCCCCATATCCGGCGCCAAGATCGGCATCCTCGGGGTGGGCCCCATCGGGTTGAGCGTCATGCTGGCGGCTCGCGCGCAAGGGGCGGCGCGCATTGTGGTGACGGACAAGATCGATTCCAGGCTGGCGTTGGCCTGCAAGGCCGGGGCCGACTGGGGGGGGAACCCGCTGCGCACCGACGTGATCCAGGAGATGGCCCGGCTGGAGCCGTCGCAACTGGATGTGGTGTTTGAATGCTGCGGGCAGCAGGACGCCATGGACCAGGGGATCGAGCTGCTGAAGCCCGGCGGCAAGTTGATGGTGGTGGGGATCCCGCCGACGCTGGAACGGGTCTCCTTCAAGGTCGACAGGTTGCGCCACAAGGAGATCTGCATCCAGAACGTCCGGCGCCAGAATCATTGCGTGCAGGCGACGCTGGATATGATTGCCCGGCGTGAGGTGGACGTGAACTTCATGGTCACGCACCGCTTCCCGTTCGCCCGCACGCAGGCCGCCTTCGACCTGGTGGCCGACTACCGGGACGGTGTGGTGAAGGCGATGATCGAGTTTTGACCGGAGAGAACAGGACCAGAGGATGCCATCGACGGGACGGGGGATCGACCAGGAGAATCGCATGCAGTATCAGCAGAAGTATCGGGCCGAAGTGGAGTTGTTCGTCAAGGTGTTGCACCGGGTGGCCGCCAGCCGGTTTGTCACGGCTTTCGGGGGGAATGCCGCGTGGAAGCTGGCGGATGATCTGATCCTCATCACGCCGACCCAGATGTACAAGGGGGACGTCTCGGCGGATGACGTGGTCTTTCTGAACCTTGCCGGCGAGACGGTGGAGGGGCGTCGCAAGCCGACCGGTGAGAAGCCGATGTACCTGAAGTTCTTCCTGGACCGGCCGGATGTGCGGTCTGTGATTCACTGCCATCCCCCCAGCGTCTGTGCCGCCGCGATCATGAGCGATCCCGGTTTCCTGATGCGGCCCTACTATCCGGAAACCACCACCGAGGTGGGGCCTGTGCCGGTCGTGCCTTACGGGCAGCCCCTGACCCAGAAGTTGGCGGACCACTTTGCGCCCTTCCTGCAGAAGTACAACAGCTTCGTCATGGAAAACCACGGGCTGGTCACGATGACCCGGGGTGACATCTACTGGACGCTGCTGACCGTGGAACTCTTCGAGAGCACCGTGGATTCGATGTTGCGGGCAATGGCCGCCGGGACTCTGAAGGAGCTGTCGCGGGAGGCGGTGCGCGACCTGAGCGAGATCATGCGGATTCGCAGCCTGCCCCTGTTCGGCGCCCCCGGCGTCAATGCCAGTCTGGAGCAACTCTACTTCCCTCGATAGACGGAGGCAGGATGGAGGTGAGTCGCATGGTCGCACGCAAGAAAGCGGGACGCGGTGCGGGAACCGCAAAGGCAGGCCTGCATCCGGCGCCGCGCCGGGCCGGCGGGACGGAAGGGCGGGGGAAGACGCGCGCCTGGGCCGCACCGTGGATCGGCCGACACAACATGATGTTCCAGTATGCGGACCAGATGGCGCCTGCGCCGCTGTTCCGCCGGGAATTCGCGCTGGACGGTCCCGTGCGGAAGGCCACCCTGCGAATCTGCGGACTGGGGTACTACGTGGCCCGCATCAACGGCCGCAGGGTGGGGGACCATGTGCTGGATCCGGTGGTCTCGCAATATGACCGGCGCGTCCGCTATGTTGCCTACGACGTGACGAACCAGGTCCACGCGGGCGCGAATGCGATGGGCGTGACGCTGGGCTCCGGCTGGTACAACGGCCACACGGTCGAATTCTGGAACCTGGATCGGGCGACGTGGCGGGACTACCCCAAGCTGACTCTTGAGCTGGACGTGGAACTCAAGTCCGGCGCCGCGTTCCGACTGCTCTCCGACGGCGCCTGGCGCGTGACGGATGGCCCCATCCGGTTTGACGGCCTGCGGAACGGCGAGCACTACGACGCGTGCGCCGAGCGGCCGGGCTGGGATGTCCCCGGCTATGACGACAGCGGGTGGGCTCGGGCGGCGATCGTGCCCGGGCCCGGCGGGTCGCTCGAACCGCAGACCGCCCCGCCGTGCCGTGTCATGCAGACCCTCACACCGGTGTCGGTGCGCAAACTGGCATCCGGCGCGGCGGTCTTCGACATGGGGCAGAACATGGCGGGCTGGGCGCAGCTCCGGGTCAGCGGACCGGCCGGCGCGGAAGTGGTGCTGCGGTATGCCGAGCGACTCAACCCCGAAGGCGACATCGACATCGCGGGTATGGACCGGTTCATCAAGAGCGGCGAGTTCCAGACCGACCGTTACATCCTGAAAGGTCAGGGCGAGGAGATCTGGGAGCCGAACTTCACCTACCACGGTTTCCAGTATGTCCGAGTCGAGGGGCTGCCCGGCGAGCCGACGCCCGACACGCTCCGGGGCCGCGTGGTGCATACGGCGTTTGACGAGGCGGGCGGGGTCGAAACATCCAGCGAGACGCTCAACCGCCTGCAAACGTGCACGCGCTGGGCCTATGTCGGAAACTTCGTGGGATTTCCCACCGACTGCCCGCACCGCGAGAAGAACGGATGGACGGGTGACGCGCATCTGGCGGCCGAGACCGGGCTCTGGAACTTCGGCGCGGCGGCCGCCTACGGGGAATGGCTCGACAGCATCGCCGATTGCCAGCGGCCCAACGGCCAGATTCCGTGCATCGTGCCCTGTGCCGGCTGGGGGTACAACTGGGGCTCCGGGCCTGCGTGGGACAGCGCGCTGATCCTGATCCCGTGGTACATCTATCTGTACACGGGCGACGCATCCCACATTGAACGCCTGTATCCCGCCATGGCGCGCTATGTCGGGTATCTCGGCGCGCTGGCGACGGACCACATCGTGCAATTCGGCCTGGGCGACTGGTGTTCGGTCAACCCCCGCGAGGTGCCCGCGGCGCTCACCTCGACGGCCTACTACTATGCCGACACCTGCCTACTGGCCCGATACGCGAGGATGACCGGCCGCAGGAGGGAGGCGGCGGTTCTCGGCGCGCTGTCCGGCCGGATCCGCCGCGCCTTCAACACGACGTTCTACCGGGGGGGCGGCGTCTACGCCGACGGGCAGATGACGGCGCTGGCGTGTGCGGTCTATCAGGGCCTGGTCGAAGACGACCAGCGGGCCGCGGTGGTCAGCCGGCTCGCGGAGGCGGTCGAACGGAACGGATGCAAGGTCGATTTCGGCATCCTGGGCGCGAAGTATGTGCCGCGCGCGCTGGCGGAGAACGGCAGGGCGGATCTGGCCTTCCGGCTCTTCTCGCAGCCGGATTACCCCGGTTGGGCCAACTGGCTGCAGCACGGCGCCACAACCCTGCGCGAGAATTGGAACAACAGCGACTCGCAGAATCACATCATGTTCGGCGACATCAGCGCCTGTCTCTACCAGTATTTCGCCGGCATCGCGCCGGATCCGGAGCATCCCGGATTCAGCCGTGTGACGGTGCGGCCCATGCCGGTCGAGGGGCTCGACGCAATCAGCGCCTGGCATCGCGCGCCGGCCGGCATCATCCGGTCGGCGTGGAAGCGCGAAGGCGGCAAGGTGATCTTCACCGTGACCCTGCCCGGGGGCACCACCGGCGAGTTGCGGCTGCCCGATGGAAAGAGCGTCGCGCTGGCCCCCGGCCGCCGCCGCGTCACCTGGACGGCCTGAGGCTCCTGCAAAACCTCCTGCTGTACTCTTCCCGTGCAAGGAACGGGTACAGCGGGCGCTACGAGCCCGCTGCGGCGCCTTGGAGAGGCCTCAGTAACGCAGTGGTGCACCGGGCTTCGCGCTCTCGGGGCGGAAGGTGGCAGGCAGTCCCGCTCTTGTCCGCCCGCCTCCTGGGTCGTGTGCGCGGTGCGGCAAGAGTTGTTCCCTTGCACCCCGAACTTGTCACGGCGGCCGGGATCGCCAAGGTTGACGGTCTGGGGCGAGTGGCGGATTTCCATTCGCTGCGGAAGACCTTCAACATGAACCTGCAGGCAGGCGGAACTACCGGACTGCCTACCCTCATGAGCCTTATGCGGCACAGTGACCCGAAGTTGACGGCGAAGACCTACACCGACCCGATGATGCTGCAGAAAGCGGAAGCGGTGCGGGGACTGCCGTCGTTTCTGGATGCAGGCTGCAAGTGGACTGAAAAGTGGACTGGTCGCATAGTCGAAAAGGGTCAAAACGGGTCCACAAGTGTCCACTTGGCGGCGACGGTAACGGACGCAAGTCTTTGCAGCTGCTGCCCAGGGAAACGCGGGCCGCGGTCGAAGCCGGCGACAAGGTGGTCGAATGGCGGGGGCTAATGGCGGTGGGGAGTGCGAGCGGGGGCGGGTAAGGCGGAGGTATGAATATCCTCCCAAACCAACCTATCGTTATTGAGCCGCTTTAAGCAGCGCGGTGTTCTGGGCCACCATTTGATACAATCGTGCTCACGCGTCCGTGGCAGTGCACATGGATTCGGGTTTCTGGGTCCCGTGCCCTGAACGGATCGCAGTGCGCCTGCACCAGGCGCGCCACGCGGACAAAGTCGGGGTCGGCGCGTTCACCTCGATAGGCAGCCATGACGCGCCGGCAGGACGTTCTTGGATCAGTCATGGTTGCGCCGTCACTTCCTTATCGGGCGCCAGGCCGCATTCGTCCGCCAGAAAGCCGGTCACGTGACGCGTCAGCCGATCCGTGCTGAGCGCGTGCAGCCGCCCTTCGGCCGCATGGATGCGTTCGGCCAGCGCGGCGTACCGCGCGAACGGCGAGGCCGCCCCCACCTGCCACACGGCGCGCGCGGCCTGCGGGAAACGCCCCCGGTTATGCACCAGTTCCCATGTGCGCGCGAACCGCTGCAGCCGGCCGATGGCCTCGAATCCGAGCACATCACTCGCCAGCAGCTCGTAGGGCGGATGCGGATTGAAGCGCATTCCGGCGGACTCCGGCGCCCGCGCCAGCGGCGTGCCCGGCAGCCGTTTGAGCAGGTTCACCTGCAGTTCCGGCGGGTCGAAGGTGCGCACAAGCAGGTCGAAGCCGGCCGCGAACGAGCCCTCGTCCTCGCCCGGCAGGCCGAAGATCAGGTCCGCGTGCACGCTAGCCCGGGCATCCATCAGGAAATGCAGGGCCTCGAGCACCACGGCCTGGTCGCCGGGGCGGCCGATCCGGCGCGCCACGTCCGGGTTGAGGGTCTGCACGCCGACCTCGAGGTGCAGCACACCGGACGGAAACGCGGCCAGGCGCGTGCGCAGCGCGGCACCCAGCCGGCACGGCATGATCTCAAAGTGGAGTTGCAGCCGCGCCGGGTGGCGTGCCAGGAAGAAGTCGAGTACCGCGCAGGCATGGGCTTCGGCGGCGTTGAAGCTGCGGTCCAGGAAGCGGAAGGCACGCACGCCACGCTCGAGCAGGCGGTCGAAGGCCGGCAGAATGCGGTTCAGGGGCAGCAGCCGCAGCCCGGTGCCGCACGACGTGCAGTACGCGCAGGCAAACGGGCAGCCGCGCGAACTCTCGACGTACACGGTGCGCCGGCCGATGTCGGTGTCCGTATACAGTCCGTAAGGCAAGGCCAGCGCCGCCGGATCTTCGGGGTCGGCGCAGGCCAGTCGGGGCCCGTCGCCGGGAGCCCCTCGCGCCCCGTCGCCATCCGGCGCCGCGCAGATGCGCCGGAACGCTGTCTCGCCTTCGCCCGCGACGAGGTCGTCGGCCAGACCGCGCCAGGCGTCGGCGGTGTCGGCCACGATCTCGGGGCCGCCCAGAACGAGGCGCAGGTCGGGGGCCACCTGCCGCAGGATGGCCAGCGTCTCGCGCACGGTTTGCACGTTCCAGAGATAGACGGCGAAGCCCACGATGCGCGGCTGCCGCGCCACGATGTCAGCCGCCAGTTGGAAAGGCGACACGTCGAGGTCGGTCTCGATGAGCACGGCGTCGGCCTGCAGTGCCCCGAGGTTGGCCAGCAGGGAGCGGCCCGCGAACGAGCAGTGGCCGTAGCGGGCATTGATCGCGACGATCAGGATGGCGTGGCGTTCGGACATGGAGACGGTCCTACGGCGCGAAAAGCGCCCGCAAGCGCGGCGGCGGCCGGCACGGCCGGCGCGTTGCGGCGTCCACAAAACCCAGGATGGTATGACCCGTGACCAGACGTTCGCCCGTCTCGCTGCGCACCTCGTAGTCGAAACGCATGCGGGCGGTGGGCGGATCGCTGACGGTCACGCGCACGGTCAGCAGATCATCGTAGCGCGCCGGGCGCACATACTCGAGATGCGCTTCGACCAGCGGCAGCATGACGCCGGATTCCTCGAGGCCGCGGTACGACCACCCGCTGGCGCGCAGCGCCTCCGTGCGCGCCGCCTCGAAATACTGCAGGTAGTTGCCGTGCCAGACGACGCCCATCTGGTCGGTCTCGGCGTAGCGCACCCGGATTTGGCTCTCGTGAACGAAAGGCAGCATGGTTTGACTCCCGATTCCCGCGGCGCCGGCCGACGCCCGTCGTCCTCCGCATAGTAGCGCCTTTGGTGCATCTTCGCATCCCCGTTCTGGCGCGGTTTCGGGTTTGCGCGCCCCAGTTACTTCTGCCATAGTACAAGTATTACGGGTTTAGGGATTTACTTAACGGAAGCAGGCCTACCAACCATGAAAGACATCCCGGTCTCAAACATTCGTAACTTCGCGCTCTTCGGCCACAGCGGCAGTGGCAAGACGACCCTGACCGACGCGTTGGCGTTCAAACTCGGTTTGAACGACCGTCTGGGATCAGCGGACAACGGCACGAGCGTGTCCGACTTCATCGACGAGGAGAAGGCGCGAAGGAGTTCGATTCTGGCCGCCACGTTCAGCGCCGAGTACAAGGGCGCCGACGGCAACCGCTATGGCGTCGTGTTCACGGATGCACCGGGCTACCTGGACTTCTACGGTCAGGTGCTGGCGGCGGGCAGCGCGACAGACGCCGTGCTCATCACGGTGGACGCCGTGGCCGGCGTGCAGGTCGGGACGCGGCGCGCCTGGCAGGCCTGCCAGACGGTCGGCATCCAGGCTCGCGGTTTCATCATCACCGGCCTCGACAAAGAGAATGCGAATTTCGGCAAAACGCTCGCGGCCATCAAGGAGTCGTTTGGGAACGGATGCGTACCCGCCGTGGCACCGGTCGCCGACGGCAGCCTCAAGGACGTCCTCTCGGCCGGCAACCTGCCGGATGATCTCCAGGCCTACAAGGGCCAGTTCGTCGAAGCCGCCGCCGAGACCGACGAAGCCATGATCGAGAAGTTTCTGGGCGGCGAGGCTCTCTCGGCCGAGGAAATCGCCAAGGGGCTCGTACAGGCCGTGGCCGGCGGCACGCTCCACCCGGTATTCGCCTGTGCCGCCGCCAAGGGACAGGGCGTGGCCGAACTGCTCGACGGCGTCTGCCGGCTGTTCCCCGCGCCAACCGCGCGCGTCTTCAAGGACACCAAGGACCAGGTGATCGCCCCCGACCCGAACGCGCCGTTCGTCGGCCTGGTCTGGCGCACCGTGGTGGACCCCTTCATCGGGCAGCTCAGCTACGTGCGCGTCGTGTCCGGCACGCTGACCCCGCATGCCGACCTGCACAACACGACCATCGGCGGCAAGGAAACCGTCAGTGCGCTGGTCACGACCGTGGGCAAGAAACAGACCCATGTCGAGAAGGCCGGCCCGGGCGAGATCGTCGCGATCCCGAAGCTCAAGACCACCAAGACAGGTCACACGCTGGCCGCGGCCGGCTGTGCCACACACCTGCCGCCCATCCCCTTCCCCAACCCCGTCATGTACATGGCCATTTCGGCCAAGACGCAGGCGGACGAGGACAAGATGGGTACGGCGATCCACCGGCTCTGCGAACAGGACCCGACCCTGCTGGTCGAGAAGAACGCCGAAACCAAGCAGGTGGTCATCAAGGGACTGGGCGACGTACACATCGACGTGGCCGTGCACCTGATGAAGTCGCAATCCAATGTTTCGGTTGAGCTGAGCACCCCCAAGGTGCCGTACCGCGAAACCGTGACGGCCCTCGGCGACGGGCATTACCGGCACAAGAAGCAGACCGGCGGCCGCGGCCAGTTCGGCGAAGTCTACATGCGGGTGGACCCCAAGCGCCCCGGCGAGGAGGAGTGGTTCCTCGACGAGATCGTCGGCGGCACGATCCCCAACAACTTCAAGCCGGCCGTGCACAAGGGCGTGGTTGAGGGCATGCTGGCGGGTTCGGTCGCGGGCTATCCCGTGCAGGATGTCAAGGTGCACATGTACGATGGCGCCTACCACGACGTGGATTCGTCCGAAATCGCCTTCAAGATTGCCGGCAGCCGTGCCTTCCGCGACGCGATGTCCAAGGCCCACCCGGTCCTGCTCGAACCGATCATGACCATCAAGGTCACAATCCCCGAGCACTTCATGGGCGCGATCAACGGCGACCTCACGCACAAGCGCGGGCGCGTGCTGGGGCTGGAGGTCGACGGCAGCACGCAGGTCATCACGGCCGAGGCGCCGCTGGCCGAGCTCTTCAAGTATGCGGCCGAGCTGCGTTCCCTGACCGGCGGCCAGGGGTCTTTCGACATGACCTTCACGCGCTACGATGTCGTGCCCGCCAATGTGGCGCAGAAGATCATCGCCGAGGCCGCCAAGCATCACAAGGCCGACGAAGAAGAGTGAGCGCCCTACCGGACCTGGACTCCTGCCGCCTCTGTCCGCGGCGTTGCGGCGCGGACCGCAACGCCGGGCAGACGGGCTACTGTGGCGCCGGTGTGGCGCCGCGGGTCTTCAGGCACGGGCCGCATTTCGGCGAAGAGCCGCCGCTCAGCGGCGAGAAGGGCTCGGGCACGGTCTTCTTCTCGCACTGCACGCTGCGCTGCATCTACTGCCAGAACTACCCGTGGAGCCAGCTCCAACAGGGCGAGGATCTGGACCTGTCGCGTCTCACCGCGCTCTTCGACGAACTCGCCCGCCAGGGGTGCCATAACTGGAATCTCGTCTCCCCCACCCCCTGGTTGCCGCAGATCCGGGCCGCGCTGGCCCCCCTAATTCGGACTGGCGTTCGACTACCGATCATCTATAATACGTCCGGTTTTGAAACGCCGGAGACGCTTGCGGCCTATGCCGACTTGGCAGACATTGCGCTGATCGATCTGCGCTATGCCCGCGAGGCCACCGCGCGAGAGGCATCCGACGGCGTCGGCTACGTGTCGGCGGCGCGTGCCAGTTTGCAGTGGTTCTGGCAGCATCTCGGGCCGCTGCAGGCGGATGACCAGGGCGTGGCCCGGCGCGGCACGATCTGCCGGCTGCTGGTGCTGCCGGGGCATGCGGACGAAGCGGTGGCCAATCTGGGCTGGCTGGCCGATCAGGTGGGCACGGATGTGCACCTGAGCGTCATGTCGCAGTACACACCCGTGTATCGCGCGTGCGAGCGTCCGGAGTGGAACCGGCCGCTGACGGCGGAGGAGTACCGGCGGGTCACGGATGCGGTCGAGTCGCTGGGTTTCGCGAATGGGTGGGTGCAGGAATACGACGCCGGCACACCAGCCGACCTGTTGGGCTGCGCGATGCCGGCCGGAGCAGGCACAGTAGGGCGTCAGGACGAATGCGCGGGCAGGTAGGCAGAAAGAGGAACGGTTATGAGCGGTCATAGTAAGTGGGCGAAGATCAAGCACGCCAAGGGCGCGGCAGACGCCAAGAAGGGCCAGGCTTTCAGCAAGCTGGCCAAGGAATTGATGGTGGTGGCCAAGCAGGGCGGCGGCGACCCGATGATGAATGCCTCGCTCCGCAACGTGATCCAGAAGGCCAAGAGCATCAACATGCCCAACGACAACATCGACCGCGCCATCAAAAAGGGCACGGGCGAACTGGGCGCGCAGGTCTTCGAGGACATCACCTACGAGGGTTACGCCCAGGGCGGCGTCGGCCTGATCGCCAAGGTGCTCACGGACAACAAGAACCGTGCGGCTGCCGAAATCCGCAATATCTTCAAGAAGAACGGCTCCGACTTTGCCGCCCTCAACGCCGTCTCGCGCGGGTTCGAGCGCCTGGGCCAGATCATCATCGACGCCACCGGGCAGGATGAGGACAAGATCATGGAGATCGTCCTCAACGCCGGCGCCAACGACATGACGAACGAGGACGGCGCTTTCGAGGTGCTGACCTCGCCGCAGGCCTTCGCAGACGTCTGTGACGCGCTCCAGAAAGCCGGCATTCCGACCGCCAGCGCGGAGGTGGGCCTGATCCCGCAGACCACCGTGCCGGTCAAGGACGCGGACGTGGCCAGGGCGGTCACCAAGTTCATCAACGCGCTTGAGGATTACGAGGACGTGCAGAACGTCTACACGAACATGGATGTGGACGCGAGCATCGCCGATCAGCTCGAGGGATAGCCGCGCTGGGATAGGCGGCGCCACCGATCGGGGAATCCGTTCATGCCCCTTCCACCCCCCCCCGCGCCGACGCGCATCCTCGGTGTGGACACGTCGCTCCGTTCGACCGGCGTGGGCGTGGTTGCGGCCGCCGGCAACCGCCTCTCGGCGGTCTGGTATGACCGCATTCGCAACCCGCCCGACCGGTCGCTCTCGGCCTGCCTGCTGACCCTGGCCGACGGGGTGGCGGCGATCATCGCCGACCACCGTCCCGAGGCCGTCGCGATCGAAGGGATCTTCTATGCGAAGAACCTGCGCACGACGCTGATCCTGGGACAGGCCCGTGGTGCAGTCATCGCGCAGTGTGCGCGCCTCGCCGTGCCGGTCTACGAGTACGAGCCACGCCGAGTCAAACAGGCCGTGGTGGGCTATGGCGGTGCGGTTAAGGAGCAGATGCAGCGCATGGTCATGACGCTTCTCAACCTGCCCGAGTTGCCACAGGAAGACGCGGCAGACGCCCTGGCCCTGGCCATCTGCCACCATCACAACCGCACGCGCCTGCGCTTGCTTGGCAGCGAGCCGATCTGATCGGCGCCCAATCAGGGCTTCAGCGTCGACGACACGAGTTTGCCACCCGCGCCACCGCCACTGATCGACCGCAACCGCGGCGCCGTGCCCGGCGACGCGGACTCGCCGACGCTCAGGGAGAGTTTCCCGTCTGCCAGCGCCGTCAGGCTCACCGGCAACCAGCGTCGGTTGGGGTCGGGCGCCTCGCCATCGCGGCCGGACGAAAGCAGACGGCTGCTCATGTAGGCGTGGTCCATGACCGTACTGCTGATGATCGTCGTGATGCCGCGACCGACGGCGGCACGGACCTGGACCAGTTCCGTGTCCGCCCGGACGTCGCTCACGTACAGGATGTCCGGGCGCAGCCCGAGCACGTTCTGTATGCCGGCTTCGAGGGTCGGCACATCGGTGTCGGCCTCGCACTGAACGACAATGCTGTTGTCATGCCGGATGAGGTAGCTCAGGCTCTGCTCCACGGTGCAAATCAGCCGGTTGATGCCCGGCGTGCCGTTGATCTTCTGCAGCATCGAACAGACAAACGCGGCATTCGTGGCGGCATCCACACTGAAGACGGTCACGACCGAGACATGCCCCGTCTTGATCAGATCCAGCACCATCATCGCCGGCGCCTGGTTGTCGAACAGGGCATCGAACGAGGGCACCTTGCTTGACGTCCGCGTAACCGTCAGCACATAGGAACCGCGCTGCATCAGGTAGTCGACGCGGAAACGCCCCACCTTGGACACCGGGAAGGCGAAGCTGCCCGAAGCCCGCGTCACCATGGCTTCGGAGAGTTGCGCGTGGTTGCGAAACGCCATCATGGTCTCGGTGATCTCCAGGGGCGTCATGATCATCTCCAACGCCACCGTCACCCCTTTCTCGCCGCGCAGAACCGGCGGCGCGCCCGGTGCGATCACGATCGTCGCGGCGCTCTCGTCGCGGCTGAGAAAATCAATGATGGCCTTGGCTGTGCTTTGCTGCATGAGATACTCTCCCGCACCGCGTGGGGGTGCAACTCGCCGGCAAACGAAACGATGTCAACGTCGATATTATATCCCCCCGATTCTCGATTGCCAAGATTGCTTTACCCCTTTCGCGGGAACGCGGGGACGTGCTATTTTCCAGCGCGAACTCGCCCGCCGCCGTGGCGCGGGTTCGTGACACGAAGGAGTATGCGCGCCATGCCAGCACTCAGCAGCCTGTCCCGGAGAAAGACGGGCGGACACCGGTGGCGGTTCTTCCGCGCGGGCGGTCTCGACCAGATCATGTTCCGGAATGGCGCGGACATCGCCCACCTTGACGAACTCGATCAGAAGCTCTGGGTCGTGTTGAGCCTGCCCACGCGCGGCGTGCGCTTCGATGCCAAGACACTGGAACTCCTCGATGCCGACAAGGACGGCCGCGTCCGCGCCCCCGAACTGCTCGCCGCCATCAAGTGGACCTGCCTGCACCTGAAGGACCCCAATGTCCTGCTGCTGGACGCCGAGTCGCTGCCGCTGGCCTCCATCAATGACCAGCACCCGTCCGGTGCGCTGCTGCTGGCCGGCGCCAGACGCATCCTGACCAACCTCGGCGCCGCCGCGTCCGAATGCATCTCGCTGGCGCACATTGCCGACCGCAGCGCCATCTTCGCGCAGACGAAATTCAACGGCGACGGCATCGTTCCCGCCGACGCCGCCGGCGAAGACGCGGCCAGACAGGTGATCGCCGACATCATCGCCTGCCTCGGAGGGGAGACCGACCGCAGCGGAAAGCCCGGCGTGAGCCAGGCCAGGCTCGACCTCTTCTTCACCGCCGCCCAGGCCTACTCGGACTGGTGGGACCAGGCGGACCACGATGCCACCATCCGCCCGATCGGCGATGCGACTCCGGCCGCCATGGCGTCGCTGGCGGCGGTGCGCGGCAAGATCGACGACTACTTCGCGCGCTGCCGCCTCGCCGCCTTCGACATCCGCTCGGCTGCGCCGCTGAACCGGGGCGAACCCGACTTCGCCGCCATCGCGCCCCTGGAGCTGTCGCTCACCAGCCCGGAAATCGCGCGTTTCCCGATCTCACGGATCGAACCCGCGCGTCCGCTGCCGCTCCTCGCCGGCGCCAACCCCTACTGGGCCGACGCACTCGCCGTCTTCCAGCGCGCCGCCGCCGTGCCGCTGCTCGGTCACGGCACGGAGTTCCTGACCGAAGCCCAGTGGCGCCAGATCGTCGCCACGCTCACCCCTTACGAACGCTGGATGGCCGCCAAACCCGCCTCGCCGGTCGAGGCCCTCGGACTCGCGCGCCTGCGCGCGATTCTGTCGGGCGACAGCCGGAGGGTCATCACGCAGCTGATCGCGCAGGACCTGGCGCTGGAAACCGAGAGCAACCAGATCAAGGACGTCGAGAAGCTCATCCGCCTGCACCGCCATCTCAACCGCCTGCTCCACAACTACGTCAGCCTGGGCGACTTCTACGATCCCCGCTACGCCGAGATCTTCTGCGTCGGCCGCCTCCACATGGACGGCCGCGCCGCGGTGCTCTGCCTGCACGTGGACGATATGGCCAAGCACGCCGCCATGGCCGCCGCGGGCAAGATCTTCCTGGCGTACTGCGAGATCACGCACCCGCCGACCGGCGAGAAGCGCACCATCTGCGCCGCTTTCACCGCCGGATTCGCCGATTCGCTCTGGGTCGGTCGCAACGGCATCTTCTATGACCGCGACGGACGCGACTGGGAAGCCGTGATCATCAAGGTCGTCGACCACCCGATCAGTCTCAAGGAAGCCTTCTGGGCGCCCTGGCGCAAGATCGCCACGATGATCAGCGACCAGGTCAAAAAACTGCTCGCGGCCAAGCAGGACGCCGCCCTGAACGTCGTCTCCACGAACGTCGACAAGACCGCAAAGGCCGTGGTACCAGGCACACCCGCCGCGACGCCCACCAAGATGGAAGGTGCCGCACTGGCCTCTTCGGTGGCGGCCATCGGCATCGCGATCGGCCTGATGGGTTCGGCCGTCGGCGGCCTGATCAGCACGATCAGCGGCCTGCCGCTGTGGAAATCGCTGCTGGGCGTCGGCGGTGTCATCCTGGCCGTCTCAGGACCCTCGGTGATCCTGACCTACTTCAAACTGCGCGCACGCGACCTGGCGCCGGTACTCAATGCGTGCGGCTGGGCCATCAACAGCCGCATCCGGATGACCATGACCCTCGGCCGCGAGTTCACGCAGGAGGCCCGTCTCCCGCCGGGCGCCGAACGCGAACTCACCGACCCCTACGCCGACAGCCACAAGACGCGCAACTGGATCATCGCGGCGATGGTCGTCCTCATCACGCTGGCGGTGTTCTGGCGGATCGACTGGATCAACCGCTACCTGCCGGACCTTCTGCGACACCATGAGCCGCCGAGGGCCGAGGCCGCGAAATGAAGGCGAGTCAGACACCGGCATCCACGCGCACATCGGCGATGTCGTCGGTGTCGCACAGCAGCATCACCAGCCGGTCGACGCCGAGGGCGATGCCGCCGCACGGCGGCAAGCCGGATTCGAGGGCGCGGAGGAAGGGCTCGTCCAGCGGGTAGACTTCCTTGCCCAGGCGTCGGCGCGCTTCGGCGCACGCTTCGAACCGGACGCGCTGGGCGGGGGCGTCGACCAGTTCGCCATAGGCATTGGCAAGCTCGAGTCCGCCCAGGTAGACCTCCCAGCGTTCGGCCACGGCCGGATCGTCGGGCTTGAGCCGGGCCAGGGCCGCCGCCGGCGCCGGGTAGTCCAATAGCACGCACGGCCGGTCGCGGGGCAAGGCGGGTTCGACGAGATTGACCAGGTCCAGATCAAAACGGTCCGGGTCATAGGCGGCCACCGGGTCCCAGCCGGCGTGGCGGCGGAACGCCTCGCGCACGGTCAGTCGCATCCAGGGCGCGGCAAGATCGATCGCCACGCCGCGATAAACCAGACGCGTGCTGCCGATGACGGCCGCTGCAACGTGTCGCACCAACCCCTCGCAGTCGGCCAGGATATCGCGATAGCCGGCCCCCGCGCGGTACCACTCCAGCATCGTGAACTCGGGGTTGTGGCGACGCCCCCGTTCGCCCGCACGGAAACACGGACCGAGTTGGAAGATCCGTTCGCACCCCGCCGCCAGCAGCCGTTTCATGTGCAACTCGGGCGAGGTCCGTAACCACGCGTCCGGGCCGGCTGAAGGCGCATCGATGTGCAGTTCCAGGGCCGGCGCAGGAATGCGCACGGGGGTCTCGACCTCGATGAACGCACCCGCGCGGAAGAAGCCCCGGATGGCGTCCAGCGCGTGGCTGCGCACGGCCAGATTGCGCAACGGCGGCAGACCGGGGGCGCGTGGGAGGCTGAAGGCTGAAGGCTGAGGGCTGAAGGTTGTTGGACGCAACGTCATGGGGTTCTGCTCATAGGCGCGTCCAGATTCAATGGGGTTCCCTTGATGCGACACCTTCTCCACCGCATGTTCTGTTCGACCAACGAGCAGGCTCTACGGCGCGGTAGTCCGCGACGTAGCAGCCTGTGGTTCGACCGGTCTAGTGATCTCTATTGTGTGCACAACATTGTCAAGAGCGTGGAATTCTATGCCCTTTACCGGGTAGACGAGATCTTCTGTGGCAGACGTTGTTCGGAGTGATGCGGACAGACCTCTACGTGTTGCACATTCACACTCTTGTATTAGTTGGTCAACCTGGTCGGCACTTGATCGAGACAGGTCGAATGAGCGTTGAGGCTCACCAAAGACGGATACAACACGGTCCCGTGTGAGAGCTCTTGGAGTAGCGAGTGAAATTGCGCCCGAAAGTGTGCCGCGAAAGCGGCTCAAGCGGTGGATTGGATTGCCTCGGGGATAGGCCGACGGGTCAACGACTATCCGCAACGAAGTGATGCCGTCTCTCGAGTCCTCGTCATTCCAAAAGATCCCGAGAGCGGGCACGCACGCCCAGAAACCTGATTCGCCTGTTATCGCAGCAACAACGCCATTTCCAGTATGACCTGCAACCTCCTGCGAGTGCATTCCGACAGTGGCGACGTGGGCAACGCCTTCACCGGGTATGATGTCCAACTTCGTGGATCGCGCCTCCGTGGCACATCCGCAAGCGCATAGGACCATCGCAAGCGGCAGGATGTATCTACTCGTAGTCATTGTGTCTCTTTGTCGAATGAGTGCCTGATATGCCTCAACGTGATGGTCGTTCTGCTTCCCCGACGGGTTCTGGTTCCGTCTGGTCAGAGTGCAATCTTCAGATGTGAAGGCAGATTACGCCTCCCATGATACAGGCGTCAATGGCGATTGGGCGCATGGTTCGCCGCGCGTTCGGTGGTGCGCGCGATGGCGTTGGTTTGCCACAGAAGCCCAGGAGCGCTGACCCACGACCTCTTATCGGTGCTTCCGGGTTTTCGTGGGTTCTTTCTCCTGACCATTGCGCATGACCACGCTCTGAAAGGCGCTTAAGTGGGTCGGTTAAGGGTATCCGGTTAAGAACGGCGGTTAAGGGTGGCGGTTAGGAGTGCGGTTCCCGCCCTCCCGGCGCCGTTTCCGACACTTAACCGCCCCACTTACTCGGTTACCCTTAACCGACTCGCTTACTCGATCCCGTTCACCACACCCCGTCCAGCCACAGAAAATCCCCCCACAAACCCGGAAGCGCCCTCTTATCACGCTACCATCTCTCCGTCTATCGGTGTATCCTATGTTGGTGTACTCGATGTTGGACTTTCGAGGCTTCTGCAGAACCCCTCACGGAGCACGGAGCCGCAGCGCTCGCACCTCCCGGCACCGGGTCGTCAGCCCGTGTTGCGGAGGGCGGAGCTCCGCGACGCCGGGGTTCTGCACGAGCCATCTGGATTTCCGCGCTCTGCCAGTCGCCAACCCCTAAGTACCGCCCCGAACCCTTCGTACAACCTATGTCCTCCCCGACCCCCCCGCCGCGCATCACGCTGGCCGTCTGGCTCCCCAGTCGGGTGCCGGCCTTCGCCTTCCAACCCCGCCATGCCGCGCGGCTCCGTCGCGAACTGCCGGGGGTGAGCGTACGCGTCTGCCAGTCCTCAACCACATTACGGCAGGCGCTTCGCCATGCTCAGATCGCCGTCGTCTGGCGCTTCGAGCAGGCCTGGCTGGACGCCGCGCCGCAGCTCAGATGGATCGCCACGCCGGCGGCCGGGAGGGATTACTTCCATGTGACGCCGCCGGCGGGGCGCGCGCTGGACGTGACCTACGGGTCGTTCCATGGCCAGATCATCGCCGAGACGGTGGCAGCCTGGGTGCTGGCACTCAACCGCGGCGTGCTCGATGCGGCGCGCCTGCAGGAGCGCGGAGAGATCTGGCCGCAGTCGGAACTGGCGCCGCTGCAGCGCACCATACGCGGCACCGAGGCGGTTATCGTCGGGTTCGGTCACATCGGCGAATGGATCGGACGCAGCCTCAAGCCGTTCGGCGTGCGGATCACCGGCGTGCGGCGACACCTGCCACGGCGGCGACCGGACTGGTTTGAACGCGGCGATCGCATCGTCAGCATGGCGCAACTCGACGCGGCGCTGACCGAGGCGGACCACCTGATCCTGGCGCTGCCCGGCGGCCCCGCCACGGACAGGCTCATCGACGGCCGCCGTCTGGCCCGCCTGGGGCCACAGGCCGCCGTCTACAATGTGGGACGCGGAAATGCGATCGACGAAGCGGCGCTGGCCGCCGCCCTGAAAGCCGGACGCCTGCGCGCCGCCTGCCTGGATGTGTTCGGGACCGAACCCCTGCCGCCTGATGCACCGCTGCTCCGGGCGCCGAACGTATTCCTGTTGCCGCATCTCTCAGCCGCCGCGCCCGCATACCTGGACCTCTTCCTGGACGAGTTCGTCCGCATTTTTCCAGCCAATCTTTTGTGTTGACACTCTTGTGCACATAGGCTATGCGTAGACCATGTCACAGACACAAACTGGGAGGTTTAACCGATGAAGCGTCTCACAATGGCCGCAGCCGCAATACTCGTCGCCGGCAGCACCTATGCCACTCCGGTGCCCGTAGTGATCGGTCCCGTGCAAGTCTACGACTTCAAGGCCAGCGTCAAGAACAGCAACGTCGCTCGCGCGACCGACCGGCGCACCAACGCGCTGTACGACTACAAATTCAGCGAGATGAACGTCCTGGCGGGCTACCTGGCCGTTCCAGAGTGCACGGACTGCAGTGAAGGGCGCGGCTATGCCACGCTGTACATCTACCGCGTCTGCGACAACGACAAATGGCTGTTCCGCGTGCCGGCGACTTTCAATCTGGTCGACGTGTTCGCCACGCGCGCGGACGCCGGCGGCACGACGCTGGGCAATCAGGTCGAGGGCTTTCTTACGATCGGCGGCAAGGGACTGAACGGGACGGCCGGTGAGGCGGTAGTGGATGGAGGTAATCTCTTCTATACGAGCATGGCCGGATTCTTCAACGACGCCGCCGGATCCTCCTCGCCCTACCTCGACATGGGCAATACGCGGTTCTGGGCCGCCGGTTTCGGTCGGGTCTCGCGCGGCAAGGATACCGAGGTCGAAATCCCGAACCCGGACCCCTGTCTGCCCCCGACCTACGAGACGATTCAGGGCTGCACGACGCTCGAGACCCTCTGCGGTCAGATTGTCGGCGCCATGGAGTATGACTTCGTTTGCGCCGCACCCTACGGCGTGCTGTGCGCAACGCTCGTGGAGGGCGTACTCACGACGCAGAACGCAGTAGCCAGCGGTTCGTGGCAGATCCGGCGTAACGTGCGGATGGAAGCGACCGACATGTACGACGCCGAACAGCATGTCCTTGCGAAACTGCCCAATCACACACCGTTCAACTGGAACCCTGCGACGGTGGACGAATAGTCCAAGGGCGCTCACCGTCGTCGCGAGGATGGCGGTGGGTGCTGCGGCCTGGTCCGGTCGCTTGCGCGGGTCACCCTTTCTACTCTGCAGGTCACCCCTCGGCGGGTGCCAGAAGGAGGGGGTGGCCTGTTTTGTGGGTGGGGTTCATCTTAGTAGCTGATGGTCAAGCGGCAGCAAGGTTGGAGCG
>CAYQJG010000074.1:0-21916 GCA_964417715.1 uncultured Lentisphaerales bacterium | reverse complement strand
AGCAGGACGAACACCAGATCATCCTGGGCATCTACACCGGGACCACCAACCCAACGGCATCCGCCCACCGCGCCGCCAACGCCCTGGCCGACGCCATCGAACTCCACACCATGGAAGCCGTCACCCGCGCCTACCAATGACCGCTGACCCCAACGGCGCCGGACCCCAACGGCGCCGGACACCTGCCATGAAACCAACAACCACCGAACGCGCCGCCCTCGATCAGGCTCGCACGCTGACGCCGCTCACCCTGGAAAACGCCGCCACCATCGCCCGCGCCGCCGACCTCCAGACCTTCGCCCGCCGGCATGACCGCGTCCGCCTGGCACAGACCCGCCTTGTCTGGACCGCCGAGGAATGGCACCGCCGCGAACTCCGCCTGTCCCTCTATCAGTACGCCGTCCGCGACGGTGACCGCACCGAGATCCACCGTCAACGCGTGACCGCCCTCGACACCAGCACCGACCGCATCCGCCGCACCCTCATCGCTGCCCACCGCAACCTGCTGGATGCCGAAGCCGCCGCCGACCGCCTCCTGTGATCGCGCCCGGCGCGCGGCATCGGCGCCTCGGCGGCTGGCCGCTCGTACTCTTCCATCCCCTTGGGGAGCAGGACGCCCGAGAGCTTGGCCGCCGTCAGCAGCCCCATGGACGTCCTGCCGCCGGCCAGAAACTCCAGCCCAGCAGCCGGCAGTCGGACCTTGTCGAGGATGCCCGCCCCGTCCTCGGCCCCGATGAGCGTGTCCTCGACCGCCATCATCCCGATCTCGTGCCTGGCCCGCAGCAACCCCTCGTTGGGCGGGAGCTTGGGGTCGGCGCTGGCGGACGCAAGATCGCCGATGCCGACGGCGCCGACGGAGGCCCGCAGGTGCTGCCAGCCGAGGATGGCGATCGACTTGAGCCTGATCCGTGCCGCGTCGCGGTCCATGCCCTGCCGCAGGCCAAGCAGCCGGCGGACGGCGGTAGCCTTGCAGGATCTGTCGAGCAGGGCGTCCGCCATGGTCTCGATTTCTTCGGTGCTGGCCTGCCGGCTTCCCGCGTCTCGGGCAAGCGGGCGCCGGAATGAACCGGTCGCGGAGAGCAGTTCGCCCAAGTGCAGAAACTCGGCGGGCAGCGCAAAATCGAGCGTGTTTGTCTTCGCCATGTTGGTCACCAAGGCACTTCGGTGATCGTGACTGTGGCCCGCAGGGGCTGTTCCGGGGGCGTCGACGGCATGTCGCCATCGCCCGGCGCCGACGCCGGTTCGGGCTTGCACCGGGTCAGCACCTCTGGAGGCAGGCCGATCGGCGGGTCCTCCACGGAGAACGATGCGTCGTCCCACAGGGCGTGCTCGATCCCGCTACACCCCGAGAAATCACAACCCGAGATGTCCCCGCAGAACCGGGCGCCGTGGATGCGGGCTCCGCGGTAGCACACGGCCTTGCCGTCCCCGAGCAAGGCACCCTTGAGGCTCGCGCATTCGAACGACCCACCGTCGAGCGCGCAGAGCGACAGGTTGATGCCGTTCAGCCTGTAGTGCATCCGGCGCAACCCACGAAAGTCGAACATGACGCCCACCGGAGGCGGCCGTTCGCCCTTCGACCAGGCGATGGGCACCATGCCTCGCCTGACCAGTTCGCCGACGAACTCGTTCCAGCCGCGCACGTCCATGTGCTGCAGGATCGTGCGGCCCAGTTCGACTACGACCTGCATCGCCCACCGCGTTCCTGTCTCGTCATTGCCGCTCACCGGTCCTCCTTCCACTCGAAATAGAAGCGCGGCTCGTGCTGGAACTCCAGCGACCCCACCTTGCCGTCTGACCTGCGCCTTACGACCACGAGCGGCGCCATGAACCCGAGGACATCGAACACGGCGACCAGTTCGGCGGGATCCCAGACGGGGCCGTGCTGCCGCTCCAGTTCTGCTCGGCCCACGCCGGGGTTGAGCTGGGCGAGCCGGAGGCGCCGGAACGCCTCGGTGCGATCTACGCAGACAGTTGTCGTGCCGTTCGTCATTGCGCGGTTCTCTCTTCACATTCGGTGCAGGTATCAGCCGTCCTCGCGGTTGAGCCATTCCTCGACCGATGCGCTGACTTCGACGATCACTTGGCCGTCCTTGACGCCGATCGGCTCGTACGAGATGTCTTCCAATGCGGCGGTGCTGCCGGTGATCATCTCGGAGACGGCATCATTCAGGCAGTCTTTGTCCACGCCGAGTTCGTCAATGCCGAGAAGAACCTGCACGGTCAGCCTGCCGTCCTTGGCTAAGTTCTTGATCTGCCCGGCTGTAAGAGCCTTCGTGATGACCTTGCCGTCCTTCGCCGTGGCGATGGACTTTTCTAGCGCCTTGATGGCCGTGTCCAGATCGGCCACCACATCCAGCGCCTCATCGGCCTGCTTCACAACCCTGCGGGCCGCCTTGATGTTCTTGATCGTGTCCATGATTGCTCCCTTCGAGGTCAGGCATTCCGGCCTGCCGCCATCGTCGTCGTCCTGCGTCTGACACTCGCCAGCGCTGGCTGCGGGCGCAGGGACGCCTGCATCTTCGCCGCTAACACTGGCAGGTCCAGCAGCTCATCCCACCCGGCCCAACGGTTCGGCCCGCCCGCGTAGTCCTTCCGTCCCCGGCACAGCCGCCACATGAACCCGAAGTCCGGGCCAAGGGCGGTCTGCGACAGGCTGACGTAGACCCATTCCCCATGAAGATGAACATCACCGCTCACGGCAGGCCCGGCGGGATTGGTCCGCACGTCGAACGAGCCGGGCGGCAGCCCCAGCGCCTTGGCGAGTCCTCGGGCGATCCCCGCACCTGCCTTGAGCCAGTCGGCCTTGCGGCAGGTTCCGGGTTCGACCTCGCAGCCGTTGTAGCCTGTGATGGGCGTCCCCTTCGCCATGGCGACGTATGCCTTCGTGTCCATGCTGGGGTGCCCTACTTCAGCCTCGCCTTCAGAAACTCCGCCACGGGCTTGTACAGGATGCCGACCTCCTGCCGGGAGACTACGGCCTCCTCGGTCCCGCCTTCCTCGTCCTGCGGCACCAGGACGACCTCCTCGGGATCGGCACCCTCGGCGTCGTAATCGATGACCACGACTTCCTTGCCTACCATGGCGGGGTCGTCGCTGGAAACCCCTTGGACAAGGCCGCCTTCGAGGGTGATGACGATCATGGCTGCTCCTTCGTGGCGACGCCAGCGGCGGGAAGCACCAGCTTGACGTGACCGTTGATGCGCTCGACGTAGAAACCGTGCTTGCATGACCTATTCCGTGGACCCTCGAAGGCGTTCAAACCTTCGTCATTCATGCGGGCCGAGCACACCACCTGCACGTCGAAGGCGGCCCGCTTCGGGTCCTTGCCCGTGGTTTTGGCGAGTAGGTCGATGAGCTTCTCACGGGGCAGGCCATCGGGGTGGGCGGCGAGGATGTCGAAGCAGGTGCCGTAGGAACTGCCTTCACGGAATTTGTTGGCGGGGTGGCGGGGCCACTTGCCGCCAGAGGACTTGCAAGTGGCCTTGGCGGCGGGCTTGGGCTTGCTGGCCTTCGCCTTGGCAGCCTTGCCAGTACCGACTTCGACCTCGCCACCTTTGGTGGGCTTGTGGGCCATTATCAGTGCGTCGATGTCCGGCAGCAGACCCCGAAGGCGTTTGGTCAGCGTCGAACTTACCGACCCCTTGTACCCGAGGCTGTGCGCCAGCCCCGTGAGCGAAGAGAACTTGCCGTCGTCGGTCGCCTTGCGGACCACCGCCGCGCTCAAATCAATGCCCTTCTTATGTGCCATGTACGCCTCCGTGTCGTGCCCGATTGAGTGGTGGCCCACCGGGGTGAGACGACGAGCGGAGCGTAGCAGAAAACAAGTGCGAAGTCAAGCGATTACGCGCTGCAACACCTTCATCCAGTGCATGTTACGCAGTGGCTCGGATGCCAGATGGCACATCCAGACGGGTGGAAGGCGGCAAACCAAGAGGTCGTCCGTTCCAAGCGCTCGTGACGGCCGCAGGCGTAGAGTTTCAGTCAACCGGAACTCTTGCTACCCGCGGCGGCGAGGCGGAGCCTATTCGCAAGTAAAATGCCGCCGGCCTATTTCTTCCAGCGCCAAGCGTAGTCCGGCGTGTCCGGCGGTTTCGGCGGCTTTGGCACCGGCGTGGACGGCACCCTCACGGTCGGGACGGCAGGCCGCAGGGGGCGGGGCGGGCGTTTCTGCTTCGGGACTTGCTCGTAGGACATGGAAGTTCCTCCTGCACTGTGGTTCGATAAGCGGCCGGAGGATTCCTGCCATGCGAGTCGGCGCGGTTTCTTCGGCTTCGGCGGGTTGATCCGCGACGGCCTCATCGGTGTCGGGCGCGTCGGGCGCCAATCTTCCGCAGTTTGAGGTCCGTCGGCCCCGATTCCGACCCCAACCCCGCGCACCCACCACGGCGCCGCGAAAGAAACCACATTTTCATGTTGCACTTATCATCAAACATGCTAAATTACCAACCCATGGACAAGAACGTCACCGTGGCCCAGATTGCCAAGGCGTGCGGCGTCGCTGTGATGACGGTCTCGCGCGCGCTGCGTTCCCATCCTCGAGTGGCGCCCGCCACGCGGGAACGTATTCTGCTCACGGCGCAGCGGTTGGGCTATCACCCGGGGAACGGCGCCCAGGGGCGACCGAGGCATCCGACCGCCGAGCGTCCCTTGACGGTCAACCTCGTCATGGGCCTGCGTCCCAGGTCGGCGTTTCACTACGGATTGCTGATGAGCATCGTGGAGGAACTGGCGCGAACGCACTACAACTGCGTGGTCCGGACCTGCACCGACGACTACCCGCAGTTCCTGGCCCTGTGCGATGCGCTTCTGGCGGATCCCGGTGCCGGTATGTTGATCGTGGGGTATCTGCCGCTGGCCCAACTGCAATCCCTGTTGCGTCTTCCGACGGAGATCGTGCTGGGCGATCACCCTGGGGACGCGAGTCTCGAGGGCTCCTACGCCGCGGTGGGGTTCGACAATGTGGAGATCGCACGCCTCGCGATCCGCCATCTGGTCGCGATGGGCCGGCGGCGCATTCTGATGGTCAAGGGATTCGCCGCGCACTACTTCTCCCAAGCCATGGAGCGCGGGTACCGGGAGGTCATCGAGGAAGCCGGCCTGGAGTTCGACAAGACCATGATCCTCGAGGGCGACTTCACGGCCGATGGCGCCTGTACGGCCGTCACCGCGGCGCTGGGGCGAAAACTGCGTTTTGACGCCGTGTTCTCGAACGACGAAATGGCCTGCGGTGTCGTGCGCGCGCTCCACACGCACAACCTGCGTGTGCCGCAAGACGTAGCCGTCGCCGGCTGCGATGGGTTGCCCGTGGGACTTTGCCTTACCCCCGCGCTTACCACGGTCCCGCTCGACTGCCAGCAACTCGGCAAGGTTGCCGTGGAATGTCTCTTGCGGAAACCCGGCGCGCAACCCCGGCCCTACCGCATCCAGTTGATGCCTCGCCTGGAAATCCGCGAGAGCACGGCGGGGCAGGTCCCGACGGAAAAGGGAAAACGATCGTCCGGCGAGCCAGCGGTCATTCAAGCTCCCGGTTGAGGTTCAAGATCAGGGAAGGCAACACAGCTATGACGAAAGGGATGACGGTGAACGAATTCAAGCAGAGGACCGTGGCTTTTCAGCGCAACCTTCGCGCGGCAGGGTTAGACGCCGCGCTGGTGCACGGCAACGAGGCGGATTTCGCCAATGTGCGCTACCTCACGGAGTATTGGCCCACGTTCGAGGCGGCGGCCGTCTTCGTGCCGGCGCGAGGCACGCCGGTGCTGATCATTGGCCCGGAGAGCATGACCTACGCCCAGGGGCGCAGCGTCGTGCCCGACATCCTCAAGATGGTGGAGTACCGCGAGTCGGCGGAGCCGCAATATCCCGGCATCTCCGTGGCTTCGTACCGGGACGTTGTTAAGCAGGCCATGCCGGGGCAGAAGCTGAAGAAGCTCGGGATCGTGTCGTGGTCGATCACTCCGCTGCCGGTCTGGACGCGCCTGCAGCACGACCTGCCCGGCGTGAAGATCGTCAAGGCCGACGACACGCTGATCGATCTGCGGATCGACAAGAGTCCGGCCGAGATCGCGCTGATGAGGAAGGCGTTCCAGATCAGCGAAGCGGCGATCGACGCCATTCTCGCCGAGATCAAGCCGGGCATGACCGAACTGCAGGTCATCGGCATCGCGCAGCGCGAGTTCTACAAGCGCGGTGCCGAGTACGAGGGGCACGCCCAGTACTGCTTCTGCGGGCCCCGCACCAATAACGCCATTTGCCGGCCCACCCATAACAAGATCCGCAAGCACGAGATGATCCAGCTCAACATCGGCGCGCGCGTGGGCGGGTACAGCTCGAGCGTGGGGCTGCCGTTCTCCATCGGCAAGCTCCCGGAGCGCAAGCAGCGCCTGCTCGCGTTCGGCCTCGAGGCGCATCTGAAGACCATGGACCTGATGCGTGCCGGCAAACCCGCCGCGGCCGTCGTGCAGGAGTACGAAGCCTGGGTGAAGGCGCGGGGCTTCGGTCGCTACATGCTCTACGGCCCCTGCCACGGCATTGGCATGATGGAAGTCGAGCGGCCATGGATGGAGTCGACCTCGACCTACGACTTACGGGAGAACATGACCTTCCAGGTGGACACGTTCTTCTACGACAAAGACTTCGGCCTGCGCTGGGAGAACGGCGTGCGGGTGAAAGAGGGCGGTGTGGAACGCCTGTCCCGGAAGTACATGAAACTCGTTCAAATCTGAGGAGCGCGCATGCCACACGGAACATTCGGACGGAAGGTATGGTTCTTTCCAGATGGCGACCTTCCGCAGCCCGGTGACGGGCCGCTGAAGGGCCATGAATCGCTGATCCTGCTCAACCCGAACGACGGCGATGCGCAGGTTACGATCACTGTGTACTACCCCGATCGCGAGCCGGAACAACCCCCGCCGCAGGTGGTCGGCGCGCGGCGGGTGCAGTGTTTCCGCATGAACGAGGGCGTCGGGGGGTACAAGCTCCCCTTCGGCCAGTACGCGCTGAAGGTCGCCAGCACGGTCCCGCTGGTGTGCCAGATCGGACGGATGGACGTAACCCAACCGAATCTGGCCTATTACACGGTGATGGGGTATCCCGGTTGACAGGCAGACAGGCCCCGCGCGTGGCCGCTTGGCGCGCGCGAGGCGGGGGACGGCAACGATGCACTACGAATTGATGCGCCCGCCGCAGATTCGCCAGGCGATCGCCGAGGGCTGGCCGGCGGTCCTGCCCCTGGGCGTTCTCGAATACCATGGCGACCACCTGCCGGTGGGGATGGACACGCTCGTCGTGGTCAGGGCGCTGGAACGACTGGAAGCGGAAATGCCGCTCGTCATCCTGCCTGCCTTCTACTACGGGGCGGCCAGTTACGCGGTCGAACCGCCCGAGGGCAAGGGCACGGTGCATGTCGATGCGGACCACCTCCAGCCGCTGGCCCGCGACCTGTTCCGCAGTCTGTTGCGGGTCGGTTTCCGGAACATCCACTTCTTCATCCACCACCAGAGCGAGAGTTTTGTCGCGGGCATGCCGACCGACCTGGCGTTCAAGCTCGCGGCCCGGCAGGCCATCTTCGAGTTCCTGGAGAAGGAACGCGGCGAGGGGTGGTGGGGCAAGGGCGCGATGGCCGATTACTACGCGCAGCAGGCCTCGGGGGCCGATCCGTTCAACTGGATTCGCGGTCATCCCCTCATGACACCGGAGATCGTCCGGCAGTATCCCTTCGACCATGCCGGCGCCGGGGAGACCGGGCTGATGCAGGCGCTTTGTCCGGAAACCGTGGACTTGGCCGCGCTAGATCCCTCGGCCTGGTACAGCCGGTCCGCCGCGGCGTCCACCGCGGAGGCCGGGGCGCGCGGCGTGGCGCTGATCCTTGATGCGATGCGCGAGGCCTTGCGATGAGGGCCGTATAGCCATGCACAATCCGCGATGGAGTCTGTTCTTCGACTTTCACACCATGCCGGCCGTTCCGGATGTGGGCGCCGGGTTCGACGTGGAGCGCTTTACCGACCGCGTCAAGGCGTGCGGCGTGGACTACATGATCTTTCCGGCCCGCTGCAACCTCGGCATGGCCTACTACAACACCAAGGTGGGCATCCGGCACCCTTCGTTGCAGTACGACCTCTTTGGCCGGCTGGCGGAGGCCTGCCAGCGCAAGGAGATTGCCCTCACGGCCTACATAAACGCGGGACTCAGCCACGAGGAGGCGCTCCTGCATCGCGATTGGGCCACGCTGACGCCGGAGGGGTACGCCTACACGCCGGATCGCCTCAGTCACTGGGTCCGTACGATGTGCTACAACACGCCCTACGGCGACCACCTGCTGGCGATGGTCCGGGAAGTCGTCGGCCAGTACCCCGTGGCGGGCCTGTTTCTCGATTGTATGAACCTGTTCCCGTGCGTGGGCGTGGAATGCGTCCGGGAGATGAAACAGCGCGACTTGGACTGGAAGGACCCGCAATGCCTCCGCGAGTTCGCCCACCTGACGCGCGTGCGCATGGCGCGGCGCATCTCGGAGGCGGCCCGTTCCCTGCGCTCGGATTTGCTCCTGTACTTCAATGGCGTACCCCTCGAGGAGCAGCGCGACATCGGAACCTACCTGGAGTACGAGTGCCTGCCCGCCGGCGGCTGGGGATACGACAGCCTGCCGGTGTACGCCCGCTACATCCGCACGCTGGGCAAACCCGCCTTGAACATGACGGGCCGCTTTCACAAGTCCTGGGGCGACTTCGGCGGACTCCGCACCGAAGCCAGTTTGGAGTACGACTGCCTCTACGGACTGGCCAACGGCCTGCCGCCGAGCGTCGGCGGCCACGCGCACCCGCGCGGCGACAACGAAGACGCGGTGTTCGACCTGATCGAGCCGATCTATCGACGCCTTCAGCGACTCTCACCCTGGTGGGACCGCGCCGTGCCGCTGACCGATGCCGCGGTCGTCATGCCGTCCCCCGTCATGGAGGTCGGCGCTCCGGAAGAACATCGGTGCCTCCTTCATTCCGTGACTGGCGCGACACGCCTGTTGTGCGAACTCAAGGTCCAGTTCGACGTGGTCACGCCGGCCGCCGACTGGAGCCGCTACCGTCTCCTGGTGTTGCCGGACGAGATCCTGCTGGACGACGAACTCGCCCGGCGGGTCCTTGCGCATCTGGACCGCGGCGGGGCCATTCTCTCCAGCGCGTGGTCGGGGCTGGACCCGGCTCGGAAGGCATTTGTGTTTGGCGAGTGGGGTCTGCGGTTCCAGGAGGATTGCGCCTACGATCCCGCCTTCTACGTCGCCGAACCCTCATTCAGCCAGGGCATCCCGCGCATGCCGAACAACTTCTATTCGCCGGGCACGCGGAGCGTGGCGCTGCCCGGCACCGAAGTCTTGGCGCGAATCGCGGCGCCCTATTTCAACCGCCACTGGGACGGCGAACACGGTTTCCTGTACCTGCCCCCGGACCGGACCACGGACGACCCGGCCGTCACCTGTCGCGGAAACGTCGCCCACATCAGCCACGCGCTGTTCCGAGGCTATTACGAGTCCGCGCCTGTCCCACTGAAGCGCATCGTGGCGAATCTTCTCGATCGGCTTCTGCCCCAACCGCTTGTCCGGGCGCCAGGCCTGCCGTCGTTTGCCAGGGCGACGGTCACGGCGCAGAACCGGCGGCGCATCGTACACCTGCTGGCCTACGTGCCCGAGCGCCGGGGACCGAACACGGACATGATCGAGGAACCGATCACGCTGACCGACGTGGCGGTGGCGCTTCGCGTCGAGGGGCGTCCGCCGGCGCGGGTGTATCTGGCGCCGGACGGACCGGACCTGGAGTTCCGGGTCGAAGGCGGCTACGCCGCCACCTCGGTTCCCCGGGTCGAGGGCTACGCCATGCTGGTGTTCGAGTGAGAGAATGGAAAGACACACGAAGGTCGAAAGGCAGAAAGGACGAACCGATCACGCTGACCGACGTGGCGATGGCGCTTCGCGTCAAAGCGCGTCCGCCGGCGCGAGTGTATTGCTGGTGTTCGAGTGACAGGATGGAGAACGGGATGAAGGTCGTGAGGTCTAAAGGAGATTCACATGAAACGATGGAACGGGTCGAGAGTTGCGGTGGCATTGGAGATCGCGGTGGGTCTGTCCGTTTCGGCGGCGACGGCCGCCGGCACATACAACAACTACGTCTCGCTGTCGGGCAGCGACGGCAACGGCGGTACGAGTTGGGTGGACGCCTACAAGACCATGACCAACGCGCTGGCGAAGGCGTCGATCGCCATCGACGGTGGCGCGACTGACGCGCAAGTCTACGTCGACACGGGCACGCACAAACAGACAGTCGAACTGGTGGTCAACAAGCCCATTGCCATCATCGGGAAGGGCGGCGTCGGCATATCCGAGAGCGCACAGTCGATCATCCAGCAGGACGGTGCCGTACGCGTTCTGACGCTTTCGCACGCCAACGCCAGGCTGGCGGGGCTCGTGATCCAGAACGGCTATATGAACAACGCCGTGAACGGAGGCAACGTCTATATGACTGACGGTCTCATCACCAACTGCGTGATCCGCAACAACCGCTATGCGCAGCGGACCTCCGGCACGGGCTGGTCGGGCAAGCAGCAAGGCGGCGGGATCTACATGTCCGGCGGACTGGTCGTCGGTTCCGTGATCTCGGGCAACGGAATCGGTCATTATGCCTATGGCGCTTACTACTTGGTTTACAGCTACGGGGGCGGCGTATATGTCGCGGGCGGCACACTGCGAAGATCGGTGATCTTGGGCAACTACATCCACGTATACCGTGACTCATATGGGTCACCGGCTTACGGGGCCGGCATTTACCTGGACGGCGCCAACCCGGTTGTGGAGAGCTGCCTGATTGCGACGAATAAGAGCTACAACTCGTCGACAAGCGGTTCGGCAACGTGGAAGGGCGCCGGGGTGTATCTGAACTCCGGAACACTTCGCAACTGCACGATTGTGACGAACATGATCACGTCCAGCAGCGGCATCGCGCCCGCCGGCACCCGCGAGGGCGCCGGGGTCTACCAGGCCGACGGGACGGACGTCAACTGCATTGTCTGGCGCAACGTCATCAAGAGCACGGCAACCCCGGTCGCTACGAACTACTACCTCGTCAGCGGGAAGAGCGCGACGTACTCCTGCGCGCCGGAGTTGACCTCGGGCGCGGGCAACACGACGCGCTACCCGGTCTTCAAGAACGAAGCGGCGGGCAATTACCGCCTGACACCGGGTGCCAGTGCCAATTCGCCCTGCGTGGATAAGGGAACCAATCAAACCTGGATGGCCACGGCCACGGACCTGGATGGGGCCCCGCGGCAGCAGGGCCGGGTCGACATGGGGGCGTACGAGACGCGCCGGCCGCCGTCCGGCAGCGCGGTCATGGTGCGGTAGTCCCGGGTCAGGGCAAACGCATCATTCGGAACCCCCTCTCCCTGGAAGGGAGAGAGGCGGCCCTGAGCAAAGTCGAAGGGTCGCCCCGAAGCGGCAGCGAAGGGGCGGGCGAGGGTGAAAGCGCGGCCTGCAGCACCCCTCACCCGTACCTAGCTGTCGCTCAGTCAGGCCTCTTCTTCGAGGGGCGAGGCGAAGAGACTCATGATGCGCTTGCCCTGAATCCTGGGTCAGGAGCGATCGGCGAATGATGGGTTTGTAAGACAGACTCGAAAACGAGACAACATGACGACACGGGCGATTGCAGGCGAAACGGTTCGACAACTCCGGACATTGGGAGGCTTGGCGCTCCTAGCAGGATGCGCAACGGGCCTCGTGTTCACGGCCGGGTGCGTGAAGCCAGAACCCGTCACCAAGGTCACGACCGGAACGCCGTCGCGCGAGCCAACCGTCGCGGCACAACCCGCGCTTCCCCCGCCACTAACCGCTCTCGGCACCAACAAGATCGACCGTTTCCTGGACGGCCGTCTGCCGGTCGGGTTCTACATCTACCTGTACAACTGGAAGCAGTACAGCGATCCGGCGGCGACGGATCTGGACGAAGCGCTGGCCGCAATGGCCCGCCGCGGGTTCAACGCCCTGTATGTGGGGGGCGCGGGACCGACCCCGTTGTGGGACCGGCTTCTGGAACAATGTCTCAAGCACCGCATCGTGGTCTACGCCCAGTTGGACTTTGCCTACCTGTGGAAACCGACCGACGACGTGGCGGCGCTGGCGGCCCGGGCGGTTCCGTTCATCCGGAAATACAAGGACCACCCCGCGGTCATGGCCTTCAGCGTGCGGGAGGAGCCGGGAGACATGCCCTCGCTGAAGCGATACTACGAGGCGATTCTCCGCGAAGTTCCCGACGCGCCGCTGCACTGCACGTTCTGCTACCTCGATCCGCTCAAGAAGATGGAGGCCCCCTATCCGGGGATCATCGGAACGGATCGCTACCCCTTTTGGTGGGAGTTCGGCAGCGGCGGGCATCGCGCTACGCCGTCCTATGCGCTGGGCTGGTTCGGCGGTCAGATGGACGCCTACTACCGCGAGGCGCGGGCGCGGGACGCGGAATTCCAAGCGGCGTTCAACGCGAGCACGCTTGAGTTTCTCAGCACGGAAAAGCAGATCCGGGAGTCGTTCTACCCCGCGATGCCCGATGCGCAGCGGGAACAGTATCTCCGTGCGTTCACGGACAACGCGCGCCGGAAGAACCTGGGACTGGCCGAAGCGCACGACGGGCTCTACCGGTGGTTCAAGTACTACCGTCCACCCGCCAACTGCGTGCGAGCCATGACGTGGCTTTCGGTGCGGAGCGGCGCGCGCTCGATCCTGATGTGGCATTGGGCTTCGTTGCCGAACGACCTGCAGGGTTTTGCACACCACGCCAACGGCAAGCCCGGCCCCGAGTACAACTGCAGCATCATGGGTTGGGAGGGGAAGGGCTCGCCCCAACTGGAGGAATTCACCGCGACCGCGTGCGAAATCCAACGCTACGGCGGGTTGATCCGAAGCATGACCCGGGACTTGGCCGACGCGGCGAAACCGGTCGCGCCGGTGCTTGCGACTTCCGCCGACAACCTGTCCAGCGCTTCCTTCACCGTCCCCGGCTACGCCGGGAAGGTGGTCGTGCTCGTGAACACCGCCGTCGGAGCCTGGTGCGACGGCCAGTCGCCCAAGTTCCTCTCGCCGGCCACGGTCTACCGCATCGACGACGAGGGCAACGCGGTGGACTACGCCCCCTTTGCCGAGGCGCGCACGGTGGATGCGTGCCTGGCCTCGGACAAGCTGGAGTGCATGGACCTTGAAACCGGCAGGATCGTCCCGATGGATGCCGACGGCTTCATGAAACTTTCCATCAGGCCCGGCGGAGGCCTATTCCTGTTTATCGGCTCTAAGACGGACGGCGAGTGGGCGCGTTTGAGGCAGGAGTTCCGGCTCTGAGCGACCCGGGACGGGAGCATGACGGTTTGATGTTGCTGTACAAGCAAACAATACAGAAAGCTCGAGAAAAGATGAAGATGAACATGGCATTTGGTTTGGCGATGGGATTGGGCTTGTTGACGGGACTGGTTGTGCGGGCGCAGGAAGGCGGGGCGGATAGGGCGGGGAAGGAGATCGCCGGTTCCAAGTCGACTGACTCCCCCGTGCGCGCCGGCGATACCGTGCTCATCGTGCCGGATGCTCCGGTCGCGATTCCCGAAGTGCACGGCCTGCGCGGGGCCGGGCAGAATCAGTCCAACGCGGCGGAGTGCCTGGCGACGTTGCTCGAGAGGGCTACCGGGCTCAAGCCGGCGATCGTCGCAGCGGCCAAGGCGCCGTCGTCCGGCACGCGGATCTTTGTGGGCTACGGCCCGCATCTGGAGGGGAAGATCGCGCCGCCATCCGCGCCCGAAGGCCTGAAGATCCAGGAGCTGGACGGTGCCTTATACCTGCTCGGCGAGATCGCGCCGGCGGGCATCGTGAACAATCCGGGGCCGCTGGACCGGGGGGTCATGCACGCGGTGGAGACCTTCGCGGAGCAGGTGCTGGGCTACCGCTTCCTGTTATCGTCCCTCGACAAGGCGGAGGAGAAGAACGGCACGTTCGAGCTGGGCACGGTGATTCCGAAGCTCGACAAGATCGCCATTCCCAAGGGGTTGATGATCGAGGACGCGCCCGTGTTCCAGCACCGGGTCACGGGCTCGCAGCCGAGGAGGCTGATGGGCCTCCGCGCCGGCTCGGCGCCGGACTTCTTTGCCAACCACAGCTATGTCATGAACTGGTGGGCGGACCGTTTCGGGAAGAGCGACCCCGACATGTTCATTCGGAATAACCCGGCGGGAGAAAGCCAAGCCGCCCAGAAGATGGAAGTCGGGGCGGCTCAGCCGAACCTGGGGTGGCTGGACTTCACGAACCCGAAGGTGCTGGAGGTGCGGCTGCGGGAGACCGAGAAGCTGATCAAGGGGGATCGCGGCGGCGGCTTCTCCTACAGGGCCAACCAGCGCTACGTGGTCGAGGAACCGCCGGACTACGCCGCGGAGTCGCTGCAGTACAACGAACGCTCCCGCGCCCTCTGGGATCCGAATCACCACCAGTGGGGAAACTTCTCGAACATCTGGTTCGACTACCTCAACCGCATGTCGCCCGAGGTGAAGAAGCGCTGGCCCGGCATGCGCATCGCGACGCTGGCCTACTACCGGCACTACGGCCTGCCGACCTTCGAAGTGGCGGACAACATCGACGTGCAGGTCTGCCTGATGCGCACGTCCATGGCCAACAAGGAGCCGGAGGTGTTCCAGAAGAACCTCCAGGAGCTCAAGGCGTGGTCGGCGAAGCTCGGCGGCGACCGCAGCCGTCTTTTCCTGTGGGAATACGGCTGCTGGCCCGGGATGTTCAGGAGTGCGCCGGTCATTTGCCCGAACGCGATGCAGCGCTGGCTCCGGGAAGTGCGACCCCTAGTCACCGGCGTCTTTTTCGAGATGTACGAACCCCGCGAGTATTACTTCCTGATGCGCCGCCTCTGGATGCGGCTGCTGTGGAACCCGGAGCTGGATGTCAACGCGGAGATCGACGACCTGTGCCGGAACTTCTTCGGGCCGGCCGGCGGTACGATGGCGGAGTTCTACAAGCTCCTGGCCGCGCGCTATGAAATGCCTTGGAAGGATCCGAAACTCACCTGGGATCAATACTACCTCGACTACGATCTCTACTATGGCCAGAGCTATACGCCCGAGGTGGTCGACCGCCTCGCCGGCCTGCTGGAAAAGGCCCGGCGCGAGTCGGGCGTCGCGCCGGGATTCTCCGGCACCGTCGTCTCCGGCGCGGCCGTGCATGTGGCCAACCCGGATGCCGAGCCGGCGCCGCTGTCGTTCTCGATCGAGGCGCTCGCGGATCGGCTCAGGGCTCCGACCCTCGTCTGGGATGGGGGCCGCTACCAGCTGCGTGGAAGCCTCCAGCCTGGCGAGCGGCTCGACATCGCGGCCGACGGGTCGGCCAAGGTGGTCACGGCCGCGGGAGAGACCCGCAGTGTCGAGGTGTCGAAGGAGGGCGAGGCCCCGGTGCTCGCCGCCGGCGCGTCGCAGCTGGTGCGCTTCCGCAAACAAGGCGGCAATCCGAAGGCGGAGTTCCGGGCGGTGGTCCGCCAGGGCGCGGGCGCCAAGGCCGCGAGCGCGGACGAGAGCATTTACGCCCGCCGCCTGGTCTGGATGAGCAGGGCCTACCGCATCCTGCCGCCCGAGGGTTCGTGGTCGAAGGATGTCTCGGATGAGATCGCAAAGAAAGGAACAACACCCCTGATCGGGTTTTTCGCCCACGCGCGCTGGTACCACCAGTCGAAGGGGCTGGTTCCGAGCTGGACCGAGCCGGCAGGCAAGGAGTTCGAGGATCCCGAGATCGCACAAGCCAAAGGCCTGATCCAGTCGGCGCAGGAGGCGCTGAAGCGGGCAGCGGCCCTCGCCGGCCCCGAGCGGGAGAAGGAAACGGCCGCCGCTGCGGAGGCGTTCCACGAGGGGATGAGGCTGTATCCGGCGTGGGAAATCGAGGACTTGGACGAGAAGGATCCGTGGAGCGTGGTCGGAGCGCGGGTGAAGCGCGCCGGCCTCTTCTGCGGCATCGGCGAGTTCGACAAGGCCCGGGCGGAATACGAGGAGGCCCGCAAGGCGACCGGAAGGAGTCCGGATGCGGGGTCCTACGTCGACATGCTGATCGGCGATTCCTACCAGCAGCAGGAGAACTGGATCAAGGCCGAGGAGTACTACCTCCGGGCGCAGAAAACCGGACTCTACGGCGACCGCAAAGTCGAAGTGCCGGCGAAGCTGGAGAAAGTCAAGTCCCTGGCGGAGGAGCAACGGAAGGCCCAGGCGGAAAAAGCCGAGCCGAAGCCATAGGAATCGCAGGGTTCGGCTTTGAGACGCTTCGTGCAGTGCAGCATCCTGTTCGGTGTAACGAAAGAACAGATTCGGCGACATGTTCACCGAACTACGACGAAGGAAACAGACGATGGCACACTACAAGTTCAAGTCCTCCACACTCGGGCAGACGTTTGTTATCGGACCACGCACACCGGAAGGATGTGCGCCCGCGCCTATGCGGCCATCTACCCGGCTTCCTTGGCCATGAGGTTTTCCGAAGACATCTCATGGGAACAAGGACGTGGGTATGTTGACGTGATGTGTCCGGACAATGACGTTGTCTATCGGTTGAGCAGGATCAAGGAAGCATGAAGCGGATGCCGAACAAGGCGGATGCAGGCGACGCTTGACGGCGAGCCTGATCCGCAACGTTCGCTTTGAGGAGAGGAACAGATGCAACAGATGACATCGCGGGAGATTGTGGGCCGCGCCATCCATTTCCGAACGCCACCCCGCCTTCCTGTCACCATGGGTTGTTTTGGTGTGGATGACACGGCGCGGGTCGATGGCAAGGCGCCGGAAGGCTGGAAACCTTCCGTGACCGGCGAGGACGAATGGGGATGCGTCTGGAGCCAGACAGACGTGGTGAACATGGGGCAGGTCACAGGCCACCCATTGGCCGACATCGGCAAGCTTGCGGCCTTCCGCCCTCCTGACTATCGCGATGCGTCGCGGTATGTGGATCTCACTGCAACTCTCGACGCTATCAAGGGGCAGGACAAATATGTGATCAGCGGCATATTCATGGTGCTGTTCGAGCGCATGCACTCGCTGCACGGTTTTGAAGACACGCTGGTGGACCTATACCAAAACCGCTCCGCCATGGAAGACCTCGCGGACATGATTGTCGAAACCCATGTCACGCTGGTTCGGGAAGTCTGTCGCCGTGCCCCTGGGCGTATCGACGGGTGGTGCATGTCGGACGACTGGGGAACGCAGACGGCCGCTTTCGTCAGTCTCGACTTCTGGATGGATTTCTTCTTTCCCCGATACAAGCGCATCTTTGACGCCATGCACGAGGCGGGCTGCGACGTTTGGGTTCACTCCTGCGGCAAAGTTAACGAGATCGTCGAAGGCTACATCCGCGCCGGTGTCAACGTGGTCAACTTGCAGCAACCGCGAGCCCTTGGTATTCGAGAGATCGGTGAGCGCTATCGCGGGCGAATCGCCTTTCAGAGCCTGGCCGATATCCAGACCACGTTGCCCACGGGCGACCGGCGGCGGGTTGCGGAAGACGCCGACCTGTTGATGGCTCACTGGGCCACTCCGCAAGGCGGGTTCATCTTCAGCGACTATGGCAGTAACGCGGCCATCGGCGTGAATGACGGGACAATCAAGCGGTTCATGTACGACGAGTTCAGCCGGAGGTCCGCGTATCTCTACGGGCAAGGTTTGCCGCCACCTGCGCCGATCGAGTGAAACGGAGCGGTGAGGGCAGGGAATGAAATCGCCGCACCATAGCCGAAATCGAGGAAGAACAGTCATGACGGAGATACCATGGATCAAGGGAGTTTTTCGCCACATCTTGCATCCGCCCGGGATGCCGAGGGGGGATCAGGGCAGAGCGCCGGAGCAATGGTACATCAACGACCATTGCTTCGTGGTTGACCTGTCCGGCCGGATTCACTGGTTCGGGATCACGAACCCATACCCCCCGGAGGGCGCCAGCCTGTATGCCGCTGGAACCCATCGACACGTTGGACATGCCGTTGCCGATCACCCATTCGGCCCATGGGAAGCGCGGGAGCATGCCTTTGCCTTGCCGGAGGGAACGACAGATGGCGTTGGTGCCCCTTATGTCGTGCGCAACCAAGATGAGTACCTGATCGTTCACTACACGAAAAAGTTCTTTGCTTCCCGCAGCAAGGACCTCGAGTCATGGCAGGATCTCACGAACGTGCCATGCCCTAAAATGGGTACGAACCCGCTACACCCGGAATTGGGAGGCTGCGAACGCGACCCGTGCGTGCTGCAGCTCGATGATGGAACCTATCTGCTCTATCTTGCCGGCGTGTACGACGGTCTCAGCTCGGTTCTGCTGGGGACGAGCCAGGATCTGCTCCACTGGACGCGCCAAGAGCCCGCCCTTCGCACGGATGTCCCAAGCCCGTACGGTTACCTGGAGTCGCCATTCGTTCACAGACGAGGCAAGGACTACTACCTGTTTGTCAACTATAGTCATCGTCAGTATGAGGAGACGCTGGTCTTTCACAGCAGAGACCCGCGCCGGTTTGACTGGAGCGCTCCCGTATGTACGCTTTTCGGACACGCGAGCGAGCTGTTCGTGTGGCAGGGAAGAACCTTTATCAGCCACTGCGGAATCGAGGACCGTCATTGGTCGGACTGCGGCGCCCCCTACGGCTTGTGGCTGGCGGAACTGCAGTGGGCAAGACCGGTACCGAGCAGATGCTCGTGTCTCTAACTCACATTTGCTAGGAGGTTGTCCATGTTGGTTTTCCTCACGGGCGGCAGCGGCTTCATCGGGCATTGGGTCGTCAAGCAACTCCTCGGCCGCGGGCATCACCTGCGGCTCCTGATCCGCAACCCCACCAAGATCCCCTCCCTCAGGACGATGGACGGCGTCACGATCGTCGAAGGCACCCTCTACGACCGGGACGTCATGGAGAAGGCCCTGACGGGATGCGGGGCCTGCGTGCACATCGCCCTGGGGGGGGGGCGAGACGCCCACTGCCGTGCTCGAGAAGGACACGGCCGTCACGGTGTTCCTCCTGGAAGCCTCCGAGAAGGCCGGCGTGAAGAGGTTCCTCACCACGTCCTCCACGGCCGCGGTGGGCGAGTTCCGCCCTCTCATGCGGGAGGACGTCGACCTGAAGCCGGTGGACCTCTACGGGGCCACCAAGGCGGCCTCCGAAGCCTACCTGCTGGGTTTTGCGGCCAAGGCGAAGATGAGGTGCAATATCGCTTCGGCGGCGATAACACGCGTGGTGCAGCGCCGAAGAATCCTCCGTTCGAGACCATTGATCCCGCGCAATGGCCCTATCGTCACGAGCGGACCACGGCGGATGAGATGTACCCGGCGTTGCTGGCGCGGCAGATCCTTGGCGAGGACATGCATATCGGAGGTTGGACGATCGACGCGTTCAGTCGCGCCGTGAATTGGTGCGGCGGCGTTGAGCCGGCGATGCTGGCCATGATGGATGACCCCTCCCGCTTCCTTGCGCTGGTGGACTACTTGAGCCAAGAGGCCAGCGACTGGGCTCTTGATCAGATTCTCGTCGGCGGGATGGAGAGCATTTGCATTTCCTGCCCCTTTGCCGGATCGTCTCTGATTTCGCGGAAGACGTACGAACAGTTTGTGTTTGAGCCCATGAAGCGTCTGGCGGCCGCCATCGAACCGACTCCCGCCTTCTCCTACATCCACACCTGCGGGTTTATCGGCGACCGCCTCGAGTTGCTTGCCGACAGCGGCGTGGACGGGATTGAATGCATGGACCCGCCGCCTCTGGGAGACGTGGAACTCGCCGACGCCAAACGCCGGATTGGGAGTCGAGTCTTCCTCAAAGGACACTTGGACTCGGTGAATGTCTTGTTGCGCGGCAGTGACGAGGAGGTATACCGATCTGTCCGTTCCTGTCTCGATGCCGGTATGCCTGGCGGCGGGTACATCTTGAGCACGGCGTGCTCGACAGCGAATGACGTTCGCCCGGAACGAATGATCCGCATCCGAGAACTGGTCGAGAAGTATGGCCAACACAATGATGACTCCCTTTAGCGGAAGGAGAAAGTAGATGAAGACACTGACCACCCGTGAGCGCATCACCCGGATGTACGAGCATCGCGAGGCCGACCGCATCCCCGTCATGGACCACCCCTGGAGTAGTACGATCGAGCGCTGGCAAGCGGAAGGCATGCCGGCCGATGTCCACTTCGCGGACTACTTCGACATGGATCGGATCGAGAGTATCCATCCCGACAACTCGCCGTGCTTGTTGTGCAGGGTGGTGGAGGAAACGGAGGAGTACAAGATCTTCACCAGCGCCTGGGGGGTCACCATGAAGCAATGGAAACACGCCAATTCGACGCCCGAGTTTCTGGATTTCACGATCGTGGATCGCGATAGCTGGGAGAAGGCCAAGGCCCGTATGACCATGGATTCAAGCCGGATTCCGTGGAATCGCCTGGAGCGGGAATACCCTACATGGCGCGAGAAGGGATATTGGATCACGGGGATCTTATGGTTCGGCTTCGATGTGACGCATTCCTGGATGGTGGGCACCGAACGGTTGCTGGTGGCGCTGGCGGAGGACCGCGAATGGTGCATGGATTTGTTCGATCATCACCTCGATCTGAGCCTAAAGCTGCTCGATAAGGTCTGGGACGCAGGCTACACGTTTGACGAGGTGTTCTGGCCTGATGACATGGGATACAAGCACAGCCAGTTCTTCTCCGTGTCCACCTACCGGGAATTGCTCAAGCCGTTTCACAGGCGGGCGGTGGACTGGGCCCACGCCAAGGGGATTAAGGCCCGCCTGCATTCCTGCGGCGACGTCAATCCATTCGTGCCAGAGTTGATCGATATCGGAGTGGATGCCTTGAACCCGTTGGAGGTCAAGGCGGGGATGGATCCCGTGACTCTTAAAAGGCAATACGGGAGCAAGTTGTTATTCCATGGCGGGCTCGATGCTTTGCTCTGGACCAAGCCCGATGCGTTCCGGGCCGCGATGGAATCGGTTGTGCCGGTCATGAAGCAGTCCGGTGGCTATATCTTCTCTACGGATCATTCCGTTCCCTCCGACGTGAGCCTTGAGGCATTCCGCGGTATTGTGGAATATGCCAAGGTCCTGGGGCGTTACTGAGGTACGAGTTGCAGGTGCAATTCATATAGCCGAAGAAGGGGCTTCCGAGTCCCGGCAAAGTATTCAATGGATTCTGAAGGGAGGATGACAATGGACACACAAGCCTTTTCCGTGGCGCATGCCCACACCACGCGGATCATGCCGTTGCTGAAGCATGCGGCGGCAGGACATTTGCGCCAGCCGTATCTTTCCGTGGGATACGGGGAGCATTACGCCGGCCATATCTTCAGTTGGGACAATCACCACATGGCGCTGCGATTCGCCGCCGCGGGCGAGCCGGAGCAAATGAGGTATTTCGTGGACAACCTTCTGTCGTTCCAGGCCGCGTCCGGCTATGTCCCGGCCCTCTGCAGCGCCACGGATGGCGCCGTCGGGATGATCAGCGATTTCCATGCCCAGCCCTTCCTGGCGCAGAACGCCGATCCGGATGGCGCCACAGGGTATGGATGGAAGATAAGGGGACAGACTAGAATGGCACTGACGGAAGTCTAAGCGCGTAGTACAGCCTTGAGCTGCGAGCGTGGTTCCATCATGAGGCGGCAGGCCTTGGGGGACAGGTGATTTATCAACCATGCAAGCGTACACGGCTGAGCGACAAGTCACCGTGTACGGGAATGTGTACGGGAACGGCACGAGAAACCAGGAGGTAGGAAGATGACGAAGATGTGGACTGGGATCGCGCTGGCGCTTCTAGTGGTGGCAGGAAGTGTTAAGGCGCTGGTATGCATGAACGCCCGGGCGCTTCCGGGTTTAGCGTGGGATGTTTCATTGAGCGGGATAGAGGTCGAGTC
>CAYQJG010000073.1:21497-22507 GCA_964417715.1 uncultured Lentisphaerales bacterium | reverse complement strand
GAGAAGCGCTTCTTCAAGATCGTGTCCTGGTACGACAACGAGTGGGGCTACTCCAATCGCGTGATCGATTTGGTCCGCCACATGGCCAAGAAGGACGGCGCGTGCTGAGTGCCGCCGGCTGAAGATGAGTCCAGTATTCGGATGAATCATGCGGGGCGGGCTTTAACAGGCCCGCCCCGTGCATTAGGAAGGGCGACGAAATGAACAAGAAGACACTTCGCGACGTGAATCTCAAGGGCAAGCGCGTGCTGATGCGCGTGGACTTCAACGTGCCGATCAAGGATGGCGTGATCTCGGATGACACCCGGGTCCAGGGGGCGCTGCCCTCCATCCAGTACGTGCTCGGCCAGGGCGGCAGCCTCGTCCTGATGAGCCATCTCGGGCGTCCCAAGGGCAAGGGGTTCGAGGCTGAGTTCAGCCTCAAGCCCGTGTCCGAATACCTGGCCAAGCTGCTGGGCAAGCCGGTTGTGTTCGCGCCCGACTGTCTGGCCGCGGACGAGATTGTCAAGGCCCTCAAGCCGGGCGGCATCGTGATGCTGGAGAACACCCGCTTCTACAAAGAGGAAGAGGCCAGCGTCAAGAAGACCGACGATCTCTCCGAGGAGGAGTACAAGGCCAAGAAGGCCGCGCTGAAGGAGAAGCAGAAGGCCATGGCGCAGAAGCTGGCCTCCTACGGCGACGTCTACTGCAACGACGCCTTCGGGTCGGCGCACCGGGCCCACGCGTCGACGGCTGTGGTCTGCAAGTACATCAAGGACAATGTGGCCGGTTTCCTGATGGAGAAGGAACTCGAGTACCTGGGCGGCGCGGTTGAGAAGCCGACCCGTCCGTTCGTCGCCATCCTGGGCGGCGCCAAGGTCTCGGACAAACTGGCGGTCGTGCAGAACCTGCTGACCAAGGTGGATGTGCTGATCGTCGGCGGCGGCGACGGCGGCAGCGTGCTGAACAAGCGCGGCCTGGCCGGGAAGAGGTCGCACAGCAGCACCGGCGGGGGCGCCAGCCCCGAGGTC
>CAYQJG010000073.1:0-21487 GCA_964417715.1 uncultured Lentisphaerales bacterium | reverse complement strand
GGCTGATCGTCGGCGGCGGCATGGCCTACACCTTCCTCAAGGCGCAGGGACACAATGTCGGCAGGTCGCTGTGCGAACTCGACCAGCTCGAGTACGCCAAGGCCATGCTGGCGGACGCGGCCAAGCGCGGCGTGAAGTTCCTGTTGCCGGTCGACAACGTGGCGGCCGACAAGTTCGACGCCAACGCCAACACGCAGGTTGTCGGCAACGAGATCCCCGACGGCTGGATGGCACTCGACATCGGCCCCAAGACGACCGAGCTCTACGCGCAGGCGATCAAGGGCGCCAAGACCGTCGTATGGAACGGTCCAATGGGGTGCTTTGAGATGCCGAAGTTCGCCAACGGCACGACCGGCGTCTGCCAGGCCGTGGCCGCCAGCGGCGGCGTCAGCATCATCGGCGGCGGCGACAGTGTGAGCGCGGTGAACAAGAGCGGCCTGGCCGGGAAGATGACGCACATCAGCACCGGCGGCGGCGCCAGCCTCGAGTTCCTCGAAGGCAAGGCACTGCCCGGCGTTGTGGCGTTGAACGACAAGTAGGCGGGGAGAACCGCAGAATGTCGATGCGCGACATTCTGCGGTGTCTCGGACCCGCCAGCCCCTAGGGGTACCCGGCCTGGTGCATCTGGTGCGGCTCTGCTGTACGCGCATTGCGGCGGTTGACGTTGTCAGCCCCGCTTGTGATAATGCGCGTGTGTTCATGTGCGTTATAGGCAGCCGCCGAATACGGCTGCAGAGGCTCGCCGTTCTTCACCTCCGATCACTCGGCTCCGTGGCGGCGGGGTGTCTATGCCTCGCCACCGGTTGCGCCAGCACGAGCCTCATGCGCGCCCATCCGGATCGGATGGCGCGTGTGCTGACGACACTCGACCGGGGCGAGCCCGTGTCGACCGAGGCGCTGCTGACGCGCGAGACGGCCGGCCAGGACAAACTGCTCTACCTGATGGAGCGGGGTCGCATCAGCCAGCTTCAAGGCGATTGGGATGCCAGCATCCGCGACTACCAGGCGGCGTTGGCCGAGTTTGCGGCGCAGGACGCCGACGCGTCGTATACGCTCTCAGGAGGCGCCGGCCAGACGGCCGCGGTGGCGCTCAACGACAATGCCATTCCCTATCGGGGCGACGGCTATGAGCGCACGATGCTGCTGGTCAGCCAGTGCCTCAACTACCTGATGCTGGGCCGGGCCGAAGACACGGCGGACGGCCGCGGCGGAGCGAAACCATTGGCCCTCCGCCTGATCCAGGAACAGCAGAAGATCGAGCAGGCGCACGCCAAACAGATCATGAACGCGCGCACCGAGGCGCAGAAGCAGCGTACCGCAGGCGATGTGCAGAGCCGCATCACGCAGCAGTATGCCGCGATGGACCCGGTGGCCGGGAAGGTCAAGAACTCGTTCTGCAACGCGTACGGGTTCGCCCTGGCCGGCGTTGTGCTGGAACTGACGGGCGATGCCGAGAACGCCAAGGTCATGTTCAAGAAGGCATTGGAGATGAACCCCGACAGTCCATTGCTCGCACGGGAGGTGGCGCGCCTCGAAGCCGGGCGACCGGCGTTCGGTTCCGGCGAGGGCGAGTTGGTCGTCTTCGTCGAAGATGGGTTCGTTGCCGAGAAACAGGAGGCCAAGTTCTCCATCCCCGTGATCGTGCCCGTGCGCCGGACGGTTGCCGCCGCCCCGCCGCCGCCGGCATACTACGGTCCGCGCCGCAACGCGGCCTGGCAGGCAGCCCACACGACCACGTCGGTCAGCTACGAAGTGTCGCTGACGGCTGTGGCCTTTCCCTTCTACTCCGCGCCCTGGCGCGAGCCGGTACCGCTCCTGATATCGCAGCAAGGCCGCGAAGTGACCCGCAGCGAACCCGTGACGGCGTTCGATGCGCTGGCCATGAAAGCCCTGCAGGAGAAGATCCCCGTGCTGGCCGTGCGGCAGGTTCTGCGCTCGGCTTCCAAGGCAGCGGCTGGTTACTACGCGACGAAGGAGGTCGATCCACTGGTCGGCCTGTTGGTCGGCATCTTCAACGTGGTTACGGAGAACGCCGACCGACGGAGCTGGGTTACGCTGCCGGCTTTTGCCGGAATGGCGCGCGTGCCGCTGGCGGCCGGCCCGCACCTGCTCGAGCTGCGACACGGCAGTGCGGTGTGCACGCTTCAGGTCACCACGGTTGCGGGCGGACGGACTCTGGTGTGGGTCAACTCCACAGGGCCGGCGCTACGCGCCTATGCGGTCACGTTCGCCGCGGCCGACGGGCATGAATAAAGCGGTATTCGTCTTCGTCCATGCTATAATAGACCCTCCACAGAAGGACCAACTCACATGAAAACAGAACTATTCGCACGCTTGCTGGCAGTTGGCGCGTTGGGTGTGGCTGCGGCCGCACCAGCCCAACTCGCGCAGGGCGAGAAAGACACGATCTTCATCGGCGAGTTGCGCGTCAAACCGTCGATCGCGCAGAAAGCCGCGCAGCAGGGGCAGTCGGTGCTTCTGGCGCGCGCCAAGGAAGCGCTGGAAGGCCAGTTCCACAATGCCATCAGCGTGACCCGCGTGTTCCAGATTGTGGAGCGCCAGCGGGTCGAGGAACTGAAACTCGAACAGGCGTTTGCCACCGCCGAGGTCAACCCGGAGGACAAGAACGCCGCCCGGCAACTCAAGATGGCCGGCGCCAAATTTGCGTTTCTGCCCGAGGTCACGGCATTCGAGGATCGTACGGCCACGGCCACCATGGCGATGACCGGCGCCAAGGACGTGGGGCACACGCTGTTCATTGCGGCCACGGTGCGTGTGGTCGACACCACCAAGGGCACCTATCTGCCCGATGCGCCCTCCGAACAGATCACGTCGACCCAGAACATCATCAACACGGATGAAGCCAGTGTGGCCGTCGCTCAGGAGCAGATGGTGATGGAAGCGACCAAGCGGCTTTCCCGCATGCTCAGCATCCGAGTCACTGAACTGCTGCGTCCGGCCAAGGTGTTGGCCGTGACTGGGCGCCAGGTGCTGATCAACCGGGGCGCTGAACTGGGGTTTGAGCCCGGCGCGGTGGTGGCGCTGTTTGCGACGCAGGAAGTCAAAGATGACGACACGGGCGAGATCTTCTTCAACGAGACGCCGCTCGGAAACGGGCGCGTCGATCGCGCAGATGCGCGGCAAAGCTACGCCATTCTTGGCGGGGATAATCCCGGTGTGGTCAAGGGGTGCGTGGTGAAACTGGTTGGATTCGCGCCGGGCCAGCCAGCGACTGTGCCGGCCCTGCTTGCGCCCTTCGCCGCGCCTGCCGCGGCGACGGATGCTCCGCCGGTGCCGGCGGTCGAGGCCGCCCCGCAGGTTCCCGCGCCGGCGCCCGTGGCGGGCGGCGAGCCGCCGATGAATCCGGGGTCGAGTGAGAAGCCTCTGTCGTGGCAAGGCAACACGGCGCCGCTGCCGTCCGATCCGAATGCAGCCTTCAATGTCCGGTTCACAACGCAGAAGCTTCAGAAGAGCATCACCGTTGTGCGCGTCGACCATGGGCAGGTGGACAACCTGCTCAAGGTAAGCGCGACGCTGTTCTCCCGCTCCAAGCTGGACGCCCGCTACAAATTCGTGTGGTTTGCCGCACAGGGCATGGAGGTCGAGCCCGGCAAAGCGCCCTGGAAGACGGTTTTCTTCGCCGGCAACCAGGAAGCCAGCGTTCAAGGGGTGGCGCCGAACGACAGCGTCCGAACGTACCAGCTCGTAATCGAACCGGTTTCTGACTGACAAAGTCGGCCCTTTAGGGTATGAATTGGGTGTCCAGTAGATTCAGGAGGCCAACGATGCGCATGCATGTTCTTGCTAAGACCGTGGGGCCCGCGACGGCCCTGTGTGGCCTGGTGCTGTTTCTGTCCGGCTGCGCCGGCACCGTGCAGCGTGTGGATCCCACGCAGGACCGCGTGTTGAACACGCAGTTCAGCGCGGATGACCTGCAACAGACCGTGGATGTCATGGTTCAGTCGATGCTTGAGTTCCCGCCCATGGTGCAGATCACCCGCCAGCGCCGGCCGGTCATCGTGGTCGAGAAGATGAAGAACAACACCTCGCAGTTCATCAACCTCGAGTCGCTGACCGACTCGATCCGGACCAAGCTGATCCGGTCCGGCAAGTATCGCTTCCAGGACCGCACCAATGACGATGCCCTGGCCAACGAGATCCGCATCCAGCAGGGGAGTGGGTTGGTCGACCCCAACACCGCAGCGCAGTTCCGCAAGCAGGTGGGGGCGGAGTTCATGCTCTACGGGTCCATCTCCGAGATGACGCAGTCCGGTCGCCACATGACCGACGTCTACTACAAGGTCACGCTGAACCTGCGGAACCTGCAGACCGGCGTCATCGAGTGGACGGATGAACAGCAGATCCGCAAGCTCATGAAGAAGCCCACCTTCGGTTATTGAGAGGAGCCAGGACGTGCGTGCACTTCTGACGATTGCCGTTTGGGCGATCAGCTGGGGCGGGGCGCTATGTGTTCAGGCCCAGTTTGCTGGACAACCTCCGCCCCCGAGCCGGTTGGCCGGGAGCATCGAACCAGAGCCCACCCGCCACCCTTTCACGCCCATCCAGGTGTCTCTGGCCACACCGATTCAGCTCTTTCCCGAGACTTGGGACGTGGCCGGCCTGCGCCTTGACCTCATTCAGGGACGCAACCACAACACGGGGCTCATCGATGTTGGTGTCCTCAACCAGACCGTGGAGCGTCAGGTTGGGCTTCAGGTTGGCGTGTTGTGGAATGGGGTGGGCGGCGAGATGACGGGCATTCAAGTGGCCGGCATCCTCAACTCGACCGGCGAGAGCTACCTGACGCAGGGGTTACAGGTGGCCTGCATCAACAGCGCCGGCGACGCCACGGGGCTGCAGGTGGGGGTCTATAACCACACCTCCGGCGGCATGGCCGGCATGCAGATCGGTCTGGTTAACGTCAGCGGCGGCGGCCTCAATGGCATTCAGATCGGCCTGATCAACGTCAACACCCAGGGGCCTGTTCCGTTCTTCCCAATACTGAACGTGGGCTACTGAGATTGCGCGGCGGAGCGGATGCGTGCGGCGAGAGTTGCGCGGCGGCGCACAAACAGGAGCAGTTGCATGCCTTTTTTCTCGTTCGGCGTGACCGACCCACAGCATGATGCGGACTACGTGGGTTCAGTCGTGGGCGTCGATAACAGGAGGATTTCGCTCGACGTCGCCGATGACCAGTTGGATCGGGTCAGCGTGGGAAGGCTGGCGGTATTTCCTGTCGCGCGTCGTGACCAGTGGCTGGTCGGGGTGATCGACCGGGTCGTCTGCGGTGCGCAGGCACTCTCAGCCCCGGCCGATGCAAACGGCCTGAAAGGCAATTCGGGGGCCGTCGATCCGCTGGCCAGGGCCACTCAGGCCAATATGGCCAGCATCACGCTGGTCGGTTCGGTCAAGGACCAACCCGGCCCCGACGGCACCACGGTTCATGTCTTCACGCGGTCGCTGCTGTCCGTGCCCGATGTGCGCACCCCCGGTTTCGCCCTGCGTGATCGCTCCCTGAACACGTTCATGCGCCTGCTGGTGAAGGCCAGCGAAACCGAACACGCCCTGGTGCTGGGGCACTACTCGCTGGATCCGTCCGCCACGGCCTATCTGGACGGCGACAAGTTCTTCCAACGGCACGCCGCGCTGCTGGGCAGCACCGGCGCGGGCAAGTCATGGGCGGTGGCGACCATCATCGAGCGCGCGGCGAAGCTGCCGTCATCCAGTCTTGTCGTGTTCGATCTGCATGGCGAATACACCCGCCTGGGTTACGCACGCCAGCTCCGCATTCCCGGTCCCGATGACCTGCTGGATCCGCGCCCCGACCTGCTCTTTCTGCCCTACTGGCTGATGAACGCGGAGGAACTGGCCGCCACGTTTGTCGACGGTAGCGAGTCCACGGCACACGATCAGGTTCTCGTTCTGCAGCGGGAGGTGGAACAGTCCAAGCGCGCCTTCCTGCAGCAACTTGGCAAGACCGATGTTCTGGATGTGTTCACCGTTGACAGCCCCGTTCCCTTCCCGCTTGAGAGCGTGCTGACCCGCCTGGAGGAAATGAACACCAAGATGCACCAGGACTACCGGGGCGCCAAACAGGGCGAATTCTTCGGGATGTTCGGCCGACTGCTCGTCCGGCTGCGGACCAAACGGGCTGATCGGCGCTATGGTTTCATGTTTCAGGCGCCGGAGTCCATGCAGACGTACGACGCGTTTTCCCTGCTGGCCAGGCAGTTGCTCGACTTTACGTCGCCGCGTGCGCAGGTCCGGATCATCGACTTCTCCGAAGTGCCGGCCGATGTGCTGCCCATCATGCTGGGGATTGTGGCGCGCATGATCTACTATCTGCAGTTCTGGATGCCCAAGGAGATGCGGCACCCGGTTGCGCTGGTATGCGACGAGGCCCACCTCTATCTGCCACGCGAGTGCGCCAACGAGAATGAGATGCGGGCACGCGCGTGCTTCCAGAAAATTGCCAAGGAGGGGCGCAAGTACGGCGTCTCGCTCGTCGTAGTCAGCCAGAGACCGTCCGATGTGGACGCCACGATCCTGAGCCAGTGCAACAATGTGCTCGCCCTGCGGCTGACGAATACGAACGACCAGGCCGTGGTTCAGCGTCTCATGCCCGACGGGTTGGGCTCGCTCCTTGAGGCGCTGCCCATTCTGGACACCGGCGAGACGCTGGCCGTTGGCGACGCGGTGCTGCTGCCGAGTCGCATTCGCATCCAGCCGCCCGTCGAGAAACCGGTCAGCGCGACCATCGACTTCTGGACCGAATGGAACAAGGTCGGTCTGCATCCCGACTGGCAACTGGCGGCCGAGAATATGCGGCGGCAGCGGCGAATGGGGACGCTGTCCGACGAGCCCGCCGCGTCGTCGGTCAATGCCAGTGCCCCCGCCGTTTCGCTCTACGCGGCGTCCGCTGCTCCGGCTGCGCCGGCTGCCACGCCGGCAACGCCGCGTGTGACCGGGCTGTGGCGCGCAGGACCGAAAACATGATGCGGCCCGATGTGATGCGCGACTCGCGCGCCGTTGCGGCCGTGCGGCTGGCCCTGGAGGAGGACCTTGGGGCCGGCGATGCCACGACCCTCGCGCTGGTTGATCCCAACGTGCAGGCCGTCGGCGCGATCCTGGCCCGGCAGGCTTGCCGCGTGGCCGGCGTCGGTGTTGCCCAGGCCGTGTTGCAGGCGGTCGACCCGTCCGTCAGGTGCGAGGTGCGCGTGCCGGACGGCGCCGAAGCCGGGCCGGGACAGACCCTTCTGGCGCTTCGCGGCCGGGCAGCCTCCATCCTGACCGCGGAGCGCACGGCCCTGAACTTCATGCAGCGGATGTGCGGTATCGCCACGCTGACCGCGCAGTTTGTCGCCGCTGTCCGGCCGTTTGGCACGCGCGTGCTCGATACGCGCAAGACCACGCCCGGCCTGCGGCTGTTCGAGAAGTACAGCGTGCTCTGTGGCGGCGGCGAGAACCACCGCTTCGGACTGTTCGACCGCGTGCTGATCAAGGACAACCATCGCCGGCTCTGGCAGGGGGGCGATGCCGACCGGCTCGACCTGGCAGTCGCGGCCGCGCGGGCCCGCTTCCCGGCGCTCGCCGTCGAGGTCGAGGTGGAGAGCCTGGACGAGCTGCGCAGCGCGTTGCGCGGTCGGCCCGAGTGGGTATTGCTTGATAATATGACGTGTGAGCTGATGCGGACATGCGTGGCCGAGGCCAAGGGCATCTCTCTGACTGAAGCATCCGGCGGCATTACGCTGGACCGGGCCGCGGCGGTCGCGGCCACCGGAGTCGATGCCCTCTCGCTGGGTTGCCTGACGCACTCCGCGCCCGCCGTCGATTTGTCGCTCGAATGGGAGGCCGTCTAGGAACCGCCATGCGCTGTGTTGTCATCGATGTGGGTAATACGTCAACCGGCATCGCCAGGTATGACCACGGGCGCGTGACGCGCGCCACGCACGTGCGCGGCGGCATCCGGGCCGCGCCGGATGCCTGCGCCGCCGCCGTGCGCAAGGCCGCCACCGGCGGCGTCAACGGGGCCATCCTGGGTTCGGTCGTGCCGGCCGTGAACGCCGCCTGGCGCAGTCTGACCCGGCGCGAACTGGGGTGCCCCCTGATGATGGTCAAGCCGGACCTGGCCATGGATGTCCGGGTGGACTACCCGCACCCGGAGACGATCGGCGCCGATCGCCTGGCCAATGCCTGCGGCGGCGTCGTGCGCCATGGCGCACCGCTGGTGGTGGCCGACTTTGGCACGGCAGTTACATTTGATATCGTGACGCGCGACCGGACCTATGTCGGGGGCGTGATCGCGCCGGGCCTGCCGCTGATGACCGACTACCTGTTTGATCGCACGGCGCTGGTGCCGCGCGTCTCGTTGGGCGGTCGCTGCCCCAGGATCGGGCGCAGCACGGAGGAAGCAGTGCGCATCGGCGCGCAGGTCGGCTATCGCGGCATGGTTCGCGAGATCGTCGCGTACCTGGGCCAAAGCCTGGGGTGCGGCGTGCACCTGGTGGCCACGGGAGGCTACGCGCGCTGGGTCCTCAAGGGCAGCGGGCTCGCATTCACAATCGATCCGACGCTGACCCTGTTCGGCCTGGGACGGATCTTCGACTTGGGGCAGGGCGCCGAAGGCCCGGAAGGAATCGGATGAACCAGACTGCTTATGCCGTTATTCTCGCGGGTGGACGGGGCGAACGCTTCTGGCCGCTCAGCACGCAGGCCCACCCCAAACAGTTCATCTCGCTGTTCGGCGGCCGTCCTCTTCTAACGCTGGCGATCGACCGGTTGGCGGGCGTCATTCCACCCGAGCGCGTGTTCGTCATCACGTCGGCTGACCTGGTCGAGGCGACGCGCGAGGCGGCCTGGAACGTACCGGTCGGCAATATCGTTGGCGAACCGTGCGGTCGCGACACGGCGGCTGCCTGCGCGCTGGCGTGCGCGCTGGTGCGCCGGCGCGATCCGGACGGCACGGTCTGCATCCTGACGGCCGACCAGTTGATGAGCGACATCGAGACGTTCCGGCAGACGCTGAGCGACAGCGTACGTGTGGCGGCTTCGTCCGACGTGATCGTGACCATCGGTATCGCACCGACCTATGCGGCCACGGGTTTCGGCTACATCGAGGCCGGCGCCCAACTCGACACGCGCACCGTCACGCTCTTCCACAAGGCTGTACGCTTCGTCGAGAAGCCCGACGACCACACGGCGGCCAACTATGTCTCCGGTGGCCGGCACTACTGGAATGCCGGGATGTTTATCTGGCGTGTCCCCGTCATGATGCAGGCGCTTAATCAGTACGCCCCGCCGCTGGCGGCGCTGTGCGACCGCGTGGCCGGTGCGCCCGAAGGCGCCGTGCCCGACGTCCTCGAGGACATCTACCCGGTCCTGCCCCGCATCTCCGTCGACTACGCGATCATGGAGCACGCGGACAACATTGTGATGGCGCGCGGTGTGTTTGGCTGGGATGATGTGGGCACCTGGTCTTCGGTGGCCGGGCATTTCCCTCCCGACACGGACGCCAACGTGCTGATCGGCGCCTGCGAGACGCTGGATGCACGCGGCAATGTGGTCGTCTCTGAGAATCGGCTGACCGCCCTGCTGGGCGTGCGCGATCTGATCGTCGTGCAGTCGGCCACGGCCACGCTGGTGTGTGCGCGCGAACGCGCCCAGGAAGTGAAGCAACTCGTGGCGCGCGTGGGTCGCCGGCCGGACGGCGCAAAGTACCTGTAGTCGCATGACCCATCCCCCCAAGCGCTTCCGCCTGACCGTCGCCTACGATGGCACGGCTTACGCCGGGTGGCAGGTACAACCGCACGACCCGAGCGTGCAGCAGACGATTGAGGCCACACTGGGCGGGATCGTTAACCACCCCGTGAAACTGCATGGCAGCGGTCGCACCGACCGCGGGGTGCATGCGCGTGGGCAGGTGGCGCACACCGACTTGGCCACACGCATGGATCCCGCCGCCGTGCAGCGTGCGCTCAATGCGCGGCTGCCGCCCGACATCCGCATCCTGGCGACGGCGCGTGCGCGTGCCGACTTTCACGCGCGGTGCAGCGCGGTGGGCAAGGAGTATCGCTACTTCATCTGGAACGACCTGGTCCTGCCACCTGAGCGGCGCCTCTATACGGCGCATGTCTATCGGCCGCTTGACGTCGCGCGCATGCGGGTGGCCGCAGCGCATTTCGTGGGTACGCACGATTTTGCCGCGTTCACGGCCAATCCCAACCGCGAGGTCGATGCGACCGTGCGGACCGTCTTTGCCGCGACGGTGACCCGCCGCGGGCGCGAAATCGTGTTCCGGGTCAGCGGTGGCGGCTTTCTCTACAAGCAGGTGCGCAGCATGGTCGGCTTTCTGCTGCGGGTGGGCGAGGGGGCCGAGGAGCCCGATGCGGTTCGTCATCTGATGGACGCGGCCGCCGCGCGCACCGCCCGCGTGCCGTCCGCCCCGCCGCAGGGGCTGTTCCTGTGGCGGGTGTGGTACCGGTGACGGCGGCACGCGTGCTCAGCCCGGTTTTCCGGGCTCAGACTGGAGAACGGGCTGCATGAGGAAGAACATGAAAACGCTTGGTATCGGGCTTTACGGTGTCAACGGGCACCAGCTTCACTGGCATGTCGAGGAACACCCCGATCCGCGCGTGCGCCTGGTAGCCGTGGCGGCGTTTCCGGTCGGCACCGTGGCCGATCTGGGCGACCGGGGGTGCACCTTCGACGTGTTGCCCGACCTGGCGGCCCTGCTGGCGCGGACGGACGTCGATCTGGTCGTGCTCTGTTCGCCGCGCCGTGCCGACCAGTCGGCGGATGCGATCCGTTGCCTGGAAGCGGGTAAGCACGTCTATGCCGAGAAGCCCTGTGCGCGGAGCGAAGCCGAGCTCGACCGCATCCTGGAGACGGCGCGGGCCCATGGCCTACGCTTCCATGAGATGGCGGGCACGGCGTTCGACCAGCCCTGGTTCGCGATGCGCGAGCTTGTGGCACGGGGCACCATCGGCGACGTCGTGCAGGTGCTGGCGCAGAAATCCTATCCCTACCATGCCAACCGGCCCCAGGACGAGGACGTTGACGGCGGGCTGATCGGTCAGAATGCCATCCACGCGTTTCGTTTCGTGGAACACGTGGCAGGTGTACGCGTGGCCACCGTCAAGGCGGTGGAGACGTCCTTCGGCAACCCGGTGGTCGGCGGCGGGTTGCGCATGGCGGCATCGCTGATCGCGCGGCTGGAGAACGGCGGAGTGGCCTCGGTGCTGGCGAACTACCTCAACCCCCGCGGCTTTGGCATGCACGGCAACGAGACCGTGCGCATCTTCGGCACGCGCGGCTTTGTGGAGGCCACCGACGGCGGCACGCGCACGCGGCTCGTGTTGTCCGACCGCGACTGCGGGCCCATTGATGTCTCGGGGCCCGGAGTCAGCTGGTTCGGCGCCATCGTGGCCGAGATTCTGGACGGCGCGCCCATGCCGCTCTCGCTGGACGACGAACTTCATCCGACGCGGATCGTCATCCGCGCAACGGCTGATGCCCGGGCATGAATCAGGCGCCTACAGGAGATCGCACTTGCCGCCCGCGCAGGCCACCGTCTGTGTCACGGTCGTGAAGTCCTGCTGCTCGATCAGTTGCGTGTAGTCGACCGGGGCGTAGGTGCGGGTCAAATCCTCCCACATCTTGCAGGCGTGCACGCGCTTGAGGCAGCGGGTCATCTTGAGCGCGTCGCCCCCAAAGTAGTTGGTCGCGAACTTGTGTGCGCGCCGGATCCAGTCCTGCTTCTCGGCGCGGACGGCCTCGATGGCTTCAAAGACGCGCTTGGGGTACTTGGGCGGGGTGGGGGCGTTCAGGTCCTCGCCGCGCCCGAGTACGCAGTCGCAGGCGGCCCACAGGTTGTCGTCGAACGCGTGCAGGCCGTCCACGATCAGTCCCGATGACATGATCGCGCCCACGCCGTAGGTGGTCACGATTTCGTCGGCCGTCAGCACCTCGCAGAACGGCGCCTGCGGGTAGTCGAGGTCGCCGCCGTCCGGCAGCAGCGAGATGCCGGCAAAGACATGGCGGTTGGCGAAGATAAAGGCTTCGACCGCCTGCCACTCGTCGTCCTTGACCGAGATTGTGTTGGAGACATTGTGGCTGAGCCAGGGCTGCGCGCAGCGCTCCGGGCGCTTGCCGGCGTCGATCCAGTTCTCCTTGGTCAGTTTCACCAGGTTCAGCAGATCGACAGCCGTGACGTCTCGCTTCGTCATGGCTTCGGGATTGGCTTCGATGCAGAAGGTCAGGACAACATCCGTGCCGTTCGGATTCCAGACGGAGGTCTCGACCGCGAGCGGATTCTGCGCTTTGAAGAAATCGACGAGCAACTCGTCTTCGTTGGCCTGGGCGCGGCGGAAGTAGCGGCGCGAATGGTGCGGATGGATGCCCGAACTGGTGCCGAGGATGCAGCTGGTGGTGCCGGCTGGTTTCACGCAGGTGGCGCGCGCCGCGGGCGGCAGTCCGAGGCGCGCGGCCACGCGCGCGTTGGTTTCCAGGATGTGCGCCGCCATCGCGCGCTGCAGGGCGGGGTCAAAGGCCACCGCGGGGTGCTCCATCATGCCGGTCATCGAAATGCCGAGCAGCGCTTCGCGGCGCGCGATGCGTGTGCTGACATCGCCCAGGTACTCGAAATCGGTGTAGTCGGCCTGCAGTGTGCCGAGAATGGCGGCTGCTTCGGCAGCCTCCCGGAATTTCTCAGGCGTGTCCACGCGCCCCATGTTGATCTCGCACAGGTTGCAGAAAGCGAATCCGCTCTGGCCGTCGACCTGCGGGTAGAGCCCGATTTCGCCGCAGGGGTTGAAGGTGGCGTCCAGATCGTCCGTGAAGATGAACCCCGGTTCGCCAAACTCGCGGACCGATTTCATGAGCTTGTGGAACTGCTCTGCGGCGGTCGTGCCGCGCAGCAGCATGGCCGAGTTGTTGGAGCGGGCGCGTTGCGGGTTTTCGTTGAACCAGTTGCCGGTCTTGGCCGTGGCCATGCTCTCGTCATCCGGCGAGAAGAGGCAGATGGTGGCACTGCGACGGACGCCGCCGGAGAGCACGGCGTCGGAAGCGTGCATCAGGATGTCGTACGCGTCGACCGGTCGCAGTTTCGTCAGCCCCTGGTCGAGGCGGGCGTCAACCAGCTTGCGGATCAGCTCGATGCTGCGGCGCAACGGCTCCGGGCCGGGGGCGCGTCCCATGCCGGAGGAGATCGGGCGGCCTTTGGGCCGGATCGGGCTGTAGTCGAACTCGACGCGGTGCCCGGCGTACTCCGGGAACGGCTGCCGCTCGATCATGTAGCTCGACAGCAGCACGCCCAGCGCGTCCGACCACCCCTCGATCGTATCGGGGATCACGAATGTGGCGCGTGTGCCGCCGGGGCGGGTCAGCCCGGGCAGTTTGGCGACATGGTGCGTCTGCACCGAGAAGCCCACGCCGCAGCCGCACAGGAGCAGCCAGAGCGCCTCCTGGAAGAAGCGCGGACGGTCGCAGTAGGAGGTCGTGCAGTTGTAGATCCGGGCGTGTTTGCGCAGGATCGGATCGCCGCCAAACTGCATCGCCCGCTGGCTGCCCAGCATCAGCCGCTTCTTCATGGCCCGCTCGCAGGTGTCCAGCAGGTCGTCTACCTTGATTCCCCGGGTGGCAAAGTGGCGGCGATGCATGTCGATCACACGCTCGACGGCCTCATCGAACGTCTCGCGGCGCATCTTCTCAGGCAGGTATCGGCTGTATTTCGACGTGAAGACGTAGTTCTGGAGCGATTCGGTACTCATGGGTGTAGGTCCTGAAATGGCATGTGGTGCGCTTCGAAACGCGTGGGCGTCGAGATTGCGCTCTGATAGGCGTGAGGTCGATATATAGTGGGTCAGCGGGAGTCCGTCCACAACATTTAGTGGTTTGTGCGTAAGTTGCTGATTGGCAAGAGCCTGTGTTTGTCGGGCCGCGCGCCCGCATTCGCTCCATAAGGAACGACTGCGCAGTCATGGTGCATCTGCCCCGCGGCCGCGTGACGACCGATGCTTGGCGGATGGGCGCGTTTGCGCTACAAAGGCGCATGACTTCCATCGCCACAAACCTGCGCGGGCGGCTTGCGCCCAGCCCCACGGGCGCGCTCCATCTCGGCAATGCCCGCACGTTTCTGGTGGCCTGGCTGAGCGTCCGCAGTCGCGGCGGTCGCCTGGTGCTGCGCATGGAGGATCTCGACCACCCCAAGGTTAAGGCCGGTACGGACCGCGCGGCGCTGGATGACCTGCGCTGGCTGGGACTGGACTGGGATGAGGGACCTGATGTGGGCGGTCCGCATGCACCGTATGTGCAGACCCAGCGCGTGGCGCACTACGCAGGGGCATTGGCGCGTTTGCAGGCGCAGGACCGCGTCTACCCGTGCGTCTGCTCGCGCCGCGATGTCGAGTCCGGACAGTCTGCGCCGCACGCCGGTGAGGACGGATTGTGTTACGACGGCGCCTGTCGCGGCCGGTTCGCCTCCTATGCCGAAGCGCAGTCCGGACTTGCACCGGGGCGCCTGCCGGCGTGGCGTTTTCGCGTGCCGGATGGCACCGAGGTCGCGTTCGTGGATGGCCTTGCCGGACCGCAGTGTCAGCGCGTGGATGAGGCGGTTGGTGACTTCGTGATTGCGCGTCACCCGGCCGGTGCCGGCTACATGCTGGCTGTCGTGGTGGACGATGCCGCCATGGAGATCACCGAGGTCGTGCGCGGCGACGACCTCCTGCCGGCCACCCACCGCCAACTGCTGCTCTACCGTGCGCTTGACCTGTCGCCGCCGACCTTCGTGCACGTCCCGCTGGTCGTCAGTGCCGACGGCCGGCGCCTGGCGAAGCGCCACGGCGATACGCGGCTGGCGGCGTTGCGCCGGCAGGGCATCCCGCCCGAGCGCGTGGTGGGCCTGCTGGCCTGGTGGTGCGGCTGGGCTGCCTGGGGCGAGGAACTGACGTTGCGCGAGCTGCTGTCGCGCTATGACCTCGCGCGGCTGCCGCGTGCGCCGGCCGTGCTGACCGACGAGGTCAAGCGGCGGTTGGGCATGATGGACTGAGGACAAAAGGCCCTATGCCTGCCCGCACGCGAGGAAGAACGACAGGCTGGCGATGTTGAACACGGCATGCATGACGACGGGCGTGATCAGCGACCCGTTGGCCGCGTACCCCGCGCCGAAACCGATGCCGGCGACCAGCAGTGGTACGAACGACGGTCCGTGGCCATGGGCGACGCCGAAGAGGGCGCCCTGTAGCAGCAGCGCCACGGCCAGTCGGGCACGCGGTACCAGCGCCGCCAGCAACACCCCGCGAAACACCGCCTCCTCGGCGACGGGCGCCACGATGGCGGCAACCGCCGCCAGCCCCAGCCGGGACCAGAGGGGATAGTCCCCATCCGCGAGCCAGCCGAACGCATCCTGAGGCGTCGGCTCAAGCCCCATCCATCGCCACGCACTCTGCGCGCCGAGCGAGAGAATCAGCACGACCGGCACCAGGGCCAGTCCGTAGACGAGTCCGTCGCGGACGGCGTCGCGCCAGTCGGCGCGTGAGAGGCCGAAGGTGGCAACCGGTCCGTGGCCGCGCCAGGCGCAGGCGGCCGCCACAGCCAGCATGCAGACGTAGAGGGCGAGTGGTTGCACGAGCAGCATGAGGGGGGTGGGGGCCGGCGCGGGTGCGGGCGGCAGCCAGGCCGCCCATGCAGCGGGGATGGCAAGTGCGAGGATCAGCAGCAGGCAGGCCCACGCACAGGTGGCATCCAGTCCACGGCCACGCAGTCGCCGCGCGCCGTCGCGCAGCCGCGCGGATAAGCCCGGCGCGGCGACGCCGAGCACCCACAGAAACGCCACCAGGCCGGCCAGCAGGGCACCGGCCGCTGCGACGCGGGCGACGAGTGCGAATGCGGGGTCAGGTTGGGGCGTCGTATACATAGGTCGCTACTTCTGGATCCTGACGCCATGCTCTCTGGGACCCAGGCGCATGGCCAGCAGGGCGGCCGCCGTGATCAGGCCGCCACCGAGCAGCAGTCGCGCGGGGCTGGTGGCGCGCTCGCCGAAGACCAGCAGCGAAACGGCCACGGCCAGCGGGATCTTGGCGTTGTTGAGCACGGCCAGCATGCCGCTGCCTGTGCGTCGCGCGCCCGTGTTCCACAGGAAGAAGCAGATGCCTGAAGCCACCAGGCCGAGGTAGGCCAGCACGCCCCACTGTTCCGGTGTGAGTGCCACCGGACCGGCCTGCAGTCGGTGCAGTCCCGTCGGCAGCACGACGGCCACGGCGCCCAGGTACAGCCACGCGAAGACGTGCTCGTCGGCGTGCCCAGGCAGATGCGCCATGACGCCGCGGTAGGCCACCTGTCCGAATGCGAAACAGATGTTTGACACTTGCACCAGCGCAAAGCCGATCAGCGGCGCCGGCGTGGCCAGCCCCCGCCATGACAGGACGCCGGCACCGACCACCGCGAGTGCGGCGGCCGCCAGGCTGGCGGGCGCGAAGCGGCCGCGGCGGGCGTCATCCAGCAGCGCCACGTAGACCGGTGTGAAGACTGTGAAGAGCGCGACTTCATGCGATTTGAGAAACCCGAAACTCGCAATGTAGGTCAGGTACATGAAGCCGAACTGCACGGCGCCGATGCCCGCCAGTTGCAGTCCCGTTCGCCAGGCCATGCGCCGCGCGAACGGGACGAACACGAGCAGCGAAAGGCTCAGGCGCACGAGCGCCACCAGCGGCGCCGGCACGCCGGCCAGGCGGTTGCCGATGAGGCCGAACGAGAACCCCCAGACGACGGACGCCACCAGCAGCAGGTACATGCTCACCCCTCGGTGGTGGTGGCCGGTGTGGCGGCTGCAGCGGCGACCGTGGCGGGTGTGGCAGTATCGGCGCCGTTGTCGCTGATGCCGTGGAACTTCAGGTAGGCGTCAACCACGTCGGCGCCCATGTAGCGTCGCAGCGCCTTGGGCGAAGACTGGAGCAGATCCACCACGATGAGTCCGTCCACCACGGAGCTGAATTCCGGGTCGACGTTGAACGACAGCAGTTTGCCGCCGAGTTTCAGGTACTGGCGCAGCAGCACCGGGATGTCCTTGTGGTCCGGCTCGATCTCGGCCACGAACTGCGCGGTCCGGTCGATGTCGTCCAGGAAGCCGGCGTACTCCGGCATGCACCATTCGGCGCGGCGCGGCGGCTTGGGTGGAATCCGCGGGGTAACCAGGTGTGTCAGATCGTCGGCCATGCAGGTTCGGCGCATGCACTCCAGGATCATGGCGCGCGAGGCCTCACGGTACTCGTTGGTGATGCTGACCGGACCAAACAGGATGCGGTAGCGCGGGTTGCGGCCGATGAACGCGGAGAGACCCCGCCAGAGCAGGAAGAGCGAGGTGTAGGCCTTCTGCGCTTCCGGTCGGATGAACGAACGGCCCAGTTCGATGGCCGGCAGGATGCGTTCCATCAGCCGGTCGTCGAACTTGAACAGCGTACGCGTATACAGGCCGCGCACGCCGCGTTCGGCCACGATCTGGTCGGCCAGGCCGAGGCGGTAGCTGCCGACCACTTCCTGCCGGGCGCGGTTCCAGATGAAGAGGTGGTTGTAGTAGTCGTCGAACTCGTCGAGATCGGTCTCCTCGCCGGTGCCTTCGCCAGCCGCGCGAAAGGTGATTTCGCGCAGGCGGCCGATCTCGCGCAGGATGGCGGGGATCTGCTCGGCCGAGGCGATGAAGACGCTGAGGTCGCCGCTCTCGACCAGGCGCTGACTGGCCGGCAGAGCGGCGATTTCGCCTTCGTGCCGGTCCGGCGGTTCGGGCGGGATGATCGGGTCCTGCGGCAGCGACGGCGGATGTCGCGGCAGGAACAGGTGCCGCTGGCGGCGTGTGGCGCGTTCGTCCAGAACGTAGCAGCGGAAGCGCAGGTAGCGCGTCAGATGTTCGTCGTCCGTCACCTGCGGCTCGAGGTCCTTCCATGGCAAGGGCGTGCCGATGCGTACCAGCAGGCGGCGTCCGCGCTTGTTGCTCAGTTGGCGCGGCAGCAGGATCGTGCGCAGGCGCGGGTGGATGAACCCGGCGACATTGAACGCCGTGGTGTTGCGTCCCGCGAAGTACATCGGCACGGCGGTGGCCTCGGTCTTGCGTACGAGCGCGGCCGTGCTGGGGCTCCAGACCGGGTCGCGCACGCGGTTTGCGCGGCGGTCATAGCTCGACACCTCGCCCGCCGGAAAAACGATCAGCATGCCGCCCCCCTTGAGCCAGGCCAAGCTTTCCTTGAGCGGGCGAATGTTGCTGCGCGCGGCGTTGCGCGTGCCGAACGGGTCGACGAAGATGAACTGGTCGCGCATCTCCGGGATGGCGCTCAGCATGAAGTTGGCCATGGCGCGCACGTCCGGCCGGATGCGGCGCAGCAGCGCCAGCAGGATGATCCCTTCGACGCCGCCGAACGGGTGGTTGGCCATGACGACCACCGGACCCTTGACGGGCACGCGCGCCAGGTCCTCGTGCGAATAGGTGAATCCGACTCCCAGGGCCTTCAGTACACGTTCCACGAACGGGACAGCCGGATCCATGGCGCAGGCATCGGAGTGCACGCGCTCAAGCCGGCGCAGTCCGAGCGCACGCTCGATCAGTCCGTGTGTCGGGCGCAGCAGCAGCCGCAGCAGCCGGGTGGGGAGCCGCTCGATCGGGAGGCGGAAGATGTGTTGCGTTTCGGCCATACGGGACGAGCCTCTACGGTGTGGGTGGCTGGGTTTCGTGGTGTGCGGGTTGGGGTGGCCGGTGGCGCGCCAGCGCCAGGATCGCCACCAGGGGCAGGCCCAGGCCGCGAACCAGCAGCGGGTGCCAGACGGCTGCAATCGCAAAGGCCAGCAGGCTGGCTGCCGCGCCTGCCGCCGCGCCCCGTCGCCAGCCATCAGCCGTTGCCGCCGACACGGTCGCCAAGGCGACCGCCGTGCCCAGCAGGCTCAGGAAGGCCAGCAGAGCCGGTAGCCCCATTGAACTGGCCAGCACCAGATAGAGGTTCTGGATGTCGGGTTCCGCCGGGCCGGTGGCGTTCGGGATGGTATCGTAGTAGGGCCCGACGCTGCGTTGGTAATTGCCGGCGCCGGCTCCCAGCCAGGGGCGCTCCAGGATCAGGTTGGCGGCGGCCTGCCACTCGGGGTAGCGCCTTTCAGGCCGGCCGTCGGCCGTGTAGAGTGCGGTCGAGCGGAAGAGCGTCAGATCGTTCTCGCGTGGCAGCCGTGGCAGGACCGTCGCCTGCCACAGGACCAGCACGAGGCCGACGACCGCGAAGGTTCGCCAGCCGTGCACCGCTGCCAGCAGGGCGAGCACGGCCGCGACGGCGTAGAACGATGCGCCCGCCAGGTTGACCGTCAGCCCTGCCAGCAGCAGCAGGCCCAGCCCCGCGCGCAGCAGCCAGGAATGCACGGTCAGCAGCAGTCCGAATGCCAGGGGCAGCAGCAGCACCAGATAGCCCCCCAGCACATTGCGGTTGCCGAAGGTGCCGCGCACCGAAAGCGGGTCGGTGTTGGGACCGGCGTACTGAACGCACGCCAGACCCAACACCAGCCCCGCCGGGACCAGCAGGGCGGCGGCCAGTGCCCGGTCTGCAGTCGGGCGACGGCGCAGCAAGTCCGCCACCAGGCACGATCCGACCACAAAGTAGAGTCCTGTCTGAACGACTTCGCGGATGGCGGCCAACCGGTCGTGCGCCACGGTCACCGAGGCTGCAGTCAGCACGACGAACAGCACGTGTGGCCAGGGCGGGAGGCGCAGGCGGGACCAGTCGCGCCGCACGGCGACAGCCGCCAGCCAACAGGCGGCCGTGAGCGCCAGCAGCAGGTCGGCCGGACAGACGCGCAGCCGTGGGATCAGCCATTGCGTGGGTGCGCAGATGATCGACGCCAGGACGCCGAATGCAGCAAGCCGGTTCAGCCGGTCCGCCCGCTCGGTCATGGGCGGCTCCCGGCTGGTTCCACGTCAATCGGAACAAAGCGTTTGTCCGCGCTCAGCAGCACCTGGTCCAGGCGCACGCCGTCCTCGCGGTTGAGGAATGAGAGCGTGTGCGGCCCCTTGGCCAGGACGATCGGCGTGGCCGTCCGGGCGACCGGGTAGCGCACCCAGTGCCAGGTCTTGAATGTGGCGTCCTCGCCGATCAGGAAAACAGGCCGATCATCGATCTGGACGCTGAACGAGTTGCTGCACTCGCCCTCCCAGTAGACGCGGCACCAGAGCGTGTAGGCGCCATCGGCCGGGAGGTCCAAGGAGAGCGTTGCCTTGCCGGTCGTGACTTTGGGTGGGTTGCCGCGCCCTTCCGGGATCTCCAGGTAGGCACCGGCAGAGGCCCCGTCCACCGGCTTGGTTCCTTCAGGCGGGCTTGCCTGCGCGATGAGCAGCATGGGCGGTTCGACCGGGGTCGCCGACTCGGCCTCGACGCACACCCGACTCCCCGCCGCCAGCGACAGCAGCGGCAGGAATGTGATCGCCATGCCCATCCGGTCACGTGCTTTCATGGCGTGGATTATACCGACTGTATCGCTGGACTTGCAACCCCGGTGCGTTGTCGATATGATACTCAATTCCGACGCGAGGCCGGTTGACAGTCTGGAGGCGTTCCGGTAAGTTGACTCACCAACGCGTGCTTCATGTTCTTTTCCATTCACGCTCGGAAGGATGTGCCGTTGTGACCGTGATGCAGCCATTGCTCGCATTGCAGGAAATGGATGCCCGGATTCGGGCTTTGCAGCAGGAGATTCAGGATATACCGCTGCGCAGGGAGCAGGAGACGGGGCGACTGAAAGGCGCTCAGGAGGCGCAGGCCGTTGCCCATAATGGGCTGCGTGTTGCGCTCGCCGCCGTGGTCGCCGCCGAAGGCGAAGTGACCGACCGTCGCGAACGGATCACGAAGTTGCGTCAGCAGCAGTCCACGCTGAAGACCAACCGTGAATTCCAGGCCATGAACCTCGAAATTGCGACCATTGAGGCCGACATCGAGGCCTGCGAGGCGCGTCAACTGGCCCGGATGGATGAGGTCAATCCGTCGCGTGCCAAACTCACGGAGTGCGACGCGCGGTTGAAGGAAGAGCAGGCCGTCATCGATGGTTACCTGAAGGAACTTGATGCGCGGCTGGCTGAGGCAAAGGCGGAGCTGGCCAAGGCCGAGGCGGAGCGTCGCGCGGCCGCCCAGAGCATCGACAGCCGGATGCTGCTGCATTACGGGCGACTGCTGACCAAGCGTTGGCCGCCCGTGGTCCCGCTCGAGGGCGGCACCGTGTGCGGCGGGTGTCATCTGACGCAGCCGCCGTCTGTCGGCCATATGGTCCGTCGCGACGCGGGGCTGGTGGCCTGTCAGATGTGCGGTCGTATTCTCTACAAAGTCTAGCCTATTGGCGTGAGCACGGCGTGCGGCACGGGCGCCAAGCGATTTCGACGGTTGGCGGGGGGGGATCGGCCGCCCCGACGGAGCGATCCGTCGCTGGGAGGAAAGTCCGGACTCCATAGGGCGGGATGTCCCGTGGTTAACGCGGGGAA
>CAYQJG010000072.1:0-23234 GCA_964417715.1 uncultured Lentisphaerales bacterium | reverse complement strand
AGGGATGCGGGAATCCAGGGATGACCGTGGTCGTGGTCCAGCTCTCCGTCAACCATCCCAACCGCGCTCTGGGCCAAGAACCACCCGTGCAGAAATCCCTCGCCAGATGCAGCACGAGCGAGGTCATGCGGATGCGCGAAATCCAGCGCCAGTGCGTCTTGTCCGACCCGGCGGCCATCCTGGTTACGGCCATGGGCCGCAAGACGCAGGACTACTGGCACCTGAGCACCGAAGGCCAGATCGAATTGGGTCGCGAGATTGGCCGGGCCCTGGCCGCCCGCTTGCACAAGGTCAACACCGATTGGCCCGGACCCGTGCTTGACGCCGCAGTGCTCAGCGATGACGGCAAGACGGTGACCGCACACTTTGCCGAGGTCAAGAGACTGTCTGGCCCCACGGCTGCCGACTTCGGTATCGTCGGCGCCGGTGGTCCATCCGCCGTGATCCAAGCCGTCGCCTCCGAAGCCGAGGCGCTCGGCGGCACGCGGATCAAGCTGACATTCGCTGAGAAGGTCCAGCTGCCGGCCGCCCTGGTGTACGGAGCGGGCAGCGCGCCCGCAGCCACCCTGACGGATGAGGCGGGTAACCGGGCGCCGGCCGTGCAACTGGAGATCACATCTGGCAGGATGCCGGAGGACAAGGAGACTGCCGCGCCGAACGGGGCCGGTATCTGGCACATTCCAAAACTCATGAACAGCGCGAGGAACTCGCCATGAATGCCGGCTTCGCCAACAAGCCATTGATCATCAAGGAGAATATGAACATGACAGCCCCAATTGCAGTCGCGCTGATTGTCGCCCTGTTGAGTACCGCGCCGCTGCGGGCCGCCGAACCAGTCGCCAAGCCGGCTCGACCCGGTGCCCGAGGTGTCCAGAAACCCGCCGCACCCGCCGTCGCCCCCACAACCGCGCCCGCCGACGGGCTGACGGTCGAGCTAGGCGGTGGCGTCACGATGCTGCTGGCGAGGATTCCTGCCGGCACGTTCCTGATGGGCAGCCCGGAGGCGGAGAAGGCGCGTTCCTCCGATGAAGGTCCGCAGCACGAGGTGACGATCAGCAAGCCGTTTTACATGGGCCTGTTCCCGGTCACCCAGGGCCAGTACCAGCAGGTTATGGGCAACAACCCCAGCGTTGCTGCCAAGGGGCCGGAATACCCGGTCGACAACGTGCGCTGGGAGATGGCCGTGGCGTTTGGCCGGAAAATGTCGGAACAGACCGGCAAGGCCGTCCGCCTGCCCACCGAGGCCGAATTCGAGCACGCCACCCGTGCCGGCACGACGACGCGTTACTACTATGGCGACGATCCGGACTACAAACTGATGGGCAACCATGCCTGGTGGGCCGGGAACTGCAAGGACGACCTCCAGCCGGTCGGCTTGAAGCTGCCCAACCCGTGGGGGCTGTATGACATGTATGGAAACGTCTGGCAGTGGTGCTCGGACTGGTACGGCGACACCTATCCGGACGGGAAGCAGACCGACCCGCAGGGCCCGGCCACCGGCCAGTACCGGGTGATGCGCGGCGGCTGCTGGCTCACTGGCGCGCATGCCCGGGATGACAAGACTGGGCGGATGTTCAGTCGTTCCGCCCTGCGCGGCATACCAGCGTGGTACTGTTGGACGTTCGCGCCGGGCTCCGCCGCCAAACTGGGCCGCGAATATTCGCAGATCGGCCGGATCGGTTTCCGCGTCGTTGTGGAAGACAAATGAACTGGGAGCGATCATGAAGCGGATCAAATTCAGCGCCGCCGACTGGTGTTTTGTCGGGAAGTCCGGGCTCGATCCGGCAACGTATTACGGCGAACTGCGTCGGATCGGTTACGAAGCCGTCGAGATGACATGGGCCGGACACCGGGCGGCGGCGCACGCGGCCGGTCTCGAAGTCATCAACCTCTGTGGGCCGGGCATGCAGAAGGGACTCAACCGGCTGGAGAACCACGCGGAACTGCTCCCGCAGATCCGGCAATCCATCGCGGAAGCGGGACAGGACCGGATTCCGTATGTGATCCTGTTCAGCGGTAACCGGGCCGGCCAGTCCGACTCCGAGGGGATCAAGAACTGCATCGTGGGCATCGAGCAGGTGGTCGGCGACGCTTCGCAGGCCGGAGTTACGTTGTTGTTCGAAATGCTCAACTCCTTCGAGCATCCAGACTATCAGGCGGACAGTTCCAAGTACGGCTTGGAGATCGTGAAGCGGATCAATTCGCCGGCGCTCAAAGTCGTTTACGACATCTACCACATGGAGCGGATGGGCGAAGACTCCGTGAAGGACGTGACCGGCAACCTGAGCCTGTGCCCACACCTCCACGTCGCCGAAAGCCCGGCACGAACGCGGCCGCTGGCGGATGGGAAGATCAGTTACCGGGAAATCGTCGGGAAAATTGTGCGCGCCGGATACGCCGGCTACTGGGGCATGGAGTTTCTTCCCGGTCCAGACGTGATCGGGGATCTCCGGGCCGCGCTGACGGAGTTCACATCGTTCGTGCACTTTCCAGACATCTAGGAACAACATGAACCGGAAGATCGGAATCGCCTTTGCCGCAGTTGTTTTCGTTGTGGTTGGCATGATCCCGGCGGTACACGGTGCCACCGCGTCGATTGCCGCGAACACGGACTGGAACCAGTGGCGCGGGCCCGACCGCAACGGCGTCGCGCCGGCTGGCCCCAAGCTCGCCGACGCCTGGGGCCCGACCGGCCCGGTGCTGGTGTGGAAGAGCGAGGAGAAGATCGTCGGCGGGCCGAAGAAGGGCGGCCACTTCTCGAACTACGGCAGCCCGGTGGTGGCCAGGGGCAAGGTCTACCTGTACGTGCACGACCAGGCCGGCGCCGCCGACCTGGTGTATTGCCTCGACGCGGACAGCGGCAAGACGCGGTGGACGGCCAAGTACCCCGGCAGTCCGGATGGCGGCGGCAGTTGCACGCCGTTGGTGGCCGGAGGCAAGGTCTTCGCGGTCGGCACCATGGGCATGTACTGCCTCGACGCCGAGACCGGCAAGGAGGCCTGGAAGACCCCGCGCCTCTTTCTGGACGCCACGGGCGACGGCATCAACACCTCGCCGGCCCTCGCCGAGGGCGTGCTCGTGGTGTGTGCCGGCAGCGGGAAGCACCTCAATCCGAAGGCGGTGCAGAAGAAGGAGAGCGCTGTATTCAAAGGCTTCGACCCCGCGACCGGCAAGGAGCTGTGGTCCTGCCCACAGGCCACGGCAGATGCCCATCGGAATGGCGACTCCTCCGCCTCGGTCGCGGTGTGGAAAACAGCCAAGGGCCCCCGCCTCATCACGAGCCTGGGCCAGTTGACCTGCCTGAACCCGAAGGACGGCAGCGTGATCTGGCAGGATGGTGGCGATGTTTACGGGAGCGCCAGTACGCCGGCCATCCTCGGCGATCTCTGCGTCTTGGGTACGACGCTGAAGGCATACCGGCTGGGGCCGGGCAAGGCGGAGGAGTTGTTCCCCGGGGAGAATGGCGTCGGTGATCGCTGCGGAAGCTATCTCCTGCACGACAGCCACATCTACGCCGACTGCGCCGGACAGTACCGCTGCCTCGACCTCACCGGGAAGGTCCTGTGGCAGAAATCGGCCGGCGGCATGATCTCCTCGCCCGTTCTCGCGGACGGCAAAATCTTCCACGTCGTCAGCAGCAAGGAGCAGCGCAAGGTAAAGCTGGCGATGTTCAGGGCCACCTCGACCCTGCCGGAGACCTTCCACACCGTCGACTCCACGGCGCTGCAATTCTCCTCGCCCGCCATCAACGGCGGCAAGTTGTTCCTCCGGCTCGAGGATGGCGTGGCCTGCTACGACCTGACCCGGACGCCCGCCGACGTCGGGGCCGTCGCCTCAGCTTCCGCACCGGCCGCCGCTCCTGCGGCCAAGGGGCTGATCACCTTCATGGATGTCTCCCCCTCCTATTTTGCCCAGAGAAAGGGACTCACAGATCAATCTGCCTGGCCCCCCGAGAAGGAGGGGGAGGCGGCGAAGCTGGACTGGGCATTCAACCAGCCGCTGGATGCCAACGGAGCGATCGATTTCGTATCGTCGCTGGACGCGCGTGGCATGATGGCGCGCGATTGCGTGGTCTATGCGCGTGTGGTGCTCGAGGCGGCCGCGCCGGGAAAGATCGCGCTGGCGCTGACACCACAGGATCGGGGGAGCGGAGTCACTGCGCTGGCGGTCTGGGTCAACAGCCGGAACATCCTGCGCCACGATGCGCATGAGAAAAACCCGGCTCGCTGGGACCTGGTCGTCGACCTGGCCAAGGGTAAGAACACGCTGCTGGTCCGGGACAACTCCTCCGGCGGTTCCTGGAAGTTGCAGGTGGATGCCAAGCCGCTCGGCGGCCTTGCCGTCAAGCAGGTTCCCGTCAAGGCACCTGTCGCTGCGCCACCTACCGCAGTTGCGCCCGTAGCCACCCCCGCCCCAACTCCGGCCAAGGACTGGCCCTGTTTCCGGGGCGGGACCGGAGGGGTGAGCGGGGACGCGAACACCTCCGTCTCCTGGAACGTCGCCACCGGCGAAGGGGTCCTGTGGAAGGCCGACCTGCCGCTCCCCGGCACGGGCTCGCCGATCGTCAGCGGCGGGCGCGTACTGGTCTCGGGCGCCTCCAAGGACAAGGCCGGGATCTTCTGTTTCGACCTGAAGTCCGGCCGGAAGCTCTGGCAAGGCGATGTCAACCTGAGCGGCAAATCCGAGCCCATGGAGGAGACGACCCATGCCGCGCCCACGCCGGTCACCGACGGCCGGCAGGTCTACGCCGTCTACGCCGACGGCACAGTCGCGGCGTTCAGCCTGGACGGGAAGGCGGTCTGGACCGCGAGCCTGGGCCTGCCCCAGATGTCCTACGGCTACGCGTCCTCTCCCGCGCTGTACAAGAACCGCCTGCTCATCCAGTTCGATCAGGACGGGGAAGGCAAGAGCGCCCTGATCGCGCTCGACACCGCGACCGGCAAAGAGGCCTGGCGCGCCAAGCGGTCGCTGGGGCCTTCGTGGGCATCGCCCCTGGTGATGGAGACAGCCAAGGGGCCGCAGATCATCATCGCCGCGCGCGATGCCATCACGGCGCACGACCCCAAGGACGGGCACGAGATCTGGATCGTGAAGAAGGGCGCCGCCGATCTCGCCAACTCGCCGGTCCCAGCCGGGGACAAGGTCGTCGTCACGCTGGGCTCCGCCGGCACGCTGGCGATACGCACGGATGGAGCGGGCGACGTGACCGCCACGCACGTAGCCTGGGAGAACAGTGAGGCGGGCGCGGAGGTCGCATCCCCGGTCGTGTCCGGCGGCCGCGTCTTCGTGGCGACCGGAGCGGGGCTTGTCTGCCTGAACGCCGTCGACGGCAAGCAGGCGGAGAAGTCGGAGACGCGCGAATTGGGGGGCCAGGTATACGCCTCGCCTCTCCTTGCCGGCGACAAGCTCTACGTGGTGACTCGGGAGGGAACGCTGACCGTTTTCAAGGCTGCCTCCTCGCTCAACATGCTCGGCAAGATCGTGATCGGCGAGCCGGTGGACGCGTCCCCGGCCGTGGCGAACGGCCATCTCCTGATCCGCACGGCCAGGCGACTGCTCTGCATCAGGCCGGCTCCTGGCGCCGCGCCGGCCGCGAAGTGATCCATATGACTTACGGAAATTCCAGCGGTACCTGGATCTGGTGCGAGCCGTGCGAGGCGGATCGCAACGGTTACGCTTTCTTCCGGCGAGGCTTTCGCCTCGACCGGCCGGAGAGCCTCGGCGTCCGCATCACGGCCGACAGCTTCTACCTGCTGCATGTCGATGGCGTTTTCATCGCGCGCGGACCGGCCCGCAGTCCGTTGTCGGCCTACAACTACGATTCCTACGTGCTGGAATTCGGTCCCGGCCCGCACGTGCTGGCCGTGCTGGTCCACCATGTGGGCGAGATCAACGCGACCATCATGACCGGCCGGCCCGGCCTGCTCGTCGAGGTCGGGAACTGGTCGTCCGACGCACGCTGGCGCTGCCTGAAGAGCGACGCCTGGCGCCGCGACTTTCCGGAGAAAATGAGTCACTTCGGATTTCCGGAGGAGTGCGACTTGCGGCGAGTCCCGCCCGGTTGGACGGATGTCGCGTTCAACGATGCGGATTGGTCTCCCGCCTCGGTGGTGGCTCGCGCCGGAGACGCTCCGTGGACCGCCCTCGTGGAACGCGACATCCCGCTCCTGCAGCGCCGGGAACTGCCGGCGTTGCGGATCTCCGCACATGGCAGCTACGCAGCAGGAGCGGAAGGGGGCATGCCTTCCAGGGCCGTCGCCGGCGGCTGCTTCGAGCGCGCCGCTGACGCGACGGCCCTGCCGTTCCGTTTCGCCCCGGCGGCGGGTGGCGCGTTCCTAACTCTCGACTTTGGCCGGACGGTTTCCGGCTATCCGCGTCTGACGTTTGCCGGTGCCGTTGCCGGGACGGTGGTCGAGTTGTCCTACGACGAACTGTTCACGCCTGACGGCGCCGTGAATCCGGAGCGGACCTACGCCCGCCTGAGCGACCGCTTCATCCTGGCCGGAGGAGGAGTCGATCGACTCCAGACGACGCACCCGCGCGGCCTCCGCTACCTGATGCTCACCGTGCGCGAGCCGGCCGGCTTGGAGCTGCGCGAGGCGACAGTCATCGAAGAGACCTATCCGTTTGAAGTCCACAACCGCTTCGCCTGCTCTGATTCGCGACTCAATGCCTTCCACGCGCAAGGCGCCGAGACGGTACGCATCTGCACCCAAGACGCGTTCATGGATTGCCCGTCTCGCGAGCGGGTGCAGTGGACCGCGGATATGCTCATGCACGGCCGCGTTGCCGCGACCGCCTGCGCCGACACGGCCATGCTGCGGCACGCGCTATTCCAGGCCGCGCAGTGCCAACTGCCCGACGGCCGCATCAACGGCTTCTTTCCCTCCGAGCGCACGAATTGCGCCTTTGCCGCGAGTTCGCTGTCGTGGATCCACATGCTGGTCGATTACTGGGAGTTCACGGGCGAGGCGGCCTTCATCGACCGGCTGGCACCGGCGGCGCGGCGGCTCCTGGCCATGCTGGCCGGCGTGTCGGACGAACACGGCCTAATCCTGCGCTGGCCTGCCGGCCAGTTCTGGGAGTGGGCGCCCATCGAGAGCGCCGCTGACGCCTGCCTGCTGTTGACCAACGCGTTTGCCTGCTGGGCGCAAGCGCGGATGCTGGAGGTGCCGACGCTCGCGGCCCTGTTGCCCGCCGACGCCGGCGCTGCGCTCGACCGTCGGCGCAGGATCCTGCACGACCTCTTCTGGGTGCCGGAGCGAGGTCTGTACCGTGACGCCCCGTCGGATCGCCCCTTGCGTTTCGCCCAGTCTCCGAACGCCTTGGCCGTGCTCGCCGGTATCTGCCCGGACGGGGAGCGGCAGGCGCTGCTCAGGCGAATCCTGGATCCGAATGCGCTCGGCCCCGTGCCACGGGGCGAGTCAACGCCGGAGAAGGATCCGCCTCCCGATCCCACCGCGATCATCCCGTGTGGGACACTCTTGATGGCAAGCGTTGTTTGCCAAGCCCTGTTTGAGGCGGGCATGAGTTGTGAGGCCGTCGCCGCCATCCACCACTATTGGGGCCCCTTTGCCGGTCAGGCGACCCTTCCCGAAGTGCGCGTGCAGCACGGCAACACCGGGCTTTGCCACGGCTGGTCCGCCGGGCCGTCGTATTTGCTGCCCCGTTACGTGCTCGGTGTGCGCCCCGTGGCCGGGTGGGAACGTGTCCGCTTCGATCCCCGGCCCGGCGGACTGGACCATGCAGATGGGATCTTCCGGACGCGCGCCGGCGAAGCCCGGCTGCGCTGGAGCCGGCGGAAAGAGGCGGGACTGGACGTGTCGGCCACGTTGCCTGCCGGTGTAGAGATGGAACTCGTGGGCGCCGGCGAGCGGATAACCGGTCCGGTCTCTGCGACCCGGTCGGTGGGCGCGGAAACAGGCAACCGCCCGGCAGTGTTGTCGGAATCCAGTCACAGGTAGAGGCAGGCAATGAACAGGTGGGTATACCCAATGGTTGCAGCGCTGTTCGTTGCGGGCGCTGCCGCAGGAAACGCACGTGCGGCGGACCTTCCTCATGCGATGGTTGTTGGTTCCGCGACCATGGCGCAAAGCAGGGCATGCAACGGCAAACTCGTGGACGATCCCAAGGCCACCACCGGCAAGGCGCTGCACTTTCGGGCCGACGGCATCTCCGTCACACCCCTCGGTAAGCTGGACCTGAAGCCGGGGCGTTACCGGTTCACGGTCTACGCCCGGCACGAGTCTGGAAACAAGTTCAAGCTGCGCCTGCGTTCCGGCGGCGCGAACTTCTCCAGTTCGTACACCTTCTTCTTCAGTGCTGATCCCAAGGGCGGGTCGGGAGCGTATCAGGCGCAAAGCGTGGAGTGGATCGTTCCTGGGCCGGGAACCGGTTACATGGAGGGTGCCAAGAATCAGAGCGGCGAGATGATCGACCGGATCGTGATCACGCCGGTCGTCACCGACTCGCTCCTGGAAGTGCTGGATGTCGAGACCGACCGGCTGGTGTACCGGCCGGGAGAAATCCCGCGCGTGAAGGTTCTCTTGCGCAACTCGGCGACCAACGCCGCCAAGCCGACGCTGCGGATTGCGGTTGAGAGCGGTCTGAGCGGCGAGAGGGTGGCGCATGAACAGGCGGTGGATCTGCAGGCGTCGTCGGGCGCCGTTCCCGTTGAGGTGCCGCTTGATGCCGCCCTGCCGGAGTGGGGCAGCCTCGTGCGCGCGGAACTGGTCGATGGCGGCAAGGTCGTGGCCCGCAATCAGGTTGCCTGCGCAGTCACGGAGAATCCCTTCCGGGTCGGCCAGTACGGCATCATCGGCGGTGACCAACCGTACGAGGCGGCGGGGATTAACACCTTTCTCGATGAATTCCGCAGGTCGTATTGTTCGGCGGTGGAGATCGCGTTCTGGGCGCCGTGCGACATGAGCCAGTTGACGCCGCCGGATGGCAAGGACCGCTGGTGGTCAGGGCAAACCTTCAAGAAGATCAGCACCGAGCAGATGCGCACCTATGCGCGCCGGCTGCACGAGCGGGGCATCGCCTTTCTCGGATACGTGACATTCTCGAATGTTTTCGGCTACCGGATCATGGACTGGGGCCGGCGGTTCCCGGAATGCCTCGATTGGAATGCGGAGTCCACCGCCGGCTACATCTGGTGGGGCTACGGCCAGCAGAAACGACGGCTCGATGCGCCGGAACGCTCGGAGAACGACGCATTGACTGACCTCAAAGCCGGCGGCGTCGTGCGGACGTTCCACACGCAGCCGCTCGCGATCAAATGGCACGGCGATCAGTTGGTGGCGGGGATCAAGGAATATGGACTGGACGGGTATCGCTACGACGACAACCTCGAATACGACGGCTGCCAGAAGGATATTCTCGGTCGGCGCGGACCGTTCCCGGGCTGGGGCACGGATGAGATCTTCACGTATTTCCGGCAACGGCTGCACGAGGCGAATCCCCGGGCACTGTTCGGCCACAACTCCGACCCGATGCGGACCGGCGGCGACGACATGTATTCCAAACACCTCGACAACCCAGCGAAGCTCGACGCCTTGGAGGCGGCAATCTACCGCGGCGGTGGCCTCGGTCTTCAGGAGGCGTGGACGAAGGCACCCGGCGGCAAGGCGACGTGGATTCAGTGGCGCGACCGCAACGAACTGGCCGGTCGCAGCGCGCACCGCAACGGCGGCGTCACGGCAGCGATCACGGGCTTCGGCGGCGAGCCCAGGGCTATGACGGCCATCCTGCTCGCTTCGGGAAACCGGGTCGCCTACACGGCCAACCAGGCCCATCGCCCGTACCTCGCGTTCGCGACTCGCTACAGCCAGTTTCTCTACAATGCCGACCTGCGCTGGCCGACCCAGGCGGAGGCGCGCACGTGCGTGGCCGTCGATGCCCGTGGTCGCGAGGTCTGGTGGGAACCATGGGTCCGCTTCCTGCCCACCGCACCCGGCAAGCGCATATACCTGGTTCATCTCGTCAACCCGCCACGCGGCGAGACGTTTGCGGCGTCGGAGACTGCCGATCCGGCAAAGGATGTTGTCGCGCGCCTCACGCTGCCGCCGGGCTGGAAGGCGCAGCGCGCCTGGCAGTTGACGGCCGATCACGACGAACTGTCGAGCGAGCGCGTCGCCGGTCGGTTCGTCGCGGGCACCCCGAAGGCGGGGGATGCCACGAAAGTCACGCTGTCCTTCGCCAGCGGGTTTCCGGGCGCCTCCCCGCTGAAGTTGGACGGCCAGTCGGTCACCGTGCCATCGCTCGATTGCTGGAGCGTGATTGCCGTCGAGTGCGAAGGCCCGGCCAGCGATGTGCCGCCTTCCGATTTGCGGCCGGCGGTATTGACGCCGGCCGTCCCGCCGCTCGACGCGCCGATCACGGCCGAGCGGGCGACGGATCTCGAGATGTACTTCCAGCGCTGGGACAATGACCGGATGCTGGTGAAGCCGGGCGCACCCCATGTGTTGAAGCTGCAGTCGCCCCAGGGAGCGGCTGAAATCAACCCACGCGTTTGGCCCACGGGGCGCTACCGGGTGACGGTGCAGTACACGGCCGCCAAGGGCTCCTCGGGCGCGCTCACGCTGTCGATTATCAGCAAGAAGCTTGGAGCCCGACCTGCGAAGGAAGGTCAGATCGTGAACTCGGGCGAGCAAGTCCCGTCGCTCCCGGCGTTCGAGGCGAAGGTGGAGTGGCCGCTCGTCGTTCCTGCGCCCGGGAAGGAGGTCGTGTTGACTCAGGAGATGACTTGGGGCGAACTCGGAGATTCCGTCCCGTTCACGTTCAGCACCGACAAGTCGGATATCTCGATTACCGGCTTCAAGATCGAATGCCTGGAGTTGCTCGACAACGAACGCCTGAAGTTGTGGCAGAACGGCTGGCCGTACGGCACGACACTTCCTCAGGCTGGGGTCAACATCTGGAATGGCGAAGGGCTGTTTGCCGACTACTTCGGTTTGGACAAAGTCCTCGCCGGACTGCCCGGAGCAAAGGTGGAGACCGGCTACGCCTGGCAGATTGGCCAGTACTGGGGCGGCTTGAAAACCCTGGGTAGATTCCAGGACCGCAACATGATCGTCCTCGGCGACGTGGCGATCTGGCGCTTCACGCCGTCGCGTCTGGACCAGATGCGAGGCTGGGTGGAGGCGGGCGGCCGGTTGGTGATGGTCGGTGGTCCGTTCGCGTTTGGGCGGGGTGCGTGGAATCTCTCTGACCTGATGCGCCCGATGTATCCCGCCGAGATCGGTGGCGCGTACGACGTGCAGCCGGTCGGCGTGAAAGAGCCTGCGGTCCTCACGCCGGTCAGTTCGTTGGCTAAGACGATCGACTTCTCCGGCGCGCCGGTAGTCATGTGGCAGCATGTGATGAAGGCCCAGCCTGGTGCGACGGTGCACGTCACGGCGGGCGGTCATCCGGTCATCCTCACTCGGCCCTACGGCAAAGGTAAGGTGTGCTTCATCGCCCTCACGCCGCTCGGCGACGCGCCGGATGGCAAAACCGCGTTCTGGAACTGGAAACAGTGGCCAACGCTGATGCGGGCTGTACTGGAAGACACACTGCGCTAGCACTGACCCCAAGCGAACGGAACCATGAAAACAGGACTGAACGAACAAACCTCCGTCGGGCGCTGCGGTGCCTACCGGATGAATGCAGACCATGCCAACGTCATGCAGCTGACGACGTGCGTGGCACGGGATTTGGATTTCCAAGCGGTTCACGGCGGCCAGATCCGGTGGCTCGGCGGGCCTGTGCTGCCGGATGCATACCGGCGAGAGTCGTTGGGACGGAGTTGGACCGGGCGCGTGTACCGGTACGAGTGGGATGGGGACGGGTTCGACGCCTTCCTGAAGACAACGTTGCCGGGGCCGATGTTCGTGCCGCAGGGGCGCGTGTTTCATTGGCGCTGGGCGGTGGATAACGGCGTGCCGTCGGCGCGCGCGATGCCCGACGGGCAGGAGTTCAGATGCGCTGGGTCTAGGGAAAACCTCGGGCAGGTCGTGCTGTTGAACAACTGGGGGCTGCCGACGCTGCTCGTCACCTCGACCCCGATCGCGAAGATGACATGGATTTCGCACGAACACATGACGCTGGAGTTCGTCGAGCCGGGGACGAAGGTGCTGGTCGTGCCGTTGCTCGACAAGGCGGACGCACCGGCGGATGTCGCGCCGTGGCTGGAACTGATCGACGCGCCGCCGGTGTCGTGCCGGGAGGAATTCGAGGTGCGCGGCGAGACGGTGGCGATCCGCCAAACGTTCGACGGGGCGCGCGCCGCCCCGGTGCCGCCCGTGTCGATGTTCTCGCCGTTGCAGCGTCAGCCGGCCACGCGGACGCTGTTGAAGGGACTGATGGGCGAGTACCGGGTTGCGGCGGGTGCGTCTTGGGAGACCGAGATTCCGATGGGGTGGACGAAGGCGCGACTTCGGGCGACACGCTCCGTGGACGCCACCGGGTTGAGCGAGATACCGACGGAGCTGGCCTATGCCGGTGACGTCACGTGGGAGCCCGGCAGCGCGATGGATCAACTGCTCGCACTACGGATCTGGTCGCCGCTGGCTGAGATTTGTCCGCCGCCCGTGTGGGCCAAGTTGCGGCCGCAACTGACGCCGCCGACCGCCGAGCAGCTGCGCTCCAGCTTGGAAGTGTTCACCGAACCGGTCTCGGGTCGGCAGTGGGCGAAGGAGGCGAATCTGTTCGAGGGGAACGGCGATGTAACGTATGACTCCGACTGGTACAACGGCTTCGAGTTGTCCGGGATGTGGCGTGCGGCGAGTTGCGCGGACGCGGCGATTGGGGCGCCGGCGCGGGCGTTGGTGGCGGCGGCCAAGCGCGAGCGTGCCTTGTTGACGAACTACTTCACGATCTTCCACGACTGGGAACTCGGCGCGGCGTGGGGCGATGCGCGGGCGGTCGGCTGGAACACCGATTGTTCTCACAACGGTCTCGAGGGCCTGCTCGCCCAGGTGGCGATGTGCCGGGCGGAAGGCGATGCGGCGAGTGCGGACTTCGCGTTCTATCTGGCGGCGAAAACGGCCAGCGCGTTGATGGCCGCGGAATGGCTGGTGGATTACCAGTGCGCCGTCGGCTTTGCGCGGCGCGAAGGCGGCCTGACTCTCTCGACGGAAGGCGGAACACGTGCGGCCACGACGCTGACATTCGGCATGGACGGCATCTACACGGCTCGCGGTGTCAGTCCGCAGACTGCGGCCAGCAAGAACCCCTACGCATTGGCCGGTAATTTCCCGGCGTTCTGTGCACTGCAAAAACAACATGGCCGTCGCGAGCGGTACCGGGAGATCGTTGCGTTGTGGGAGCGCGACTTCCCGGCGCGATATGCGGACTGGCACGCTTTCTATGCCTCCGGTAATCCTTACGCGCAGGAAGCGCGCGTGCAGGCAGCGGTGATGTACCATCTCGCGCCCGAAGTGGCCTTCCGGCTGTGGACGCTGGACGAAGCGCCAGACGCGGTAGAGCGGCGTTTCCGGACGCCGCTGAACCTGGCGGAGCAACTGTGGTGTCGCGCGGGCGCGCTCTTGGAGGGAGTGGACTTGCCGGCATGAAAACACAGGTGAAGATGCACCACGGCGCGCCGACGCTGTTTGTCGATGGCCGGCCTGACACGGGGTTGATGCTCTACCACAACAACGTCGAGCGCGGGCACGACGAGATCGCAAACTTCGCGCGGGCCGGAATCGATCTCATCACCACCGGCATCGGCTCGACCGCGCGCATGAGCACGGACGAGATCGATGAGAAGATGCGACTCATCCTGAAGGCAAACCCGCGCGCCCTCGTGCTGACGCGTCTTTGGCTCGGGCCGTCGGAGGAGTGGGCCAAAGCCAATCCCGGCGAGATGAACGTGAACTACGACCCGCACCTCGATAAGAGCGTCGAGTCGGAATACAGGATCATGTCGTTCGCGTCTGAGAAATGGCGCACGGAAATGGGAGCCGGAATGCGGAAGTTGATCCGGTATTGCGAGGAGAACTACCCGGACAACTTCCTCGGCTACCATCTCGCGGCCGGCGAATGCGGCGAGTGGGTCTACGCGTGGCGCAACTATACACAGAGCGACTACAGTCCGGCGCAGCTCGCGGCGTTTCGGAAATGGCGCGGTGACCCCCACGTTGAGATCCCGCGCGACTGGCGACGCGGCCCGCACGACGACGGCTTCATTCATGACCCGGTGCTGCAAGACTACATGCGCTTCCATTCCGAGGTCGTCGCCGATGCGATCTGTCACTTTGCCCGACTGGCGAAAGCGGAACTGGCCCGGCTCGGGCGCGAGAAGATCGTAGCCGTCTTCTACGGCTACCACTTCACGGTGCCCGGCAACCCGAGCGCATTCTTCAACTCTGGCCACCATGCGCTGTCGAGAGTACTGGCGTCGCCAGACGTGGATGTCTTGTGCGCGCCGTGTTCGTACTACGGCCGCGAAGCAGGCGGGACGTACTACTCGAAGATACCGACCGGCAGCCTGCGCCTGGCCGGGAAGCTGTATTACAGCGAGGAAGACACCGTTACACACGTCGTGCCGGCACATCCGTACCGCTACCACTGTCCCGACCGGTGGACAACCGAAAACGTTCTGCGTCGCAGTGTGCTGGGATCGCTGCGCGATGGTGGAACGGCTTGGTACATGGATTGGTTCGGGCAGAATTGGTACCGGGACGAAGCCTTGATGGCTGACATCGCCACGACACAGAAACTGGCCCGGCAACGCCTCGACTTTGATAACGCCAGCGTCGCGCAAATCGCCGTCATCGTGGATCCCTCCGTCGTCACGCACCTGCAACACGACTCGGAACTGATCAACCGCTGGACGTTGGAGCGGATGAGCGACCTCTGCCGCATCGGGGCGCCACTGGATGTGTTTCTGAAGACGGATGCCGGCCAGATCGACCGGCAGCAATACCGGCTGGTCATCGAACTCGACCGGGAGCAGCCGGCCAACTGGCGCGAGCAGGCCCAAGCCGCCGGGGTGCATTTGTACATCGATTCCGGCGACCAGGTCTTGGTCGAGAAGCAGTTGCTGACGGTTCACGCGGCGAGCGACGGGCCGCGCCGGATCAGGCTGCCGCGGAAGTGCCGGGTGGAGGAGGCTTTTACCGGCCAGACCGTGCTCGACGCCGGGACGGAGTTCGAAGCGAACCTGCGCAAAGGTGAGACGGCCGTGTGGAAGCTGGATGGTGCGGGTACTCAGGACGTGGGCATGCGAAGTGAAGGAGGAGTAGGAACATGACGGGTAGTGGACACAAGCCCAGTCGCCCCAACATCATCCTGATCAACTGCGACGACCTGGGTTATGGCGACTTGGGCTGCTATGGGTCTGCGCGAAACGACACGCCGCACGTGGATCGACTCGCAGCGGAAGGGGTGCGGTTTACCGACTTCTATGCGGCGTCTCCCGTCTGCTCCGCGTCGCGTGCCGCAATGCTCACGGGCTGCTACTCGCAGCGGATCGGCTTTGCTGACTGCCAGGTGCTCTTCCCTGGCCAGAAGGACGGGCTGAATCCGCAGGAGATTACCATCGCACGCCTGTTGAAGACGGCCGGCTACGATACCAAGCTGATCGGCAAGTGGCACTGCGGCGACCAGCCCGAGTTCCTGCCCACCAACCACGGTTTCGACGCGTACTTCGGCCTGCCGTTCAGCAACGACATGGGCCGCCAGGTCAGCCACCAGGAGCGGCCGCCGCTGCCGCTGATGCGCGATGCCGAGGTCATCCAGCAGCAGCCCGACCAGCGCGGCCTCACCGAGCGCTACGTCGATGAGGCGGTGCGGTTCCTGCGGCGCCGGCGCGACCATCCCTTCTTCCTCTACTTCGCGCACATGTATGTGCATGTGCCGCTGTTCGTCCCGCCGCAGTTCCTCGCCGCTTCGCGCAATGGCGCCTACGGCGGCGCCGTCGCCGGCATCGACTGGGCACTGGCGGTGCTCGACGCCGAGCTGACCCGCCTGGGTCTGCGCGACGACACCCTGGTCATCTTCACCTCCGACAACGGCTCGCGCGCCCGCGATGAAGGCGGAAGCAATGCCCCCCTGCGCGGCACCAAGGCCGAGACCTGGGAGGGCGGCATCCGCGTTGCCTGCCTGATGCGCTGGCCGGGCCGCATCGCACCCGGCACCACCTGCACTGGCATCGCCTCGGCCATCGACTTCTACGCCACGCTCGCCGAGTTGGCCGGGGCACCGCTGCCCGCCGACCGCACCATCGACAGCCTTTCGTTGGCGCCGGCCCTGCTTCAGGGCAGGCCGTCGCCGCGCGAAATCTTCGCCTACTACCGCGGGCCCCACCTCGAGGCGTTGCGCAAGGGCGACTGGAAGATGCAATTTTGGAAGTTCGGCTGGCCCGAGGCCGACATGGGCGTTCGGCGGATGTCGCTGCTGCACAACCTGCGCGAGGATGTGGGCGAGACCACCGACCGCTACGACGAGCAACCGGCGGTGGTAGCCGAACTCGAGGCTCTGGCCGAACAGTTCCGCCGGGTCTTTGGCGACCGCCGCCTCGGCCGCGTCGGGAGCGAGGTCCGACCGGCGGGCGTCTGCCCGGCGCCGAAGCCTCTGACCGCCTACGATCCTGACCATCCCTACATGATCGCCTGCTACGACCTGGCCGACATGCCGACGATGTTCGGTTGAGACACCATCACAGGAGACCAGCCCATGCCCGGATTGAAATTCGACGCCTGCATCGCCACTGGCCTTTTGGCAGCCTCGGGTATCTGCGCAGCGGAACCGCCCACATCGACGCCGCGGCCGCCCAACGTCGTCCTCATTCTCTGCGACGACCTCGGTTATGGCGACACCAGCTGCTATGGGCAAAAAAGCTGGTCCACACCCAACATCGACCGGCTCGCGCGCGAAGGTGTCCGCTTCACGCAATTCTACACGACGAGCCCGGTCTGCTCGCCGGCAAGAGCGTCGATCCTGACCGGACTGCACTCAGGCCACATGGCGATCCGTTCGCTGAAAGATCCGTACCTGCCGGACGACGTGCCGACGATTCCCTGGATGCTTAAGTCCCGAGGTTATATTGCCTCGTGCATCGGCAAGTATGGCGTCGGCTCAGGCCAACCGGATGTCGATCCGTTGCGGAAGGGCTTCGACTACCACTATGGCTACAACTGTATGAAGCACGCCCACAACTACTTCCCGCCGTTCCTGCGCGAGAACGGGCTGCGCGTGCCGCTCCGCAATCGACCGCCCGACGGGGATGCGGCGCAGTGGGAAAACGGTGCCGGCGTCGCGGAGGTCAAACTTGACTACTCGCCGGATTTCATCGAGACACGCGCGCTCGAGTTCATCCGTGACTGCAAGGACCGGCCGTTCTTTCTCTACTACTGCCCGACTCTCCCGCATGCGAACAACGAAGGCGGCTCGACGCCCGACGGCATGGAAGTGGACACGTACGGCGACTTCGCCGACCGGGATTGGTCACCGAACGAAAAGGGCTTTGCGCGCATGGTGCAACGCATCGACCAGACCGTCGGCCGCGTCCTCGATACGCTCGATGAGCAGGTCCTCGCGCAGAATACGCTGGTTGTCTTCACGAGCGACAACGGGCCGCACAACGAGGGCGGGCACAGCGTCACGCGCTTCGACTCGGCCGGCGGCTTCCAGGGCTACAAGCGCAGCCTGCACGAGGGCGGCATCCGCATTCCCTTCATCGTGCGCTGGCCCGGCACGGTCAAGCCCGGGATCTCGGAACACATCGGATATTTTCCAGACCTCATGCCGACCCTCTGCGAACTGGCGGGCGCCAAGGCCGCCTCCGGCGACGGCCTGTCGTTCCTCCCGCTATTGCAGGGCAGAGATCAGCCGCAGCACGAGTATCTCTACTTTGAATTCGAGAACCAGCTGGCCGTCCGGAAGGGGGTCTGGAAGTACTTCCGCTACCAGCGGAACAAGACGCCCTTCTCGCCCGATGCGCCCGACGGCAACGAGGCGCTCTACGACCTCTCCACGGACAGTCACGAGGACAAGGACCTGAAGACCGCGCACCCCGAGGTGCTGGCCGAACTGAAGAAGTGCGTGCAGCGCGAGCACTGCGACTACGTGCCCATTCCCGTGCCGCCGAACTACGACCGTCGGTCGGGTCAGAACGCTGCACAGGAACAAGTAGGGCAATGAACCGCACCAGCCGCATGCTCTTCCTCTCCCATTCAAGAACGGGAAGCGGCATGCCTGAACAACCCATGACCGACGAATGCCGTCTCAAGCGCAACTGGGCGGAGACGCGCGCCCGCTTCCACGACTGGTGGGAGGGCCGGGGCCTGCTCCTCAACCTGGGCGACTTCCCAATCGCCGGCGCGCCGCCCGCGCCGGGGGATCCCGGCGAGGCCCCCAGCGCGGAGGTCAAGCACCGCGATCCAGCCTGGATCGCCGCCCGAAGCCGGGCCCTGCGCCTGGGCCGCAACTACGAATTGGGCGACATCCTGCCGGTGGCCTGGGGCGACTGGGGCACGGTCCCGCTCGCCGCCTATCTCGGCGCCCAGGTCGAACTCGGCATGGACACCATCTGGTACCATCCGCGACCGGGCGGGCTCGCCGACTGGGGCGAACTGGTCTTCGACCCCGAACACCCCTGGTTCCGCACTCAGATGGAGATCTACCGGCACTGCGTCGCGGCAGCGGACGGGGACTTCTGCATTGGGCAGCCCGGCCTGGGCAGCAACATCGAGGTCCTCGCCGCCCTGCGGGGATCCCAGGCTCTGATGGTCGACCTGATCGAGGATCCCGGCCTGGTGCGGGCCCGCCTCGAGGAGATCAACCTCGCCTTCTTCGCCGCATTCGACCGGGTTGCGGAGGTCATCCGCCTGCCCTCGGGCGGGGTTTGCTCCTCCTACTTCGCCATCTACGGCCCGGGGCGGACCTCGGTGGTGACCCTCGATCCGGTGGCGATGATCTCGCCGGCCATGTTCCGCGAGTTCGTCGTGCCCCCGCTGCGCGTGCAGCTGGCCGGGCTCGACCGCAGCCTCCTGCATGTCGACGGCACCGCCGCCCTGCGCCACCTCGACGCCATCCTCGCCCTCGAAGATCTCGACGCGGTGGAATGGACGCCGGAGCCGACCATGCCGGGCGGGGGCGACCCCCGCTGGTATCCCCTGTACCGGCGCATCAAGGAGGCGGGCAAGGCGGTGCAGGCCATCCTGGTCAAGCCGCCGGAGGTGCGCCCCCTGCTCGATGCGGTCGGGCCGGAGGGCATGTACGTGACCGCCTACTGCCGCGATGCCGCCGAGGCCGAGACCCTCCTGGCGGAACTCGCCCCATATCGTCGTGTTCCAGCCGCTGACCGGCCGACGCGGGATCCCGTGCCATGAGGCCGCACAAAAACAGTGACAGCTCAGGACATACACGATGACCATTGGCAATCCCGTCTATTCCGAATACTTCGCCGACCCGTTTTGTTTCCGGCATGGCAACTGGTACTACGCCGTGGGCACTGGAAAGGCGGAGGGTTACTCGCCTCGCTTCACCGGTCCGGTTGTGCCGATGGTGAAGTCGCGCGACCTGCAACATTGGGAGCCGGTCGGGCGCGTGTTGGAGTTGCCGGCGCTGCCGTTCACCTGTTTCTGGGCGCCGGAGATCGTGGAGTACGCCGGCAAGTTCTACATGTACTACCACCCCTGCTTGCCGGGGAAGGGCTACCACATCCGCGTTGCCATCGCCGACCGGCCTGAAGGTCCGTACCGGGACAGCGGCCGGGCGTTGACCGACGACGCGTTCTCGATCGACTCGCATCCGTTCCGCGACGACGACGGGCAATGGTATCTGTTTTACGCAACCGACTTCCTCGACTTCGACGACAAGACCTTCCGCGGCACGGCGCTGGTGGTGGATCGGCTCAAGACGATGACCGAGTTGGCCGGCAATCCGCAGGTTGTGATGCGCGCGCATTGGCCGTGGCAACGCTACGAGGCGCAGCAGAAGAGTCACGGCGTCGTGGCCGATTGGTACACGCTCGAAGGCCCGACCGTCCGCCAACGCAGCGGCCGGTATTGCTGTTTCTACTCCGGCGGCAATTATCAGAACGAGAGCTACGGCGTGGACTGGCTCGAAGCCGACCACGTCTTCGGTCCGTGGCGCGAGATCGGTTGCGAACGCGGTCCGCAACTGATGCGCTCGATTCCCGGCAAGGTGATCGGCCCCGGTCACCATTCGATCGTCACCGCGCCCGACGGGACGGACTACGCCGTCTATCACGCCTGGAACGAATCCCGTACCGACCGGCTCATGTGTGTGGACCGGCTCGACTGGAACAACGGGCGCCCCTCCATTGCGCGCTTCTGCCGATGAAAGCATCCCTCCATCGCCTCACTCCGCGCCCACCGCTGGGCTGGAATAGTTACGACAGCTTCGGCTGCTTCATCAACGAACGGCGCGCGCTGGAAAACCTCCGCGTCTTCGTCGAGCGCTTGAAGCCGCACGGCTATGAGTACTTCGTGATCGATGCCGGCTGGTACCGGCAGTTCGATCTGGGTGGCCGGGAGTTCCCGGCCAAGGACGATCCGTACCGGGTGTTGCACGATGAATGGGGGCGACCGGTGCCGGCTCCGTGCTCCTTTCCGAACGGCCTGACGCCGATTGCGGACGCTTGCCATGCCGCGGGGGTGAAATTCGGCGTTCACATGATGCGCGGCATTCCGCGAACCGCGCCGCCGGCCCGGAAGATTGCCAATCCGCAGGATACCTGTTCGTGGTGTCCAGACAACTTCGGCGTGGACATGACCAGGCCCGGCGCGCAGGCGTACTACGACAGCATCATCGAGTTGCTGGCGGCGTGGGGCGTGGACTTCATCAAGTACGACGACATCGTGCCGTCGCCGCCCGAAGTGGAAGCTGTCGTGAACGCCATCGGCGACCGGGAGATCGTGCTCAGTCTTTCGCCCGGCAACGGTCACAAAGCCGACGGTTGGCCCCACTATTTCCGCGCAAACATGGTCCGCACCAGCGGCGACATCTGGGACAACCGCGAAGACTTCCGGTGGGTGTTCGAGCGCTGGCAACAGTTCATGGACTTTCAACTGCCACCCGGCTGCTGGCTCGACATGGACATGATCCCGTTCGGCGAGCTGCAGGTCTGGAATCCCGGCGGCGATACCGGCCACATCCTGATGAACGGGAAAGGCTCGCGGCGGATGTGCGGATTGAACTCGGCACAAAGGCGGACGTTCATGACGATGCGCGCACTGGCGGCGTCGCCGTTAATGATGGGCGGCAACCTGCCGGGAACGGACGAGCAGTCGTTCCGGTTGCTCACAGATCCCGAGATGCTCGCGTGCAACCAAAACGGTGTACTGGGCAAGCTCGTCGAGTACACTGACTGGACGAGCACATGGCTCACGCCTCACCGCACGAAGCCCGGCGCCGGCTGGTTCGGCATCGTCAACCGCGACGGCGCGAACCTGCGCGAGGTGACGTTCGCCGCCGCGCCGCCTGGTCGGCTTTTTGACATCTGGAATCGTCGGGAACTGTCCCGGCCCGTCCGCGTGGCGCTGCCGCCGGACGAAGTGTTGTTCGTAAGGTATGGTCAGGAATGAAGACGGAACGCAGAAGGAGCGGCGCGATGAAACCTGATTTCGTTTGGGGCGCAGCCACCGCGTCCTACCAGATCGAAGGCGGCACAAACGAACGCGGCTTGTCTGTCTGGGACATGCTATGCCGCAAGCCGGGGACGATCTGGAACGGCCAGAACGGCACAGTTGCCTGTGACCACTACCACCGCATGAAAGAGGACGTGGCGGTGATGAGGCAACTCGGCCTGCGTGGCTACCGCTTCTCCATTTCCTGGCCGCGGGTCCTGCCCGATGGGGTGGGGCAGGTGAATGAGACGGGACTGGCGTTTTACGACCGGCTGGTGGATGAACTGCTGGCCGCCGGCATTCAGCCGTGGCTGACGTTGTTCCACTGGGACTATCCGCGCGAGCTGTTCTGCCGCGGCGGCTGGCTCAACCGCGACTCGATCGACTGGTTCGCCGACTACACGCGGGTCGTGGTCGAGCGGCTCTCGGACCGGGTGACGAACTGGATGACGATGAACGAGCCGCAGATGTTCCTGGCTCTCGGGCATGTGGCGGGCGTCCATGCTCCCGGCGTGAAGTACGCCGATGCGGAGATGCTGCGGCTCTGCCATCACGCCTACTGTGCGCACGGCAAGGCCGTGCAGGCGCTCCGCGCCCATGCCAAGCGTCCCGCGCAGGTCGGATTCGCCCCGGCCGTGTTCGTCAAAATCCCGCCCGGCAAGGCCGCCGCCGACCTTGAGGTTGCCCGCTCGGCCATGTTCTCCGTGACGAACCGGGGGCACTTCAACAACGCATTCTACATCGACCCCGTCGTGCTCGGAGCGTATCCCGAAGACCACCTCCGGCTATTTCACGATGTCCTTCCCCCGATTCGTCCGGGCGACATGGAGCTGATGGCCCAACCGCTCGATTTCCTCGGCGCGAACATCTACGGCGGGGTGACCGTCGATCCGCGCCCCGGCGACAGCGGCGATTTCCCGGAGCGCAAGGAAGCGCAAGGCCATCCGCTCACGATGATGGGCTGGCACACGGTGCCCGAATCGCTCTACTGGGGACCGCGCTTCCTGGCCGAGCGCTACAAGCTGCCGATCGTGATCACCGAGAACGGCATGTCCGGCCACGACTGGATTGGTGCCGACGGCCGCGTCCAGGACCCCTACCGGATCGAGTTCACCCGGCAATACCTCAAGGCCCTCCGGCGGGCCGTCGCCGACGGGGTGGACGTGCGCGGCTACTTTCACTGGTCGCTGATGGACAACTTCGAATGGGCCGAGGGCTACAAGCACCGCTTCGGACTCGTGCATGTCGACTACGCGACCCAGAAGCGCACGCCCAAGGACAGCGCCGCGTGGTACCGCGACGTGATCGCTTCCGACGGCGCCCTCCTTGGGTGACCCGTTCGGCGGAGTTCGTGGCCCCGTACCTTGCGCGACGGCGGGAAATCGCTGTTGCTCTTGGGTGTGGACATGGACAAGATCCCCGTCCTGCCCAAGGAGTTCGGCCCCGACGGCCTGTTCATCATACCCAACCGGGAGTGCGCGAGCGAAGCCGAGGCCCGCGACCTGCTCAAGCGCGCCGAAGACTGGTCTGCGGCGCACTGAGCCGTTAGGAACCCTTGGCGCAAACGCCAGAACGAAGAAGGACGCACTGTGACGACATTAACCCGAAGTTCCTACGACTTGGCACGCGCCGCCCATGCGCAACATTCGCTGT
>CAYQJG010000071.1:0-23269 GCA_964417715.1 uncultured Lentisphaerales bacterium | reverse complement strand
CTCCATGGCCAGCAGCGGCAGGGGATAACCGTTGGTCTTCGCGAACTCGACCCCCCTGCGCGTGTACTCGGAAAGCGACATCCCCTTGTAGGTGAAGGTTTCGGGACTGCCCTTGTCGGCATAGGGCCAGGGACAGCCGTTGGAGAACAACACCTTGGCGTTCATGCCGTACTTCTTCATGAGGTCGGCAACCTTGCCGTAGCCGCCCGAATCCCAGCCGGGGGCGCTGACGATGTTGAACCCGCAGTCGGCCGTCATCTGGAAGTACTTCTCGTAGACCGGCCACGCGAAGGTGCGCGAGGCGTTCAACTTGCGCCGTTCGTCGTCGGAGAGCGTGCCCCACTCCTTGTCGGTCCACCCGATCTGGAACCAGATCCCCCAGAGCACGTCGTCGGGCTTCTGGAGCTGGATGGGCAGTACATCGAGCGCACAGGGGATCGAGCGCTTCTCGCCGTCGAGCGTCACGACAAGATCGCCCGTGTACTTGCCGGGTCGGGTCTTCTCCGGAATGCGGAAGGTAACCCAGAACTCCTTGGACTCTCCCGCCTTGATTTCGGTTTTCACGGGCCCCGTCGTGCGGATGGACGGGAATTCCGGCCCGGCCGGAAAGACCCCCTTGAGAACCTCCCGGTCGTCCTTGACAAAGAGTTCCGGCGACATGTCCCCTTTGCGGCCCAGCGCCAGCGAGCGCAGCACGCTGACGTCCACATTGGCCGCGTCGAACCTCGCGGGGCCGGTCAAGGCGAATGAATCCATCTCGACCTGCTGGATATCCCTGTCCGCGAAAATGCGGAACGCGCGCGGCACGAACTCGGTCGGCGACCCGACGGCCTCGATGGCCCTCAGCGCGTTCTCCGGTGCCGGTTTCGGGTCAGGCGCCCGCCGGTCCCGGAACGGCGCCACCCCGGCGATGACCGTGCCGGCCGCCCCCGCGCCCGCGGCCGTGGCGCCTTCCGCCCCCGCCCGCACCGGCAGGCCCGCGGCCAGGGTCAGCATACAGATGCTCAACTGCCATGCATTCATCATCTTGCTCCTCATCTGAGAAACCGGTTCCATCCAACCGCGCATCTCAATCTGGAACTCAGGAAGACTGGAAGAACGGCCAATTCCTGTTTTCCTGATTTCCAAATCAGCCAAACGGAACCCGTTCGCTCATCGTCATCGTCCACCGGTGCCGCCCACTGTAGCCGCGGCCGCTGGCTGCGGCGCGCGACAAACCCGTCCGCGCCGTGTGCGAACGCTACCACCTCTCGGGACTCGAGGAACCCATTGCGGATGCCTCGTAGTCTGTCTGTTGCCGAGTTCACAATCGTGCCCCGTAATCGCTGTCATCGTCATCGTCTACCTGAAACAGACCCAACTGTACCGATGCGTAGGTACACGTTATCATGTTCGCGGTTCGGAATACAAGAACATGCGTTTCTGAATATGGAACTCAGGAAATCAGGAAGGAGGCCAATTCCTGATTTCCTGAGTTCCTGATCAACCACACTGGACCTGTGCGCTCACCGTCATCGTCCACCGGTTCCGCCCACTGTAGCCGCGGCCGCGGGTCCCGACCAACAGTCGCGGCCCCAGTCGAGCTCCCGCACAGCTTCAAAACACTTAGCCTCACCGGATCATAACCGTTGTCCCCTTCGGAGCCGCGGTCACCACCACCTTCCCGTCGCCGGGGTAGCTCACGTTGACCGCCGTTGTGTTCAGTCCCGTCTTGTCCACCGCGTCGAACTGTCCGCTGACGCTGCTGGCGCTGGCAACCACGTAACTCCCCACCTTGATTGCTCCCTTCAGCACCAGCGTGTCGCCCGCCGCGCCCAGGTTGAGGCTGCCGGTGCCGGCCACCACGAGTTTGTCGGCGCTGCCGTCGGCCTTGAAATCGATCTCCAGCCGCGTGCCGCTCGCCGCCGTCAGCGCATTGTTGGCCGTGTCGACGGTCAGTGTCCCGATCACGTTTGTGCTCAGCCCCGGCTTCAGTGAGAAGGTGGCCGGCAGCGTCCAGGCCGCGGGCCGATTGAACGTCCCGCTGCCGCCCAGTCCCGAGCCCGCGTTGAACGCCACGGTCCGCGAGAACGTCACGCCCGACGCGACGCCCAGGGTGCCGTTGTTGTTGACGGTGATCGTCCCGGCCGTGCCCAGCGCGTTGGCGTGTCCGGCCAACAGCATGCCGCCGTTGATCGTCGTTGTGCCGGTGTAGGTGTTGTTGCCGGAGAGCGTCAGCGTGCCGGCGGCGCCCTTGATCAGGGTGAACTTGTAGTAGCCGTCCATGAGGGTGCCGGCGAAGGTGTTGGCCGTCGCGTTGTTGACGGTCAACGTCGAGCCTCCGTAACTACCGCTGGTGGTTTGCCGGACAATCGGCGAACCGGGGTTGGTGGGATCGGTGTTCAGCCCGACAATCGTCACGTTCATACCTGGATTCTTCTGGAGCCACAGTTCTTTGGTCGAGCCGGGCCCGAAGGTAACCGTCGCCTTATCGGCCGGGCCGAGCGCGGTTGGGTGCGTCACGGTGACTCTGTATCCACCATTCAAAACCACGCCGCCGGTGAAAAGGTTGGCGGTATTGAGCGAATGACCGTACGTGACGCTACCACCGTCGAAGGTGACCTTGCCGCTGCCCGTGTCGATGGTACTGTCGATACTTATGGCGGCCGTACCGCCAAGCAGGAGATCGACATTCGCGCCCGTAATCCCGCCGGATAGTGTCAGGTAGCCATTCCCGGAGACCGAATTGATGCGCGCGGCGCTGCCCAGCGTGATGGGGCCCGCGTAAGTGCCGCCTTTCGAAAAGGTTGTCAGGGCGCCGCCGTTGTTGACGCCAGTGCCGTTCAACGTCAGCGGTTCGGCCGCGGTGAATGCTGCACCGTAGTTACCCAACATCAAACAGCCGCCGTTCTGGACCACGGTGCCCGCGCCGGTCGCCCCCAGGGCATTGGCGTTCCAAATATTCACCGTGCTGTTGGACTTGATCGTGGTCACGCCGGTGTAGTCGTTGGCGCCGCTAAGCACCATTCTGCCGACAGCGGCCCCGCCGTCGCCGATATTGATCGCGCCGCCGTGGATGACCGAGCCGATTTCCGGGAATCCGCCTGTGTTGTTGGCCCCCGGGATGATCGTGGCGCCGGCAGCGAGGGTGATGTCACCACCGGAGAGGACTACAGTGTAATTGTTGGGCTTGGCCGACAGATCGAACGTAATGCCGCCGGCCTGGATGCCACTGTTGACAGTGATGGCTTCACTGGGATTAGCAGAGGTGCCGGCGAAGCGAGCTGTGTCGCTGAGGCTGTTGGGCCAGTTGACCCACGTGGCGCCGTTGTTCCAGTTTAGGCCGGTACCGGTGGTGGTCCAGGTCCCGCTTCCCACGTGATCGCCCCTCCGGTGGTGGCGTCCCACGTGTACGTGGTCGCGCCCGCGTTGGGCGCCAGTCCGCCTGCGACCGCCACAGCCAGAGCCAGACAAGAAACCAATCCGTTCGTCTTCATGCTGCCTACCCTTCTTCCGTTTGCCTTCCGTCGAACCTCTTCGCCCGAGTACCGCCACGGCTACGATGTGGCGGCCATCTGTCGCTTACCTGTGCCGTTCGTAGCGCCGGCACGACTTCCACTGCGCTTCTCGATCTGGAACTCAGGAAATCGGGAAGAAGGGCCAATTCCTGGTTTCATGAGTTCCAAATCAGCCAAGCGAAACCCGGTTGCTCATCGTCGACGTCAGCGTCAACCGCTCACCACTGCTCACTGCTCTCCGCCAACCTCGCCTGCACCTTTTCCTGCCGCGGTGGCAGATCCGGGTTGAGCATGGCCTCGCCCAGCATACCCACGGCGCGCTCGGCTATCTCATCAAGGTCAAATTCGAAGCGACCGACCGGCAGGGCCCAGGACTGCGGCAACTGCTTGTTGGCCATGGCGGCCAGCCTCGGACGGTAGTCGGGCTGGGCGGCCAGCGTCTGCGCGGCGCCAGCGGCCGCAAAATCGTCGGCGAAGATCAGGGCGTCGGGCCGTCGGGCTGCCGGACGCTGGAGCAGGGAGCCCACGATATCCGCGCCCGATGCCAGGCCCGGGTGGGCGGCAAGCACCTCCGTCGCCACGCCGTCCGCGCCGTCTGCGCCCGCGGCTTCCCGCAGAGTCCTTTCGAGGGTGGCGCCCCTTAAGTCCCCGCCGACCAGCGCGATCCGCCGCACCTTCCCATCGAGCAGCCTGGCAACAGCCTCGGCGATCATGGCAGGGTAGTCCAGCAGGATCGCGAACGGGATCGCGGAGGTCATGAAGCCCGTTTCCACGGCGGGGATTCCGGCGCAGGCGATGGCGGCAACGTCCATCTCGGGGGGCACGATCAGGCCGTCGATGGCCCCGGCCTCCACGTCCTCGCTCAGGCCGGGGAACTCCGCCAGACGGTGGGGCCAGCGGGGCTTCACGTCACGGAAGTACACGTGGCAGGTGGAGTGTCGGCGCGCGATCTGCCGCTGCATCGCGTGCAGGATCCAGGCGATGGCGGCGCCCGGACCGCGTATGGGCTCGTCGATCGTGGCCACGCCGACGGTCCACGTCAGGCGGTTCAGCGGTTCCAGGTCGCGGATGACGGTGCCGTGTCCGTTGGAGCGCGTGATCAGCCCCATATCCACAAGCAGTTGCATGGCGGGGGAGAGGGAGCAGTTGCTGAAGCCAAAGGTGCGGCGCAGATCGCGCTGCGGCGGGAGCGCATCGCCGACGCCGAGGCCGTGCTGGCAGATGTACCGGGCGATCTGCTTGCAGGCGTCGCTGACCCGGGTCCCCGCGGCCGCCTTCCGCCACGCCGCCATCTTCTGCCGGGAGCAGCCCTTTGTGTCCCGATTCATCGGTACACTGTATCAGCGTCGCTGTTCGGAATGCAAGAGTTTTCTCTGTGACGCGCGGGTAGAAGGGTTCAGGGGTTCAGTCGGCCCTTCGGCCCGCAGCCGGATGGAACATGGGGATGAGAACACTCCTCCATCTTTGTTTGACAACACCGATCGGCTCATGCATGATACATGCATGGCTACTAAGACCATTTCCTTGGAACTGGACGCGTATGAGCGCCTGCGGCGATTCAAGCACTCGGCACGCGAATCGTTCTCCGGGGTTGTCCGGCGAGCGGTATGGCCGGATGCGCCACCCAGAGCTGCCGACATCCTGGCCGATTTCCGGGTACGCATGCGCAACCCCGAATCCCTGCCGAGCGAGACCACGCTCAACGCCTTGGACGAAGCGCAAACCGATCCTCGGCACAGTTCATCCAAGTGGACATCATGATTTTCGACACGACATTCCTCATCGATCTCTACCGGGAATCTCGGCGCGGCAAGGAAGGTCCGGCGGCGGCGTTTCTCGCCGCGCATGCCGAAGAACCCGCACATCTAAGCATCGTCACGGTGGGTGAATTCGCCGAGGGGTTTCCACCGGCTGAGCAGGAGCTTTGCGCGGACATCCTCAGGCACTACTCCTTGCTCGACATCACGGAATCCGTGGGGTGGAAGTACGCGGAGATTTCGCGGCGGTTGCGCGCACGCGGAGAGCGCATCGGCGACAACGACCTGTGGATCGCCGCGACCGCCCTGGCGCGAGAGTGCCCCCTCGTCACTCGGGATGTCGTCCATTTCCGCCGGGTCGAGCATCTTCGTACCCTTTCGTACTGAGCAGACAGGAACTCACGAGGGGGTCCGAGCCCGTCCCTTCCGGCTTACCGGATTCGTCCCGTTCCGCCGGGTGAAGTAAAGGCAAGACCTGCGGCAGTAGCCGCGTGTTGCAGGCGACGCCCTCCCGCGACGTGACGGTCGCACGTCCCGACCAGTCCGTGAACCGCCCGCCGGCCTCCTCCAGCACCGGAAGAATGGCCGCGGCGTCCCAGAGGCTCATCACGGGGTCGATCATGAGATCCGCGCGACCGGTCGCCACCAGGAAATAGCCGTAGCAGTCGCCCCACGTGCGCGCGACGCGGCAGGTTCGCGCAAGGGTGTCGAACAGGTGCGTTGCGTGCCGCTGGCGGAAGGTTGCCACCTCGGATGTGACGAAGACCGCATCGGAGAGTCTCCCGCAATCGGACACCCGGGCGCGTACCGGTTGCTCCCCGCGGCGGCAGTACCACGCGCCTTCTCCCCGGCAGGCGTGCACCGACTCTCCGAGCGCGGGCATCTCGATGACGCCCGCCACGCTTGTTTCGTCGCGCTGCAGCCCGACCAGGGTCCCGTACAGGGGCACGCCACAGACGAACGAGCGTGTGCCGTCGATGGGGTCCAGAATCCAGCGAAACGGACTCGTGCCGGCGCGTTCGCCGTACTCCTCGCCGATGATCCCGTCGTCCGGGAACGCCCCGGTGATCCGGTCGCGCAGGTACTGCTCCGCGTCGCGGTCGGCCACGGTGACCGGCGTGTGGTCGGCCTTGGACTCGACGTTCAGGTGCGGCTGTTGAAAATATGCCAGCGTGCGCCGGCCGGCGGCGGCGGCGATCTCGCAGGCCAACCGGTACCGTGCCCGCAGGGGATCATCCGTATGCATCGCAAACCTGTCCTCCAGAAAGACGCACCCATCCTGGTGAATCCTGTCAATCCTGTCAAAGGAACTCTCGCTCGTGTTCGAGCGCCCAGAGGAATTCACCCCTTGCGGACGCGCAACTGGCCTCGATCGGTTGGATGTTCAATGGAGAACTCAGGAAATCAGTAACCGAAGATGCCGAAGATGCCCGCGTCGTCCTGTTGATCTATGGTGGAATCCCGCGCGAGTGATGGGTTATGCTCGTCGCCCCTCGCATGAATGCCCAACCCACATCCTCCGCGCCGCTGTCGACTGGCCGCAGTGGTTCCGGCTTTGACTCACGGCATCTTGCCTTCGTGGCCACGTGTGCGGCGATGCTGGTGTTCGCGATTTCGGCCGCCATCCTGCCGGCCGCGCTGTTGCGCGCGGCCGGTGACCTCCATGTGGAGGCGGCCACGCTTATGCGGGTGGTGGCCACGCAGTTCGGCGCCTTCTTCCTGAGCACGCTGCTCGGCGGCCTGCTCAGCGACCGGTTCGGCAAACATGTCGTGTTACAGGGCGGCTGCGTGTTGACGTCCGTCGGCGCCCTCCTCTGGACAGTTGTGCATGGGTTGCCTGCTGCCCATGCCGCCGCGGCGCTACTCGGTGCAGGCGGCGGGATTCTGGAGTGCGTCGGTTCGTCACTGCTGGCCGATCTCTACCCCGAACGCCGCAAACAGGTGCTCAACCTTTCGCAGGTCGCGTATTGCGCGGGCGCCGCCGCGGGTCCTGCGGTGATGGCCCTGTTGCTGCCGCAGGGCGTCTCCTGGCGGATCTTCTTCGCCGCCGAGGCCGCGCTTGCGGTGCTGTTGCTGACGCTCTACCGTTTTTCGCCGGCACCGCCGCCATCGTTGGCTTCGGAGACGGGCATCGGGGAACTGGTGCGTCCGTTGCGCGACCCATCGGTGCTGCTGCTGGCGGCGGGCCTCTTTGGTTACGTCTTCGCGGAGTCGGGTATGGGCGTGGGGGCGAATGCCTACCTGCAGATGCAGCACCACGCTCCGGAACGCTGGGCGATTCTCAGCATGACGCTCGTGTGGGGCGGGATGCTGGTCGGGCGGCTGATCTGCGCGGCGTTACCCGAGCGCCTGCCGACCGACCGGTTGATCTGCGGGTTGTCCGTCGTGGGCGCCTTGACGCTCGCGGCGCAAGGCCTCGTGCAAGACTGGCGCGTCAGTTTCGCGCTCTTTGGGGTGAGCGGGTTCGTTTTCTCCGGCATCTGGCCCTTGATGGTCGCGCTGTGCGCAACACGTCAGTCGGACCGGAGCGGCGGCGCGGTGGGCATCGTGGTGGCGGGTGGTTCGCTGGGGGTGATTGCCGCACCCATCGTCGTGGCGGCGATGCTGGCCGATGGCCGCGCGATCTACCTCTTTCCGGTGCTGTCGCTGGCGTTGCTCGGGACTGCTGTGGCGGTGTTGCACTCGCCGGCGGATTCGCCGGGAGCGCGCAACCATCTGCGCCAGTAGGACTGCTTGTCGAGTGTCCAGCGATCCAACGACGACAATCAGCGGGACCGGCTGGTTCCCGCTCCCTCCGCGTCGTCGCGCGCCCGGAGCATCCTCTATCATCGTTTGATCAATACATTCATATTGAACGGTATGCCGACGACTGAAGGAAGGTCAATCTCGTCGTTCTTGCACTTACGGACAAACAGGACCGAACGAAATGACCCATTCAGGTAGTTCATTGTGGAAGGAAGAGCGCTGGAGTAATCTGTGCGCCATGGAAACAAGAACAGATACCGAGTTGATCGCCGAGTTTGCAGGCTCAGGCAACGAGCCCTTCAGCGCTATGCAGGGCGAGAAGGCTTTTGCCGAATTGGTGACTCGGCATCAGAAGATGGTGTTCCGGACTTCCTTGCGCATGTTGGGTAATGCGCAAGACGCACAGGATGCGACACAGGCTACGTTCATCGTACTCATGAAGAAGTCCGGCAGTTTGACACGCGGGGGCGATCTCGGCGGGTGGCTGCACGCGGTTGCGCGGCGCGTTTCGCTGAAAGCCCTACAGCAACGCGCCGCGGAAGCCAGAAGCCGTGAGGCGGCCGTTCTGGCGATGGAGAACGACAACACCGTCACGCCGGAGGCGGCTGCCTTGGCAATGGAATTCCTCGACACGGAGATCGAATGCCTGTCGGCTGTTCAGCGACAAGCCGTGGTCTTGCGGTATCTGGAAGGCCACAGCCAGGAAAGCGCGGCGCACTTGGCGAGCTGTCCTTTGGGTACAATGAAGCGCCGCGCCAGTGAAGGCATTGCGAAGTTGCGTGCGCGCCTAACCAAGCGTGGCGTGGCGCTGAGCGGCGTGGCCCTCGCCGGCCTGCTCGCCTCCGAAGCCTCGGCCGCGGTGCCGGAAACGCTCATTCCTTCCATTTTGGCCACCGTGAAAGCTGCAGTGGCGACAACCGCCACAGCCACGGGCGCCACATCAACAGCAGCAATGCTGGCAAAAGGAGCCATGAAGGCCATGTTCTGGAACAGCGTAAAGACATCTGCAATGGTGGCGGTGAGCATGGGCGTGGTGGGCGTTGGCGGCGTGGCGGCGATGCAGGCAGTGGAGGGAAAGCTTTCACCGCCAAAGCCGGCTATGTCGGAAACAGCGAAGGCTCCGTTCAACGTACCTGTTGCGGCGACGTTCTCCTCCAAGGCGTGGAGGAATCAGGATGCGAGCCGCGATCTGGCGTGGGCCGGTATTCGCGTTTTTCACCTCGGCGGATGGGTGACCGGGGCTAATGCTGGCTGGGCCACGCCTGCTGAATTGCGGCGGCGCACGATGCCGCCGCGCGATTATGTCGAGGCATGGGCCGCAAGCCGGGAACGCGGCGTGCTTTGGTCGGGCAGCAATACGGTGGCAATCATCGGCAAGAAAGCTGAACTTGAGAACCTCAAGCAGCGCGCCGGGGGCGACAGGGCTTCGACGGAAGACCTGCTGTCAACGCTTGAACCAACCGACGGCCGGCCTCGCATCGAACCGGAACCAGACCTCGATGGATTGCAGAAGACATTCAGCGCCTTGGCAATGGATCTCTGCAACGGCAATTGGGATGCCGCGATACTACTGGCGAAGATGCCAGACGCCGGACAGGGGAAAGGGTTGCAGTTTCTCCGGGGTACGATGGAGCAACCCGCCAATGAAGATCGGAAATTGCTGGCGGCCGTCGCACTCTGCGCCGCGGGCAATGACGAGGGCCTGGCATTTCTGAAGACAAAGCTGGAGAAGGATGTTCCTTTGTCGCATAAAGAAGCTCAGTACTTCTACGAACCATTGGGCGCGCACGGCGGCCCAGATGCCATACGGATTCTCAAGACGCTTCTGCTGGCTGGGCGAAATCAGCAGTGGGTCGGGGTGTGGGTCGGGCCGGGAATGGCCTTGGGCAAAAACGGCGGCAGCGAGGCGCTGACGGTCTTGCGGGAAGCGCTCCAGAACGGCAACCCGGAAATCCGCTACGCGGCAGCTTGCGGACTGGAGTTTATTGGAGGCAAGGAGGGCCTGGAATTGGGGGGTCTCGCGCTAGCCAACGCCGATCCAAAAGTCCGGCGTGCGGGAGTATATGGACTTTGGCGTGCGCATGAAGAACAAGCGCTGCCATCCCTTGAAAAGGCTCTCGCCGATGAGGAGGCCGAAGTTCGCGGGCAAGCGGTCCTCGGACTGAGGAATCTGACTGGGGACAAGGCCCGCGATCTGATCCAGATGCAGTTGAACAGGGAGAAGGATGCGAGTGTACTGAAGATTCTGCGCCAGTAACGCCCCGCCGCAACCTGTACTATTCCGGCTTGTGCAGTGGATAGCGGCCCAGCTCCTCGATCGACCGCTGAAAGGCCTTGTAGTTCTCTTCGGGCCAGGGCATGAACTGATCCGGGCGGCAAAAATAGCCGCCATCCCGGCCGAGCTGCCAGAGCTTTCTACCCACTTCCGCGCGGATCTTCTCCGCCGGCCCGGCGACGATCATGTGCGAGGAGACGCCGCCCGCCAGGGCCATGCGGCCCTGGGTGGTCCGGCGCACCAGGTCGAGGTCATTGGCCGAAGCCTGGACCGGGTTCAGGATGTCCACGCCGAGGTCCAGAAACATGTCCAGGATGGGCGTGATGTGGCCACACGAATGGAACCCGATCAGCACGCCGCGACTTTTGTAGAACTTGAACAGGCGCCGGTACTCGGGAACGAGGAACTCCTGGAGGATCTCCGGCGACAGCAGCAGGCCGCTCTGCGTGCCGAGGTCGTCTCCGAACGCCACCATGTCCACGCCCGCGGCCGCATAGTGCTCGGCCATGCCGAGTTGGAAGTCCATGACGCGGTGCAGGACCTCGCGCATGGCCTCCGGTTCGGCATAGAAGGCGCACATGGCGTTTTCCATGCCGACCAGCATGTAGGTCTTCTCCCAGAGCGTGTTGCTGTGGGCTCCGTTGAGAAAGGTCTCCTCCCGCTTCCAGTCCTTGGCCTGCTCCCCGATGCGTTTGACCAGGCGCTCGTCGTCCGGGTCGGGCCAGCGATAGGTCCTGAGCGCCGGCACGAGATCGGCCAGAGGATTGCCGCGCGGGAAGCCCATGACGCCCTCGTGCTCGCGGTGCCAGACCGTGCCCCAGATGTCCGTCCAGTGCGAGCCGACCGGCAGGTGGTGCCCGCCGCCGTCGAAGGCCTCGTGGTTGCAGCCGAAATAGGAGATGTACTGACAGGGCGGGCCGCCGGTGACGCATTCGGGTTTGCCGAAACGGATGATCTCGAGGGCGTTCTGTTTGGGGTTCATGGTTTTTCCTCCGGTTCCTGTTAACTGGCGCCCGCTCCCTCCGCATCGTCTCGCGCCTGGAGCATCATCGCGCCACCGAGCAGGATGATGTTGACGCACCAGAGCGTCGAATAGCCGGCCAGGTTTCCCTTCTGGCGGTGGTGCGGGCCCGGATCCCAGTTGCCCTTGAGACCACCGGCCTCGATCGCGCGGGTGTCCTGGCCGAAGCACGACCAGTTGCACCAGTAGAACTGCTCGGCCAGCGCGCCGCGGAAACCGTTGAATTGCCCGTCCACCCGGCAGAGCATCTGTTGCGTGAAGCGCCAGTGGTCTTCCGCGCGCCGCCGGTAGTACGCATCGCCCGTCCAGCGGCTGAGGTCGAACAGGTGCGCGGTCATCATGACCTCGAAGACGTGCAGGTGGTTGTTCGATGCCGACGCATAGTCGCCGCCCTTGGACCGCAGGCCGTAGGCACCGATCAGCGTCTTGGGATGAAAGCGGCCGTTGAAGCTCTTGCGGAATGACAGGGTCCAATCGGCTGCGAGCCGCATCAGCTCCAGGTATCGGGGTTCGCGAAAGCGGCGATGGAGGTCGCCATAGGCGAGTACGGCGTTCATCCCGTCCTCGGAGGTCGGCGCGTCGGTATCCTCGGGCGCGCCCCAGATGTACTCGTCCTCGACCGCGGTTGCGTAAGCGTCCGCCGCGCGGCGGACCGAGCTCTCCAGCCGCGCGACCAGCGCGCCATCGTCCGCGAAGACCTCCGCGCTCTTGAGCAGCGCCGGGATCCAGAGCAGGCCGCCGCACCCCGCCTCGCGGTGCACCGCACGCGTGACGGCGTTGTACACGGCGCCGTAGCTGCCGCCCGGAAGCTGGAGTGCGAGAATGGCCTCGATGTTGGCGCGCAAAGCCCGTTTCCACAACGACAGCGACGCGCTTTCCGGGTCCAGCTCCGCTTCCGACGCGATCAGGTTCGCCAAGGCGTAGCAGGCGTCGGCGATCGTGCGGGCGTGGACGCAATCCGGATCCGGCCACCATCCTGTGGACCACACGTCTCGGCCGTCGGGCGCCAGCGGATTCGGGAAGCAGCCATTGCGCTCTTCGATCACGCCCGGCCGGAAATCGGCCCAGAAGAGGCCTGACGGCGAGAGACCCTCCGTGCAAATGCGATCGGCCACGCGGCGGGATACCGCCCGCGCACGGGCATCGTTCAGGAATCGGGCGGCGACGTGAAGCCCCCAGCAGACCGGCAGCCCGCTGACAAACCCCGTGTTCATCTGGTGCCACTCCAGCGTGACGCCGCGATGATTGGCGATCTGCTCGGAAACGCGATCGTAGCAGCGGCTGTAGACGAAGTAGTTCTTCGGCTCGTTGTAATGCCAGTTCACGATCCCGTGGACCGCGTCGCGCATCAGGGCGAGCGGCTCGTCGGACTCCGCCGGTTCATCGGCACGGCCAAACGCGTCATAGTAGACCTTGAGGACCTTCTGGTAGTCGTGCCGAATGCCCGGGAACTCGACGCGGAAGAACTCCCCGCTCACGGTCCCGCCGGGCGGGAGGCGCACGCGCCGGATCGTGGGGGCGCTCTGCGTGCTGCCGGAGTAGGTAAACGGCTCCTCACAGGCGGGGAAGGTGAACCGGGCGAAGCTGTTCTCACCGTCGCACGCGAAGCCGACGGCCAGTTGCGGCTCCCAGTCGTCGCTGACGCAGCCGCCGTCCAGGCGCACATGAGGCCGCGCGGCGAAGGCCCAGCACTGGCCGCCCTCGTAGGCGAACACCAGCGCATGGCTGACGCGGTCGGCCGCGAAGTCCCAGCGATTCGAGGCCATGCGTGCCGGCTGCGCTGCCGCCGGGTCGAAGCGTGGATAGACCCCCTCGCGCGCGCCCTGGCCGATGCGCCGGTTCTCGCCGTATAGAAAACCGGGGACCATGATCCACGGCCGCCGGAAGGCCGCCGGGAACGCCTCCTGCAGGCGAATCGTGCCATGGAATTCGGCGGGCCCGGCGTTGCGCACGGTCCAAGCCATGTGCTCGACGGCCTCCCATTCCGCCGAAGGCTTCCGGTCGACCTTTAAGTCGAGGCGGGCCTCTGTCAGGACGTGATCGACGACCAGTTTCATGTGAGACGGAGCTCCGCTTCGCGCTGCCCGCGGCGCGACAGGGCGCACGTGCCTGCCAGGCAGATGCCGTTCTCTGCGGCAACCCGCACGGCGTAGGTGCCGAAGAAACCGCGAAACCGGACTTCGCCGGCATCGTCCGAGCGCACGGTCAGGCGCGTCGTCCAGCGTTCGCCGAACGCCTGGCGCAGCCACAGGGCCAGCGGCTTGGGCGACATGTCATTGCGCAGGAGGCCCGCGGGTGCGCCCTGCCACGCGTGCCGGTCGGAGAAATCCCACCACGTGATGGCGTCCACGGCGGGATGGCTGAAGAGCAGCGTGTAGAACTGACGCCCCTGCTCAAGCTGCGCCTGCTCGCCGGCCGGGGTCGAGGGCCAGTCGGTGTGGACCCGGTGCCAGTCGTTGTCGTCTTCGGCCTTTGGACGCCCCGACAGGATCGTCGTTTCGGTGAAGTGCAACGGCAGACCGAAACGGGCGTACGTCTCGCACACCTCCCAGGTCTTCTCCGCGCTCCAGCCTGCCCCCTTGTGCATGTGACTCTGGATGCCGACGGCATCGAAAGACGCGCCGGACGTCTGAAGCTGCCCCACCAACTCTTCGAACGCGGGCGACACGTTGAAGTCATTGTACAGGAGTTCCGCGGCCGGGTTGGCGGCACGCGCCAGGCGCAGCGCCTCGGCCACGCAGGCGACGGCGCCACGGTCTTTGACCCAGCGCCCCACGGCGTTTTCGTAGCGCGGCGCCACGGTGGTCTCATTGAACACGTCCCAAGTGTCCACGACCCCCCGGAATCCGCCCACGATCCGCGTAATCCGCTCACGCAGCAACCGCAGCACATCGGCGTCGGCCAGCGCCTGGGCCCAGGCCGGGAAGACTTCGTGCCAGGCGAGCGGGTGACCCTTGACCTGCAGCCCGTGGGCACGGCACCACGCCGCCATGGTGCGCAGGCGGTCGGTTTGCTCCTGTCCCGCGACCGACTCGTACCCGCCCCAGTAGAATGGCAGCGTCGCGAAGTTCAGCGTGTTCGCGAACGCCCGTTCGTACTCCTGTATCAGTACCTCCGCCTCGCCGCGGTCCTGGGTCGCCTGCGGTGCCCCACGGATCAGAAATCCGTTGGCGCCCAGGCGGAAGTCGTGCCGCACGAGCCGCACCGTCGCCTCTGCATGCGGCACGGGCGCGCCGGCCGCATCCCGCAGGCGCAGGTGGAAATCGCCGAGACGATGTGCGGCAATGCGCGCCTCGGCCTCTGGTAGTGTTGTCCTCAGATCCGTTGTACTCATCGTTTCACCCCATATAGTGTTGGATGGCGTCCCGAGTGGCCAGCATCCGCCCTATTTCCTCGGGCCGGTGGATGTCCAGACTGTAGCGCCCGTTCAAAATGTCCAGACAGGTCTCCGCGGTCAGACTGCCCGTGAAGGCTCGCGCCTGCAGCACTTCCCGGAATCCCTCCAACTGCAGTGTCCCTTCGCCCATGGGGAGGTGCTCGTCGCGTTGGCCATGGTTGTCGGAAAAATGGAATTCGAGGATCTCCAGCGGCCAGGAACTCACAAACTCAGCCAAGGAAGGTCGGGTGGCTTGAGGCAGCGACGAAAGGTGGATATGGGCATGCCCGACGTCCATCAACGTCCCGCAGTCCGGTATTCCTGACTCCGCCACAAAGGCGACGAAATCATCAGGTCCGCGCAAGGATCGCGCGCTGAACCCGTTCTCGATGCCGATACGGATTCCATGAGGCGACAGTATCTCGGCGTGCAGTTCCAGGAAGCGGGCATTCATGCCCGTAGCGAATGAAGGCGGGGCCATCGCCAGTGGGCCGTGGACTGCGTCGGCGCAGCAGACGGCCACGCCACCGGCTCTTTCGTGCCACCAGACAACGTCGTCCAGCATTCCCCGGACGGCGTCACGATCATATTCATCCGCAGTCCGCCAGAGTCCTTCAGCGTTACTGTGATACGTCACCCGCAACCCGGCCTCGCGCATCACGGCCGCAGCCGCCTCGCGTTCGCCCGTCGGCGAGGAGCGCCAGCAGGGATGCAGGGCCAATCCTTTGAATCCCTGGTCAATTGCCCATTTCACGCGGGCCGGCAGATCGCCTCCGCCGAGCAGCCAGGCTGCCACGGATAGGCAGGGCGTGGCGGCTTGAGGAGGACGTCCAAAGAGCGCCTCGGCATGGGCGTGTTCCTGAGTAGCACGGCTCATTTCAATCGGGCTCCTTCACCACACCTTCCAACGGCTGCGCGATCGTCGCCAGTGTCCGGCTACCGCAGCGCCAGTTCTGCAGACAGATCAAGGTAGAGTTTGATGCTCTCCGGCGGCACGTTCCACGGGATGTGATTGCCGATGCACATCATGTAGCCGCGCGACATCCGGCCCGTCTCGACCATGCTTTCCACCATGGCGCGGATCTCGGCCGGTTTGTTGCGCATCAGTACGCGATTATCCCCCTCACCGGCGAGGAAGCAGTCCGGGTACCGGCGTGCCAGGCGCCTATAATCCGTAAACGGTTCGCTGATGATGCCACGGGCGCCGCAGGCCATCACGTCATCGGCATACGCGTCCACGCAACCGTCGACCATGAACAGGACTTCCTTCCCCGCCCGCCGCAGGATGTCCCAGAACTCCTCATAGCGCGGGAAGATGAACTTGCGCATCCAGGCCGGACTGCAGACGGGGCCGTTGCTGAGCACGATGTCGTCGTGGCAGACGACGAAGTTCACCGGCAGCCGCGCGAACGCCCGGAAGACGCGCCGGTTGATCTCCGCAAACTCGTCCATGATCCGCTCGAAAGCGGGTTCCAAACACAGGTTGAGAAAATTTTCGTAGCCGAAGACAAGCATCGGCCACATGAACATCGTATTGTAGAAACTGACCGAGGCGGACGATCCCTCTGGCGCTCGGCCACCCCATGCCGCAGGGTAGTTCTTCCGGTAGCGCTGGTAGATGACCTCCTCGGAGCTGTAATCGCCGTCCACCACGACATGCCAGCCCGTGAAGTCGGCCTGCTTGAGAGGGCTGAACTTCAGTATATCGTCGAGACTCGCAAACCGGTGCGCGGCGACATCCTGCTGCCAGTGATCACGATAGGAGTCGCCCCACCGGCCGTGGCCCTGGTCCACTTGCGCATCCAGCCGGAGCTTCGGATCATTCGTCTCCGGCACGCCCAGCCGCAGCTGGGGGTACAGTTCCTGCATTTTCAGGCGGCACAATCGCGGGTGGTCGTAGTAATCGATACCCGTCAGCCACGTTTCTGCATCGGGACAGGACCAGTGCTCCCAGTGGACGATGCGTTGCGGGCCTCGGCCCATGTAGGTAAGGTAGATGTCGTCTTTCATAGCGTGGTTCCTGATAGCTCATGCGCGATTTGCGCAATCTTACTTCTAATCAAATTTGCCTCGTACATGTACACGCGGGCTTCCTGGTGGAACCCCAGGCGCGGATCGGCCTCGACCAGCGGCAGCGCAGCCTGCGCGTTCAGGATTTCGTCGCGCATGCGATCCTCCAGCGCGCCAGTCCGCGGCAGGTCGCAGGGCGCAACGAGGCCGCGGTCTGCCATGAGGCGCTGACGCTCCTGGTGAAAGCGGAAGAGGTTCGCGGCGGAGCGGAACTGCAGGCCGATCATCTGCGCGCAGCGGAGTTCTTCGGCTGCATGATGGCGCTGCGCCGGACTGGCGCCTAACACGAGATGGCCGAGCGCCTGCTCATATCCCGCCAGGCCTTCCTGCCAGCCGCGGCCCAGGTCGGCGAATGCGTCGGCCACCTCGCCCATTGTGAACGGGCCCAGGCAATCCTCCAGCCGGTCGCCGAATTCGTGCGGCACCCAGGAGCCGCCCAGCGGCGTGCCGGTGTAGTGAAACGAGAGCGGGTGCGCCGGGGCGTCGTTCAGCGGCGAGAAATAGAGCAGTTGGATGCTGAACGGGTAATGCTCGAAGGCTCGCGCGAACTGCTCCCAAGCCCGGATGACTGCGGCCGGATCTGCCACGCCCAGGTACGTCTGCGCCAGCGAGGAGAGGAAACAATCGCGATCCAAGTATTCCGCAGATCGCTCCAGGAAATGCCGGATCGCATAGGTGTTCAGCGTCAGCGAACAGCCGAAGTTCCAGGCGCCCATGAACCCCGCGATGCCGTGTTCGTGCAGGCCCGTCAGTTTCTGGTGCAGGTTGGTCAACAGCGGCAGGTTGGGAACGGTGGCGATCTCGTGGGTGGTTCCGATCTGGAGCTTGGCGAGCACGGGGCGCCCGGCCTGACGCGCAGCCGCGTGGGTCCCGAGAAACCGCTCGCTGGGTCCGGCATATCCCAGCGAGTACTCGTCCACGGCAATGGTTCGCCCCCGCCACCCGCGCTGTCCGCCGCGCTCCCAGTCTGCCATCACATCCACTCCGGGCGGCAGCGCGTCCAGAACTTCCCGCTGGGGATCGCGGTACCACAGGGACCAGCTCCAGTTCCAGGCAATGACGCGGCACGCCGGCGCGTGTGCGTCGGCCGCCGCCCGCCAACCGCGCGCGATCTGCGCGACGAGTTCGGCCGGCTCCCGCCGGGCGCAGCGCGGGCAGCGCAACGGCTGGGCGGATGGAACCGTGATGCCGTCGTCCAGTCCGTAGCGCACGTAGTGCGACCAACAGTGGCTGTGATACTCGCTGGCGGTAATCAGGATCACGCCGACCAGATCGGGCAGGTCGCGCAGCACACTCGCCGCGGCCTCCTCAAAGAACCGCGCCACCGTCGGCGTGGACAGGCAGAGCGCCACCACGTCGTCGCCGCCCCACTCGTGGTGCGGTTCGCCAGCCAGGTCCGGATGCGCGCGCCAGAAGGGGTCGTTTGCGGGCAGGGCCAGCGGGTCGTTGAAGAACAGGTAGACCCCGATGCCGGCGGCGCGGCCGCGTACGATCACGGCGCGCAAGGAGTCGATGCGCTCCTGCCGCCGGGGGTCGTTCAGTTCCGGCAACATGGTCGATTGCATCAGGTCGCGCAGTCGCCCGCGCAACCAGATGCCGTTGAAGCCATGCTCGACCAACGGGCCGAACGATTCGGCCGTATAGACCGATGCCGCCTGCAGCGGTTCGTCGGCGTTGAAGTCCGACTCCGGGCTCCGGAAGATGCGCGGCGCGTCCGGTTGTGTCCAGTCTGACGCGGCGCTCACCGCAGGACCTCGCGCATGACCTGGAGGATCAGTGCCACGCCCTGAGCGCCCTTCTCCCGCGTCGCCTCGGCTGCCGAGCGACTGTACCAGACCGCGGGATCGACCGCCGCTTGGTCAACGGTTTCCGGACAGAGTGCCAACATCAGCCCCGTCTCGCCCACGCCGGCATGGTCGAAAGGATACTGGCGGATGATCTCCGGCGTCATCAGCGGATGTCCCTTGATCCAGTTGAACGGGTCTTCGCCGGCTGCCTGCTGCGCGTAGTAGTCGGCCGTCTGGCTCTGGCCCCACCACCCCTCGCCGCGCTCCTTTTCCAGGAATTCAAAGATGGCCTGCCGCGCCGCAAGTTTGAAGGCCAAATCCGTGGGCATGCCGACAGCGAAATTCTCGCTCTGGTGGTGGATGAAAAAGTGGATATTGCGGAACCCGATCCGCAGCAGACTGCGGAACAGGTCGCACGCCACGGGCTGGAGGCGCTCCGCGTCGACGTGAACCGTTCCCTTTCCCTCTGGCGGCTCGACCGCATAACTGGCTGAACCATAGTGGAAGGCCGGCAGGATCACGATCGGCCGTTCCTGTTCCAGGATCTCCAGCACCTTGATCACCGCAAGCGTGTCCATCCCCACGGGCAGATGGTCGCCGTGATATTCCAGCACGCCGAGCGGAAGCACCACCGGCCAGCATTCGGCAATGGCCTGCCTGATCTGCGGCGGACGCATGTGTTCGTAGCGCATTGTGACTCCTTGCCGCGCGCGTCAGCGCAACGGCACTTCGACAACCGTGACGCTCCGGGCGGGAAACTCCACGGAGACGGTCTCGCCTGAGAACTCAATCTGCCGATCGGCGATGTCGGCGTAGCCGGCCTTCTCGCCCGGCTCAAGCGGGCCGGTCAATGTATGCACAAGCGCAGTGCCGGCGCCAGCGCCCAGTCTGCCGATCTCGATGCGCGCCGACACCGCATCGTGTATGTGCCGGTTGATGGCGTGGATGTAGAGCGTCCGGTCGCGGCGCGTGACCACCACGTCGAGCACGGCCACCCGCGGGGCGGGCACAAGACTTCCCAGGCGCAGGGGTTGCTCGAATGTCGACAGGTTCGCCATCTCCGTGAAGAGCCGCTCCCGGCCATGATACCGGCTGTAGAGCCCGGTCGCCATGGCCGTGGGCAGGATGCGTGGCGCCTGACCATCGGCCAGGCGGACGCCGGTGATCCCCCAGTTTTTGCCCACCAGCATGGACTGACAGGCGAGCCGCACCATATCGCCCTGCCGCATGAACGCGTGGAGCATGCCGGCCGCGCCGAGTCCCTTGGCCAGTTCCGAGTCGAGGGGCCCGTCCTTCTGCGCCCACCAGCCATTCCAGTTCCACTCTGTCACGGCGACGGGCAGACCCAAGTCGCGCATCATCCACCACTCCGGGTAGCCGGGCAGTTCGGACTGGAATGTCTCCCGGTTGATGGCCGGTGCCGTAACCCAGGCGTACCAAGCCTGCTCCGCGGTCACCTGCGACAGCGGCACAACGACATTGTCGCCGCCGCGCACCTCCTGCATCGCCCAGGGTTGATAGTGATGCAGGGCGAACAACGCCGCGTGTTCCCGGAGGAAGGGATCGCTAAAGATCGCCTGGTCCACCCAGCGCCCGGCGCCGGTCACACCATCCACGATCACCTGCGCCTTGGGATCGACGGCGCGGATCGACTTCAGATACGCGCGCAGGCAGGTGAGGTAGCACTCGGCCTTCTCCTTGTCGCTCGCGGCCGCCAGGCCGCGCCGCTGGAGCGCTCTGTTGAAGGTGAACCACGTCTCGTTTCCGAGTTGGAAGTACGGCACCTGCCACGGCGCCGCACGGCCGTTCTTTGCCCGCACGGACGGCCAGTCGGGGAGGCCATCGGGCAATTTCGCGCCCACCTCGGCGTTGCAGTACGCCACCAGGCCGGCGGCTTCCTGTGCGCCGGCTTCGAGCGACACGTCGCCGAGCAGGGCACCCTCGATGCGCACCGGCAGCAGTGGTGCCCACGCCAGTTTCTCGGCCAGTGCAAGAAACTCGTCCAGGCCGAACTCGTTGGACACCGTGCCATGCTGGTTCGTCGCAAAGACCGGTGGCCGCCCCGCCTCGCGACCGGGCGCATGGTCGATCAGGTCGCGCCAGTCGATCCGCGGCAGGTCCGACCCGGCGGGCCAGCGGACGACGGGAGCCCGGAGCCAGGCCAGTTTCTCCACCACGTCCGACCGCAGCGCGTGCGGGTGGCCGGGATCGCGGGCTGCATCAAAACCTGGTTCGCCCCACGATGCGCGCTCCATGAACTGCCCGAACAGGCGAGCGTCGACCGGGTTGAGTACGCGGTTGTGCACGGTCACGACCACTGGCCGTGATGCCATCGCTTCGGCACACTGGCCAAGGGGCGCAGACAGCGCTATCATGGCAACACCCACAAGTTCTGAGCACACCGTCGCTGCCACCCGGCGAGCAGGCATTCCCGTTGCTGTCACCGAGTGGCATCTCCGTTGCTTGCTCTACCCCGCGTACCCCATGACCGTGTAGTAGGCCAGATTCGGTTGGCTCACGTCCATCCGCCCGATCTGACATACCAGCGGCACTGTGCTGTCAACCTTCAGCGCGTACTGCCCAAAGGGGATTTTGTATCCACCAATCCCCTCGTCCATGCGAAAGCAGCGCACGCGGCGCGCCCCGACCGACTGCGTCGGGGCCTGCTCCGCTTCCCGATCCGTATAGTACACGGTGATCGTCACCTGCGCATCCGCATCGTTCGGGTTGAGCAGGATCAGCGACTCGTGTCCCTTCTGCGGACCGTCGCCCGGTTGCGGCAGGTCGCCGTCCGGGAAGAACCACACCTTGCTGCCGTGAGTCTTGCTGGGCATGGTCGCTCCTTAGAGTTGGACGAGTTTCATGTACTTGTGGGACAGGCGTTCGACACCGCCCTTCTTCACGCGCACGCCGTTCTCCCAGCGCAGGCCGAAGTCCTTGTCGTAGAAGAACGTGTCCACCTGGAAGGTCATGTTCTCCTGCAGGTCGTAGGTGGAGGTCGACTCCATCCACGGCCGCTCGACCTCCATCATGCCGATGCCGTGACAGGGCCCGTAGAGCATGTAGCGACCGAATCCCTGAGCCTTGACCCACGCCTCGTATTCCTGCACCACGGCCGCGGCGGGTTTGCCGGCCTGCATCAGGTCCATGGTCTTCAGGTGCGCCTCGAGGCCGAACGCGAGCAGGCGCTGCTTGCGCTCCGGCAGTTTGCCGATGGAAAACGGCAGTCCCACGCTTGAACTGTAACCCCCGACGCGCGCGCCGATGTTGAGTTGGATCATCTCGTTCCGGCGGATCCGGTTGTGAGTGGGGCGCGAGATGGCGTTGTTGGTGGCCGGACCGCAGAAGCAATAGAGCGCGTGTCCTTCGTACTCGCCGCCATGCTTGTAGATCTCGCGCTGGGCGATGCCTACAACCTGCAGTTCTGTCATCCCCGGCTTGATCTCGCCGAGAATGGCGTCGATGGCGGTCTCGCTCACCTGAAACGCCTTCTTCATCAACGCGATCTCGCCCGGGCTCTTGACGATCCGCAGGTTGATCAGCGTGTCGTCTGCCTTGACGAACTCCACGCCCGGGAGATCGCTCTGCAGCCGCATCCAGACCGGCAGCGTGGTGATGGACCACGCCACGATCCCGAGTTTCCGCAGTTTCTGCCCCGGCATTGCCCGCTTCACGACGTCCTGATAGGACGCCACGGGAATACCCGGATACTGGGGCTCGGCCGACTCGCGGTACTCCACCATCTTCAGGATCGTGGGAACCACGCTGCGGCCCTGGGCGTACGTCAGGCTTTCAGGGCCAATGATCAGTACCGGCGTACCCCGCGCCGGCACGAAAACGGCCGCCGCCTCGAATGTCGGCCAGTACTCTGAGAGGTAGCGCACGTTGGCGAAGTCCGCCTCGTTGCCGTGCACCAGCGCCGCATCCAGACCTGCTACGCGAATGTTGTGCTGAAACCGCTTGATTCGCGCCTTGAACTCCACCGCTGTGATTGCCTTCACTGCCTGTCTCCCTTTCTTTCTCCCCACAAGGGGTGTTTTGTTATGCATCCACCTACTGCGTTCACATTCAAAGGGTCAAGCGCCGGTCGCCTGCATGCCGCCCATGTGGATACGGACATTGGCGCGCTCCTCGACGCGATCGAGCTTGCCGTCGCGGATCCAGGCGATGCGGTCGGAGATGTCGAGCATCTTGACGTCGTGCGTGGCCGTGATGACCGTGGTGCCATGGTCGGTCTGGAGGCGCTTGAGCAGTTGGATGATCTCGGCGCCGGTGGTCTTGTCGAGGTTGCCGGTGGGTTCGTCGGCCAGAATCACGGCTGGTTTGTTGGCCAGGGCCCGGGCGATGGCCACGCGCTGCCGCTGGCCGCCGCTGAGTTGGTCCGGCAGGTGGTGCAGCCGGTGACCGAGCCCCACATGCTCGAGCACCTCGGCCGCGCGCACGTCGGCGGAGGCCGGCTCATCCCCGCGCAGGATCAGCGGCAGCGCCACGTTCTCCAGTGCGCTCATCACCATGACCAGGTTGAAGGTTTGGAAAATGTAACCGATCTTGTTGCAGCGGATCCAGGCCTGTCGGTTTTCGGGCAACGCAAACAGGTCTGCGCCCATGAACTCGATCGTGCCGGAGGTCGGGATGTCCAGCGCACCGATCATGTTGAAGAAAGTCGACTTGCCCGAACCGGAGGGTCCCATGATCGACAGGTACTCCCCCTCGTAGATGTCCATGGAGATGCCGTTCAGCG
>CAYQJG010000070.1:0-23791 GCA_964417715.1 uncultured Lentisphaerales bacterium | reverse complement strand
TGGCGCAGAATCAACTGCAAACTGCCGCATCCCTACTTCCATTTCGTGCACCCATGCACGGGTGTTGGCTTGCTTTCGCCGGCCAAATCGCGTATAGAATCGGGGGAAACGCGCCACGAAGACGTCCAGGCGCAGGAGGCATCGCATGTACATCAACCCGCATGTTGTCGCATTCATGGAGCGCTTCCCGTTCGACGGCTTGACATTCGATGATGTCACCCTGGTGACGCAGTATGCCGATTTCCTGCCCGAGGACACCAACATCGGGTCCCGCCTGACCAGCCGCATCAGCCTGAACATCCCCTTCGTCAGCGCCGCGATGGACACCGTCACCGAGGCCAACATGGCCATCAGCATGGCCATGCTGGGCGGCATCGGCGTGATCCACAAGAACCTGCCGCCCGATGTGCAGGCCCAGCAGGTCAGCGTGGTCAAGCACTACCTCAACGGGCTGATCATGAAGCCGGTCATGTTCCATGACCGCGACACGCTCGACCACATGCAGCAGGTGCGGCGCGCGCAGCACCTGACCTTCAGCGGGTTCCCCATCGTCGACGACAACGACCGCCTGACCGGCATCATCACCTCGACCGACGTGCGCTTCGCGCGCGACAACCAGATCCGCATCAGCGACGTGATGACGACCCAGGTCGTGTCGGCGCCCCCGGGTACGACGCTGGAGGACGCCTACCGGATCATGATGGAGAACAAGATCGGCAAGTTGCCGCTGGTCGATGGCGACCGCAAACTGGTCGGTCTCTACAGTTTCACCGACGTCAAGGAGTTGATCGAGAACAAGCAGCCCCTGTACAACCGTGACAGTCGTTACCGTTTGCGCGTGGCGGCCGCCGTCAGCCAGGGGGATCATGTACGCGCCGAGATGCTGGCCGAGCAGGAGGTCGACGTGTTCGTGGTCGACAGCGCGCACGGCCACACGCGCGGGATCATCGACATGGTGCGGTGGGTCAACGCCCACTACCCGCAGATCGACGTGATCGCCGGTAATGTGGCCACCGGCGAGGGCGCGGTGGCCCTGCGCGATGCCGGCGCACACGCGGTCAAGGTCGGCATCGGACCGGGGTCGATCTGCACGACGCGCGTCGTCTGCGGCGTTGGGATTCCCCAGATCACAGCCGTGTACGAGGCTGCGCGTGCGCTCGAGAGTTCGATCCCGATCATCGCCGACGGCGGCATCCGCCACTCCGGCGATGTGCCCAAGGCGCTGGTGGCCGGCGCCGACAGCGTCATGTTGGGGTCGATTCTGGCCGGGACGGACGAGAGTCCGGGCGAGAAGATCATCCATGAGGGGCGGCAGTACGTGATCTACCGTGGCATGGGCAGCCTGGCGGCGATGAAGGAAGGCAAAGGCAGCCGGCAGCGCTACGGGCAGGACCACGTCAAGGAAGACGAACTCGTGCCGCAGGGGATCGAGGGCATCGTGCCGCACGTCGGCTCGGTCAAGAAGGTCATGACCCAGTTCTGCGGCGGGTTGCGCTCGTCGCTCGGCTACAACGGCACGCGGACGGTCGCAGACCTGCAGCGTCGCGGTCGCATGTACCGGGTGACGTCGGCGGGTGTGCGTGAGGCCCACCCGCACGACGTGAAGATCATCAAGGAAGCGCCGAACTACCGCTCGTGAGCGGCGGGTCCAGCGGCCGGTAGTTCACGCCCGCACGGTCCAGCCACGCCAGCTGGCCGGGAAGTCGCCGCTGGAAACCGGCCCAGTTGCGCGCCGCCTTTTGGACTCCACAGCACTTCGGCCAGCGCCAGCGCGCGCGGGAAGGCCATGTACTCGACCTGTCGCCAGTGCGGCAGGTGTTCGCTCCAGAGCTGGCCGCCTGCGCATGCCCGGGCAGTTCGATTTCGGGTACGACGGTGATGCCGCGCGCGGTGGCATACGCCACCACCTGCCGCACCTCGTCCTGCGTGTAGAACCCGCCGTGCGGACGATGGTCATACGTCTGTGATGATGACGGGTGCCCGACAAGCGTCTCCTTGCGCCAGGCGCCCACGGTGGTCAGCAGCGGGTACTTGCGGATCTCGATCCGCCACCCCTGGTCCTCGGTCAGACACCTGCACGGCCGGTACGGCCCAGGACAGGCCGTCTCCAGCCGGCGTGGCCGGCACGAGTTGCAGGAGGGTTTGCACGGCATGCAGGAAGCCCGATGGACCGCCGGCCGCAAGCACGATCTCGACCGGCGTGGAGTCCAGACGCAGGCGCCATCGCCTGCGCCGCCGGCTGCATCCAGTGCGCGCAGGCAGATGGCGGCCTGGCGGCCCGATAGGGCGACGGCGACCGGACGCCTGAACCGTGCGCCCGTCTGACGCGTCAGGTCCGCCGTCAGCAACTCGGCTGCGGCGTGGGCGCCTTCTGCGGCGCATCGTAGCGGATCGGCGTTTCGGGACGGAGCACGAAAGCTCCGTCGCGCCGGTGGACCGCGGCGGGATACGGGATCAGGTTGAGGTGTTGCACGGGCTAGGCCTTCTTGAGGAAGAGTTCGATCACCGGAACGGCCACATCCGGCCGCGTTTGCGGCAGGTTGATCGACAGGGCGTTCTTGTTGACCGACTCGCCCGCCTGACCGGCATGCCACCCGTCCAGCCCGGTCTTGAGTTCGGACGCGTCGTGCAGCAGTTGCGCGTACTCGACGCGGTCGGCTACCCCGTCGACGTAGAGGTGCTTATACGGCCATGCCAGCACATGCACATAGAGCCGCTGTGTTTCAGGATTCCACGTCAACCTGCAGTTCTCGGGCGTCTTGAACTCGGCGGGCGCGGCGGTGCAGCCGTAGATCGACCGGTTGTGGCGTCGCATCCACGTGCCGATTCCCTGCAGGCAGTTGAGCGCGCGCGCGTCGAACTCGCCGCGGCCGGTGGGGCCGACGTTCAGCAGCAGGTTGCCGCCCTTGCTCACGCAGTCGATCATCGTGCGGATCAGCTCATCCGTCCCGCGCCAGCTGCTCTCGTCGCGGTGATAGCCCCACGAGCCGCTCAGCGTCTGACAGGCCTCCCAGACCACCTTCTGGCCGTTCACGGTAACCCACTCGCGCGGCTGGAACTGCTCGGGCGTCTTGATGTCCCAGGCGCCGGGAAGGTCGAGACGGTCGTCGACGATCACATTGGGCTGCAACTCGCGCACCATGCGGTAGAGCTTCTCCGATTCCCAGGCCAGGTGGTTCTTGCCCTTGGTGAAATCGCCGGGGTGCTCCTTGTCAGGATACGAGAAATCAAACCACAGCACGTCGACCTGGCCGTACTTCGTGAGCAGTTCCTTGACCTGGTTGCGCATGTAGGCAGCGTACTTGGACTGGTCGCGGCCGACATTGAGCTTGGCGCGCTCCTCGTCCGTCTTGCCGCGGTACGGGCCGATGCGGTTGTCGATGACGTAGTGCGGGTGGTGCCAGTCAAGCAGGGAGTAGTAGAAGCCGACGCGGATGCCCTGGCCGCGGAAGGCATCGACCATGGGCCGCAGCAGATCGCGGCCGGCGGCCGTGTTGGGGGCCTTGTAATCGGTGTGTTTCGAGTCCCACAGGCAGAAACCCTCGTGGTGCTTGGTGGTGACGACGAAGTACTTCATCCCGGCGTCGGCCGCGGCCTTGGCCCACACCTCGGGGTTGTAGAGATCGGGATCGAAGCGCTTGAAATACCGGCGCTCGTACTCCTCCACCGGAATGCTCTCGTTGTTCATCAGCCACTCGTGCCGCGCGCCCTGCGCATAGAGGCCCCAGTGGATGAACATGCCGAAGCGATCGCGGACAAACCACGATGTATCGCCCTTGAGATCAGCGTATGGAACGGTCTTCTTGGCTGCCATGGATGTGTGCTCCCGAAAGGTCGTTGACGGCGCCTGGTGGCGCATGACGGCCCATAGCGTAGCACTCCCCGCGGAGGTTTCAACGCCAAAAAGGCCTGCCTTGACCAGCATCTGGGTATGGGGATAATCTCTCACACGTCGAGACGTGTGAGAGGATCCTCAGAAAAGACGAGAACCAACGAAGGCGTGGCATCTCACGCCTGCATCCCTCGCGTAAATCACCCAGGAAACGCGAGTTGGCGTGGGCGCGCGTGATGTTAGTGTTTGAGCGCAAGGCAGTTGTGCGTGATCGCCGGTGAGACCATTTGGTGAAGGGGAAGGCCGCCAAAGTGGCACGGGCTTCTTGCCCGTGATCCATGGGCGAGACGCCCATGCCACGAGGGGTCTTGCAGGGATATCAGAGGGTTCGCATGCCCGCCCATGCGTTGCCGACCGCCTGCGCGGCACCACTAACCCTGGGCGATCCCACGCCAACTCCCGTTTTCAGGATCACGCGTCTCCACGGCCGTCGCGGCCGCGGATCTCGACACGCCGGATCTTGCCGCTCACGGTCTTGGGGAGTTCGGCCACGAATTCGATGATGCGGGGGTACTTGTAGGGGGCCGTCGTACGCTTGACGTGCTCCTGCAACTCGCGCTGCAGGGCTTCGGATGCCGCATGGCCCTTGGCGAGCACGATCGAGGCCTTTACGACCGCACCGCGCTCGGGGTCCGGCACACCGGTCACGGCGCACTCAAGCACCGCGGGGTGTTCCTGCAGGGCGCTCTCGACTTCGAACGGGCCGATCCGGTAGCCCGAACTCTTGATCACATCATCGGTGCGGCCGACGAACCACAGGTAGCCGTCCGCATCGCGCCAGGCCACATCGCCCGTATGATAGACGCCATCGTGCCAGACGCCGGCCGTGCGCTCGGGTTCGCCCAGGTAGCCGTCAAACATGCCGAGCGGCACATGCTGTGCCGTGCGTACGACGATCTCGCCCTCGCTGCCGACCTCGCACGACCGGCCGGTCTCGTCCACGATGTCGATGGCGTAACCCGGGGCGGGTTTGCCCATCGACCCGGGCCGCGGCGCCAGCCAAGGGAACGTCCCGACCGCCACCGTCATCTCGGTTTGACCATACCCCTCGCGCAACTCGAGCCCGGTCGCAGCCTTGAACTGTGCGAAGACCTCGGGGTTGAGCGGCTCACCTGCCACGACGGCATGCCGCAGGCGCGACCAGTCGTACGTGTGCAACGGCTCGCGTATGAAGTAGCGGTACATTGTGGGCGGCGCGCAGAACGTCGTCACACCCTCACGCACCATCACGTCCAGCAACTGCTTGGGCACAAAGCGGTCGAAGTCGTAGACCATCACCGCGCTGCCGGCAATCCACTGGCCGTAGAGCTTGCCCCAGGAGGCCTTGGCCCAGCCGGTTTCGGCGACCGTCAGGTGCAGACCGCCCGGCCGGCAGTCCTGCCAGTAGCGGGCCGTCAGAATGTGCCCGAGTGGATAGAGGTGATTGTGCAGCACCATCTTCGGCATGCCCGTCGTGCCGGAGGTGAAGTAGAGCAGCATCGGGTCGCGTTCGCCGGCGGCGGCAGGCCCGGTCGGTCGCGCAAACGTGTCCGGCGCGGCGGCCACCCCGCCGGTGAAGTCGTGCCAGGCTCCGTCGCCGCCGCCGAGGCGGGCCAGCAGCGGCACCGGCGCCTCGGCCACCGCGGCATCGACCGCCGCACGGACCCCCGGATCGTTCACGGCGACGATCATCTTCACGCCGGCGGCGCGGATGCGGTAGACCAGGTCCTTCTTCATCAACTGGTGCGTGGCGGGAATCGCCACCGCGCCCAGTTTATGCAGCCCGATCACGGCCTGCCAGTACTCGTAGCGCCGCTTCAGGATCAGCATCACGCGGTCGCCCTTGACGATGCCGAGCGATCGGAAGTAGCCCGCGGCGCGGGCGCTTCCGCGCGCCATGTCGTCCATCGTGAACACGCGCGCCTCGCCCGCGTCGTTACACCAGACCAGCGCGCGACGGCCCGGATCGCCGGCGGCGAGGGCGTCCACCACGTCGAACCCGAAGTTGAACCCGGCCGGAACGTTCACGCGGTAGTGCGCGACAAACTCCTCGTAGGAGGCGAACTCGGTCCGTGACAGCAGCGCATTCAAAAGCACGTCGGCCCCCCTACGCGGTGATGATGGCCAGGAAGGTGGCCGGTTTGCCGCCCACGGCCTGCATGCCATGCGGCTGGGTGGCATCGAAATAGATGCTGTCGCCGGCCTTCAGCGTGACGTCATGCCCCGCCACGCGCACGAGCAGCCGTCCGCGCACGACGCAGTCGAACTCCTGCCCGGGGTGCGTGTTCTCGCACACGGGCGTTCCGGGCTCTACGGTCACCCGGTAGGGCTCCATGGCCTTGCCGGCGAACCCCGCACCCAGCGCCTCGTAGTGGTACTGCCGGCGGCGCGCGACGACGGGCGCTCGCCCCTTGCGCGTGACGTGAAAGGCGTGCATGTGTGCATCGCCGCCGGTCAACAGCGCCGTCACGTCCACATGGAAACGGGCCGCCAGGCGCGACAGGTAGCTCAGCGGGACGTCCCGCTGCCCGCGCTCGTAGGCCGCACACACGGCCGCATCCGTGCCCGTGGCGGCGGCCATCTCGGCGATCGACTGGCCGACCGCCTCGCGCAGGCCTTTCAGCCGCAGGGCGATCCCTTCGCGCTGGTTCTTCATCACAGACCCTCCTGGATCCGATGTGCGCGCGGCGACCCGCCGGCGCGGATCATTTCAGGTGCTCGCGGCACCAGGCCATGGCGGCTTCAAACACGCGGCGGTTCTTCTCCACCAGCGCCGGCTTCGCCCGGAAGCTCGCTTCAAGCGCCTGCTGCCAGGCTGAGTCGCGCAGTCCCGTGGCGTTGGTGAACGCCAGCGCCGCCAGCATGACCGTGTTGGCGGCGCGCGGCACGCCCAGTTGCTGCGCCAGGTCGATGGCCGGTACCGCCCAGAGACGAACGCCGGGCGGCGGCTGGTTGACCACCACGGTGGCATCGTGAATCAGCAGCCCGCCGGCGCAGACCGTCGGCGCAAAGCGCTCGTAGGCCGGTTGGTTCATGCAGATCAGGATATCCGGGCTGTCCACCGCCGGCGACCCGACCGGCTTGCCGGACACCACGACCGAGCACGACGCCGCTCCGCCCCGCTGCTCCGGCCCGTAACTCGGCAGCCAGGCCGTGTGACAGCCGTCGAGACGGCCGGCTTCCGCCACGCAGAGGCTCAGACTCAGAATGCCCTGCCCGCCAAACCCTGCAAACTTGAGCCGCAAGGCCGGACGGCTCGCATCGACCGGCCGCGCGCAGCCATCCTCGTGCCCCGTGCCGAAGTACTCGGACACCGAGGGACACGGCGTCCGTGCGGGTCGCGGCTGAGCGGTCGCCGACTGGTCGCGCAGGACGCCCAGGGGATACTCGCGCTCGAGCTGGTCGGTTACAAACTGCGCCGCCTGTACCGCGTCCATCCCCATGTTGGTGGGACAGGGCGACAGGAACTCGACAAAGGCATACCCCTTGCCGTCGCGTTGCAGCTCCAGCGCCCGGCGCACCGCACGACGTGACTGCATGATGCGCGCGGTGTCCGCCAGCGAGCAACGCTCGATGTAGACCGGCGCCTGCAGGCGGTCGATCACCTCGCAGACGTGCAGCGGGTAGCCTTCGTTGGTTGCGGTCCGGCCGTGCGGCGAGGTTGCCGTCTTCTGGCCGATCAGCGAGGTCGGCGCCATCTGGCCGCCGGTCATGCCGTAGGTCGCGTTGTTGACGAAGAAAGTCGCCATCCGCTCGCCGCGGCTGGCCGCCTGGAAGGTGCAGTTGAAGCCGATCGCACCCAGGTCGCCGTCGCCCTGGTAGGCGATCACGACGGCGTCGCGCAGGGTCCGGTTCAGCGCGGTCGCCACCGCCGGCGCGCGGCCGTGGGCCGCCTGGATATTGCCAGTGTCCCAGTAGTAATAGCCGAAGACCGCACACCCGATCGGGCTGATGAGGATGGTGCGGTCCTGCAGCCCCAGGTCGACCAGCGCCTCTGCGATCAGCTTGTGCAGAATGCCGTGCCCGCAGCCGCCGCAGTAGTGCGATGAGCGCGTGTCCGCGCCGCTGCGATCAAAGGACGCGTACATGCCGATGGTGCGTTTCACGCTCATGTGGCCATTCTCTTCGCCGCCGCGACGACCTCGTCCACGGTCACCAGCAGGCCGCCCATCCGGTTCAGCAGCCCGACCGGCTGCACGCGGCCCGCCCCTGATGCCAGGTGGAAAACCACGTCGTCGCGGAACTGGCCCGCGCTGAGCTCGACCACCAGCGCCCGGCGGCCGGCCAGCACGCGGCACATCGCATCCACGGGGAACGGCGTCAGTGTGATCGGCCGGAACAGCCCGACCCGCAGGCCATCGGCACGCAACGCTTCGACCGCCGTGCGTGCGATGCGGCTCGAAATGCCGTAGGCCACGAGCACGATTTCGGCATCGTCGGTCAGGAACGACTCGTGGTCCGCCTCGCGCTGCAGGTCGGCATACTTGGCCTGCAGCTTCAGGTTGATCTGTTCGAGCTGCAGCGCGTCGAGGTAGATCGACGTGATCAGGTGCCGCCGCGTGGCGGCCGTCGCCTGCACGGCCCAAGAGGAGACATCCGGCCGCGGCTGTTCACGCTCAGGCAGCCGCAGCGTCTCCATCATCTGCCCGAGCACCGCGTCTGACAGCACGATGGCCGGGTTGCGGTAGGCGAAGGACAGCGCGAAGGCGCGCATCGTCAGATCGCACATCTCCTGCACGTTGCCCGGCGCCAGCACGATCGACTTGTAGCTGCCGTGTCCGCCGCCCTTCACAGCCTGGTTGTAGTCGGCCTGTTCGGGGAAGATGTTGCCCAGACCCGGCCCCGCCCGCTGGATGTTGACGATCACGCCGGGCAGCTCGGCACCGGCCATGTAGGAAAGCCCCTCCTGCATCAGGCTGACGCCCGGCCCGGACGAGCCGGTCATCGCCAGCTTGCCGGCCGCTGCCGCCCCGTAGACCATGTTGATCGACGCGGTTTCGCACTCGGCCTGCAGGAACTCGCGGCCCACGGCCGGGAAGTACTCCGACGCGAAATGGGCGATCTCGCTGGCCGGTGTGATCGGATAGCCGAAATACGCGTCGCACCCCGCATAGAGTGCGCCGATCACCACCGCTTCGTTGCCCTTGACGAACTTTACCATCGCATCATTTTCCCGTGTGGACCTCGATGGCATACGGTTCAGGGCAGTTGTAGTAGCAGATACCGCATCCGGTGCACGACTGGCCGGTATATTCAGCCGGCCGGACCCCGCGTATGCCCAGCCTGTCGCTCAGGCGCAGGGCTTTTCGCGGGCACGCCGACACGCAGCGGCCGCACCCCTTGCAGATCGCCTCATCGATGACCGGACGGGGCAGGGCCGCGGCTGACGGTTTGTTTTCGTTTCCCATAGTCGCATCCCCTCTGGCCAAACCTGGTCAGGGGTCACCCACAATATGCCAAGACGCCAGCTTACACGCAAGGACAAGGCGCGACCGGGGCGCAATGGGCACCGCGTGAGAACCGCTAAGGGTTCTTGACAACACGGAACCCGAGCATGACGATGCAGGCGTCGGGGTGGTCCATGTTGCGGTTCGTGCCTTGAAAACTGGGCGAATCCACGTTGCGCCAACTCCCGCCGCGCAGCACCCGGCAGGCCCCTTTCTCGGGTCCCGTCGGGTTGGTCGCATCCGCGGCCTCGTTGTACGAGTCGCGTGCATACCAGTCCCAGCACCATTCGCGCACGTTGCCGCTCTGGTTGTACGTGCCGTAGCCGCTGCAACCGAGCGGGTAGTCCCACACGTGACAGGTTTCCTGATCCTGCCAGTTGCGGTCGTGGCGGCAGCGCGAGGCGTCCCACGTGTTGCCCCAGGGGAAGCGCAGGCCCTGCGGGCCGCGCGCCGCCTTCTCCCATTGGGCCTCGGTCGGCAGCGCCAGCCCGGCCCAGCCGGCGTAGGCCAGCGCGCCGTGCCAGGAGACCTGCACCACCGGATGGTGCTCGCGCCCGCCGTAAGCCTCGAAGCCCGTGTGCGTCTGGCGCACGAAACACTCGTGGTTCAGTGCGATCCAGTCCGAGAGCTCCTTGGCGCTGGGGGCGGCGTCGTTGAGGAAGGTGGCGTACTGCTGGTTGGTAATGGCGTACAGGCTGATCCAGAAGTCGTCCGTGACCACGGTGTGCTTGGGGCTGTTCCACTCGATGCCGTCGCCCATCTCAAAAGGCCCGGCCGGGATGTGCACCAGCACCGACAGGTCCTTCGCGTTGACCGCCAGGCCGGACGCCATGCGTATCCTGTTGCCCGCGAGGTTGGCTATCATGCGTCTCTTCTCCTGCTACGCCATGAAGTAGTCCTGAAAAGCCAATAGCAGATCGGCCAGGCCGCGGTTGACACACCCCGCCCGATCCGTGCGTCCGGCGCAGGCGTCGCGCAGGCGCAGCAACCGGTCGTGGCCGGCTGCCGCGCCGCCGGCCGTGGCCGCGTGCAGTTCCGTGTCGATCAGCCCTTCGACCGCATGCGCATTCTGCACGTGGTCAAGGTCGGGCTGCGCGTGGCCGACGTCGATCATGCGGGTCACCAGCCGCTCCGGCCAGTCGGCGCTGGCTCCCATGCGGGCGAGATCGTCGGGCTGCAGCGCGCCATAGAGGTGGCTGACCCACGCGGCGCCGGCCCGCGTGAGCGGATCGGCCGCCGTTCGCGCGTGGCTCAGCGCCTCGTCCGCGGCGGGCTGCGCCTCCCACCAGTCGAAGAAATCCGTCAGCCCGGCCGGCAGCACGACCGGCGGGTCGAAGGTCAGCGGGCCAACCAGTTTCTGTGCGGCGATGGCCTGTTCGACCACCTGCCGACGCCTGGGGTCGGTCGGCCGGCGTTCCGAGGCGGCCCAGTGTGCCGCAAGCTCGAGCAGGTCGGCGACGCCGAGCGGCCGGCAGGCCTCGACCAGGGCGTCCTCGTCGCCCGCAGCCGCGAAGATGGCCGCCTTGACCGCCTGGGTGGGCATGCGCTGCTGGCTGCGGATCACCTCGGCAAGCCCTTCGTCGGTCGTGTGGCTCCAGGCGGCGAAAATCAGGTCGTTCAGCGCCGGCTCGCAGGGGAGTCTGGCCGCATAGGCCCGGACGCCCGCGCGCACGTCCGGGTCGGCATCGCTCAGTGCGTTGAGGACCGAGGAGGCGCTCAGATGTCCGGTCGGCAGGCGGTCGATCCGGCCAAGCTTGAGGTCCAGACGCATGCCCACCGCCTGGAACTTCTCGTACAGGGCCTGCAAATAGGCCTCCGCTCCCGCCCGCACGTCTTCGTCCGCGTCGGCGAAGAACGGCACCAGTTCCCAGGCCTGCTTGCGCGTGAGCGGGAGTTCGGTCGGGGCGGTCAGCAGGGCCGTGAACAGGAATTCCGCCCGTGGCAGGTGTGTCAGGTACAGCCGCCGCGCGTTCTCCAGCCCGTCCGAGTCCAGTTCCAGCGACAACACGCCGCGCATCGCCTCGCGGCTGCTGCCGATATCGCCAAACCGGCTCAGTACCAGCAGAGCGGCCAGATAGAGGTGGGGCGCGATCATCCCCATCTGGCGCAGGTAGACTTCGCTCGTCTCCCGGACGTCGGCGTCCTCATCCGCCAGATACGGCAGCACCTGGTCCAGCATCAGGGCATCCGTCGAGAGCGATACGGCGCGACGCAGCTTCAGCAGGCTAAGCACGGCCAGATCGGGTGCCTGGGCCGGCTGCCCCTGCGCGCAGAGCAACTCGCCCAGCCAGGCGGGCCGCTTCTCGGCCCAGAGATGCCAGAGCCGGTTCATGCGAACCGGACTGGCGCGGGTCGCGAGAGCGGTTCGGATTTCGGATGAAAGGCGGTGGTCGCTGCTGACGGCCGATACCAGGATGTCGACGGCCTCCGGTTCCTGAGCGTTCAGCAGGGCGCGCAGGGCGCGCGTCTGGCGCTGCCAGCGGAACGGCCAGATGCCTGTTGCGAACAGGTCCTTGCGCAGAGCGGCCAATACCGGCTGCTCGTTCTGGAAGATATCTGCCTTTTCCAACATCGCGCGAACATGGTAGCCGATTATGCGGCGTCTGTGGAGCGTGAGCTTTATTCCCGTTCGATCGATGCGCCGAGACGGCGCAGCTCCTCGTCCACGCGTTCGTAACCCCGGTCGATGCTCTCGGCGTTCAGAATGACGGTCTGTTTGCGGGCGGCCAGCGCGGCGACCAGCAGGGCCATGCCGGCCCGGATGTCCGGACTGACGACGTGTGTGCCGTGCAGCACCGCGGGCCCGGTCACGACCACGCGGTGCGGGTCGCACTGCACGATGCGCCCGCCCATGCCGATCAGGTGGTCCACGAAGTACATCCGGCTCTCAAACATCTTCTCGAAGAAGAGCGTCGTGCCGCGCGTCTGCGTGGCCAGCACGATCAGCACGCTCATCAGGTCCGATGGGAACGCCGGCCACGGGCCGTCTTCGATCTTGGGGATGACGTCGCCGAGGTCGTAGGCCGTGCGCAGCTTCTGGCCCGCCGGGAGTTTGAGGGTCTGGCCCTCGATGGTCCAGACGACGCCGAAGCGGCGGAACGGGCGCTCCAGCACGGCGAAGTCCGCCGCCGTCACGCCCTCCACCGTCAGTTCGCCGCCGGTCACCAGCGCGGCCACCAGGTAGCTGCCGGCGTCGATGTAGTCCGGACCGATGCGCTGTTCGACACCGTGCAGTTTTGCCACGCCGTCGATGGTCAGCAGGTTGGTGCCGATTCCGGTAATCTGCGCACCCATCGCCACCAGCAGGCGGCAGAGGTCCTGCACGTGGGGCTCGCACGCGGCGTTGTAGAGCTGGGTGTGTCCCTTGGCCAGGACGGCGGCCATGACCAGGTTCTCGGTCGCGGTGACGCTGGCCTCATCCAGCAGGATGGGCGCGCCTACGAGCCCCTTGGTGCGGAAGGCGTACGTGCCGTTGATTTTGGCCACGGCGCCCAGCCGGCGCAACCCCTCGATGTGCGTGTCCACGCGCCGCCGGCCGATCACGTCGCCGCCGGGCGGGTAGATCGTCGCCGCGCCGGAGCGCGCCAGCAGCGGCCCGGCAAACAGGATCGATGAGCGCACCTTGCCGCAGAGGGCGCGGTCCAGGCGCGTTGACTTCACGCGCCGGGCCTGCAATCGCACGCGGTGCTCTCCCGCGTTGAGTTGCACGTCCACGCCCATCTCGACCAGCAGGTCGAGCATGGTCCGGACGTCGTCGATCAGGGGCAGGTTGGTGAGCGTGACCGGTTCGTCCGTCAGTAGACAGGCCGCCAGCATGGGCAGGGCGGCGTTCTTGTTGCCGGGCGTGCGATGCACGCCGCTCAGGCGGCGACCGCCGCGAATCAGGAAACGGGACATGGATAGGCTCGCAGTGAAAGTGGTGGGTGCCAGGTAAATTGTATGCGCCAATGTAGCTGCCAACGACGATAGAGTACGAAGGCGCGCGGGCAGGTGCAAGGCAAACCCGCATGTGACTCCACGGCGATCTGCCGACCCCGAATGGCGCTTACCCAAACGCATCTCTCGATCAGCGCCTCGCGGGACACTCGCCCTTGTCTGAGCCCGCGTGCTGAATTCCGGGAGGGCGAGCGTCCTCGCGAGCCGCCAGGGGCTCGACGCGTGCAGTCCGCAAGGCGAACTGCCGGAAACAGTTGAGCGCATCCCCGTTTCACTGACTTGCCTGCTCCGCGCCGGCCCGGAGGGTACGGTGCGTGTCGATCAGTCGCTGCGCGCGCCTGCGGCGCAGCCGCGACGCCTCCCGGGGTGCTTGGAAGCTGGGCGGGATCGACATCGGGGTCGGGGTCGGTATCGGTATCGGGGTCGAAGGGAGACGGAGTTGGCGTTTGTCCATGGTGACCTTGCCGTGTGCCCGGCGGCCATCGCGTACGTCGACCGGAGCAAAGTCATCGACCCCGATACCGATACCGACCCCGACCCCGAGACCCAAGCCGGGCGCGAGACTGGCCGACGGCGCTCCCGCGCTTCGGCCCGCGCGCCGAAGGTGGAGGTCAATGAAACGGCGAACCGCCGGAAACCGTTTGACCGGCGACATTCGTGGACTGTAGATTTCGGATGCTGAGTTTGGCCATCGGGCAGGGGCCTGACGGTTGGGGGTGAGCAATGCACAAAATGAACCTGGCCTTTCTCTTGGCCGTCTGTGTCGGCTGCGCAACGGCCCCGAACCTGGCCGAAAAGGAGAGGGCGATGAGGGTCAAACACACGGATGAGCGCACCTGGATCGAGGGGATCGAGGGGTTTGGTCCGGGCGAGTATGCCAGCAGCGTGCACGGCGCCCAGGCGCGGATCCTGCAGACGCTGGGGGAGTCGCTCTCGTACGATGATCTCATCTGCTACAGCGGATTCGCGTTCCGCGTGGGCGTGCACGAGGCCTTCTGCCCCAGCGCCGGCCACCCCTGCTGCGGCTTCCGCTGCATCGATGGCTCAAACCGCGCCTTGCCCTGGAAGACCGAGTTCTATGGCGCATTTCCCGATGGCAAAGAGACCGCCGACCGGCCCGCGTTCGAGGCCAAGGTCCGCGCCGCCGTCAAGGCGAGCATCGACCGCGGCGTGCCCGTGCACTACGGGTCCGAGGAGGATGGTCTGATCATCGGCTACGGCGATGGCGGCAAGCGCTGGCTCTGCGTCCACCCTTGCCACGAGAACGGGAGGAAAACGTTCTGGCTGGACGAGGGCAAGGGAATGGCCGGTGGCCAATGGCCGTGGGGCATCGTGGTCTGGACCGAACCCAAGCGCGATGATGAACGCGTGCCGAAACGCGACCTGACCCTCGCCGCGCTCAGGCAGGCCGTGGAGATGTGGCATACCGACAAGAATCAAGCCTACTTCTGCGGTGAAGCGGCCTACACGCACTGGCTGACGTGGCTGCGCGACGTCGAGGCCGGCAAGGTGGCCGACCCCAAGGCGGGCTTGCACGGCAGCGGCTGGTGCTACGATGTGCTCATGCACAGCCGGCGCATCGCCGGACGGTGGCTGGACAAGGCGGCCGGCGACTTCGACGGCGAAGCCGCCAGGCAACTCAGGATCGCGGCAGCGCACTACACCCGGATTCACGAGATCGGCATGAAGGATCTGAAGTGCCCATGGGACCTGACGCCCGGCTTCGACAAGTGGACCAGCGCGATGCGCCAACAGCAGATCGCCCGGCTCGAGGCCGCGCGCGAACACGACCGTGCCGCCATCGAAGCGATCTCCAAGGCGCTGGCGACACTGAAATAGAAGTCAGTCATCCGTCCGCGATACCGCGCGACGACCCCCACGGCCTTGCGCGTGGACGGCGGCAGCGATGCCGCTGCCGCCGACGGGTGGCGGCTGGCGGCGCGAAGTGCATCCTTGCGGTCGATTGTGTTCTTTTGCATTCTTATATGCGGTCAATCCAATGACGGAGGCGGGAATGTCCAAAACGGTGACACTGCGACTTGATGATCCCGTTTACCAGCTGTTCAAGGGGGTGGCGGATCGGGAGAACCGCCCCCTTTCGAATTTCATCGAGACGGCGGTGATACGGTTCGTGCAAGACCATGGAACGATGGATGAGTTTGAGATGGGCGAGATACGGGGCAATGTCGAACTCAACCAGAGCCTGAAACGAGGACACCAAGATGCCAAGCAACGGCGCGGCACCTTCGTTTGATCCGTGGACGAAAGAGAGAGGATCGTGTTTGTCCTGACGATCGATGACCGGAAGGACGCATACAGGCGAGAGCCACGCTGGGGCGGTGCAACACCTCCCGCCCGATGACCGGCTACTCCACCATGATTTCGGACTTGGCGGACTGGCCGCCGCTATCGCAGCAGACCACCACGTGCTTGCCGCGCACCAGCGGCCAACTGGCGGACTCCACCGTTCGCGCCGCGGCCACGAGTTGATCGTCGATGAACCAGTAGAGCGGCTCAGTCCGGTCGTCCTCAGCCCTGAGTGGCAGGCGCTGTTCGGCGCGGAAATCGTCGAGCTTGCGGTAGACCGTGCCGGGTTGCGGGCTCACGATGCGCGGTGGCGTGTCCGCCGCGCGTACGACGGGCGCGCCTGCCGTTGCGCCGGCCTGGCAGCGGGCACAACTGTGCGCCATCGATGCACCGGTGATCTGCCAATCCACGACGGTTGCGGTGCAGTGCGGCCCGATTGCGCCGCCGCTGGCCGCGCACACGGTTCGTCGGCTCACGCCTGCCGGCGGATCGAACCACGGTGTGGCGTTCGCCGGGTAGATCCCGCGCACCAGGTCCCACATCACGGGCGCGGCCGCGGTCGCACCGACCAGCGTCGACGCGCCCTGGCCATCGGGGTTGCCGATCCAGACGCCGATCACATACTCGGGGTTGAAGGCTACCGCCCAGGCGTCGCGGAACCCGGAGGAGGTGCCGGTCTTCCAGGCCACCCGCGGCAGGCGCACATCCGCGCGGTGTCCGGTGGTCGCCGCGCTGCGTTCGTCTCCGCCCAGCATGTCCGCCACCAGCCAGGCGGCCTCGAGCGAGAACACGCGGCGCGAACGGCTCTCCTCTCGTGACGCCGTCGCCGTCAGGGCATACGGCTTCCACTCGCCGCCGCGCGCCAGGCAGGCATAGGCATTCGCCAGGTCCAGCAGACGCACGGACCCCGCGCCGAGAGCCAGACTCAGGCCGTAGTGCCCGGCATCGCGGTTAAGCGTGTCCAGACCCAGTTGGCGTAGCGAGCCGAGGAACGCCGGTACGCCCACCTGTTCGGCCAGTGTCAACGCCGGCAGGTTGAGCGAGAGTACCAGCGCGCCGCGCGCCGGCACCCAGCCGTTGAACGCGCCGTCGAAGTTGACCGGCGTGGAGTCTTTGAACGTGCGCGGCAGGTCCGACAACATCGTGGCCGGCGTGATCCGGCCCTGGTCCATGGCTAGCGCGTAGAGGAAGGGCTTGAGCGTCGAGCCGGCCGAGCGTGGCGCCGCCGCGCCGTTGACCTGCCCCGCATGCGGCAGGTCGTGGTAGTCCGGCGCGCCGACCAGCGCGCGCACAGCCCCGCTGCGGACGTCCAGGATCACCACCGCGCCACCGCCGATCCCCGCCGGTTGCAGGCGCACGGCATGCCGTCGCAGCGTCTCTTCCGCCAAGCGCTGCAGCGTCGGGTCGAGGGTTGTGCGGAGGCCCCCGCCGGTTTCAGCGACCAGCCCTCTCTCCAGCACCAATTCGCAGAAATGGGGCGCGCTGAACGGGTAGGCGTCCGGCCGCAGGGCGATTGGCTGACTGGCTGCGGCGATGCGCTGGGCGTCGCTGATCCGGCCGCATGCGGCCAGGCGCGCCAGCACGTAGGCTTGTCGCTGGCGCGCGCGCGCCGGAAAACGGTCGGGCCGCAGGCGCGACGGCGCCTGCGGCAACCCGGCCAATAGCGCCGCTTCGGCCAGGCTCAGGTCCTGCGGCGCTTTGCCGAAGTAACGCCGGCTGGCGGCTTCGATGCCGACCAGGTTTGCGCCGAACGGCGCGCGATTCAGGTACTGCTCCAGAATCGCCTTCTTGTCGAGCAGCGTCTCCAGTTGCAGCGCGCGGAAGTACTCCACGCCTTTGGTCAGCCAGGTTCGGCGGCGCGGGTGCATCAGCCGGATGACCTGCGTGCTGATGGTGGACGCCCCGGAGACCACGCGCCGCCCGGTGAGATTCTGGCGGATGGCGCGTCCGAGCGCCAGCGGGTCGACCCCGTGGTGGCGCCAGAAGCGCTGGTCTTCAGCAGCGACCACAGCCTGACAGATCCAGTCGCGCGCCGGGTCCGGCCGGTACTGCAGACGGCAGTCCGTATCGCCCGGGCCGAGGCGCAAACGCAACGCCGTGCCCTCGCAGTCCAGCAGAACCGTCGCAGCCGGGTAGCGCGCCAGGTCACCCTTCGGAAACGGGAAGATGACCCACGCCGCCGCAAACAGCACGGCCGCGAGCAGCCCCGCCTTCAGTATCCAGCCGGCGACTGCGCGGGCTGAGGGGCGCCTGCTGTCGAAGATGTGACGTGTGTGTTGCATGGTCATGGGAATGTCGACATCGGATATCCGACGTCCGACCTCGGGCTCCCCTCACTCCACCTCCACCTTCCCGCCGCCGCTCAGGCTGCGGATACCGGGCTGGTACATGGCGTCTACGCGCACGGGCGGCAGCGTGTAGATGCCCGGCGTCACAGCGCGCACGGCGTAGTAGTAGTCGGCCCGGCCGCTGACGCGCCCACTGAACAGCAGCACACGGTCGTCACGCAATTCGAGGTGGGCGCACCAGTCGGTCTTCGCCTGCACCCATGGCAGCGTGCGGGCCGTGGCCAGCGCCGGGTTCTCCACTTCCCAGCCCGCCGGCAGCAGATCCACGATCACGAGGTTGTCGAGCGCCGCCCCGCGCGTGTCCAACGCCAGGCGCACCACGATCAGTTCGCCGGATTTGGCTCTGGATGCATCCATCGCGGCGCCGGCCTGATCGAAGAACTCGCGCCGGATGGAGATCCCCTCGTCGTACGGCTCGACCTCGCCCGTCGTCGGTACGCCCTCCGAGCGCACGCCGTACCAGCAGGTGCCCGGGCCGCGGTTGACCAGTCGGAGTTCCCGTGCGGCGCCGGGTGCCGCCGACACCCAGCGGAGTTCGCGGTCGGACGCAAACGGCACGGCCGCTGCCCCCGCCGGCAACAGCTCGCCGGCGAAAGGCGTCTTGTCGGGGCGCGTCAAGCGCGCGAATTTGCCCAGCGCCAGCAGCGCCCAGGCGTTCTCCTGGGTCGTGCCCCACCAGTCGCATCCGTCGATGCGCAGTCCCTCCAGTTCATGGACCAGCCGTGGCACGGCCTCATGCTCCGGCGCGATGTCGAGCCAGGCCGAGAGCGTCAGCGCCAAGTTGCGCGTCGGGTTCCCGTACGGATCGTATGGCGTCTGGCGCGCCGTCGCCGTCCCGGGCTCGCCGAGCAGGGCGACGGCTTCCCGCGGCTTGCCCGATGCCAGCAAAGTGGCCGCCAGGTGGGCCCGCCCGCCCGTGGAAAGCTCGTCTGCGCGTTCCAGCAGACGCGCCGTCCAACCGTGTTCCGGCTGACCGGCCAGCGCCAGCACCTGGCAGATGTACGCGCGTTCGGACAGGTCCGACGCGTCGGCGCGTCGCGGCGGGCGCTCAAGCGCGCCGTGCAGGTAGTTCAATGCGGCGGACAGCCGGTCCTCCGGCACCGGCTGTCCCGCGCGTTTGGCCTCCACCAGGAAGTGCGTGGCATAGACGCTGGCCCATGGTGTTTCGCTCCACTGGTCCGGCCACATGGCGAAGCCGCCCGAGGGGCGCTGCATGGAGAGCAGCCGGTAAATGCCCGCCGCGATGAAACGCGTGGCATCCAGATCGCCCAGTCCCTGCGGGCGCACGCGGCCCGCCAGATCGCGCAGGTGGAGCAGGGGAAAGGCGCTGGACACGGTCTGCTCGCAACAGCCATATGGGTAACGCAGCAGCCAGTCAAGCCCGCCGGTCAACTTGACATCCGGCTGACCCGAAACCCAGGCCTCATGGAACTCCGTCCCCGCAATCCAGTTCGCTGGCGGCGCAATGCGCGCCTCCTCGCCCGGCTTGAGACCGGCGCAGACTGATCGCGACTCGGCAGACAACGCCGGCCGCACGGCCAGTTCGAACGTCTCGGTGTAATGCTCCGTGCCCGCCATGACATCGACCGTGCACAGGGCTTTGCCGGGCTGTGGTCCGGCTTGCAGCGTCACGGACACGCCGCCGGCAGCGTTGGTCTTGAGTGCCAGCGTGCCCTCGGGTTGGGCGGTCGTCAGCGGGCCGCCGCAGGTCACACGCCAGTTGGCCTGCTGTGGTGCGTCGGTTTCGTTGAAGAGCCGGAGCGACAGGCGGCAGGTGTCGCCGGGCGCCAGGAAACGCGGCAGTTCGGCCTGCACCACGAGGGGGCGCTTGACCGACACCGGTTGCTTGGCGGCGCCGAAGGCCGAGGCGGCATATGCGACGGCAGTCAGGCGAAGTTCACCGGTGAACTCAGGCACGTCGAACGTGACCGTGGCCAGGCCGTCTGCGTCGGTCTGCGCGCCGGAATGCCAGAGCGCCACGGGCCGGAAGCGGGTCGAGCGGATCGGGTTCAGGCGGCGGCCAACCAGCGCCCCCACGTCGCCGCCCACATGCGAGGCCGCTCCGTCGGCCGTGCCGGCGCTCTCCGGCATCAGCGCAGCATACAGGTCGTTCAACTCGACGCCCAGCGCGCGCGTTCGCAGGAAGTAGGCCAGGGGATCGGGCACAGCCTGCTCCGTCAGCATGCAGATGCCTTCATCTACGGCCATGCCGACCAGCGCGACACCTGCCACGGGTCGGCCGGCTTCGTCGGCGACCTTCACTTGGGCCGTCAGCCGGCTTTGCGGCCGGATCGTGGCCGGTGCGGTGACCTTCACGTCCAGCCGATGGCCCGTGGGCACGACCTTGAGCACGACCGAACCGACCGCGCGGTGTGCCGACCAGACACCTTCTGCGACGGCCGGGCGGATCACGCTGAGCACACAATGCACGTTGGGCGCGTAGTCAGGCTTCACGGCGATCTCGAACTCGGCCGTGTTGCCGGCGAGCGTGATCACCCGTTGCTCGAGCACGCGGTCCGACTCCACCGTCAGCAGCGCGGTGCCGCTGAAGGGTGCCTTGACTGCGAGGCGCGCGGTCTGTCCGGGAGCGTACTCCGGCCGGTCGAGGCTGAGTTGCGCCTGGGCCGGCTTGTCGCGCGCCCAGTCCACCCACTCGGCGTTCGCCGCGGCGGCGAAGAGCGGCAGGGAGGTGGACGTGCCGCTGAAGGGGTCGGTCAGGGTCACCAGATACTCGCCCGTCTGTTCGGCCGTGAACGCAAACGAGCCGAGCCCCTCCTTCAGAACGACTGTCTGTGGGGTGCCCACCCGCGTCTTGACGCGTTCCGAGTGCCAGGCGTAGCGGCCGTCGCTGCGTTTCATCACGCTGGTCCAGTGCACGCGTTCGACGGTGGCCAGCAGCGGTGCGGCGGGCTGGCGCGCGCGGCCGTCGGGCGTTACCGCGGCCACGGCGATGGACAGCGGCTCGCCGATCTTGACGTGCCCGCCAGCGCGCGCGGGCTTCAACCCGACATAGAAGGGATAGACGTCTACGCGCGTGTTGCCGTAGACCGCGACGGTGCGGCCGCCGGCGTCGGTTACCGTGGCACAGAGGGTCGCCTCGAGCGCGGCCGCCGCGGGTCGTGCGCCGCAGGGCGCGAGCGTGAAGTGCGCCTGGCCGTTCGCATCCAGTCTCGAATCGCCCAACTGCGTGCTCTGCCGGATGCCGGCCTTCTCCGCATCGCCGAAGGCATAGCCCTTCCAGCCGTCGGGCGTGAATGACACATCATGCAGGTAGACGCTGGCTGAGACCGGCAGGTCGGCCGCCGGGCGACCGAACAGGTGGCGCGCGCTGACGGCCACATCGACCGTATCGGTGGCGGTGACCGCGTTTGGGAGTTTCGCCAGCGATACGGCGATCTGCGGGGGAACGAATTCTTCCAGCGCCACGCTGGTTTCGCCCAGCAGCTTGGCTGTGCCCGGCAGCACCAGCTTGATCGTGTAACGGCCCGTAGGCAGGTAATCCGGCAGCGGTGCGGCGAGTTCGGCGGCTCCGGTCGCGTCCAGTGTGACGGGGAACTCGCGGAAGACCTTGCCGTCCGGTCGCACCACGCGGAAGAGCGCCGGAAACGGCCGTGGCGGCGTCAGTTCGCGGTTGCGCACCAGCGCCTTCGCATGCACCGTCTCGCCCGGCCGGTAAACGCCGCGGTCCGAGAACACGAACGCATCGTAGCCATCGCCCAGGTAGGGGTCGCCGCCGCGCCCCTCGACAGGCACCGGCTCATCGAGCGTCAGATAGGAGAGATCATCGCCCTGGCTGGCGATTACCAGCGTAGGAGCAAGTTCGGGTGCGGCGCTGGCCGCGCAGGCGATGAAAGCCAGCCCCTGCGCGTCCGTCCGGGCGCGCCCCAGTTCCTGGTTGTTGCGCGCGTGGAGGACCACTGTGACATCCGCCAGGGGTTGCGCGGTGCGCAGCGCATTCACCCAGACCAGCACGCCGTCGCGGGCCGTCTTCGCGGTGATTCCCAGGTCGGTCACGACCACCAGTTGGTTCACCGTGTCCGTTTCGCGCCGCGAGGTCGGGTAGGTTGCCGACAGGAGGTAGACGCCGCGCGGTTCCGCGCCGGCCAGTTGGCGCAGGTTGACGCGGAAGGCGTGCTCCTTGTTGGGGCTTTCCGGGAGGGCGACGCGGTTGGTTACGGCGGGGGCGGCCAGTGCCGCGGCCAGATCGCTGCCGTCCGTGTACGCGTCCGCTGTGCGGTTGGCAAAGAAGAGCACGTTGCCGGGCAGGACGCGCCGCAGGGCCAACGCACACTCGCGCACATTCATGGCCAGCAGGGGAACGTCGAGCGCGCCGCGCGGCGAGAGGTAGCGACCGTTGGCCGGTACGGTGACGGTGGGCGCGCGATCCGGGAAGACCACGCGGCGGGTGACGTCGGCGGCCAGCGTGGTGCCATCCGCGGCACGGAGGCCCTTGCGGAGCGTCAGGGCATAGACCTTACCGGGCTCGAAGTCGCCCGAAACGGTGCAGCCGGCGTAATGGTAGGTGATGTCGAGCGGGATGGGCGGTTGTGAGGAGACGAAGGTTCCCACGTCCTCGCGCAGGTCTACCGGCTTTCCGAGCGATACTACGGCGCGGCACGGCTCAAGTGCGGGACTGTGTGGTTCGATTTCACGAAGGCCGAAGAAATCGGCGATATCCACGGCCAGTTGCTGTTCGGCGGCGGTACCGGTCACGCGTGCGTCGGCCGCAGCAAGTCCGGCAGCCACGGCGATCACGAGGCGTTCGCCGGCATCGACGCGGGAGGTCGTCTGGATAAGAGCCGACGCGGATGTCACATCGCCGACGGGTTGCCACGCGACGGGCTCTGTACGATTGGCATCGCGCCAGACGGTGATGGCATCGCGCAGGGACGGGGTGGATGGCGCGGCGTTGAACGTGATCTTCAGCACGGCCGCGGCATCCTGATCGTTGTACGAAACGAGACCGGCCGCCAGCGCCTGCAGTGGTTGCCGGTGAAGCTTCGCGGCGGATGCCCCCGGGTTGGTGCCGTTGGGGCGTGAGGCCAGGTGCCAGACCCCCCAGCCGTTCAGCAGCAGGAAGGTGAGGGCCAGGGCGAACCACTTAGTGTCGCCGCGCCGCCCCGGGCATGTGGCAGGTGGTGGCGTGGCAGGTGTCTGCCAGGGGCCGGCGGGAGCGTCGCCGGTCGTGTCCGGTGTCGGCAGTCGGTACGAGTCGGGTGGGTCCATCTCGGCCAGCACGGCGTCCAGGTCGGCTGGTGTGGGGTTGTCACCGCCGCGTTGCCGCAGCGCCTCGCACAGATGGCTTTCGAGTTGACGCAGCAGGTCGGCTCGCAGCGCTGTGGGGCGGTCTGCGAGGTGCGAACCGACCTCATCCAGGTAGGCGCGCATGCGCTGGGCGATATCCGGAGCGAAGGTCATGAGGCATGATCCTTTCCAGCAGAGTCGTGCTGACGCAAATGGGTGAGGGCCTGACCGAGCAGGTCCCAGTAGGCGTTCATCTCCGCGATGCGGAGTTTGCCGGTGACGGTGAGGGCGAAATAGCGTCGCGGAGGGCCGGCCGGGGAGGGGACATCGCGCACTTTGAGCAGGCCTTCGGCGCGCAGGCGCGCGAGGATGGGGTAGACGGTGCTTTCGGAGACGGCCAGCTCCTCGACGCGCTTCAGTTTCTGGACGATCTCATAGCCATAGCTCTCACCCTGGCGCAGCACGTTCAGGATGCAGAAGTCCAGCAGCCCCTTCCGCAGTTGCGTGATCCACCCATCCATACCGCTACTCCGCAATACGTACTACGTCGCGCATAGTAGCAGGGCCGCCGCAGGGCGTCAAGCGGGTGCATGACCGATTTTTGATCACGCTGCCGATTTGAGCTTGGCGGAGCGCCA
>CAYQJG010000069.1:0-23854 GCA_964417715.1 uncultured Lentisphaerales bacterium | reverse complement strand
ACCGCCCCTCCAGCAACTCCTGCCGCCCAACCATCAACTAAAGCGAACCCCACCCTCGCCATAACGTCATCGGTTCCACATTCTCTACGCCTGGGACGGCGAGGTACCGTGCGGTGCTGGCGGCGGTCCTGCGACGGAACAGGTGTACGGGCCGGTCGCTGTGATCGGCTTCGCGTGCCTTGTCGCCGGCCCCTTTCACGAACACCAATCGCTCGCGGTGCGTTTTCGTGGCGTGGTCGAACTCCAATTCAGTGGCAGACTTGCCATCCGCGTCCACCCACCCGTACTGATTGCCCAAGGAGGTAGCGCACTGAACATGGCGGCATGGACGAGTCGGGAGGTCGTAGCGGCCAAGATCGGTCTTGGGGTGCTCTGCCTGGTCCTGGCCGCGGCGATCTCTGGATGCCGGTGTAGAGGTCGGATGGACTGCAGGGTGGCACAGTTCGCGGCTACGCCGCATGACATCTGCAAGGTCGAATTGGTCATGTCAACCGACGGTTGACAATGCCGCCATTATTACGTCTGGAACCACTGGTGGGCAGAGTCCAGCAGACCCAGAAGTCCTTCCCGATGCTGGCCGCCGGCAAGCCTAACCGGAGTTGGGCTTGGGCGCAGTATTCGCGGCGTCGACCGGGAGGCTGTTGCGAAAAATGATCCGTCGATCAGTCCTTGGCGTCACCCGCAATGTTCCGCATGATCCGCGCGATCCATGCGGGCGCGAAACGCGCATCCTTGAGCAAACTTTGTTTGTCATCGGCCGTCAGGCGTTGACGGAGCATGGCCGTCTCGCGGGCGCCTATGCCACTTTGGCCGAGATGGCGGAGCGCCTGGATGACCAGTCCGCTGATCGCACCCGCCGACGCCATGTTGCGGGGGGTTGTGTGCCTGAGGATGATCTGGAGTTTGCCGACCTGCATCCGTCGCGGCGACCCGTCGGTCAGGAAAACGACCTTCATCGGCACCTGATCGGAAAGACCCAGGAGGTTGGCGGCATAGGCACCGGATGGTTGGAGGCGGATGGCGTCGCGGTCCTGGAGTGCCTTGGCGATGGCGTCAACGGAAGGGGCAAGTTGCCCCAGTTGGGCGTCTTGTCGGGGAATATCGTATAGTCCGCGAGCAATCTTCCGGACGGACCCGTTGCGCGACTGGCGGAACAGTGCGGTGTCCACGGCTTCACGACTACCAAGGTCGAGGAAATCGCCGGCCGTGAAGACCCAGCCGTCCTTGCCGGCTTTCGCCCGCCGCAACACCTGGCTATCGATGGACTGTGCGTGCTTTCCCATGGCGTTTTGAAAGAAACTCTACTCGGTATTTCTGACAAAACCAAGCGGCAAGTTGCACTGGTTTTATTTCCAGCATGGAATGGCGGCGGTGGCGGTCAAGTCCTCTATCGTTCCACTTCACCGGGCCAGTGCTGGACGGCCACGGCGGCGCCGTCAATGCAGGAGGCGGCGTAGAAGGCGGTCCATTTGCCGGTTGCCAGTGCGAGAACTGTGAGCGGGTGCGCCGGGGTTGCGCCATGTTCTTTGCGATACCCGCCGAGGGCCAGGAGGTCGCCGCTGGGTGTGACTTTGATCTCGTCGGCGAAGACATAGATCTCGTGGTTCTTGGAAACCGATGCCGGCACCTTGATGCACCAGTACCCTGTCCCGTATTGTTCAGGTCCCGGAGAGATGGTCTTGTCGTTGCTCATGTGGTCGGTTCCTTCTTCGTTGGCATTCGTGAGTCACTCTTGTTGCGGTTGCCAACCGCGCAACATCGCAGTCAAACTGGAACTGTGCTGGCCGTGTAACGGCCATCGGGGAGTTTGAGTGCCTGGCCGACGATGACGAGGGTCTCTAGAAGTTCGGCGATGCGTTCGGCCTTGGCGCGTTTGAACCGGGTGACACGTGGAAGCGGCAAGACCAGAAAGCGCACTGATCCCAACGGTCACTCTTTCAGGTCCGGTGGCACCTCTGGCGGTGTGAGCAAACGATCAATCTCATCAGAGTAGAACCCGCAGGCTCGCGTGCATTTCGGCAAGATGACCTTGTGGATGATGCCTTTCTTCGCAAGATGATGGACAAAAGCCTTCGACCTGCCGAACCGCCGAGCCGCCTCATCGGCGCTGATCATCCGTTTATCGGTGTTCTTGGTCTGTTGGTTTCTGTACTGCCGTCCGTGGCTACGAACGCAGGCAAGTATCCACGCTCGTTCGTCCGCCATGACTGTTGGGTCGGCCCTGAGAATGGCCCGGATCGCGTCTACCGTGGTGGGGAACATGGTGTGTGTCCGTGTTTAACGTTTTGTTTCGGCAAGCCAGGCGCGGCCTTTGTCGGTGAGGCGGTATTCTTGCAGGCGGTTGGTAGGTTTGCCGGGAGGGCTCATCCAGCCCCCGACGACCCTATTGTTGGCACGTTTGGCACGATTATGGCACGATTATGACCCGGCGCTCAATTCGGCCCCAATGGCACGTTTGGCACGTTTATGACACGATGCGCCGCAAGAAGATAATGGGCGCTGCGGCCTGCCCCTTCTCGCCGAAGAATGCCTTTGCTGAACAGATCTTCCAGGTCACGTGCGGCCGTTCTGCGGGAGCAACCCACAAATCGCTCGTAACCCATCGTCGTGATCAACCGTTCCTGTTTGAGTCTGGACATCGCCGTCTTCTGACGCTCATTCAACCCGAGTTGGTCCACCACTTCTTCCGTCAGCCAGTCGCGCCAGACCGTGGCGGCGAACTCGTCGGCGTGCTGCTGGAAACCGGGTTCCGGAAGCGAATGGGAGATGCTTTCGCGGATCATCATGAGGATGCCGGTGCCGTACTTCTCGATGTAGCGGGCGAGGAACAGGACCTCGGCGATCCTGGGATTGCGCAGGATGGAGCGATGTGGCTGCCGCAGATTTTCGGGCGTGAGGGGCGGAAGCAGGTGACCGGGATTCCATACCTCGATGCGGTCGGCGAAGACCGAGACTTGAACCGCCGCGCTGGACGTGTAGTCCCGGTGCACGATGGCGTTGACGATCGCTTCGCGCACGACGTCGCGCGGGATCTCGTAAGGGGCCGGCGCTCTGGTGCCGTCCTCGCGGGTGCCGATGCCCTGCCTGATCACGGAGAGGACGAAATCGGTTCCACGGTCCACCTGTTCGCACAGGTTGCCTTTGAAAATCCTGTAGAAGGGGGCGGGGCGTTCGATCTCGGTGCCGTGGAAGTGCATGCAGCGTATTTCCGCGCAGGGGATGAAGCGATGCGGTTCCTGGCCGAAGAGTAGAATGGCGGCGTTGGAGGGATGGCCATCGGTCAGAAGGCCCAAATGGGTCAGGACATCGTTGATGGCGGCCTCCTCTGATAGTGGAAACTGCCGTTCCGCTCGGGCCCGGCGCACAAAGTCGGTGACGGTATCCGGGGCAATGTCATCCAGTGTGGCGCCGGGACAGGGCCGCTCCTCGAAGGGGCGAGTCTGAAGGTCGCCCGTGCTCTCGAGGTAGTCCACAAGGCTGGCATACAGTGCGGTCTTGAGTCCCGGAATGTCCGTGAAACGGCGGCGGACAAGTGGGTCACTGGTTTTCGCGACCAGGGCGCGCATCTTCGGATGACGCGCACTGTCGTCGGCACCCTTGACGAATACGAGGCGTGTGATGCCGCGGGTAGTTGCGCGGTCGAACTCGGTTTCTGTGGGAGAAAGACCGGAAGCGTCCTCCCGACCATAGTCATTGCCCAGGATGGCAACATACACGTGCGCGCGGTCGACTTCCGCGAGGTAGCGTTCGTCAGCACGGCGATCGGCGGCCGGAAGATCCTCAAAGAGGAACGTATCAAAGTAGCGCCGGAGCAGAGCATCGCCGGCGACATAGTCGCGCACGGCGATTCGTTCAGCCCGCAACTCCTTCTGCACGCTGCTGATGAAAATTGGATGCTTCGTCATGCCGGAGACGGTACTCCATTATTCCTTGCGCTTCAACCCTGGCGTAGTCCTCCGATTGGTCAGTCTCGTAGCGGCCCTGTTGGGGTGGCGCGCGCCTGATATGGCGGCATGGACGCGCCGGGAGGTAGTGGCGGTCAAGGTCGGTCTGGAAGCGCTCTGCCTGGTTCTAGCCGCGGCCATCTGGATGCCGGTGTAGAGGTCGGATGGTCCGCGGGGTGGCATGTTCGCGGCGACACCGCGGGAGATCGGCAAGGTCGAATTGGTCATGCCAAGCGACGGGTGAAAATGCCGCCATCTTTACATCTGGAACAACCGGCAAACACCGGCAAACATAGGTGCACGCGTTAGCGTTTACCGTTAGCACTCTGGTCTGGCTGACGGCTGATAAGTGCAAAAAAAACTCAGGAAATGCTTGGGTTTATGAGCATGGAGCGGGCGACGGGAATCGAACCCGTATCTTGAGCTTGGGAAGCTCACATTCTGCCATTGAATTACGCCCGCGGAAGACGCCCATCAAAATAGCAGATTCCACCGCCCCGTCCAGTCGAAAGCGCGCCCGACCGAAACGCGTCATGGGCTCGTGCGCAGGTACCTTTCCATGCCGTAGGGGAAATCGTGCGGCCGGTAGTCGCGCACGGTCGGCCCGGCCAGGCTGTAGGCGCGCGGGAAGTGGATGAACAGCCAGGGACAGTCCGCGCGTACGATCACCTGCATCTGACGGCAGAGTTCGGTCCGGCGGGCATCGTCAACCGTCGTACGCGCCTCGTCAAACAGGCGGTCAAAGGCCGGATTGACGTAGTTGCAGCGGTTCGGGCCGGGCGAGGCGTTGCGGCCGGCAAAGAGCTGCAGGAAGTTGAGCGCGCCGGGGTAGTCCCCTACCCAGCCGATGCGGAACATCTGCGACTCGCGCCGCGCAATCTTCTCCAGAAACGCCGGCCAACTGTTGTAGCGGGGCTGCAGATCAATGCCGATGCGGCCAAAGAAGGCCGCCATCAGTTCGGTCGATTCACGGACATCCTGCGTCGTCCGGCCAAGGTCGAGCGTCAGCACGAGCCGACGGCCGGTCCGGGGGTCGCGCCCCTCGGGGTAGCCCGCCTGTCGCAGCAGCGCACGCGCGCGTTCGAGGTCAAACCGGTACGCAAAGGGTTCGTCGAGCCGGCCGGCCACCCCCGGCGGAACCGGTCCGTCGGCGCGGGTCACGCGGTTGTTGTAGAACGCCTCCCAGCGCGCGTCGTCGAGCGCGCAGTTGAGCGCCTGCCGCAGCGCGACGTTCGGTCCGATCACCGGGTCCTCCATGTTGAAGCCGACATACGCCACCTCGAGCGTCGGCATGCTGAAAAGCTGGAAACCGCGCCGCGCCAACTCCGGCGAGAGCGTGCCGGAGGGACCGATCACGGCGTCCCAGTTGTCGCGGCTGACCTCGCCCAGAAAGTCAAGTTCGCCTGCCAGAAAGGCCAGCCACTGGGTCGAGGCATCGTCCATCACCCGGTAGCTGATCCGGTCATAGGGCGCGCCCAACCGGTCGGGCGACGCGCCAGAAAGACGCGCCCAGCCGCGCCAGGCCGGGTCACGCTCGAAGACCATCTCGTAGTTCTGCCGCCACCGCGCCAGGCGATACGCGCCCGAACCCACGGGGTGGTCGCCAAAGGCACGCCCGTAGCGTAAGACGGCCTCGGGCGGCACGATGACCGCGTAAGGCATGGCCATCAGCCAGGGGAAATCGGGATCGGGCTGGGTGAGTTCAGCGCGCACGGTCGTGTCGTCCACCGCACGCAGGCCGCTGACATCGACCTGGTAGTCGGTTGGCGCCGGCCCGGCTGAGCGCTCGGCGAACGCGCGCATCCCGGCAATCTCATCTTCGACCAGCCACGCGCCGGAGGACGCCAGTTTGCGGTCCGCAAGCCGCTTGAGCGAGAAGACGACATCGGCGGCACGGACCGCACGCCCGCGCGGCTGCCCGTCGGCCCCAACGCCGAAGCAGGCATCGGGCGCAAACCGTGCCGCGGGGTCGAGACGGAACGTGTAGACCAGGCCGTTGCTGGAGACTTCCGGCAGGGACGATGCCAGACCCGGGACCAACCGGTACGGTCTCGCCGCATAGTCATACTCGACCAGGCACTCGTACACCAGCGCGACGGCGCGCGACGCATAGACGGATGAAGCGGCCACGGGGTCCAGGCTCGACACGCGTTCAAGACTGCGGCGAAAGGTCGTCTGCGCGGCAGCAGGCGTGACGGCGCACCACGCCAGAAGCACGGCGCACAGGGGCCGCAACAGGAGAGAGGCGGAGGGTGGACGGTGGAGGGTGGACGGTGGAAGGTGGAAGGTGGTGGGTGGAGGGTGGGCGGTGGAGACGGAGATGTCTCTCACAGAGGCACAGGGAGCACGGAGGGTGGCGGGTGGTGGGTGGAAGGTGGAAGGTGGAAGGTGGTGGGTGGTGGGTGGTCCGTGGTGGGTGGCGGGTGGAGGGCTGTTCACGGATCAAGTCCATTCACTGTTCACGGTTCACTGGTCACTTCACCACAACCACCGGCGGGTGCAGGTAGATCGGCACAGGCTCGGCATGGGCCGCCGCGGGGTCGGCGAGTACCAGACGCGCGACGTCCGTCGCAGTCGGCAGGAGGGACTCCGCAAGCACGCGGCCGGCGGGCAGCAGCGCGGCCAGCCGCGCGCCCAGGCGGTCCCAATCCGGGGTCAGAACCATGGCGCCGTCCGGAACCATGGCGGCAACCGCGGCCAGAGGAACCAGTTCGAAATCCTCGGCTGCATGGCTTGGCGGCCGCACGGTGCCATCGGCTGTCACGGTCGACAGACGTCGGCCGTCCACAATCTCAAACGAGGTGCACCACAAGCGCTCGCGACGTGCATCGCCAAGGACCGTTACGCGGCGGACGGTCGGGTTGGCCTGCAGCCAGCGCCAGGCCAGTGCGGCGGCACTGCTGACGCCCACCAGCGGCTTGCCTTGCGGCAACCCGAGCCCCTGAAGCCCCGCCACGGCCGATCGCGTTCCTGAAAACGAACCGGGGCCGAGTCCCACAGCCAGGCAGTCGAGCTGAGCAACCGACACCCCCGCCCCGTCCAGCAGGTCACGCACATCGGCCATCCAGGCCGGAGCGCGCGTGGGCTCGCCAACCGACGACTTCTCGGCAAGGCAGGTGGCATCGCGAAACAGGGCAACGCCGGAGTGGACGGACGAGCGATCAACAGCTAGCAGCAACATGACCGGTTACTCTCCCCCGTTGCCAAAGCGCTTCACGCGCATGTGGCAATAGGGCGTCTTGCCGTTGCGCAGGTAGTAGTCGCGATGATTAGCCTCAGCCGGCCAGAACCGGGAGGTCGGCTCCAGTCTCGTCGCCACGGCCAGGCCGCGCGCGCGCAGCAGCGCCAGCAGTTTCTCGGCCGTTTGACGCTGCGTCTCATCGGCATGGAAGATGGCCGAGCGGTACTGGTCGCCAATGTCCGGTCCCTGGCGGTTGACCTGCGTGGGGTCATGGATCTCAAGGAACAGCTTCGTGAGCGTCTCGAAACTGGTCCGCTGGGGGTCGAAGATGACCTCCACGGCCTCGGCATGGCCGGTCGTGTGGCTGCAGACCTGCTGGTAGGTCGGCGCCTCAACCTTGCCGCCGGTATAGCCGACGAGGGTCCGGATCACGCCCGGCTCACGCTGCAGGTAGTACTCCACGCCCCAGAAACAGCCTCCCGCGAAGACGGCGCGCCCGAACCGGTTGGTCTCCGTCGCACGCGGCACGAAATCCAGTGAGATCGAGTTCACACAGTGGCGGGTGTCGCGTGGCGTGAACTTCTCGCCCGTGAAGACATGTCCCAGGTGGGCGCCACAGGCCGCACACGTGATCTCCGTGCGCCGGCCATCGGCATCGGTCGTGCGTTTGACGGCACCCGCCACCTCGGCGTCGAAGCTGGGCCAGCCGCAGCCGGCATCGAACTTCTCCTCGGAACGGTAGAGCGCCACGCCGCAGCGCCGACACACATAGGTGCCGACGGCCGTGGCTTTCTCGTACGAACCGCTGAACGGGGCCTCCGTGCCCTTCTGCACGATGACCCGTTCCTCCTCTGGAGTAAGGGCACGCCACTTGCCTGTCATCGGTTGCGCCTCCTTGGGTCGTGACTGCGCCAGTGCGAAGGCCGCCGCGACTGCAGCAGCACCCAACATCAGTAAACCATACCGCAACTTCATGGGCTACTCCCACAGCGCAGCATTCACGTCCAGCGACAACAGCCTACCCGCCTTGGAGATGGATGCAAAGCGCAATAATCGCAGACACAACGACAAGACCCACGATGGCCGCAAACAGGACACGTTCGGAAGTCCAGAACGCACGCGGAGCGAACGCACGCAACGGAGCAGCGGACTTCTCGATGGGGCCGCTCCCCTGCCCGCGCGGTTCGGGTTTGAGCCCGCGTTCCTCGGGCGTCAGCATCCGGGCGTGGTGGTAGGCCTCGCGGCGGTACTCCTCGGCCCGGTGCTGGCTGATCGCCTCACGGATGACCCGGTCAGCGACCTGCCCACGGATGATCTGCAGGAGCTTCCGAATGGCGATCCAACCGCCCACCGCCGCCACCGCGATCGCCAGGGCGATGGCCCCGGCGCTGACGCTCTGGGGAACGCGGAACAGGGACTCGAACCCCTCGGACGTCTTGTCCAGGTACCCGTAGAGGGCCCCTTCCTCACTCGTGATCAGCCCGCTGCCAACGGCGTCGTCCAGACTGGGAACGGCGTTCGTCGGCAAGCCGCCGACGGCGCGGTCGAAGTCCGGAAGAGTCGAATGTCCACGGGCAGGCATGGCAACACAGAACTCTGCCACACGCCGCCATGCGAGGCAATGCGAACGTGTGGGATAGCCTCACCAGGTGATGGGTGGAACCGCGCCGCGGACCGGGCCGGAAAAAGCGCGCGTGATACCGGCCCGTCCGCGGCGTTGTCGCACGCGGCGCATACCGGGAGTATGGCGCCGCATGCTCCGCGCCGCCCAGCCACCGGCGCGGATGGGATGGGTGGACACGGGCAGTTCGTGTGACGGCCCGCGCCGGGACCTTCGGACGTGCCGCCGGCGGGGCGATGGCATAGGTCGCCAGGGACGGCGACCCTCCAGAAGAGCCCTGCAAAAGGCAATCGGTGTCGGCGTCGGTATCGGAATCGGGGTCTGCGAACGGCGCGCCGACGTGACTGGTACGGCCCGCACGCGCGGGTTGAGCGATTCGTCCGATCCGGGCAGGGCGCGATCCCCGAGCGCGCCGTGAAGGGCACCCGGTTAGGAACGACGGTTAAGGGTATCCGGTTAAGGGCGGCGGTTAGGGGTGGCGGTTAGGAGTGCGGTTCCCGCCCTCCAGTCGGTGTCTCGGGCACTTAACCGCCCCACTTACTCGGTTACATTCTTGACCCTGACACCCCAGCATGCGAACCTAGTCGGCAACGATGCGATGGGGCCAAAACGACCCGCATCGGGAACTTATCGGAACGTCGGCATGTCTAATCTTCAGGGAGAGCGTGATGAGCGCGCGGCGGAAGAGGCCCGCGTGAACGAACTCGTCCGCCAAGCCCAGGAGGGCAGCATGGAGGCCGTCGACGAACTCGTCCGAACGTACCAGACACCCATCTTCAATCTGGCCTACCGCATGGTGAACCAGCGCGAGGAAGCGGGCGATCTGACGCAGGAAGTCTTCATCAAGGTCCACCGCGCCATCCGCAAATTCCGGGGCACCTCCCGTTTCTCGACCTGGCTCTACGCCCTGGCGATCAACACATGCCGCAGTCGGCGGCAGCGCCTGGGACGGATCAGGTTCTTTGAACCGGTCTCGCTGGACGACCGCGACGACCCCGCCGGCGGCCCGCGGCTACCCGAAACGGCCGACACCGGAGCGTTGCCGAACGAGGCGATGGAGAAGCAGGAGACGCAGGAGATCGTGGGACGCGCCATCGCGACCCTCCCGGAGGAGTTCAGGGAGGTCATCGTGATGCGCGACGTACAGGGCCTAAGCTATGAGGAGATCGCCCAGGCGACCGGGTGCCAGGAGGGCACGGTCAAATCGCGTCTCTGGCGCGCCCGGGCCAAAGTCCGGGACGAGTTGCTGCGGGAAGGCGTACTATGCGGTGTGAACGGATAAACGAGTGGATGGGCGAGCGCCTCGACGGCGAGTTGTCCGCCGAGCATACCCGCGAGATGGATGCGCATCTTGCGGGCTGCGAGGCGTGCCGTCGCGAGTGGACGGGGATGCAGCAGACGGTGACGCTTGTCCGCGGTCTGCCGGCGGCTGAGCCGCCCGTGGATCTGCTGCCGTCGTTGCACCGGCGCCTCGCGCAACGACAGCACACGCCGCTCGCCCTGGTCTGGCACGTCCTCAGTCTGCCGCAGACGCGCGTGGCGGTGGCGGCGGCCCTTGTCATCGTGGTCGGGGCCTATGGCTGGCGGGCCGGCACGGCATCCCGCGGCCAGCCGGAACTGCGCGCGATGAGCCCACGCCCGGCTGCAGCAGGGCAAGCGAAGGCAAAGGAGCAACCCACCCGCAGGGCTGAGGACAAGGAGCGCGACACATCGGCTGGCCTTGCTGCGCAACCGTCCGCAGGTCCGCCCCCCGCGGACAGCCTGGCGGCGACAGCCGACCACACGCCGAAACGTGAAGCAGACGGACGCATCTGGGGGCAGGCTACCGCAGAGAGCAGGCCGGATGCCGGGGCGGCATCGGCGGTGGGTCTGACAGTCGGCGGCCGGTCGGGCGCCGCAAATGAGCCCCTGGCTCCAGCGGCAGAGGTGCCGGCGCTGCGTGGAACCGTCACACCCGCGCCCGCGGCGGTTGCCGCGCCGGCACGACAGAACGACCGGCAGACCATCGTGCTGACCACAGGCGATGCCGCGGCGGCGAGGAAGGTTCTCGCGCGGTATGTCATCGACGCGGGACGAATCGAGGAAGCGGCCGCTGAAACCCGCGCCAAGAGCGCAGTCCATCGGCGCAAGCCGGCCGCAGACAATGCGGGCGTTCTATCGGGTTGGGTGCAGGCGGCGCGCTACGAACAGATGCTGGCCGACCTGCGATCAGTCGGAACCGTTGAGACTCGCCTGGATGCGCCGTCCCTGACAATCGACGACAAGGGCGCCCGTGCCCGCGACAGACTCGACCTGGCTGAAGGCGCCGACGCCACGCGCCTGTTCGTGACGGTTACGCTCGTGCCACCGGCGAAATGACCCCTGTTTCTGGCGCGCGCTCCGAACAATCCCACGCTCACGGCGATTCACGGGAACTTTTCTGGAGGTTCGCGTGTCACAGTGTATGTAGGGCGCACAAGAAAGCCGAGGGTCGCCATGCATGCCAGACAATTCGCAAAGCCCGTTCTCATCGCAGCCCTTTTGTGTGGTCGGGCGCCGTTTCAGGTCAGCGGCGCCTATCTGGACACCGGAACCGGCACACCCGACAGGCAGGAGATCGCGCCGCCCGTACGCCTGCCCGGACCATTCGTGCCGCCCGAAATCAACCCGCTGCGGCGACTTCTCGCCCGCGTCGATGTCGGCCGTCCCCGGTCCGATGGCCGGTTGACCATCTTCCCGCTGGAACTCAGGGGCGCCGGCGATCAGACGGACATCCGCACGTTGGATGAGGCGCTGAGTCGCGGCTGGCTTGCGATTCGCGAGCAGGATCAGGCACGCGTGTCGGAGGTCGTCGTACGGAACGAATCCGCGTTCACGGTATTCATGATGGCCGGCGAGATCCTCAGCGGCGGCCGCCAGGATCGCATCATCCGGAGCGACGTGCTGGTGCGACCGGGTCGCGATGCGGTCACCGTGCCGGTCTACTGCGGCGAACAGGACCGCTGGAAAGGCGACCGCGAAGCCTTCGACCGCGCGCCCCACCTCGCGAGCCAGACGATGCGCGGCATGGCGGCGCGGGCGGCCACACAGGAGGCAATCTGGACGGAAATCGACGGCCTTCTCAAGGAATCCGGCGCGTCGTCGCCGACACGCAGTTACCAGTCACTCTACGGCGACCCGGACACCCGTCGGCGCATCGACGCACTGGCCGAGCGGTTTCGCGAGATCCAGACGCGCCGCACCGTTGGCTGGGTCATCGTCGACCGTGGTCGTGTCGTCAGCGGGGACGTGTTCGGCGACCCCGACCTCTGCGCGCGACTGTGGGACAAGGTGCTTCGCTCCCACGCGGCGGACTTCATCATGAAGGACGACGATCGGCGGCACGGCGATGCCGCGAGCGATGTGTCGGCCGCCGTCAGGCGTTTCCTGGAGGCGTTCGGTGCCGCTTCGCAGGCACGTGAGAACACGCCCGGAGCTGGCGAGTCATTCGCCTTGCAGGGCCGCGTGGATGGGCACGCGCTCGTGTGGGACGGCAGCCTGGTGCACGCGGCTGCGTTTTCAAGGGAGTTATACAGATGAAACGGTTACTGACTCTTGCACTGGCCATCACGTGGGGCGGAATCCCGGGCGCGTCGTTCGGGTCAGGCATGCTGATCCCCAGGGATGAGGGCATCCCTCCACTGGCGATCGAAAGCCAGCGGGTCGACATCCAGATCCAGGACGGCACGGCCACCGCCCGCATCGAGCAGGTCTTCCGCAACAGCGTCAACCGCAACCTGGAGGCCGTCTATGTCTTCCCGTTGCCCGAGAACGCCAGTATTTCCGACTTCGCCCTGTTCATCAACGGCAAGCGCACGAGTGGCGAACTCGTCGAAAAGGACAAGGCGCGCCGCACCTACGAGGACATCGTGCGGCGCATGAAGGACCCCGGGCTGCTGGAGCACATCGGCGGCAACCTCTTCCGCGTGAGCGTCTTCCCGGTGCCGGCCAACGGCCTGCAGAAGATCGAGCTTACCTATTCGCAGACGCTCGCGTTCGAAGGCGGGCTCTACACCTACGTCTACCCGCTGAAGACCGGCGACAAGGCCTCGCGCATGTTGTCGGATTTCACCGTGGCGGTTCGCCTGAACTCCAACCTCCCCATCAAGAGCATCTACTCGCCCTCGCACAAGGTCGGCATCTCGCGCAAGGGCGAGCGTGAGGCTGTCATCGGTTTTGAGGAGGACAAGGCCCTGCTGGACCGCGACTTCGTGCTCTACTACGCCGTGTCGAAGAAGGAATTCGGCCTGAACCTGCTCACGCACGCGACGGCGGGCGACAAGGGGTTTTTCATGATGATGCTCGCGCCGTCGGTGGCGACGCCGGACAGCGTCATGGCCAAGGATGTAACGTTCGTGATCGACACCTCCGGTAGCATGGCCGGCAGCAAGATCGAACAGACGCGCAAGGCCCTGGAATACGGCATCAAGACGCTCCACGACGGCGACCGCTTCAACGTCATCCGCTTCAGCACCGACGTCGAGCCCTTCCGGCCGGCGCTGGTCGCGGCCAGTGCCACCAACCGGACGGCGGCGCTGGCCTTCGTGCAGGGCGTCGAGGCGCGCGGCGGCACGGCCATCAACGACGCACTGGCCGCCGCCCTGGCGATGAACGACGGCGGCAAGCGGCCGACGATCGTCCTCTTTCTGACGGACGGTCGCCCGACGGTGGGCGAAACCACGCCGGATGCCATCCTGGACAACGTCCGCAAGGGTAACGCCGCCAGGACACGCCTCTTCGTGTTCGGCGTCGGTGACGATGTCAACGCACACCTGCTCGACCAGATCGCCGGCCAGAATGGCGGCGTCCCCCAGTACGTGACGCCCGACGAGGACATCGAGGTGAAGGTGTCGCGTCTCGCCGACAAGATGAGTAACCCCGTCCTGTCCAACGTCCGCGTCGAGGTGGACAAACTGAAGACCTCCATGGTCCATCCGGCCGCGCTGCCCGATCTATTCAGCGGCGATCAGGTCACCATCTTCGGTCGCTATGACGGCAGCGGCGACTCCGTCATCCGCCTGAGCGGCGACGTGAACGGCAAGAAACGCGAGTTCATCTACGAAGGGACCTTCCCGGCGGCGCGAACCGAGAACGCCTTCATCGCGCGACTCTGGGCGACACGCCGTGTCGGCTTCCTACTGGACGAGATTCGCCTCCGCGGCGAGAGCGCGGAACTCAAGGACGAGGTCATCCGCCTCAGCCGTGAGTACGGCATCATGACGCCCTACACATCCTTCCTCGTGCTCGAGGATGACAAAGCCTATGCCCAGCATGACATCGACCGCACCGGCTCAGACACCCGCCGCCCCGCCCCCAGGCCGGACGGGTTCCTGCAGGCGCGGCGGAAAGAGGCCCAACCGGTGGTTCCCATGTTCGCGCCCGACCCCCTCGCGACCGCCGCCCCCGCCGCGGGCGAAAGCCGCAGCCGAAGCGGGCTCAACCTGGTGGCAGGTGGTGGCGCGAGTTCCGATGCTTCGGCGATGCGCGAGGAATCCGGCGCGCGGGCGATCGCGATGAGCAAGGCCATTCAGGACTACAAGGGTCGCGACAACGCGGCGGATGAACTGGTCACAGTCAGGCACGTGGGCAGACGCGTCTTCACATGCATCGACGGCCGCTGGATCGACAATGCCTTCACCGGCAGCCTGAAAACCACCATCGTCAAATTCGGCAGCGACGAATACTTCCGCCTGCTCAAGCAGAAGCCCGAGTTGAAGGACGTTCTGGCGCTCGGCACAAAGGTCACCGTCGTGCTCGAAGATGGAACCGCGCTGGTGGTGGAGTGAAAGGATGATACCGGTGCTACGCAACCGATCCGTATTACTGGCCGCCTCGTGGTCGCTCAACATGCAGCGAGATGTAGGGCGTCACGGCGTGACGCCAGTATTCGCAACCAACTCCACCGAACCGAGGACCTCACGCCATGCAAGCAATCGATGCGAATGAAGGACATCCAGGCCGGCCACCTCGTCTGCATCAGGTGTTTGCATCATCCCCGCTCTACTTCGTTACATTCGGCACATGGGATCGCAAGCCCCTGCTGGCAAACGACTCAGTGCATCAGGCATTTCTGTTGGCGGCTAGCAGCACGTGTGCTGTCGGCAACGCCGTCGGGCGATACGTGATTATGCCAGATCATGTTCACGTCTTCATTCGCATTGGCCCGACTGGCAAACTCGGCCTCGCCGTCAAGTGCCTCAAGGAAGGTGTCACCAAGTTGCTGCATGTGAATGGGTGGGGCGGGCAAGTGTGGCAACCTGGTTTCTTCGATCACTTGCTGCGTTCCTCAGAAAGCTATGCCGAGAAGTGGGCATATGTCAAAGCGAACCCGGTGCGTGCCGGTCTGGTTGTCAATGCAGATGAATGGCCGTTTCAAGGCGAAGTTGTACCCGTCTCTTGGTGAGTGAGAACGGCTGGGAATCCCGACCGCACACCGTGCGGTCCTACAAGCGAACACAGAAACGCAAAGTTGAAGCGCGATGTGGGGCGTGACGCCCCATCCGAAAGACCAAACGACGATGAAACGCAAACATCCATTCCTGTTCTTCACCTGCGTCGCCAGCCTTCTAGCCGGCGTCGCCCAAGTCCTGACCGCGGAAACCCAGGCACTCGCCACACCCGGACCCGCCCGGAGCGACGATCTGGGCGGCAAGGAACGCTTCGCCGCGTATGTCAGCACCGACAAGCCGATCTACCGCGGCGGCGAGCGCCTATATGGCCGGTGCGTCATCCTTGCTGCCGACTCGCATGTGCCGCTCGCGCAGCAACCGCACCTGTTCTTCACAATCACCGGACCCAAAGGCGACCGCGTCGCCTCCGGCGGGGCTGCAGTCGACAGCAGCGTCGCCGGACTATCATGGGACGTTCCCGCAGGTCAGGCCGGCGGCGAGTACCTGCTCACGGTCACCTGTCCGCAACTCGGCCTTGCCCCGGCCGTGCGCAAGTTCGACATCCGCGACTTCCGCGCGCCACGCCTCAAAACGCAGATCGTCTTTCTGCGTGACGGCTACGGCCCGGGCGATACGGTCAACGCGACGCTCGCAGTCACCCGCGCCGAAGGCGGCGTGCCGGAACACGCCAAGGTTCGCATCTCCGCGCGTGTGGACGGCGTCGAAATCCACACGGCCACCGGCACCGTTGACGAGCGCGGCCACTGCACGGCCGTCCTGAAACTGCCCGCCAAGATTGATCGCGGCGAGGGCTCGGTGGCTTTCACGGTAGAGGACGGCGGAGCGGTGGAAACCGCCAGCAAGACGATCCCGATCCTGCTTCAGACGATCGATCTGGCCCTCTACCCAGAGGGAGGCGACCTGGTTGCCGGGCTGCCCTGCCGCGTCTACATCGAGGGAAGGACACCGGCCGGCAAGCCGGCGGACATGAGCGGCGTGATCGAGGACGCCGCCGGCGCGCAGGTGGCGGCGTTCCGCACGGAGCATGAAGGTCGCGGCCGGTTCGTCATCACGCCCGAGAAGGGCGTCGCCTACCGCCTGCGGATCATCGAACCCGCCGGCATCACGAGAACATGGCCCCTGCCCGCGGTCCGCGACGTCGGCACCGTGATCCGTGCGCTCGCCGATGTCTACCCACGGGGCGAGCCCATTGCCCTGCGCGTCCTGACGACCGAACCGGGGCCGCTCACGGTGACTCTGCGCAAATTCGAAAACGAACTGGCTGCGTTCAAGGTCCGTGGCGCCGACAAGGCGGGCGAAGACGCCATCGCAACGGTCGCCTTCACGCCGCCCGCCGGGGTTGACGGCGTGCTGATGGCCACGGTCTGGAACAGCAAGAACGAACCGTTGGCCGAACGGCTGGTCTTCCGCGAACCGGCCCATGCCATCCAGGTGCGGATTGCAGCCAGCCGTCCGCGCTACATTCCGGGCGCGCCGGCCAGCATCACCGTGACCACGACCGACGAACACGGCGAGCCGCAGGCGGCGGTGGTCGGCGTCACCGTGACCGACGACAGCGTGCTGGAGATGATCGAGAAGCGCGAACAGGCGCCGCGCCTGCCGGTGATGGTCTACCTGGAGAGCGATGTCCGGGAGCTGGCCGACGCCCACGTCTATCTCGACAGCAGCAACCCGAAGGCGCCCCTGGCGCTGGACCTGTTGCTCGGCACGCAGGGGTGGCGCCGCTTCGCCCTGATCAACCTGGCCAGGTTTTTGGAGACGAACGGGGATGCCGGCCGGCGCGCCCTGGCCGTGCGTTCGGCGCCGCCGGAACACGCAGCGCATCTCGGCATCAGCAACCATCGTGTGGACGGACTTGGCGGGTTGCGCAATGTCCTGCCAGCCAGCCCGGTCCGCGCCAGAAGCACGCCAGCTGCGGTGGCGGCTCCGGTCGCCGCCGTTGCCGATGAGGATGGCAAACGCCAGGCCGGACAGCCGCGTCCGAGCATACAGGGCGGACTCAAGGCCAAGGAGGAGGCGGTTGGCGAGAGACGCAAGCGCATCAATGGCATCGCGGCGGACGCCGAGATGCGCGAGGCGATCGAGATGCGCGCGGAAGTGTTGGCAACCGTGCGCGAGTATGCCCACCCGGCGCGCCCCGGACGCCAGGCGAATGAGCGCGTGGACTTCACCGAGACGCTGTTCTGGAATGCCGGGGTCAAGACCGACGCCAAGACAGGACAGGCCACCTTTGCGTTCGCTCTCAATGACGCGGTCAGCAGTTTCCGCGTCAACGCCGACGCGTTTATGGCCGGTGCGGTCGGCAGCGGCACAGGTCTGGTCGAATCCGTTCAGCCGTTCTACGTGGAGCCCAAACTGCCGCTGGAAGTGACCATGGGCGACCGCATCCTGTTGCCGCTGGGACTGGTCAACGGCACGCCGGACGCACTTGACGGCGCGGCCCTGAAGCTCACCGCCGCCAAGGGCATCACCACGGCGGGCATCGCGCCCTTCGACCTCAAGGCGGATGGCCGCGTCCGGCGCATCGTCGAGGTGGCGGTCGGCGACGTAGCCGGCGAAGGCGACTTCGTCGTCGACGCGTCTGCCGGCACGTATGCCGACCACGTCGTCCGGCGTCTGCGCGTGGTACCGCGCGGCTTTCCGGTCACGCAGGCCCGCGGCGGCATGTTGAGCCCGGACAGCGCCCTCAGCTTCACGATCAGCATCCCGGCCAACCGCGTGCCCGGCAGCATCCGCAGCGACATCGCCATCTACCCGACGCCGATGGCCAACCTCACCAAGGCCCTCGAACGCCTCCTGCAGGAACCCAGCGGGTGTTTCGAGCAGACGTCCTCCACCACCTACCCCGTTGTGATGGTGCAGCAGTACTTCGCCTCGCACCAGGGCGTGGACCCGCAACTGGCGGACCGGGGCAAGGACCTGCTGAAGAAGGGGTACGAGCGGCTGACTAGTTTCGAGTGCAAGCAGAAGGGCTACGAGTGGTTCGGGCAGGACCCGGGGCATGAGACACTGACCGCCTACGGGCTGCTTGAGTTCAGCGACATGGCGCGCGTCTACACCGTGGACAGCGGCATGCTGCAACGAACCCGCCAGTGGCTCCTGGCTGCCAGGGACGGCAAGGGCGGTTTTCGGCGGGAACGCCGCGCGCTCCATACCTGGATCGAAGACAAGGACTGCTCCAACGCCTATATCACCTGGGCGCTGCTCATGGCCGGCGAACCGGCGGCCTCGCTGCGCGCGGAGGTCGACACCGTCAAGGCGGCGGCGAAGAAGAGCGAAAACAGTTACGTGATCGCCATCGGCGCCAACGTCGCGCTGGCAGACAAGGATGCGGAGAGCGCCCGGGCGCTGCTCGCGCGGCTGGCGACCCGGCAGGCTCAGGACGGCTTTGTCGGCGGTGGCACGGCCACGATCGTCGGCAGCGGCGGCATCGCCCTGCAGGTCGAGACCACAGCCTACACGCTGCTGGCCTGGCTTCAGGACAAAGCCTACGTCGGCAACGTCGAACGCAGCCTGAAATGGCTGGCCGGTGTCTGTGAGGGGGGGCGCTACGGCTCGACGCAGGCAACCGTGCTGGCGCTGCGCGCCATCATCGCCTACGACCAGACGCGCTCCACGCCGAAGGCCCCCGGAGGCATCCTGCTCACCGTGGACGGCCGCCAGACCGGCAGCGAGGTGAAGATCGGTCCCGAGACCACCGGCGCCATCCGGCTGACCGACATAGCCGAACTCCTTGAACCCGGCGAACACATGATCGTGGTCCGCATGACCGGCGGCTCGGAAATGCCCTGTTCGCTGACCGTGCAGTACAGCAACGACAAGCCGGACTCCAGCGACCTGTGCAAAGTCGGCATCACGGTCGCTCTGGCGTCCGACCGCGTCGCCGAGGGCAAGCTCACCGAAGCCGAAGTCACCATCGTCAACCGCGCCGAGGACGAGATCATCCCCACGCCGGTGGCGATCATCGGCCTGCCGGGCGGGCTGGAGGTCCGGCATGATCAGCTCAAGGAACTGGTCAAGAGCGGCAAGATTGCGGCCTATGAAGTCCTGGGTCGCCAAGTCGTGCTCTACTGGCGTTCGCTCAAGGCGCAGGAGCAGGTGCGCCTGCCGCTGAGCCTGGTTGCGGCGATCCCCGGCACCTACACGGGGCCGTCCAGCCGCGCCTACCTCTACTACACGGACGAGTTCAAGACCTGGGCCGCCCCCCTGCGCGTCACCATCACGCCTGCGGGCGACTGAGTCGCCGCCCCGCCCAGGTGACAGACTGAACCGCGTCGCGGATGGGATGGGTGGACACAGGCGGTTCGTGTGGCGGCCCGCGCCGGGGCCTTCGGACGTGCCGCCGGCGGGAGAATGGCAGAGGTCGCCAGGGACGGCGACCCTCCAGAAGAGCCCTGCGACAGGCAATCGGGGTCGGCGTCGGTATCGGAATCGGCGTCGAAAAGCAGTTGGGCCGGCAGTTGGGGCGTTGGCGACGCGCTTTCGTCCATCAATCGATCCCGATACCGATTGGGTTGCGGGCGGCAGCCCGCCTTGGCCTCCCCGCCATGCTTGCGGGCCGGTCCGGTTGCGGCTACAGTTCTCCTGACAGGCGCCCACGATCGTGCGGCACACAATAATCGACCTGGGTCATCCGTTTAGCCATACAGAGGCATGTACACAGACAGCGAACTAAGCGACGCCGACGTGTTACGGGCCTACGCCAAAGGCGATGTGGCGGCGTTGGATGAGTTGGTGCGGCGTCATGGCAAGGCGTTGCTCGGCTTTCTCAGAGCCATGACGCGGGACAGCGAGGCGGCCGAGGATCTTTTCCAGGAGACGTGGCTGCGCGTGATCCGCAAGCCGAAGGGGTTCTCTGAAGGTTCGTTCCGGGCCTGGGTGTGGCGGATCGCGCGCAACCTGATCATCGACCGGTCGCGCCGCAAGCAGGCCGATTGCAGTCTGGATGCGCCCGTCGGCGAGGAGGAGATGACGCTGCTGGATGTGCTGCCTGGGAACGAGCCCGCACCGTCGGAACTGGTGGCCGGGATGGATCTGGAGGCGCGCATCGCGGCATGTGTGGGATGCCTGCCGGAGAGCCAGCGGGAGGTCTTTCTGCTCCGCACGCAGGCGGGGCTGAGTTTCGTCGAAATCGGCAAGCTGCTGCATGTGCCGCTGAACACCGCACTCGGCCGGATGCACTACGCGGTGGTGCGGTTGAGGCAGGAATTGAAGATGCTGCCGGGCGGCGGCGATCTGACGGCGGCCCGGAAGGAGTTGATGAGATGAACAATGCACGCACATACAAACCCGGCGATGCGCGCAAACTGGATGCCGTCGCCGAAGCGTGGGCTCCCAGCGTGCATGCCGCACTCGATCAGGAACCCTCCGAGGGTCTGCTGAATGCCGTTCACGCCGCCGCCACACGGCACGTGGTTCGCCGCGCGCACGTCATCGTCTACGTCTGGCGGAGCGTCGTCTCGCTCGCGGCAGCCCTTGTGCTGACCGTCGGCGCCTGGTCGATTCAGCGCAACCGGCAGTCCGAGCGGCTGCAGTTGCTGGATCACCTGCTCGCACTGACCGCGACACAGGAAGAGATGTCGGACGAACCGGAGACCGGCGCGGAATCACTGGCGCACCGCCTGCTGCTCCTGCAGGGCTTTGACACGGAGGTCACGGCCCAAGAGGCAGAGGAACCTGCGGCGCTTCCTGCCACAGACGCTCAATCGCATAGTACGCGCGCGCTTCAGCAGAGAATATGTGGATGACCGCGTAGACGAAATCGATCACGACCCAGCCGCTCTCAGGCAGGCCGGACTTGCGGTAACTCATCACGCCGCGTTCTTTCATGCAGCGCTGCACCTCGGAGAGCAGGGCCTTCAGGTGCGGCGACGACGTACCGGATGCGACCACACAGAAGTCCGTGATCGTCGAGATGCCACGCACGTCCAGCACGCGGATGTCCTGCCCCATCTTGGCTTCCAGCGCGCGGGCGGCCTCTAGTGCGATCTCTTGGGAATTAATCGTTATTCTCCTTGGTCTTCGGCGGTCTTCGGCCGGTAGAGCCCACGCTCACGGATGAACGCCTCAACCGACGGCATCACAAGATAGCGGATCGGCTGCCCAATTGCAATTCGTCGCCGAATCTCGGAGGAGGAAACGTCCCAGGTCCGTACCGGCACAATCCCCGCCAGCAGGCGCGCGGGCCACGGGTCGGGCAGACGCAGGTCGGCCGGGCCCGGTGGCCGGTCCACACCCGGCCGGTCGACGGTGACAAACGTACAGAGCCCAAGCAACTCGTCCACGCAACGCCACGAGTGCAGGTCGCGCAACGAGTCCATGCCGATGATGAAGTGGGGGTCGCTGTCGGGGTGCCCCGCACGGAACGCCCGCAGTGTATCGACGGCATACGAAACGCCGCCGCGGTCGAGCTCCAGCGTGCTGACGTCCAGCAGTGGGTCGCCCGCGATGCTCCGGCTGACCATCTCGAGTCGTTCGGCCGCAGTCGCCAGGATGCCGCCCGTCTTGTGCGGCGGCTGGGCGGCCGGCATCAGCAGCACGCGCTCGAGGTCCAGGGCCTCCGCCACCGCATGCGCGATCAACAGGTGACCCAGATGAATCGGGTTGAACGTGCCGCCGAGGATGCCGACCCGCTTCACGTCTTCCCCCCGCGCGTTCCGATTAGTCTCAAATGAGCAGCGCCCCCGACTGGGCGTCGAAAAGATGCGCCTTACCGAGCAGCAGCGCCATCTCGGTGTCCTGCCCCTCGACGAAACGCCGGTGGGGATCCACGCGCGAGATGATCCGCGCCTCACCCACCACCAGGTGCACGTAGGACTCGGAGCCCATGGGCTCGACGACGTCCACGCGCGCCCTGATCCGCGGCGAATCGGCCGACTGCTCGGCCATCGTCGAGCCGACATCCTCCGGCCGCACGCCGAAGACAATCTCGCTGCCTGCCCGGCCCGACAGCACCGACGACCACGCCTTCGGCAGCGTGATCGAGGTGGACCCCATCGTGAACTGCAGGTCGCCGTCCTTCGCGGCCAGGCGTCCCGGCATAAAGTTCATCGGCGGGGTGCCGATGAACCCGGCCACGAAACGGTTCGCCGGTTGGTCGTAGAGTCCGAGCGGGTCGGCCACCTGCTGCACCAGCCCCTTGTCCATCACGACGATCCGGTCGCCCATGGTCATGGCCTCGACCTGGTCATGCGTCACGTAGATCATCGTGGCTTCGAGCTGGCGGTGAAGGCGGCTGATCTCACTGCGCATTTCGACGCGCATTTTGGCGTCCAGGTTCGACAATGGCTCGTCGAACAGGAAGACCTTGGGCTTGCGGACGATGGCCCGGCCGACCGCCACCCGCTGACGCTGTCCACCCGAGAGCTGCTTGGGCAGGCGGTCCAGCATGGTCTGCAGACCGAGGATCTCGGCGGCCTCCATGACGCGGCGGTTGATCTCCTGCTTCGGGAAGTGGCGCAGCTTGAGGCCGAACGCCATGTTGTCGAAGACCGTCATGTGCGGGTAGAGGGCGTAGTTCTGGAAAACCATCGCGATGTCGCGGTCCTTGGGCGGCACGTCATTCACGACGCGGTTTTCGATCCGGATCGTCCCCGAGCTGATCTCCTCCAACCCCGCGACCATGCGCAGCGTCGTCGACTTGCCGCAGCCGGAAGGACCCACGAGGACCACGAACTCGCGGTCCTTGACGGTCAGGTTGAAATGGTCCACGGCCTTGAAGCCGTTGTCATAGACCTTGCAGACATCCTTCAGCACAACTTCTGCCATGGCAACCACGACTCCCTGTTTATGGGCTCAACAAATCACAGCAACAGCTTAACGCCCCGCAAACCCCGCAGATCGCGGTCAAGCCGGTCCAGTTCGTCTCTGGAAGGCACCATCACCGACACACTGAACGAGCGGTACTTGCGCTGACTCGACACGGCCCCGGCCCGCAGCGGACGCGTCACCGAACGTGTCGCCAGCACGTCGGCAAGCGCCTGCGCTTCGACGAAATCATCCGTCACGATGAGGCTGAAATGGACCTCGGCCGGATACAGCTGGTCGGTCGGCCGAGACTGCCCTTCCGGTTGGCTACCCTTATCGACTTGCACTACCCAAATGTACCGTTACCCCTTCACCCGCACAAGCACGTTCTGCGCGCGGCCGGGGTGCGATGTCTGAAAGGAACACAGGAGGCACAAGTTGGGCGCCAGGAGGCACAAGAGAGGGCGCTTCCGGCTTTCCCGTGGCTATTCATTCACACGCTGAAGACCGGTTAAGTGGGTATCCGGTTAAAAACGGCGGTTAAGGGTGGCGATTAAGGGCGCGCTTCTCGCCCTCCCTGCACCTCCTCGGACACTCTTACTCGGCTACCCTTAACCGCCACCCTTACTCGGCTACCCTTAACCGAACTGCTTAAGCGGTCCCGCCTGGGGCGCCCCCCGGGACGATTCATCAACAAGACATTCCACGTAACCCCGGAAACGCACAAGGGAGAGGCTTGGACGAACGGTTGGCCGTCACAGGCCGAACACGACCGGCATTCCTTGTGCCTCTTGCGTCTTCTCGCTTGCGCCTCTTGTGTTCCCATAGCCTCGCGCTTCTCCCAACCGCGATCGCACCCCGGCGGCCGCACCGACTGCAGGGTGCACGACATAGAAGTAGGTTAGGCGGCAGGAGAGATGCGCTCATAGGCACG
>CAYQJG010000068.1:0-23996 GCA_964417715.1 uncultured Lentisphaerales bacterium | reverse complement strand
GCGCCAGAGGCGCCTACCGCCCGTCGCCCCAATCGCTTAGCCGTAGATTTGGGTGACATACTGCGCGCTTGAGAAACCAGCCGTCTTTCGCTACCGTAGGGGCCACACCTGCCATGAAAATTGAACACCGCTATCGAGAGTTCCTGCCGGAGTCGCGGCGGGTGGTCATCAAAATCGGCACGCGCGTCATCGCCCAGAAGACCGGGCGGCCGGAAATGCGCCAGTTGCGCCGCCTGGTCACCCAGGTCGCCGCGTTGCGCCGCCAGGGCTACGACGTTCTGGTCGTCACGTCCGGCGCCGTCGGCGCCGGCATGGAGGCCTTGCGCATTCGCGAGCGCCCGACACTGGTGCCGGACCTGCAGATGTGCGCCGCCGTGGGGCAGGCCCGCCTGATGGCCAAGTACGAGGCGCTGTTCGATCGCGAGAAGCTGACCATCGGGCAGGTCCTGCTGACGCATTCCGATTTCCAGCACCGCGTGCGCCTGGCCAATGCCCGGCGTACCCTTGAGCACCTGCTGCGCGCCGGCGTCGTGCCGATCATCAACGAGAACGACGTGGTCGCCGACGAGGAACTGAAGGCCGATCTGTCGCTGGGCGACAACGACTTCCTGGCCGCACTGGTGGTCAAGCTCGTGCGTGCCGACCTGCTGATCATCCTCAGCACGGTCGATGGTCTGCTTGCGCCCGGGCCGGGCGGCCGCATGCGCCGTGTGACTTGTGTCGAGAACCTCGGGCCCGAGATCTTCAAGCTGGTCAACCCCGGCGCCAACACGCTCTCGAAGGGCGGCATGGACTCCAAGCTGCGCGCCGCCCAGATCGCGACCCGCGCCGGTTGCGCCGTGGTCGTCGCCAATGGCCGCACCGCCGGCGTGCTCACCTCGATCGTGGCGGGCGAAGACACCGGCACGCTCATTTTGAGCAGCCCACTGTAGGCTGGAACCATGGAACACCCGGAAGAACCGCAGAATATCGAATAACAAACCGCAGAATGTCGAAGTGTGGCGAGAGGTCCCGGGTGTAAGCCACTTCGACATTGAGAGTTGGACATTCGGTGTTCTGCGGTCCCGACCTCTGAGCCCAGGCAAGCAGGCACAATCCAAATGGACCTACACGCTGACATCCGCCTCCTTGGCGACCAGGCTCTGGCCGCCAGCCGCCGCATGGTCAACCTGACCAGCCGCCGCAAGAACGCCATCCTCGAGGCGATGGCACAGGAACTGGACGCCCGCCGCGGCGCCATCCGGGAGGCCAACGCACAGGACGTGGCCGAGGGTCGCGGGGCGGGGCTTACAACCGCGCTGCTCGACCGCCTGACGCTCACCGACAGCCGCATCGACGCCATGATTCAGGGCGTGCGCGAGGTGGCTGCCCTGCCCGACCCGGTCGGCAAGCGTCTGCTGAAGCGGCTCCGCCCGAACGGCCTCGTGATCGAGAAACGCCGTGTGCCGCTCGGCGTGGTGGCCATCATCTACGAGTCGCGCCCCAACGTCACCGCCGATGCAGCCGTGCTCTGCGTCAAGACCGGCAATGCCGTGATCCTGCGCGGTGGCAAGGAAGCGCTGCGCTCCAACCTCGCCATCGCCGCGGCCCTGGCCGAGGGCGGCGCCAAGGCCGGTCTGCCCAAGCATGCCGTGCAGCTCGTGTCGACGACCGACCGTGAGGCCGTGCGCGAACTGGTGCAGATGGACGACCGCGTCGACGTGGTCATCCCGCGCGGCGGCGAGTCGCTGATCCGTGCGGTGGTCGAACAGTCGCGCGTGCCGGTGCTCAAGCACTACAAGGGCGTCTGCCACGTGTTCGTGGACGCCGCCGCCGATCTCGACATGGCGCTCCGCATCATCGAGAACGCCAAGTGCCAGCGCCCCGGCACCTGCAACGCCGCCGAGACGCTGCTGGTGCACGCCGACGTCGCGGCCGCCTTCCTGCCGCACCTCGCCGCGATGGCCACCCGTCGCCAGCTTGAGATCCGCGCGGACGCCGCGGCACGACGGGTCGAACCCACCTTCGGCGTTGCCACGGAGGCCGACTGGCAGGCCGAGTATCTCGACCTCACCCTGGCCGTGCGTGTGGTCAAGGACCTGCGCGCCGCCATCGCCCACATCAACACCTACGGCTCGCGCCACTCCGATGCCATCGTCACGCGGGATGCCCGCGCGGCCAAGCGATTCCTCAAGGAAGTGGACTCCGCCGCCGTCTTCGTCAATGCCTCGACGCGGCTGCACGACGGATTCGAGTTCGGCATGGGCGCCGAGATGGGCATCAGCACGGACAAACTCCATGCCCGCGGCCCGATGGGACTCGAGGAACTGACGACCTACAAGTACCTGGTCAGCGGCAATGGGCAGATCCGCGGCTGAGGGCGACGGGGATACGGGGGAGAGGGTTCAGGGCTCGGGGTTCAGGTTTCAGCTGGCATGTGCTCCGTTGGATCGCCCACGGGGAAACCGCAGAATATCCAACAACCAACCGCAGAATGTCGAAGGGGCTGCCGATGCCGTGCCGAAGGGCACTTCGACATTGGACATTCGTTACTCGATATTCTGCGGTTCTGCCCGAGCCTGAAGCCCTGGGACTGAACCCCAAGTCCCTAGACGCTCGGTTTCCAGACCAGGCGTTCGGTCCCGCCGGTAGCAGCGCTGTTGGAACCGCAGATTGACGAATGTCGATTTTCGAATGTCGAAGGGGCCATCGGCGTTGACCGGAATCGCTTCGGAGTTCTGCGGTTCGACATTCGTCAATCTGCGGTTTGGCGGGCACGGCGTCCCTCACCTGGAACCCCGCAGCTTGGACCCAAGCCTCGCGCCCCGCTCCAACTGCGACCCCGCGCCAGCGGCGCGACTGAACCTTGGCGGCCCCATCTCCCCGCTGCGGGGCAACCGCGCTGGGTTGCTGTCTGGCGGGCGTGTCGCAACGCGGGAGACTGGCATACCTAGAGGGTCTAGGCGTCATGGCCGGACGAAACCCGACACATGCGACGCAGAGGCGTCGCATCTCCCTGCGGAACGACAAGGCTGACGACGAAGGCTCCCCCCGACCAGGACGAGAGCGATCTCGGAGGTCCGCCACGTGTCCATGCATCGTGTACTGCGCCCATGGCGATGGCAGGTGTCTCAGACCAGTCGCGCCGCCGGCCTGCGAGTTGCTGGAACCGCAGGTTTACGAATGTCGAAGTGGCCGTCGGCGTCTGACCGGAGTCACTTCGGCGTTCTGCGGTTCGACATTCGTCAATTTGCGGTTTGACGGCTTCTCATTTTTTCTGGTCTGGGAACCAAGCGTTCAGGGACAGAACCCCGAGACCCTGAACCCTTGCACCACACTCCGACCCCTGCGTCTCAGACTGCAGGCGGGGCGGCAAGGATCTCCTGGACGAGGTCGGCAGCGTCGCGCACCAGTCCTTCGCACACCTTGTGATGAAGGTCTTCCTCGCGCATGCGGGCCATGCCCTCCGGCGTGGAGAGGTCGCATCCCAGCAGGTCGCGGCAGGTGATGGAGCCGTGCTTCGCGGCGAACCGGCGCATGAACTCGCGTCCGACATCGTATGAGCGCTGCCGCGTGGCGGTGTCGCCCGGCGTCACCATGGCATGGCGCAGGCCGAGGGCCATCAGCGCACCGGTCACCGCGCCGCACGTCTGCCCCGTCCGCGCGATTCCGCCGCCGAACACACCTGCCACACGCAGCGCCGTCTCGGCCGGAAGCCCCTGTGTTTCGCCGCAGCTCTTCAGCACGGCCTGAGCGCAGTTGAAGCCCTGGTTGAACACCGTTGCCGCCTGGTCCGCTATCTGGCTCATGGTTCGCTCCTTGGCCTGGTTAGGCACGTCCCGCCACACCCAGCACTACATCCGGCACGGCCTCAATCAGGGCGCGGGTGTGCGGATGCTCCGGCGCGTCGATGACACGCCGGGCCGGGCCGTGTTCCACGATCAGGCCATCGGCCATCACGCAGATGCGGTCACAGACCGTGCGCACGACAGCCAGATCGTGCGAGATCAGCACGACGGCCAGCCCCAGCTCCTGCTGCAGATCGCGCAACAGGTTGATGATGCGCGCCTGAACCGACACGTCGAGCGCAGAAACCGGCTCATCGGCCACAATCACGGCCGGCTTCACCGCGAGCGCCCGCGCCAGGCTGACACGCTGACACTGACCTCCGCTCAGCTCGCGCGGGTAGACGTCGGCAGCGGCCGGCGGCAACCCCACCTGCCCCAGCAGTTCGGCGACGCGGGCGTCGGTCTCCGTACGGCCGTGCGTCAGACGATGCACCCGCAGCACCTCGCTCAGCGCACTCCGCACGGTGCACCGCGGATTGAGCGACCCGACCGCATCCTGGAAGACCATCTGCACCTGCCGCCGGAAGGCCTGGCGCTCCGACGGCGTGCCCGCGGTGCTGTCGCGTCCCGCGTAGCGGATCGCCCCGGAGACGGGCGTCAACAAACCGACAATCGCACGGGCCAACGTGGACTTGCCGCAGCCGCTGGTGCCCACGACGCCCAGCGTCTCGCCCGCACCCACGGCGCACGATACGCCGCGCAGCGCCTCAACCGGCGCATGCCCCGGCCGGCAGTACCTGACAACCACATTCTCGACTTCCAGCAAAGGCATAGGAATCCAGTCCGATCAGCTCCCGTGCGCGCCGCGCACCTGTCGGCGGCCGTGTGTGTTCAGGGGTGGAACGGTCATGTGGCAGGTGAGCCCCGGGGGGTTCGTGCAACGCGGCGCAAACGGGCAGCCGGCCGGCCAGGCATCCGGCGCCGGCACGACGCCGGGGATATCCTGCAGCCGCACGTCCGGCGGCGACGTGAGCGACGGCACGGCAGCCAGCAGGCCACGCGTGTAGGGGTGATGCGGCACCGCCAGCACGTCGCGCGCGGGACCCGTCTCGACGACCATTCCGCCGTACATGACATAGACGCGGGCGGCGCGTCCGGCGACCAACCCCAGGTTGTGCGTGATCAGGAGCACGGCCAGCCCCTCCGCACGCGCCAACTCGTCGGTCAGGTTGAGCACCTCGCGCTGCGTCACGACGTCGAGGGCCGTGGTCGGTTCGTCGGCGACGAGTAGTCGTGGGCGCCCCGCTAGTGCCATGGCCAGCATGACGCGCTGCTGCATGCCGCCGCTCAGTTCGCAGGGGAAGGCGCGACTGCACCGGGACGGATCGGGCAAGCCGACGCGCGTCAGCAACTCCAGGATGCGGCTGTCGCGCGCCGCGGCCGACATGCCCGTCAGGCACTCGGCGATCTGGTCGCCCACGCGCATCACCGGATTGAGCGCGTTGGCCGGATCCTGGAACACGTAGGCAATGCCGCGCCCGCGCACATCGCGCAGGTCGCGGGCCGGCAAGGTCAACAGATCGCGCCCCTGCAGCTGCACGCGGCCGCCCACGGTGGCCCGATCAGTGGGGGGCAGACGCGTCAGGGCGAGCGCGGTCAGGCTCTTGCCGCAGCCGCTCTCGCCAACCAGCGCCACGCATTCGCCCGACTGCACGGTCAACGAAACGCCGCGCACAGGCCGGATCAGCCGGCCATCGCGGCGGAAATCGACGGTCAGATCCTCGACTTGGAGCAGATCATCCATGCGTGGCGCGAGCACCTGGCCAGTCACCTTGGTGGATCCGAGTCCCGGATCAGTACGAACGCTTCCTTGAGGAGGGTCTTGCCGTCCACGTACTGGCGTTCGCCGCGGTAGGCCCACACCCGCCCGGTGGTGCCGTCCAGAACCAGCACAGCCGGATTCCCCTGGTAGGCCTTCAGGATGCCATCACTGGTCGTGGCCATGCGAAGCGACGAGTCCACGATCTGGAACCGACCCAGTTGGTCCGCCTTGTCCTCGGCAAGTCCCTCGACAGGGACCGAAACGAAGGCCTCGAGAACCGTCTGCGCGGTCTTGCCGTCCTGCGCTGTCCGCTCGCACGAATAGCGCCACACCCGGCCTGTCGCCGTATCGAGTTTGATCAGGATGGGGGCTCGCTCCTGATAGGGCTTGCCATCCTTCACGCCGATGAGCGGGAGTCCATGTTCCTCCAGAACGAAGCGCTGTGCCTGAAAAACGAAACGCGGCTCCTGCGGTTCGCCGGGCGCGTTCGCACAAAGAAGGCCGCCTGCCATGAGACTGACCAGACCTGTCATACATCTCTTCATATGACCATTCCTTCTCGGGTGGGGTCCGCACGCAGGCGGGCCCGGCGGAAGCGCGCTGCAGGTGCTAACGCCGTGCGGGGCCACGGCGGGCGCCGGGGTGGACGGGACGCTGATAGGCGCCCCCCGGACGGTATGGCCGCACGCCAGTCGTTGGCCGCTGTGTCCGGTTATCGCTCGACGGCCCGGACGCGCCTGTGGCTTCACGCAGGGCCACGGGGCGTCCGTCAAACTGCGCCCCCTGCAACCCGTCGCGAACCTGGTCGGCGACCTGCGCCTGAACTTCGAAGCCCGAACTGTCGTCGTCCATGACGATGCGGCCGATCACGGCCGACGTGATGCCGGCGCTTTCGCAGACCAGTCGGACGATCGCGCCTTCGTTGGCGCGGTCACGCCGGCCGATGTTGATCTGGAAGCGGCACATGGGGCCATCATCCTGGCGGCGTCCGCCCGGCGTCCGGGTGGCGTGCGCAGCGGCGGCGTTGGCTGAGAACGAGGCGTTGACGTCGGTCATCGTGCCGTGCATCGCATGGTAGCGCTTGATCTCGGCGGCGGTCAGCCGTGCGACGAGGTCTTCCTTGCTCATCGACGCGAACAGCGCGGCCACCGGCGGCAGGAAGTCGGCCAGGGTCGCCGGGTGCACTTCGGTCTCGACCACTTTCGTGGCCATGGCCAGCAGCATGCGCCGGCAGGCCTCGCGCCCATCCGGCACCTTGCCCACCGTGAACGTGATCTTGAGGTTGCGCTCCAGCAACTTCAACCGGTAGCGTTCGGCCGGACTGGCGAAGACCCACGATACGCCGGACTTGCCGGCGCGGGCCGTGCGGCCGCTGCGGTGGGTGTAGACTTCGAGGTCGTCGGGCAGGTCGTAGTGGATGACATGGGTGATGTCGTCGATGTCCAGCCCGCGCGCAGCGACGTCGGTCGCGACCAGCAGGCGCATCTGGCGGCGCCGGAAGCTCCGCATGACGCTGTCGCGCTGGGCCTGGGACAGGTCGCCGTGCAGAGCTTCGGCGGGGTAGCCGTCGCGCGTCAGCGCGTCGGACAGTTCCTGGGTCTCGCGGCGGGTACGACGAAAGACGAGCCCGAACATCTCGGCCTCGGAATCCAGCAGGCGCTTGAGGGCGACGTAGCGGTGCGCATGCTGCAGCGGGTAGACCACGTGAACGAGGTTGGCAGCGGACTGGTTGCGTGTGCCGACGGTGATCTCGACCGGCTTGCTCAGGTATTTGCGTGCGATCGCGGCCACACCCGACGGCATCGTGGCGGAGAAGAGCCAGGTGTTGGTCGCGTCGGGCAGCGTGCCGAGGATGAGGTCGAGATCCTCCTGGAACCCCATGTTCAGCATCTCGTCGGCCTCGTCGAGCACGGCGATCTTCACGCCCGCGAAGTCGATGGCCTTGCGGCGCATCAGGTCGCACAGGCGCCCCGGTGTCGCCACCACAACCTGCACGCCACGGCGGAACTCGGCGATCTGCGCCGAGATGCTGGTGCCGCCATAGACGGCCACGACATTGAGCCCCTTCAGGTTGCGGCCGAACTGGCGCAACTCGTCGGTGATCTGCATGCAGAGTTCGCGCGTCGGGCAGAGGATCAGGGTCTGGGGCTTGCGGCTGGCCGGATCGAGGCGCTGCAGCAGTGCCAACCCGTAGGCGCCGGTCTTGCCGGTCCCGGTCTGCGCGAGGCCGACAAAGTCGGTCTCGCCTGCCAGCAGCACGGGGATGGCCTGTTCCTGGATGGGCATGGGCGCTTCAAAGCCCATTTCGGTCACGGCGCGGATCAACTCGGGCTTCAGGCCCAGAGACTGGAAGTTCATGAGGGACTCCTAACGAGAGCGGCAAGCGACCGGACCTGTTCGCGGTCGTCAAAAGGGATGACGCGGTTGGCAAATTCCTGATAGTTCTCGTGGCCTTTACCGGCAATCAGGACGGTGTCGCCATTGCCGCCCTGCCGGAGCGCGGTCAAAATGGCCTCACGCCGGTCGGGCACGGTTTCAAAGGAAGAGCCGGCTGGGATGCCGGCGACAATTTCGCGAATGATATCAAGCGGCTCCTCGGTACGCGGATTATCGGAGGTCACGATCACGTGGTCGGCCAGTCTGGCCGCCACGCACCCCATGACAGGGCGTTTGGTGCGGTCGCGGTTGCCCCCGCATCCAAAAACCACGATCAGCCGGCGAGGCGTAATCTCGCGCAGCGTGGTCAAGACCTTGTCGAGGGCGTCATCCGTGTGGGCATAGTCGACAAAGATGCTGCACGGCAACGGCGTCCCGACGTTCTCCAGGCGGCCCCACCGCGGCCGGGCACTCCCAACCGCAGCGGCCACACTCTCCAGCGGCACTCCTGCTTTCAGCGCCAGCGTGGCGGCGCAAAGCTGATTCGACACGTTATAGCGTCCCATCAACTGGGAACACAGCGTAACCTCGCCCCACGGCGACCGAAAACGGAAGACCGTGCCCTGCGAGGAGAGCACGACCTGTTCGGCGCGTACCGTGGCGTCGGCGGCGAAACCATATGATACCATATCCAGCCCCTTGGATGGAAGGGCCGTGATCAGTCGCCGGCCGTAAGGGTCGTCGGCGTTGATAATTGCCGGGGCGCCGGGGTTGTCGGCCGCCAGCATGTCGAAGAGCCGCGCCTTGGCCTCGAAATAGTGCTCCATGTCGTGATGGTAGTCGAGATGGTCGTGCGACAGGTTGGTGAAGGCCGCACTGGCCATGCGCATGCCGCCGATGCGGTGCTGCTCAACGGCGTGGGAGGAGGCCTCCATCACGACGCTGTCGCACCCGGCACCGCGCATGGCCGCCAGCAGCGCCTGCAGTTCGCATGCATCGGGTGTGGTCCGGCTGGCGGCCAGCACGCGGGCGCCGTATTCATACTGCACGGTCGAGATCAGGCCGGGGGTGTGGCCGGACGCAGCCAGGAAGTCGCGCAGCAGTCCGGCGGTCGTGGTCTTGCCGTTGGTGCCGGTGATTGCATGGACCGCCATGTGACGCGACGGATGCCCGTGCAGGGCGCAGGCGAGCAGCGCCAGCGCGCGGCGGGCATCGCGCACCTGGATCCAGGGCGTGCCCCCCGACTGGGGCGGGGCCTCGGACAGAACGGCCACGGCACCCTTGGTCAGCGCCGACGGCACGAATCGCAACCCGTCCTCCTTGCTGCCATGGATAGTGACAAACAGGTCGCCGGGCCGGATGCGCCGCGAATCGCACAGCACGTTGCCGATCTCAAGCCCGGGCGGTGCAGTCCGGGAAAGCACGTCGATGTCGACCAGCAGTTCGGCGAGTTTCATGGGTGTCGTCTCTTGCTTGTGGGCGCGGCCGCATCAGCGGACGGCCGCGACGCGCGCGACGCCGTCGGCGCGGCGCGGGTTGACCACGGGCGCATCGGCGGGGATTTCCAGGTAGTGGGCCACCGCCTCGGCGATTTTGCCGAACACGGGTGCGGCAACGAAGCCGCCGGTATGCTGCGGCGACGGCCGTTCGATCACCACGATGACACCGAACTCGGGCTTCTCGGCTGGGCAGAACCCCACGAACGAGGCCCAGTAGTCGGTATCCGAGTAACCGCCATGCATCGGGATCTGGGCGGTGCCGGTCTTGCCGGCGACGGTGTAGTTGTCAACCGCCGCGCGCGTGGCCGTGCCGCCCTCCTCGGTCACGCCCACGAGCATGCGGCGTACCTTGGCCGCCGTATCGGGCCGGATCGGCCGCGCCAGCACCCTCGGCGCCGCGCGGTAGAGCACCTCGCCGGACGGCGACTCGATCCGGTCGACGACGTGCGGCCACATCAGCCGACCGTCGTTGGCGATCGCGCAGTACGCGCCGAGCATCTGCAGCGAGGTAACGGCCACGCCCTGCCCGATCGCCATGCGCGTGGGCGAAAGCTGGCTCCAGCGCTTCGACGGCATCAGGATGCCACCCTCCTCGCCCGGCAGGTCGATGCCCAGTCGGCGGCCGAAGCCGAACCCATGGAAATAGGCCTCCAAGCGGCGGTTGCCAAGCATGAGCGACGTCTTGGCCGCGCCGATGTTGCTCGACTTCTTGAGCAGCGTCGTCACGTCGATGACGCCCTCGACATGATCGCGCAGGATGTGTCCCGCGTAGAACCAGCTCCCCATGCCCACGTCGATGCGCGTATCGGGAGTGACCACCCCTTCATTGAGGGCCGCCGCGATAACCACGGCCTTCATGGTCGATCCCGGCTCGTAAACCACGCCCAGGGCCGAGTTGCGCCACACGTCGATGCTCTCATCCGCGTACTGGTTGGGATCAAAGTCCGGCAGCGACGCCATGGCCAGGATCTCGCCGGTCTTGACGCGCTGGACGATGGCCCACGCGGCCGACGCGCCGAACTTCTCGCTGGCCGCCCGCAGTTCGCGTTCGACCACGAACTGGATATTGTGGTCGAGCGTCAGGTAGACGTTGGCGCCTTCGATCGCCGGCACGAAGACCTTGCGCCGGTCCCAGACCTCATTGCGGTAGGCATCCACCTCGCCCTTGATCAGGCCCGCGGTTCCCTTGAGGAACTGGTCCTGCATCAGTTCGACGCCGGCGGCGCCGGCATCCACGACACCCGCGGCCTTGTTGGTGAACCCCAGGACGTGCGCCATGCGGCGACCCTGCGGGTAGCTGCGAACAACCTTGGACTCCCAGCCGACGCCGGTGATGGTCCGCTTGTCGGCCAGCAGTTCGAACACGCGGTCGTCGAGCGAAACGGCCAGCGGCACATAGCGCGAGTCCGTACGGTTCATCGCGACAACGACACGGTCGACATCCATGTTCAGCGCTTCGGCAATACGGGCGGCCATCTGCAGGCGGTCCTGCTTGTCGGTGATCTGCTTCGGGTCCAGGAAGATCATGCGCCCGGGAAGGCTGACGGCCAGCGGGTTCTCGCGACCGTTGCGGTCGTAGATCGTGCCACGGCGTTCGAGCAGGGTGGTCTGCCAGTCGCGTGACACCTTTGAATGGTTGCCCAAGTGCAGCGAACACAACTGTGCGGCCAGCCCGCCCAGGACAAGCAACAGCAACACGGCGACAATCCAGATCCGAAGCCTGTCGGCCCGATCATGCATGGCGGCGGCTCTTCCGTTATCTCGTGGTCTTGCGGCGGGCATCGCGCACCGTGGCGGCAACACCGACATCGCGTTCGCGGTAGGTGGCCTGGGCCACCGCCGTGGCCGGCGCCAGAGGGGTGCGTCCCATCCGCACAACCTGCTCGGGCCGGGCATAGACCATCAGCAACCCGTGGCGAAGCAGCATGGTTTCGATCTGCTCCGGGGTCTTCATGCTGTTCCAGCGCGCTTCCTCGCGGATCTGCTCGTTCTCGAGCGAGGCATAGCGCTGCTCGAACTGCTTGATCTGCTGACCGTACTGCGAGCACTTGTGGTCCATGACCAGGTAGGCCACGGCCAGTGTCGCCAGCAGCACGATCACGCCGGCAACCGACGGTGGCATCAGCCGGCTGTGTAGGCGTCGTTTGCGGTTGCGTCTCATGCGTTTCGTCCCTCCTGCTCCTCGCCATCCCATCCCGTGGCCGCTCGCGCCTCGACCGGCGTCAGCCGGCGCACGCCGCGCAACTTGGCCGAACGCGACCGGGGGTTGCGCGCCACTTCCTCCTCGCCGGGCACCTGCGGATGCCGGACGAGCAACGCCACCACGGGGCGCTCGCCTTCCCAGCGCACGCCGCCCTGCGGCAGTGCCACCGACCGGCCGGCATGCGCGGCGAAGCCGTGCTTCACGATGCGGTCGGTCAGACTTTCAAACGTGATCACCACCAGCCGGCCGTCGGGCGCCAGCAGGCGCAGCCCCGCGTCCAATGCGCGCGTCAACGCCCCGAGTTCGTCGTTGACGGCCATGCGCAGAGCCTGGAAGACGCGCACCTGCGTCTGGCGTCGCACATGCGGGGGGCGGCGTGCCACGGACGCCGCGACGATGCCGGCCAGGTGGCCCGTCGACTGCACGGGTGCGTCGCCGCGCGCGCGATCGACCGCCCGGGCCACAATCCCGGCCAGCGGTTCGTCGCCCAGTCGGCGGAAGAGGTCGGCCATTTCGGTCACGCTCAGGCGGGCCAGCATGTCGGCCGCCGTCTCGCCGGCGGTCGGGTCCATGCGCATGTCGAGCGGCCCATCCTGCTGGAAACTGAAGCCCCGGGTGGCCGTGTCGAGTTGGTCTGACGACACGCCGAGGTCCAACAGCACGCCCTGCACGTTGGCGAATCCGTGAGCGGCCGCGATCCGTGCCAGGTCACCGTGGTTCCCATGTGCCAGCACGATCTGCCCCGCCTCGCCCGCCAGCCGCGCGCGCGCGCGTTCGAGCGCCTCGGGATCGCGATCGATGCCCAGCAACCGGCCCTGCGGTCCGGCGCGCCGCAGGATCTCGGCCGCGTGCCCGGCGCTGCCCAGCGTTCCGTCCACATAGAGACCGCCGGGCTGCACTGCGAGCATCCCCAGCGTCTCCGACAACATGACCGACTCGTGCATCGTCAACTCACATCAAAACTTGATATTCCGGTAGGCGGCTGCCAGCCGCCCCTGATCCACGGTCGCCCGCTCCGGCCGCAGTTTCGGCGACCAGAGCTGAATCCGGTTCGCCGCGCCGATCATCACGACCTGTTCGCTGAGCTGCGCGAACTCCAGCAGGCGGTCGCGGATGCGAATGCGCCCCTGCACGTCCAACGGCAGTTGCTCCGCGCTCTCGCCCAGTTCGGCGAGCCCCTCGCCCAGTCCGTCCTCAAACAGCGCCCGTTGCCGCAGCCCTTCCATCCGCCGTTCCAACTCGAACGGCGCCAGAAGGTTAAGACACAGCAGGTCAAAGTCCGGCATCACGTAGACATACGCCGGTTGGCCCATCAGCTCGCGCCAGTTGGACGGGATCGTCAGACGCTTCTTCGGATCCAGGGCGTGATCGAACCGCCCCAGCAGAAGCCCCCTTCCCCCCGTCTCAGTCTTTTCCTGGCCTTCTGGCCCCATGTTTGACCTTTTGTGACCTTTCGCGACAAACGTAGATCATTTGCCCCACCCTGTCAACCGAAACCCCGCCACTTTTTTGCGCGGCGTTTCGCTTGGCCCCCCAGACTGCGAGAGTTGAGCGCGACACCGGCACTAGCGGCGCGCTCGGGGATCGCGCCCTACACGAACCAGACGAAACGCTCAACCCGTGCGTGCGGGGGCCGCATCGATTGCGTCGTTCCGTCCCGTCCAGTTGCGGTCCATCGGCACCTGCCGCTCCCGCTCGCGCAACACCTCTCGCAGAACAGGGTTGGCAGACGGACGCCACCACGGCTATGCTGGGGGCATGACGCCAGGCGCATCCATGGCGCGCCGACCGGTCGTCGGTCTGGCCGCCGCACTGATTGCGGGTATCCTGCTGGGGTTCGCCTGCGGTGGCGCGGCGGCTGCGGCCGGCGGCTGGTGTGTCGTGGCAGGTGTCTGGCTGGGGTGCCGGCGACAACCCCAGCGGTCGCAGCTGGCCATCGCGGCGGTCTGGCTGCTCGTGGGACTCTCGGGTTGGCTCGCCGCGGCGGGCGTGCGCGAGCGACAGCAGGTCGAACGCCTGCGACTGGCCGGATGCGCCGGGAAGCGCGTCGCCGTAAGCGGCGTCGTGACGGGAGACGTGACGGGCCGGCCGCTGTCGCATGGCGGCGCCTGCTACACCCTCGCCCTGCGGCAGGTCGCAGTCGAAACGCCGGCCGGGCCCGTGTACTGCGTGCGGCAGGTGCCGGTGAGCGTGCGCTGGTACGGTCCGTCTGATTCCGCCGCGGCGCCACAAGTCGGCGAGACGTGGCGGTTCGTATCGCGACGTCTCGCGCTCAGCGAACGGCGCGGCCGGCCGCGGATGAGCCTCGAAAGCAACCTGGACGACTCGGCCTGCCGGGCATCGCCGCGGGCAGCCGACTGGCGGGCAGCCGCGATGCGTCTGCGGCTGGCCGCGGCCCGCCGTCTGGCGTTGGGAATCGAGTCGTGGGGCTCGGTGCCGACCCTCGTGCAGGCCATGCTGCTGGGGTGCCGCAGCGAGATCCCGCCAGCCATGACGCGCGTCTTCCGTGATTCAGGCACGATCCACATTTTCGCCATCTCCGGCATGAACATCGCCATGGTCGCGGGTGTGCTGATCTTCCTGCTGGGTGCCGCCGGTGTGCCGCGCCCGTTGTGGGGTGCCGTGCTGGGTCCGCTGCTGCTGGCGTACACGCTGGTCACGGGCGCGAGCGCCAGCGCGATGCGCGCCTGCCTGATGGGGCTGCTCTACTTCGGTGCCCCGCTCATCGGCCGCAAACCCGATGGGCTGGCCATGCTGGCCGCAGCGGCCATCATCCTGTTGATGGGCGATGCGCGCCAGATCGCCGACCTCGGGTTCGTGCTTTCATTCGTGGTGATGGTGGGTCTCCTGCTGCTGTGCACGCCCTTCGCCCGCGGCCTGAAACGCCTGTTCGGAGTGGAGCGTGCAGCATTCGACGCCCGTGCGGCCGCGATGGACGGACTTCCTGGAGACGGTGCCGTGTCGACCGGCTGGCAGCGGATCAGGCAGCGGTGCCTGGCGGGTCTGGCCGACCTGCTGGCGGTCTCCCTGGCGGCCTGGGTGGCGTCAGCGCCGCTGACGGCCTGGTACTTCGGCAGGTTCACCCTGGGTTCGCTGCTGGCCAACCTGCTGGTCGTGCCCGTCTCATTTCTGGTCGTCGTGGCAGGTGTGCTCAGCCTGGGCACGGGGCTCGTGTCCGACTTCCTGGCCGTGACCTTCAACCAGGCAGCGGCCGTGTTGACCTCGGCCATGGTCCTGATGGCACACGGGACGGTGCTCCTGCCGGGCGGCACCTTCCGGATCGACCGTCCCCCCGCCTGGGCGTTGCTGGGGTGGTACGCAGCCGTGGGCGCCGTGGCCTGGTGGCTGACGCGCCGGCGGGCGAGGCCGTCGGACGATCCCTGGTAGTCCGGCGGGGTGCGATCTAGCCCGACTTTCTCAACTGGGGGATACAGCGCGCGGAAACGCCAATGATTGTGCGGTTGTGGGGTGACAGGTCTTCACCACATCACCCGGCGTGATCATTTGGTGCAATCGGCGATATCTGGGGTGGCGGTTGAGGCGGCAGGCGGAGTCCCATCACGGTGAGCAGCAGTTGCGTGGCGTGGTCCGGTTGGGTGTAGCGGGACATGGTCAGCCATTGACCGGTGGTTGTGGGCACCGAGACGTCGCGCTTGCGGTCACCACTGCGGGTGAGGACGTACAGGTCCCCGTCGTCGGCCACGAGTTTCACCGTCAGTTGGTCGCGCACCTGCTCCCAATCTGGACGTGCGCGACATCCACCGGCGGAAGTCGGTCCGATGGAAACAGGCACAGGGGCGTCGACTGACCGCCGACAACGGCCTCGATGGCCTTGCACCATCCCGCCTGCTGACTGTCATTGATCTCGCCCAGGTACAGCAACGTCTGTAGAGCGGCGCAAAGCGCTTCTCGCCGCTACGGTAGACCATGGAGTAGTTCTTGCCGTGGGCGTCGGTGTTGCCGATCAGCAGGTTCAGGATCAGCGCGTCCACGAAAGCCCGGAGGTCGAGGACCGGCGTCGTCGACCATTCACGGCCGTACCGGGCTTGAGTTCGCCCGTGAGCAGGGCGGCACGCTCAAGGACTGCGGTGCCGACTCCCGTCGGTACCACCCAGATACTCGCCCATCTCGCAACGCACCCTCTCGAACACCTCGGGATGATGCGGCCATGAGCGCTGGTCGCCACCCGCCACCTTGACCGTGGCCCGTTCGTGGGAGGCGTCATCCTGGAAGTCCTTCATATCCAGCGAGCCCGTCATCGGTCTGGACGCCCCGCGAACCGCGAAGGCCATCGCCTGCTTGTCGTGGCCATCTTTCGCGGCCACGGCGTGGAGGTACTCGTAGTCCTGCATGCCGCGCCGGTACGCCTTGAGGCGCATCGAAGGGAAGATGGCCTCGGGCATGCCGTGCTCGTGGCCCGGATACATGAACAGGGCGTCGCCGGGATTGGCCGGACTGCCGCCGGTGGTCCAGGGCTTGTCGGTCGGGTTCGCACCCTCCAGGAATGACCACTTGCAGGAACCGTGCATGCGCGAGGTGAACACCACCCACGGCCAGGTGCGCGGACCCACCGCCTCGGTGGCGATCACGGTCGGCCCCACGCGGGGCTCGAAGCCGTTGTAGAACCAGACCTTGGCGCCACGCTTGATTGCCGGCTGCAGGACATCGAGGTTGATGCACATGCCATTGATATTCCAGAGGTCCACGCCGGTGAGGGCGGAGACCACATCCTTCGATCCCTCCACCTTGCCGTTGCCGTCGAGATCGAACTTGTTCTTGTCGAACCCGCTGCCGATGTCGAACTTGTAGATCACGTTCTTCAGGTTCAGTTCCCGGATGATCCTGACGTACCCCTGCAGGGAGCGCAACTGGCCCATGGCCACGTCCGGGGCGGCCTTGTGGAAGCCCGGCTCATCCAGGCTGTCCTGGTAGACGACCAGCGTGGTGTGTGGGTACTTTTCGGCAAAGTGTCTTGAGGCATCCGTCAGCAACTCCTTGAACCGGGCCACATATTCCGGCGTGAAATCCACCTCCCAGTTGTTGTTCTTCGTTGGGGCCGGGATGGGCCAGTTGGCGCCGCGCCCGGGTCCCTTGGCGTCCGGGCGGTCGATTCGCGGCTCGAACGGGAGGACGAACACCTCGAGCGGCACACCCGTCCGCGGGCCTTCCTGATAAAGGGAGCCGTTGATCACCGGCCCGTAGGTCGCGTCAAACCCGTCCCACACGAACCGATTCCCCTCGGCCCGCAAGGGCGACTCGTAGTTGACGAACGGCCTGTTGCCGGTGATGGTGGCTCGATGCGCATGCGCCAGGGCGAAACACGCATCGCGCATGGGCTTTGCGAGGCGAGCGAAGCCGATGTAAGACATGAGTTCCAGCGTCGTGTTTCCTTTGGCGGGCATCTCAAAACCGAAGACCTGGAGTTCAACCGCCACGGTCTTGCGCCCGGATTCGGACGCCACGGTGACCGTGCCCTTGTAGCGACCCCGTGGCGTTTTCGGGGGAATCCACAGGTCCACCCAGACGGTCTGGTTCCTGATGTCCGCAACCGCCGGCTTCGCACCGCCGAAATTGCCGCCGTCCATCGCGAAGGGTGCGCCCAGTTTGGGCGTCTCGAACGGCACGAGGGGATCGGGATACCACCCTTCCTCCAGCGGATAGGGCGCGCGTTTGCCGTCCACCGCCTGCTTCACCCTCACGTAGAAGGCCCGGAAGAAGCTGTACTGTCCGGCCGGAATCGCCCGGCCGGCGCCCGACAGGTCCGCCGCCGTGACGTGGATACCCTTCGCACCCGAGCCCTCGACAATCAGTTGGAAGCTGACGACCTCATTGGCCGCTCCGTTCAGGGTCACGGTCTGCGTCGCGCCGTCCCAGACCCAGTTTCTCGCCCGGTAGTCACCGGAAATCCCGCCCGGCAGCATCTTCGCATTCTCCTCGAACGCTTTGCCGGTCAGGGGATCGATGCGCACCCCCTCGCCAATCGCCCACACATCCAGTTTCGCGCCCCTTGCGGCCTGATCGCGCATCATCCCTGCCTCCTCATCCGCCGACACGGCGCCTGTGAACAGGACGGCCGCCAAACCCACGCCCACCCATGCAGTCCGTCTCATCGTCACTTGCCCCTGTCTTGACTTGCCATCGCGCGCTCCACGGCGCTTCTCCTCGTGCAGTCGGTCGTGTCCTCACTAATCCTTCCTCATCAGCCAGAGCGCCCAATCACCGGAGGAGAATGGCCTCTCATCCCGTGAGGATACCTGCCAGCGTCGCAACGTTCCATCGTCGCACGCCAACAGCAGCGTCTTGCCGTCAGGCTCGAATTGCAGGGCATTGACCGTGACATCTGTCGGATGGGCGCTGGACACCTTGCGGCGCTCCACGTCCCACACCACCAGCAGATGGTCGGCCCCCGCACTGGCCAGCCACCGACCATCGGCCGATACCGCCAGGGCCGTCACCACGCTCTTGTGTGCCCTGAGCACGCGGGCTTGGGGCGTCGTCTCGCCGAGTGACCAGATCATGACCCGGCGGTCGCCGGCGCCAGAGGCCATCCATTGGCCGTCAGGGGAGATGGTCAGGGACCAGACGGCGTCGCCGTGTTTCTCCAGCACCGTCGGCTTGGCCTCGGCGTCGGTCAGGGCCCACACGGACAGGGACCGGTCCAGGCTGCCGGCAACCAGGCGCTTGCCGTCCGGGGCAAACGCCAGCGCGGTCACCTCCGCTTCGTGTCGACGCAACACGCGCCGCTCGGCGCCGGTCACCCCGTCGAGCAACCGGATGCTCCCGGCGGGCCCGCCCGCCGCCAGCGTGGCGCCATCGGGTGAGAACGCCAGCGCCGATACGCGGCGCGTGCCGGCATCCACTGCGGCCGTCTGGCGGCCCGCCGCCGCGTCCCAGAGCCGGATCGTGCCATCGAGGCCGGCCGAGGCGATCCGCACGCCATCGGGCGAGACCGCCACGGCCAGAATCCCGAAGGCATGTCTGGTCGGCGCCATCGGTTCCGCCTCCCCGCCGCCCCTCCATACGCGCACCCGATTGTCGAGGCCACCCGACACGCGCGTGTCACCGCCGGTGGACAGGGCCAGCGCGCGCAGCGCCACGCCATCGCGCCTCAGCACGGTTTCCCCAGCCGGCAACGCCCGTTCCCCGGCGGGCGCGAGAATCAACGGGTTCCCGGGATAGCGACCGGCCAGAAAACGGTTGGCCGCCTCCAGGGCATCCGGGGGGAGATTCGTCGCGCCAGACACGGCGGCTCGCACCGCCTCCTGAGCGACAAACAGCGCGTCCCGCTGCGCAAAGGCTCGCGTTAGATAGATCGCCCAGGAATCCTGGATCGTCTTCAGCACGCCGGGCTTGAACAACTCGGGATGTTCACGCAACTGGTCGGCATGGAAAGCGCGCATGGTTGCCGATGGATCCGGTATGTCCGCGTCCGATCCCAATCCAACCAGCCCGTGCTGGTAGCCGCCCATTACCTCGGCGGAAATTGCCTTCTTTCCAGGAAAAAGCGCGATAAAGCTGCCGTCCATATCGCGGATGAAATCCACGGCAGAATAGATGTCCGCCAGCGTCGCCGCCTGCACGGCTGCGGCCCAGCGGGCCGGGTCGGAGACGGACTTCAGGAACGGCAGCAGGCTTCCCGGCCTCTCGTATTCCATGGCGGCCATGGCCGTCACGGACCGCTCCCCGGTTCCGGACTCCGCCTCTGATCGTAACCGCGCCATCCCGGCATCGCCCTTGCCCGCCAGCGCCATGGCGCCAAACAGCGACGGCATACCGTCCGGCCGCGTCCACATGCGGTCCAGCGCGGCCACGCTCTTCTCCTCCGCCAGGATGGCGACATACTGCCGGACCTCCTGACGGCTCCGTTGATCCGGTTTGCTCAGCCAGCGCACGGCCATCACCTGCTTGAAGATGGAGATCAGCAACACCAGCAGCACGACCAGCGTGGCCAGCAGGGCGAAGCTTCCGGCGAACAGCGTGTAGTCTCCGCGATCAAGCACGCGGGCGGGCGGCGCGGCCTTTGCAGAAGGGTCAGGGGTCATTTGTCCTCCTTCAGCGGCGCCACATAGTTATCCCCGCCACTCTTCTTCCAGTAGTAGTACACGATAAACGTGCAGACGAGGGCGGCGACATTCAGCGCCCCGTTGTACAGCAGATAGAAGCGGTAGTCCTGCAACTGGTCCAGGATGCGGGCGCCCAGCATGGCGCCGCCCATTTGCGCAAGACCGCGAATCATCCCGTTGCAGGAGCAGAATTGCCCGAAGCGCTTCTTCGGGTACACGCGCATCAGCAGCACCGCTCCGGACGCCTGCCCGATCTGCTGGACGGGAAACCACAGCAGGCCCAGCAGCATATAGGACGGCCAGTCCTGGTAGAACGCGTAGCCCAGCAGGGGCGTGACCAGAGTCACGGTGCCGGTGATCAGGCACAGGCGGATGGGGTGGAACCTGTCCGCGAAGATTCCGGCCGGATAGGTGGCCAGAAGCTGCGCGATGCCCATGAAGGCGCCGAATACGCCGAGTTGCTCGAGCGTGATGCCCAGTTGCTTCGCGAAGAGGATGCCCACGAAGGTCAGACCGTTGCCGAAGTAGTCGAACACCGTGCCGACGTAGCCCCAGACGTAGATCGGATGGCCGAAGCATTCGCGCATATAGTTCCGCACCTGTCGGGTGAGTCTCGGCTTCTGCTCCGCAGCGTCCTCTTCGGACGGCTTGTGGCGCTCCTCCTTGACCCGCCAGCACATCAGGCCGAACCCGAGGAAATAGAGCAGGGTGATCCAGACATAGATTCCCCGCGCATGCGTCTCGGCGTGCGGGAAAATGTAGAGATTCCAGATGAACCCGCCGATGGCCCCCACCACGCGGCTGAGGCCCGCGAACCGCCCGAAATACGCCTCCGGGACCACATCGCGGAACAGGTACCACCAGACGCTGTTCACGAATTCGTTGAAGAACTGGAACCCCAGCACGAGAAACCCGACCATCGCAATCGTCGCCGCGTAAGGAGTGATCCCGTGCCGCGGCAGGAAATCCCAGACCCGGAGGAAACCGGCGATGTCTTCCGCGAACCCAATGCCGGCCAGGAAGATGCACAGGAAAGGCATGGTGAAAACGATGTACGGCTTGCGGCGCCCCCAGGGATGCGTGCTGCGGTCGCTCCTGTAGCTCACCGCCGGACCGACGAGAAAACCGAGAATGCCGGGAATGGCCGTGATGATCAGCGCCATGTGGGCGTTCGTGGCTCCGATCGAACGCAGCTGAAGCGGCAGGAGGGTTTTCACCACCTGTTCCATGAGCTGGAAACAGACCCCTCCCCACAGCAACCACGCGAAGAGGCTGACCAGGCCCAACCGCGTGTACTTCAGGCCTTCAGCGGGCCGTTTGTCGACGTCCGTCATGTCTGACCCTTGTTGTTCTCCACGGTCGTGGTCACTGGTTTTCCACGGCGATCCTGTAGAACGCGCTGGCGCGGCTCACCGCATCCGTATGCACGTTCATCGGCGGTGTGGCCCGCGCGCGGTTCGTCAGCACGGTCGTAAACGGATCCAGCACCAGATTCGTGGAGAGCCTCAACGTGTAAAACCGGTTCGATTCGCTCGACCAGCGCACGACCATCCCGGCCCCGACGGCATGCTGTACCAGACTGCCGAAGCGCAGCAAGGAGAGCCGGTTGGTCGGGTCCGTCCCCGCCACCCACTCACCGTAGTTCGACATCCCATCCACGTCCCAGTCCGCATCCGCCGCGCCCAACGCGTTGGCCGTGCTGCCGAAGTAGCGCGTCTCCCACGCGTCCGGCATCCCGTTGGCGTTCGCGTCCGCATTCACGCGCTCGTAGCGGCCCGTCACGTGCAGGTCGTTGTCGACCTTCGTCACCGCCAGTCCGCTCCAGCCGCTCGTATTGCTCCAGTTGATCGTGCTGAAGGCCCCGGTCAGCAGCCCCCCGCCGCCGCCCGTCGTATCGAGGATGGTCGCATCCAGCGTCCCGCTGTCCGTCGGTGTCCACAGCGTCACATTCAAGACCGCGCCCGCCGCAATGGTTGCCTTGCCCGTCCCGGTCCCCGTTCCCGCCACCGTCACCCGGTCGTAAGACGACGGTCCGCGGATATCGACCTCGTAGACCGACTTGCCGCTGAACGCGAGCGTAGGACTGTAGTTGCCGGCGCTGCTGCTGTAACTGGTCAGCGTCACATTGCCCGGCCCACCGTCTCCCGGACTCACCACCCCCTGGTCCGTCGTCGTGCCGATCGTGAGTGTACTCGTCTGATAGACCAGGTTCGTTCCTGTGCCCGAGAGCGTTCCCTTGATCGTCGTCACCGTTTTGTAGTACACCACCGCTCCGCTACCCATACGAACCCCCCGCGGAACCGACAGGTCGGTGAAGTCGATCCGCTCCTGCACGCCATCGGTGAAGTCCCAGTTCCCCGTCCAGGTACTCCCGTTGGCAAACGCGATGTTGTTCGCGCCCAGAGTATCCCTCGCGTGCATCAGCGTCAGTTTCCCGCTGCCGTGTGTCTGCGCTCGCAAGTCGATCCCGCTGCTGGGCGTGCTGTTGCTGATCACCGAGTCCGCAACCACATTCAGAACCCCGGCGAAGGGATAGGTGCGCGGCGCCAGCGCCAGCGCACCCCCGTTGAGGGTGCTGGAATGGCTGCAGGAGTTCCGCTTCCCGACCCAGAGCAGCCCGCCGGCATTCACGTTGATCGCCGCGTTCGCATGGATCACGTCGCTCTTGGTCGCGCCGCTATTGATGTCCGGCAGTTTCAGTATCCCGCCGGCCGACAGGTTCACCGTCACCCCAGCCCCCACTTCGCCGACGCTCGTCGCCGTGACCGTCCAGCCCGCGATGATCGCCACGTCGCCAGACGCGGAGGGATACCCGGCGCTCACGCCCCACGTGCTCGGCGCGTTGAACGGCCCGTTCATCACCGCGCGGAAGGGCGGATTGACATCCCATATCGTGACCGTGCCTTCGGCCGGTGTACCCCTGGCATACGCACCGGACGGCGACAGCGACAACACGACGGTTTCCGGCGGTTCGCTCACGCCGTCCGAAATCGGGGTGACGAGAAGCGTCGCCGCGGTCTGTCCGCTGGGAATGACCAGCGAACCCGGCAGCGTCACGCAGTCCGCCCCGTTGAGAGCCGACCCCGACACCGCATAGAGGACCGTCAGATCGCCGTCGGTCAGCCCCGGACCGCTGCCGCTGCGGGTACACACGAACTGGCCCGGCGTCCCACTCGCCTCGCGCGCGTTTTGCTCGGTCGCCGCAAGAGTGATCGTGGGAACGTCATCGCTGGTGAGTGTCACTGTCCCCACGGCGGGTTCGCCCAACGTGTAGCGGCTCCCGCGGAGCAGCGTCAGGATGGCCGTCTCGGGTCTTTCGATCAAGGCGTCGTCAACCGGAGCGAGCGTAACGGTGGCACTGGCCTGACCGTCCGCAAGCCGGACGATGCCGGTCAACCCGGTGTAGTCGCTGCCGGCGTCGGCCGTGCCGCTCATGGCATACCGGACATCCAGTGCACCAGTTGTGTTTGCCCGGGAAATCGTGAACGCGCCGGTATCGGCCGGATTCTCGGCCGCCACCGGATCGGAGGCCGTCACCGTCACGGCGCCCACGCTGCCGTCGTCGCTCGCGATGGCCAGGGTCGCGGCAGCAGGGGCGCCGATGTCGTAGGCGGCGTCGCCGATCAGCGTCAGCGTCACCGTCTCGTCGTCTTCGACCGCGGAATCGTCCACCGGCGTCAGAACGATGTTGGCGCTCGCGACGCCGGCGGTGAGGGTCACGGATCCGGCTGGCGTCACGGTGTAGTCGGCGCCCTGGGTCGCCGTGCCGCTCAGGGCGTATTTCACAACGACGGCGCTGGAGGTGACGCCTTCCCGCCGAATCGTGAAGACGCCCGGCTCGACCGGGTTCTCGCTCGCCAGCGCCGTCGAGGCGGTCACGCTGATCACGGGCGCCGGAACCTGGGCGATGACCACATAGAGGCCATTGTTGGTCGTACTGACCGCCAAGGGGCGTTGGCCTACAATCCGCCCGGCGGCGATATCGGCGTTGGCGGCCGCGACGCTGTACGAGACTTGCGACACCCACAACACACCCGATTGGGAGAGGCTGATCCGGTTCATGGCGCCGGAGCGGATCGCCAGGGACCCGGCGGTCACCCGGCCGCCGGAGATGTTCATCTGAGCCTCGCCTGGCTCATCCATGTCGAGCTTTTGCCCAATATTGAGAGCCCCGCCACGGATATTGAACACCGTATTGGTCCGCGATGCGCTCTTGCCAAGCTCGAGGTTCTTGTTGATCGTGACCTGCCCATCCGACGTGAACGT
>CAYQJG010000067.1:0-24054 GCA_964417715.1 uncultured Lentisphaerales bacterium | reverse complement strand
TTAATAACTTTAGACAAAACGGCTTGCGCTGGTTATAGCTTGTCTTAATCGCCACCCTTAACCGCCGTTCTTAACCGGATACCCACTTAACCGGTCTTCAGCGTGTGAACGTGCGCGAACACCAATGAATAATCCCACGGGAAAGCCGGAAGCGCCCCCTTTTTTCATCATCTGGCCACGCTCCCGTCCCAACCCGTATCTCGCATTCGCCTTCGACATTCTGCGGTTTCTTACTCGAAAAAGATGCCGGTGAAGCCGAAGCGCGCGTAGCGCGAGCGGTGCAGTGCCAGGCCGTGCTCGTCGAGCATCGGCTCGTCGCCCGCGGCTGTGGGCTGCATCGAGGTCGGAATGCCGCAGGCACGTCACCGGGTTGCGCTTTGGCGACCGGGTGCCGCTTCATAGGCGGGACCGAGCCCGCCTATGAAGCCGGCTTATCGAATACCCAACCGCAGAATGTCGAAGTGGGGCGGCGGTCGGCGGCGTCAGGCCTGTTCATCGGCGCACGTGTAGGTGTTAACGATGCCGGGGCTGAACAGGCAACGAAGAACTGCGTGGGGGCCTGTCGCGTGCCGATGTGCAGTATGGACGACCTGTCCCTAGACGACCTCCTAGACGACCTTCTGCCGCGGGACGTTCGGGAGACCCCGATCCGGGCCCCGCTCTTCCGGATGGAAAGGCGCACAGGTTCCTGTGCGCCTTTTCTTCACGCTTGGTCCGGTCCACGCGTTATGCTTCACTCTGGAGCTCGCGTACCGCGTTTTTAACTGGAGACTGGCTTGTCCTGGACCCCGCTCATCCTAGGGTCGGCCCTGCTGCTGGCCGCTTACGACATCTGCAAGAAGCACAGCGTACACGGCAATGCCGTCATGCCGGTGCTGTTCCTGGCCACGCTCTGCGGTTCAGGCACCTTTGCGCTCGCGCTGGCGCTCGGCGGGCGGCTGGTGCCGGCGCTGCAGATCGAGTCGCATGCGTTCTGGCAAGTGGCGTTCAAATCCGCGCTGGTGGCCGGTTCCTGGGTGTTCATGTACTACGCCATGCGCGCGCTGCCGATTTCGGTGGCGGCGCCGATCCGGGCTTCGGCCCCGCTCTGGACACTCATCGGCGCCGTCCTGCTGTACGGCGAGGTGCCCTCGCGCGGACAGGCCGTGGGCATGATCACCGTGTTTGCCGGCTACTGGCTCTTCTCGGTGGCGGGGCGCGCCGAAGGCATCCATTTCTCGCGCCATCGGGGCGTGCTGCTGGCCTTCCTCGGCACCCTGCTCGGCGCTGCTTCGGCACTCTACGACAAGCACCTGCTGCAGGCGTGCGGCCTGGAGCGCCACGCCCTGCAGTTCTGGTTCTCGGTGGACCTGGTCGTGTTGCTGGGCCTGGTGCTGGTTGCGCAACGGCTGGCCGGGCTGCGACGCACGGATTTCAAGTGGCGCTGGACGATCCCGGCCGTAGGGATCCTGTTGATCCTCTCGGACTGGCTCTACTTCCACGCCGTCAGCCAGCCGGACGCCCACATCTCCGTGCTGTCGCTGGTGCGGCGGTCGAGCGTGATCGTCTCCTTCGCGCTGGGTGCGTTGCTTTTTGGCGAAGGCAACCTTCGCCGCAAGAGCGTGGCGCTCGCCGCCATCCTCATCGGCGTGGCGATCCTCTGCCTGGCGCGCGGTTGAGTCGGAGCCGACTACCACGCATCCTTGCGCCGGCGCAGGCAGGCGAACACATCGGCGGGTCGGGCGTTGGGCAGGGCCACGGCTGCAGCGACGGCCGTTTCATCGGCGCGCAGGAAGATGTTGGCGGGGCACTCCTCGGCCAGCGTGCCGGGCGGCGGAGGCGTGGCGCCCGCGGCTTGCACGGCCGCAAGCCGCCGGCTGATCGCGGCGTCACCGGGCAGCACATCGAGCCCGAATTCGAGGTTATCGGCCAGGTAATCGTGTCCGTCGCAGACGCGCGTCTCCGGAGGCAGGCCGCGCAAGCGCAACAATGAATGCCAGAGCGTGCTGCTCGCGCCCGGCTGCGGCCGGCCGCAGCCGCCGGCGAATAGAGTATCGCCGGTCCAGACAATAGCGGCGTCCGGCGCATGGTACGCCACGTGCCCGGACGTGTGGCCCGGCACGGCGATCACGCGCACGGGCCCGCCCGGAAGCTCGAGGGTTTCTCCACCTGCGAGAACGCGATCCAGACTGCACGCCGCACACTCAACCGGCCCGGCCACCGTGCACCCCGTCGCGCGACGCAACGCCTGCACGCCGGCCGTGTGATCGCCATGCCCATGGGTCAGGATGATCGCGCGCAGCCGCGCGCCCGCCGTCACGAGGGCCTGCAACACAGGCGCCGCATCGCCGGGATCGACTGCGAACGCCGCATTGCCGGCGCACGCCAGGTAGATCCAGTTGTCCGCACACGCCGCCAGACGGATGAGTTCCATGACGCGCAGTCTACCGCACACGCACGCGCCGTGCAAAGCAGCGGCCGCCGCGCGCAATCACTGGCCATCATTTCAGTTATCGACGGGCGGCCACCTGTCATTCCATACTGGACAGATGCGTGCACATGCTCACGACATCGCGGCCTATCAGCACCCGCACGTCTTCCACTACACCGGCGCCGACATCGAGCGCAGGACGATCCGGGTCGTGGCGCTCACCGTGGTCATGATGGGCGCCGAGATCGTGGCCGGCTGGTTGTTCAACTCCATGGCGCTGCTCGCCGATGGCTGGCACATGAGCACGCATGCCGCTGCGCTCGGCATCTCCTGGCTTGCCTTCGTGCTCGCGCGACGGCACACCCACGACCGGCGCTTCGCCTTCGGCACATGGAAAATCGAGATCCTGGGCGGATTCGTCAGCGCCATCCTGCTGGGAGGCGTCGCGACGGCCATGGTCGTGCTCTCGCTGCAACGCCTGCTCCACCCCGTTACGATCCAGTTCGATCAAGCCATCTTCGTGGCCGTCATCGGACTGGTCGTCAATCTCGCCAGCATGTTCCTCCTCGCCGACCGCCACCACCACGCCGGCCACGCTCACCCCCATGGCCACCATGACCACCCCCACGACCACCAACCCGCCAACCTCAACCTGCGCGCGGCCTACCTGCACGTCATCGCCGATGCGCTCACCTCGGTTCTGGCCATCGCCGCGCTGCTGGGAGGGAAGTACGCAGGCTGGACGTGGCTGGATCCCATCATGGGCATTGTGGGCGCCATCATGATCGCCAATTGGACGCGCTCGCTGCTCGTCGACACCGGCAACATCCTCCTCGACCGCGAAAGCAACGACGACCTGGCGCAGGAGGTGCGGACGGCGGTTGAGAGCGACGGCGATGCCCGCATCAGCGATCTGCACCTCTGGCGCGTCGGGCAGAACAAGTACGCCTGCATCCTCGCGGTCGTCGCGAACCGCCCCCTCGCCGTCGGCACGTGCAAGGCCCGCCTGCGGGACGTCCACGAGCTCGCCCATGTGACCGTGGAGATCGTGCCCAGCGACGACACAACCCCCGCTTCCGCGCCCCGCGACGCGCCACACCTGGACAGTGAGGCTCCGCATGGCCATTGATTGGGAAGACCACGGACATTTCGACGGGCACGATGTGCAAGCCATGGCCGCCACGCGCGAAGCACTCCCGGACTGGGAGAACCCGGCCATCGTTGGCCGCCACAAGGAGCCGCCGCATGCGCCCCTGCTGCCACAGGCCGAGCTGCAGGCGTCGCCGTTCGTCCAGTCGCTCGACGGCACGTGGCGATTCCACCTCGCCGCCACGCCGGACGCTGCGCCCGACGGCTTCCCGCACCCCGATTTCGATGACGCCGCCTGGCACCCGATCACCGTGCCCGGCCATTGGGAACTGCAGGGCTTTGGCCAGCCGATCTACACGAACATCCAGTACCCCTTCCCCGCCGATCCGCCGCACGTCCCGCACGACGACAATCCCACCGGCTGCTACCGCACGACGTTCGAACTGCCTGCCGCCTGGTCCGGTCGCGAACTCTTCATCACCTTCGAAGGCGTGGACTCGGCCTTCCACCTGTGGCTCAACGGCCGCCCGGTCGGTTTCAGCAAGGGGAGCCGCAACCCCGCCGAATTCTGCCTGACCCCGCACCTGCGCCCCGGCACGAACGTGCTCGCCGTCGCCGTCTACCGCTGGAGCGACGGCAGCTACATCGAAGATCAGGACATGTGGTACCTGAGCGGCATCTTCCGCAGTGTCTACCTTCAGAGCCGCCCGCAGTTTCACATCCGCGACATGGCGGTCCGCTCCTCGCCTGACCTCACAACCGGCTCGGCCACCATCGGCATCACTGTCGAGACGCGCGGTCTGGCCTCATCGGCCGCCGGCACGCTCGCCGCCGAACTGCACGATCACCGCGGCCGCGTGGTCGCTTCGGCCGCAGGCACACCTGCCACGCCCGATGCGCCCGCCTCCCTGTGCCTGCACCTGCCACAGGCGCACCTCTGGTCGCCGGAGGATCCCTATCTCTACTCGCTCGACGTAACACTGACCGTCGATGGCCGCGTCGTGGATGCGACCCGCCACCGTGTGGGCGCACGCGAGGTACACATCGCCGACGGCCAGTTCTGGGTGAATGGCCGATCCGTCAAACTGCGCGGCGTCAACCGCCACGAATGGCACGGCACGCGCGGCCGCAGCCTGACCGAGGCCGATATGCTGCACGACGTGCAGTTGATCAAACGCGCCCACTTCAACGCCGTCCGCTGTTCGCACTACCCAAACCACCCGTGCTGGTACGAGCTGTGCGACGCCTACGGACTCTACGTGATCGACGAAGCCGATCTCGAAAGCCACGGCATGAAAGACCGGCTCAGCCTCGATCCGCGCTGGGAGACCGCCTACGTCGACCGCATGCGGCGGGTGGTGGTGCGCGACCGCAACCACGCCTGCATCGTGGCGTGGTCGCTCGGCAACGAGGCCGGCTATGGCCCCAACATCGACGCCATGGCCGCCGAGGCGCGCCGGCTCGATCCGGGCCGCCCCATCAACTACTACCACGCCCAGACCGCGCCCGTGGTGGACTGGATCGGCATGCACTACGTGCGGCTCGACCAGATGGAGGAACTCGCGCGCACCGATCCCTCCGGCCGCCCGATCCTCCACGAGGAGTATGCCCACGCGATGGGCAACGCCGTCGGCAACCTGCAGGAGTACTGGGACCTGACGGAGCGCACGCCGCGCCTGATCGGCGGGTTCATCTGGCAGTTGCGCGACCTGGCAATCGCGCGCCGCCTGCCCGGCGGAAGAACCGCCTACGCCGCCGGCGGCGACTTCGGCGACCAGCCGAACGACGGCTGGTGGGGCGTCTGCGGCCTGCTGGGCCCGGACGACAACACCCGCCCCGCGCTGGAGGAGTGCCGCAAGGTCTTCCAGCCCGTGACTGTTCGCTGCCGCGACGACCGGTTGGTCATCACGAACCGGCGCGACTTCACGACGCTCGACGACCTGACCGCCGCGTGGTCGCTGACCGACGACGGCTCCGAGACCGGCGCCGGCGAATTCTCGCTGCCGCACATCGGCCCGGGCCAGACGGCCACCGTGGACCTCCCCCACCTGCCACAGACGGATACGGACGTGTGTGAACGCATCCTGACGGTGCGCTTCGCGCTGGGGCGGCGCACCGCGTGGGCGCCCAAGGGTCACCTTGTCGCCTGGGACCAGATTGTGCTGCCACCGCCGACACCTGCCACACGCCAGGCCGACGCACCTCGGAGCCCTGCCGCCGCGGTCGTCATCGAGGACGCCGGCGATTGCCTGACGCTGCGCGGCGGCGGGCTGCGATTGCGCTGGCACAAGTGGCAGGGCGCCTGGTTCTCGCTACGCGCCGGCGGGCGCGAGCTCTTCTGGGAGAGCCCGGAGCTCAACGTCTGGCGCGCGCCGCTGGACAGCGACGGCGCCTTCGTCGCCGCCTGGCGCGCGGCCGACCTGCACCAGCTTCAGCGCAAGCGCGTGGCATGTGTCGCCGATGGACCCGACGGCGTGCGGCAGGAGTTGCTCTGGTTGTCGCCGCGCGGCGAGGAGGTCTTCCGTGAGGTGCGCATCACGCGCATCGTGGGCGACGGGATGCTCTGTCTCGACGAGCATCTGACACCCCTGCGGCCACTGCCGCACCTGCCGCGAATCGGGCTGCGCTTCCGGCTCGTGCCGGCGCTGCAGCAGGCCCGCTGGTACGGGCGCGGTCCGCACGAGTGCCTCGCCGACCGCTGTCGCGGCGCGTGGCTTGGAATCCATCAGACCCTGATCGACGCGCTGGCTGTGCGCTATCTCCATGCGCAGGAGAACGGCATGCGCTGCGACACGCGCTGGCTCGAACTCGCGGCCGACGATGGCGCCGGACTGCGGTTCACGGCCTCCGAGCCGTTCACGTTCGCTGCGCGGCGCAACACCGTCGAGGATCTGACCCACGCCAACCACGTCGAGAACCTCGTGCCGCGGCCGTTCATCGAGCTGTGCCTCGATCACTGCCACGCCGGCACGGGCAACACCTCGCTGCGCGCCGAGCGCCTGCCGCAGGTCCAGGTGCCTGCCGTCGAAACACGGTGGCAGGTGTGGCTGGCCGCCATTTGAAAACACCTAAACGAAGGACCACGATGAAAACCATGACATCCCGCGAACGCTTCCAACGCATGTATGCGCATCAGGAAGCCGACCGTATCCCGATCATCGACTCGCCGTGGGCCGCCACCATCGAGCGCTGGCAGCGCGAGGGCATGCCGGCGGACGTTCACTATACGGACTTCTTCGACCTCGACCGCACCGGCCACATCGGCGTGGACAACTCGCCGCGCTATCCCGAGCGCCTGATCGAGGAGACCGACGCCTACACCGTGCGCACCTCCAACTGGGGCGTGACGCAACGCACCTGGAAACACGCCGCATCGACGCCCGAATTCATTGACTTCACCGTCGTCGACCGCGCATCGTGGGAGCAGGCCAAGGCGCGCATGACGCCGGCCGACGACCGCATCAACTGGGACTACCTGCGCGTCAACTACCCGCGGTGGAAGGAGCAGGGACGGTGGATCGAAGCCGGACTCTGGTTCGGCTTCGACATCACACACTCGTGGTTTGTCGGCACCGAACGGCTGCTCTGCGCCTTGCTCGACGATCCCGACTGGTGCCGCGACATGTTCTCGCACGAACTCGAACTGGACCTGGCGCTGCTCGACCGCGCCTGGGACGCCGGCTATCGCTTCGATTGCGTGGGGTGGCCCGATGACCTGGGCTACAAAGGGTCGCAGTTCTTCTCGCTCGACCTCTATCGCGAGGTGCTGAAGCCATTTCACCAGCGCGCCATCGACTGGGCGCACGCCAAGGGCGCGAAAGTCCACCTGCACTCCTGCGGTGACGTGCGGCCGTACGTGCCGGAATGGGTGGCGATGGGGTTCGATGCGCTCAACCCGCTTGAGGTCAAGGCCGGCATGGACCCGCTGGCGCTCAAGCGTGAGTTCGGCGACCGGCTGGTGCTCCACGGCGGCGTGAACGCCGTGCTCTGGGATAAGCCGGCGGAGATCTGCGCCGAGATGGAACGCGTGATCCCGACGCTCAAGACCCGCGGCGGTTACATCTTCTCATCCGACCACTCGGTACCGTCGAGCGTCAGCCTGCATGATTTCCGCGAAATCGTGACACTGGCCAAGCGGCTCGGTTCCTACGGCTAAGACGCGGCGATATGCGCGCGCAGCGCCGCCATGCGGCCAGCAGTCGCGCTGGCGCGCCGCTCGCAGACCACGGCGCGGGCCGTCACCCGATCCGCGGAGCGGGATGGCGCCCATCACCCGTTGAGGCTATCGCGCGTGTCGGCCGCGTCGTTCCATTCCGTCCAGTTGCGGTCCATCTGCACCTTCCACTCACCCTCGCGCTGCACCTCTCGCAGAACGGGGCCGCACGTTGACATCCGCACGTTGCCGCCCGACGGCTCGACCTGGGGCAGCGCCTACCCCACCCCCGCCGCCGCCCTGGCCGTCGCCGTTGCGGGCGACGAACTGTGGGTCGCCGCCGGCAGCTACCCCGGCAGCCTGACGCTGTCCTCGGGCGTCGCCCTCTACGGCGGCTTCATGGGCACGGAGAACGTGCGCGCGGAGCGGCCAGCCTTCCCGCGGTCGTCACCCGACCCCTTTGCCACGACGCTCGTCGGTACCGGGAACTCCGTGGTCACGATCCCCGACGACGCCGCAGCCGGCACCGTGCTCGACGGCTGCGCCGTCACCGGCGGCTCGGCACCGGACGGGGACGGCGCGGGCGTGCGCATCGGCGTACGCGCCGCGCCCACGGTGCGCTTCTGCACGATCCAGTCGTGCTTCGCCTCCAACCGCGGCGGCGGCGTCTTCTGCGCCAGCAACTCCGCGCCCGCCATCGTCGACAACGTCCTCACCGGCAACCGCGCCCTCCTCGGCGGCGGCATCGCCTGCGCCAGGGACTGCACCGCGACCATCAGCGGCAACACCGTCTCGCAGAACCAGGCCACGCAGAAGGGCGGTGGCATCCAGTGCCAAGACTGCTCCCCCACGCTCACGGGCAATACCATCGACCGCAATACGGCCAGCATCGTCGGTGGCGGCATCGCCTGCCAGGGCGCCTCGCCCGACATCGGCGACTGCCTGCTCGACGCCAACCAGGCCCCCAACGGCGCCGGGCTGGCGTGCGAGTCGGGCTCGCGCCCGACGGTCGCCGACTGCCGCATCTGCAACAACCAGGCCACACAGAACGGCGGCGGACTCTATTGCGTGACGGGCTCCGATGCCACCTTCGCCCGCAACCCCGCCATCGCCACCAACCGCGCCGCGCGCGGTGCCGGCGCCTACTTCTCGGGCTGCTCGCCCTCCCTGTCGCGCAGCCTCGTCGCCGAGAACACGGCCATCCTTGCCGGCGGCGGCCTCTATGCCCAACAGACGGGCGCCCAGGTGCTCCACACCGCCTTCGTCGGCAACCGCGTCACCGCCGGGCCGGCGTCGATCGGCGGCGGACTCTACGCCACGAACTGCACCGCCACGCTGCTTCTCGGCAACATTGTCGTTGCAGGCAACGCCGCCAACCGCGGCGGCGGCATCGCCTGCGTCGGCGCCGCGCCGCGCCTCCACAGCTCGAGCATCGCCGGCAACCGCACCAACGGTGTCTACATCGTCGCCTGCAGCCCCGAGATCGCCAACACCATCGTCGCGTCGAACATTACCGGCATCGTCCTGTCGGGTTCGGGCACGCCCGCGCTCGCTGCCAACTGCGTTCATGAGCCGTCTGTCGCGGACCGTTACGTGGGCCTCGCCGCCGGCGCCGCCGACATCCAGTCCGACCCGCGCTTCACGGACGTGTACCTCCACGTCGCCACGAACTCCCCCTGCGTTGATGCCGGCGACACAAGCTACGTTGGCGACCTCGCCGAGGACATGGATGGGCAGGGGCGCGTCCTCCCGCCCTGGGCCGTGCGGCTCGACATCGGCGCCGACGAGGTGCCCTACGGCACCGTCCCCACGCCCGCCATCGTCCCGCCTGGCGGCACCTTCAACGACGCCGTATCCGTCATGATCGAGCGCGTCGCCAACGCCACCGTCCGCTACACCACCGACGGCACTGACCCCGACCCCTCCGACCCGTCCGTGCCCGACGGATACGCCATCGGCTTCTCTGTCGACACCACGCTGCGAGCCCGCGCCTGGCTCGACCCCTACGCGCCCAGCGCCGTCACGCAGGCCGTCTACACGATCCTCAACGTGGCGCTGCCGACCTTCACCCCCGAGCCCGGGTGGTACCCGACCAACATCGCCATGGCCATCTCCTGCGCCACGCCCGGCGCCACCATTCGCTACACCACCGACGGCCGCGACCCGACCACCAACGACACCGTCATCGCCTCGGGCGACACGATCCTGCTGTCGTCCAACACCGTGGTCAAGGCCAAGGCCTGGAAGGAGGGGCTGATTTCCAGCCACGTCAAGGAGGGCTGGTACCGCATCCGCACCCTCTTCGTGCGCCGCACCAACCCGCCCGGCGAGGACGGCGACGGCACGAGCTGGGACCAGGCCTTCCAGAGCATCAACGCGGCGATCGCCGCCGCGGAGACCAACAGCGAGATCTGGGTCGCCACTTGCTGGGAGGTCTACCAGCAGGTGCCCAAGTCGTACCGCGAACTGGTGCTGGTCGACAAACACGGCCTGCGCTTCTACGGCTCGTTCCAGACCGCCACGGAACGGATGCTCTCCGAACGGCCTCCCCTCGACCCCGAGACCATGACGTGGATCTACCCGGAGCAGGTCAAGTACGCCGAGGAACCCGCCGTGCGGCTGTTCCATGAAGGCGTTCCGCTCTCCTGGACGGTCATCGACGGCTTCGGCATCTCGGGCGGGTTCGGCCGCGGGCAGTATCGCGAGGGCTTCGGCAACGTCAGCGGCGGCGGCATCTCCGTCGGGCCCTATGTCTGGGCCGACATCCATGCTTGCATCATCAAACAGAACGGCTGGGAGGTCCTGGACGACAACACGGTCATCTATACGGGCTGCGGCGGCGGGATCTTTTCCGCCGGAGGCGGCAAGCTGCGCGTCACGGACTGCCTCTTCGAGAACAACCATGCGGCCACGGGCGGCGCGATCGGCGTGCATTTCGGCAACTACTTCATCGCCCGCAACCGCATCAAGGGCAACAGTGCCGAACAGGGGGGCGGCATCTTCACCTACTACGATGAGGATATGGACGACGAGAGGATCCCCGTGCCGTCTTACATCATCGACAACATCATCGAAGACAACCGAGCCCCCATACGCGATGGCGCCGGCTACCCCCCCGGTCGCGGTGGCGGCATCTATGTCGGCAATCTCAGCCATCCAGCGATCTACCGTAACCAGATCGTCAACAACAGTGCGGACAAACTCGACGGCGGCATTTATGTCGGCTTCCAGATGGCCAGTGCCGACATCTGCGACAACTTGATTCTCACGAACGGCCTCCGAGTTCCCGGCGAATGCTACGGCGCGGGCATCTGCGTCGAAGGGGAGAGTGGCGCCCGCATCCTGCGCAACCGCATCGTCTCCAACGCCGGTCCCGGCCCCGGCGGCGGCGGCGGCGGCATCGCCATCATCTTCGGGAGCGTTAACGTAAGGGTCTACGGCAACTGGCTTTACAAGAACTCATTCAGCGGCCCCGCCAGTCTCGGCGGCGGCATGTTGGTGCGCAACATCGTCAAGGGCCTGGGGGTGCCACGCGATGTCGTCACCATCAACAACACCTTCGTCAAGAATGTGGTCGATGGCTCCGGCGGCGGGTTCTACAGCAACGCGGACCTGGAGCAACTACGCTTCTCGAACAACCTCCTGGTACAGAACCAACCCCACGGCGTCCATATCGACGCCCAGGTCCTGATCGATCCGATCCTGCGCGCCAACGACGTCTGGGGCAACAGCCCGACCAACTGGGCCGGCATCCCCGACCCGACCGGCACCGACGGCAACCTCTGCGTCGCGCCCGCCTTCTGGGCCGACAGTCTCCACCAACTGCCAGACTCCCCGACTGTCGACGCGGGCGACGACGGCGAGTACTTCTACTCCAGGGATCAAGACAAGTACTGGGAGTGGGTGGTGACGGATCGCCTGACGAACCTCGTCTGGCGCGAGGAGCACCGCAGACGGCACGTCGATCTGGACATCCAGCCGCGCCTGATGCTCCCCCACATCGACATCGGTGCCGACGAGTTCGCGCAGGTCGCGCCGCCGTGCTTCTACCCCAACGGCGCCCACTTCCGCAGTCCGACGAACGTCTACGTCTTGTGCGTCGGCGATGAGAACGCGGGCGACCAAGAGCGGTTGAGCGGCGACGATATCCCCGCCCAGAACCCCACTGCCCGCTACACCTTGGACGGATCCACGCCCGACGAGGGCGACGCCGGCTTCCTTTCGCCCGGCCAGGTCGAGGTGACGCGCAGCGGCACTCTCAAGGCCCGCGCGTGGTGGGGCGACTGGTGGTGGCCCAGCGACACCGCCTCGGCGGACTTTCGGATCGGCGACGGTCTGTTCCTGATCGTGAAGTAGCCCGCAGCCGTCAGTCGTGCTGGATCCGCTCCCAGAGCTCCTTGTTGAAGGGCGCCTGGCGTGAGGGGCACGTCACGCGGTGGCAGACTTCACAGCTGCGGAAGTCCGCCTCTGTCGGGAACAGGATGCCCGAGGTCGTCTTGTTCGGCACCATCAGGCAGGAGCCCGTCAGCCGGACGCCGATGGCCGGCTCGACATCACCAAGCAGCGCAAACAGACCGCGCTGCTGCTCGATCGGCCACACCGACACGTCGCCGGACCCCGGGTGCATGGATGCGGTCTTGCCCAGGCGGAACACGCGATGCAGATGCTCGTTGAGATGCCGGTTGGCGGCACCCAGCAGATGGGTCTTGATCACGTCCCACCAGAACTCCTTCAGCGGGTCGCCGCGCGCCGGGAACACCTGGTCCATCTCGTGCCCGCACGTCGCCACCATCGCGAAGACGCGTTCGACGGACGCCAGGTTGCGGCTGAGCGTGCGGCTCGTGAAGGCGACGCCGCCGATTGTCAGCGTGTCGCCGTCGCGGGCCTCCACGAAGGCCTCGCGGTAGGCTGCCTTGGGCCGGCCTGCCTTCATGGCCAGATCCATCAGTTCCCGCAGGTCACGGGCATCGTCGGTGTCGGCCTCAACATGCAGTTGCGTCATCAACGCGGCAACATCCAGGGCGAACGGAATCTCGGTTAGCGTTTCCATCGGGTCTCCATGTGCAAAGCCGTACTATGCTGCCGGCCGGGAATGGGGTCAAGCGCACTCACAGCCGTGCGCGGGGCAACCACGCGACCACGCGCCACCTGCCACATGCCAAGCACACAGAAGCCGGCAGGGCCGCGGGCAGAACGCCGACCATGCCTCGCACACGGCGTCACGGAGTTCCGCCCTCCCGGAGAACGGTCCGACGGGAGGGGTGAGCTCCGCGAGCCCGGCTGCAGGAGGAGCCGTCAACCTTCACTTGCGACACCCCCCAGACGGACCGGTATCACGGTTGCATGGCTCACGGGCCCGCGGAGCCTGCCGAAGTGCTCGCGCCCCCCGTGGGCTTGACGCGGCACGCCCCCGCCAACCAGCCGCTGGCAAAGGCCCAGGTGAGATTGTAGCCGCCGCACGGGCCATCGAGATCGACCACCTCGCCCACGCACTGCAGCCCGGGCAGACGCCGGCATGCCAGTGTCCGCGGATCGAGTTCGTCGAGGGCTACGCCGCCGCGCGTAACCATGGCGTGGTCCCACCCCTGCGTGGCCGTGATCGTCAGGGGTGCCTCGCCGCAGAGTGCGGCCAGCTTCTCGAGTTTGGCCCGCGGCGCACGCGCCACGGCTGTCGCCTGCAACTCCGCCAGTTCGCACAGCTTCTCGCCCAGGCTGCGCGGCAGTTCGCCGGCCATCAGATTGTGCAGGGCGCGCCCGCCATGCGCGACGCGCCATCCGTCGATGACGCCGCGCCAGGCCGCCGTGTCGCGGTCCGCCCGCATACCCACGCGCACCGTCACCGGCCCGGCCGCCAACCGGGCAGCCACCTCGCCCGACAGATTCAGCACCGGCGGCCCGCTGAGGCCGCGATGGGTGAACAGCACCGGACCGGTCAGTCCTTCGCGCACGCGCCCCTTGGCGTCGATGCGCACGCGCCCATGCTCAAGAACCAGCCCGGGCAGTTGCCGGGGCCACTCCTCGGCGGTGATCAGCGGCACGAGCGCCGGCACGGGCGGTACGAGCGTGAGTCCAGCCTGCCGCGCCAACTCGAAGCCCGAGCCATTGGACCCGAGTTCCGGATAGGATCGACCGCCGGCCGCCAGGATGACACGCCCGGCGGCGAGCGGCCCGGCCGAGGTCGCGACACCTGCCACCGCGCCGTCGCGCACGACCAGCGCCGTGACCTCGCAGCCACAGCGGATCTGAACGTGGCCGCGCGCCGCAGCGAACGTAAAGGCGTCCAGCACATCGCGCGCCCGCTGACTGACGGGAAACACGCAACCGTCATCCTGCACCACCGAGGGCACGTTTGCGCGCGTCAGCCAGGCGCGAATCGCTGTCGGGCCGAAAGCCGCCAGGGCCGGCTGCATGAACCGGCCGTGCCTCCCGAACGCCGCCATCACGGCGTCGATCGAATCGGAGGTGGTCACATTGCAGCGGCCGCCGCCGGTGACCAGCAGTTTGCGGCCGGGCTGCGGCATCCGCTCGCAGACCAGCACACGCTGGCCCGCTGCGCTCGCCGCCACCGCGGCCGCCAAGCCCGCCGGCCCCGCGCCCACCACGATCAAGTCGTACGTCATGCGGCCATTGTGGCAGGTGGCGGCCCGGCCCGCAAAGGAAAGCAGCTGGAGAGAGGACGCGTCATGAGTCGCTGGCTGTCTGTGGGCGCGTGCGCGCTGGAACTGTTCGCGCACCTGAACAGTGGCTGCGGCGGCGACACATGCTACGTTCAGTTGTTCGAAAGCATGTGCGCCTTTGCCTGCAACGTTCAATGCCGATCATCCCTTCGTCTTCCTGATTCGAGACAATCACACAGGCACGATCCTCTTCCTTGGAAGACTGGCTGATCCGTCCATGTAGTGCCAGGGGCGGGCCAGGTCGCCGCGTGGACGTCTACCGCGCCAACCAGCGGTCCCGTAGGTCCCGCTGTACGATCAGCGCCGCGCGGTACAGCGGGACCTACGGGACCGCTGCGACCTCCACCTTCGGCGCGCGGGAGCGCCGTCGGCCAGTCTCGACCCGGCTTGGTTCTCGGGGTCGGGGTCGGTATCGGTATCGGGGTCGATGACTTTGCTCAGGTCGACGTACGCGAGGGTCGCCGGGCACACGGCAAGGTCATCATGGACAAACGCCAACTCCGTCTCCCTTCGACCCCGATACCGATACCGATGTCGATCCCGCCCAGTTTCCAAGCACCCCGGGAGGCGTCGCGACTGCGCCGCAGGCGCGCGCAGCGCGGTCGCGCGCGATGGAGTTGGAGCGGCTTAGGCGGATGACCGTCGAGTCCCGGATCGTGGCGGCACTGTCGATGCGGGCTCGTTTCTCCTGGCTCAGACCAGCAGCGATGTCGGCACAGATGGTCCGTCCCCACGCACATCCAGAACCCTCATCTCTCGTCCCGCGATCTCGGCTCCTCCAGCGGCGCGTTCGGGGAACGCGCCCTACCGGGATCGGACGAGTAAGGTATACGGATATCCGGCCACTCCGGCCTGAAGTCCCGTGTGTTTCGCGTGACGAGCGGGCACTGTTCGACGCGGGCCGATGCAAGAATGATCGCGTCGGGCAGTCGCAAGCGGTGCTCGCGGCGCAACTGAACCGCCTGCTCCGCCACGGCTTCCGTGATTTCCACGAGGCCGAAGCCTCCAAGAAAACCGCGCACCGTCGCTTCTTCCGCACGGTCTGCGGACACGCCAACCATGATCTCCATCCAAGTAATCCGGCTGACTTGCGGGTGTCGGTATCGACGGAGTTCCACCTGTGCCCGTTCATCCCCCGCCAGATAGTCGATCAGGATGTTCGTGTCGATAACGGCCTTCATGCGGGCCAATCCTTGCGGAGGCGACGCTCATATGCCAGTCCGTCCAAGCCCTTACCGCGCCAAAGACCGAAAGCCGCTTCAGCATTCTCGGGCGCGGCGACTTGCAGGTAGCGATCAATGGCCTCGCGGACCATGTGAGCGCGGGACACGCCACGCTGCCGCGCCAGACTCTTCAGCGCCCGGTCCTCGTCCTCGCCAATCTCGATTATCGCTCTCATGATGCCGGTACTGTATGCCGATATCAGTACGGTGTCAACATCACCCACCGCGCAAGCCAAGGCGCAGGGCGTTGAAGGATCGCGACAGCACGGCGCGATCGGCATCCTGGTACTGCGGAGGCAGGTAGCGGCGGTCGGAACAGGCCAGCACGGCGGCCAGTTCCTGGAGTGCAAGCAGATCGGGGTCGAGCGGGTCGATGAAGGAATCGACCGCCGCCTGCAGGTCATCCGGCCGGATCGTGCCCTCACGGCCATCCAGCACCGCGCGTTCCTGCGCGCGGATCAGGACGGCTTCGACGTCGCTGCCGGTCAGGGCACGGCTGCCGAGAGCCGTGCGGATCACACTCAGGATTTCATCGGTCAGCGGGACCTTGCGCACGCGGGCGATGGTGCTGAAGAGCTCGATTACCTCGTCGGCATTCTGCGCGGGGAAGAGCGGAATGCAGAGCCCGAAGCGGCCCTGGCGCTTCATGTCGATGGCCAGCAGGTCGGGCCGCGAGGTCATCGCGATCCAGAGCTCGCGACCGCGCAGCGACGAGTCGCCCAGGTGCGCGGCAAAGGCGGCGAACACGCGCCCGGAGACACCGCTGTCGCCGTCGGAGCCGCCGCGCGTACCGAAGACGGCGTCGGCTTCGTCCACCACCACGATCACCGGACCCAGCGCACGGATCGTCATGAGGATTCGCATCTGCTGCATCTCGGTGTCGCCCACCCACTTGGATCGGAACTCGGCCAGTTCCATCACCGGCAGGCCGCATTCGCATGCAAAGCAATCGACCAGGAACGATTTGCCGACACCGACTCGGCCGGGCAGCAACACGCCGCGCTCCAGCACGTCGAACTTGCGTTCGCGGATCAGACGGGCCAGGTCACGCAGGCGCTGCTTGGCCATGCTGTGCGTGGCGACACGGTCCAGGTTGACGCCCGGCTTGGGGTCGCGGAAGCGCACCAGGCCGCGACAGTACTCCTCGATCAGCCGTTTCTTGACACCTGCCACATGCTCGGAGGTCACACGCAACCCGTTGCGGACGGCCTCGGACAGCAGTTGCTGGACGCGCAGCAGGTTAAGACCGGCGGTGCGTGTCGCCAGTCCGTCCGTATCGAAATCGCTCCACTTGGCCAGTTCCAGCGCGCCGCTTTCGGCCGCGATGTACCGGCGACGCGCCTCCAGGTCCGGCAGGTCGAGACGGATCTGGCAGATATGGGGATTCTGGATGAGGTCGTTGTGGAGCTCGGCCGCAGATTCGGTCACCAGCAGCACACCGACATCCATGCGGCGGTACTCGGGCTGCGTGGCCCACTTCAGGAGGGCCACGAGCGCCATGCGCTCATCGCTGGACGAACCGCCCTCCTCCTGCGACGGCACGATCTTCTCGGGAAAATCGATGATCAGCGTCACGCCGTGACCGGGCGCATCCTCGGCGGCGGCGTAAGGCAGGAAGCGCTTCAGCAGCGCGGCCAGGCGGACGAACTCGCGCGGCGGCCCATCCTGGCGGAAGGTCGTGCTCTCGACATCGTCATACACGGCCAGCCACTCGAAGAAGCGCCGCTGCATGTCGGCCGAACCGAACGTCAGCCCCTCGCTGATGTCGTAGAAGAGGAGGTAGCGACGATCGGGGAAAATGCGCTGGGACAGAAAGGTCTTGAGCGGCACGTGGCAGGTGGTGTCGTCGGTCTGCAGGGGGTAGATGTCGAAGATGTTGCCGTGCAGGATCATCGCCGTGTAGGCGTCGCTGTTCCAGAGCCGGGCCAATTGAAGCGCCCAGCCCTCGAGCGGCAGGCGGCGCGACGTGGGTGTCGGAGTGGGTGTGGGTGTGGAGTGAGAAGTGGTCATGGCTGTAGTAGTGAACGGTGAACAGTGAACGGAAAACGGTCAGTAATCGTGGGCTTTTCCCGGTCTGCTATCTGATGGAATTGAATATCCAATATCCAACAAGAAATACCCAATCTCCATCGGATTGCCTCGTTCTTCACTTGGACATTGGACATTCCTTGTTGGGTTTGTGAGCATTCATCGCCAACGTCTGACACGAGAGGCGCTAACTAGTTCGCAGGGCTGCGTCCTCTCGATGGAAGGGCTACGCGTTCGGTTCACAGGCCATCTTCTCTGTTTGAACGCCACGCAGCAAAGAGCTCGTTTGCTTCACGCAAGGACGCCTCGCTATGGAAGAAGAGATCTGCGCCGCCATCGTATGGTGCGTATGCACTTCTGGTCGCCGTGTTTGCGAACATCAAGGGCCCGGTTCTGTCTTCGGCGGCGGCCGTGATCAACTCATCAAACATTCCCGCGCGCCAAGGCAGTTGGAGCGCGAAGAACTGAATCTGGTCTTCGTCCTGTTCGGATGACATCGCGTGCTCGGGGAGGAGACCCTCCAGCGGAAGCTGGTCGGTTGCAGGCCAGTGCTTTTCAGTGCCGAAGCGAGTGATGAAGAGCGTGCAATCATTTCCTTCACCGAGTGTGTAGCTGGCTACTGCGTTGTGGCGAAGTAGCAGTTCTTCTCGATCTGAGTCGGATTCCGGGTATCGCTTCGACTCGGGAAGGCTATGGATGCGCAGCCAGCATTCAGGAATTGCGGTGCGACAGAGGAAGCCAGCAGGAAGGGCTGTTCCAAACGCACTTCGCCACGCTTCAGCTGTTTGAGACGGGCTCATACGACGCCTAACGACTGTTCACCGTTCACTGTTCACGGCCCACTGTCTCCCTCGCGCGGCGGCGTGCGGGAACGACGACCGGCGTCGTTTGCCGGACCAGCGGCGGCGGGGTGGCTGGGCCTTCGCCGAACCCGATGCGGACCTCGGAGGCGGGCATGTCGTTGATGACATCCTTGAACTCGTCGAGCTCCGCCAGCCACTTGTTGGTCTGACCCAGGTGCTCGACGGTGGCATCGATGCGGGCCGTCAGCGCGTCGGCATTGCGCGCGGCGATGGCGTCGGCGCGGATCAGCTTCACCTGCTGGTCGAGGCGGTCCTGCTCGGAGACCACGAGATCCAGATTGCGGCGGGCCTGTTCGACGCGTGTCAGGCGCTTCCGCAGTACCTCCAGGCGTTCAGCGCGCGAACCGAACAGGCGCTGAACCGACTCGCCGGAGGGATCATTGCGCTGCTTGAGCTGTTCGAGTTCGGCGCCCAGGCGGTTCACTTCGGGTTCGGCCGCGGCGATCAACCCGGGCAGGTTCTCACGGTTCTCGATTTCCAGAAAGCGGTCGAACGACTCCTCGATCGTGAGCAGGCGCAGGAACGTCCACATCAGTTCGTCCAGCCGCCGCAGCCGCGGATCATTGGGATCGCCGGAACCGGTCTCGACGCCGGCGTTCTCAATCCCACGGCAGACCTGCGCCAATCCCGCGTAGCGCTCCTGACGGGCCGGCGTCAGCGCGTTCAGCATGCTATCGCGTCGGGCGATGAACGCCGCCACCTGCGCCAGATTCGCGGCGCGCTGCGCATCGGCCAGGCGTCGATCGACGCGGTTGCGGAAGAAGGGCATATCCGGAAGATAGATCCAGCCCAGGGCATAGGCAGCGGCGCCCAGAATCAACCCCAGCAGCCGGCCGCTCATGAAGCCCACGCCCAGCGTCGACAACGCCAGCGCGGCATGCTGGCCGCTGCGCAGGAAAGCCTGGCGATAGTTGATGGGGACGTCACTCATTTGCACTTCCAAGGTCGGCGTTGATCTTGAAGCTCCTGAAGTACTCGGGGTCCTTCAGTTTCCGAAACACGCCGGCGCGCCGCGTGTACGGCGCCAGGTCAACCACACCGGTTGTGCCGTCAGCAAAACCGACCCTGACCCGGTACCCATCCACATATTCGGCCGATACAGCACTGTACTGCATATTACGGCCACCCCTTTAGCTCGCCCGAGGCGGGGGTGTCGTTCTCCAGACGTCCGAGCAGCTCGCGGGTCAGGGCGTTGAACCACGGCCGGCCGCGGGCGATTTCGGGCGGCTCGTCGGGGCGCGGCGCACGAAGGGTCTCCACCAGCCGTCCGGGACCGGCCGCCATGCGGAAGATGCGGTCGCCCAGGTAGATCGCCTCTTCGATCGAGTGCGTCACCAGGAACACCGTGGCCTGCTGCTCGCGCCAGAGCTGCACGAGCAGTTCCTGCATGCGCAGCCGTGTCTTGGGGTCGAGTGCGCCGAAGGGCTCGTCCATGAGCAGGATCTTGGGATGGAGGATCAGGGTCGCGGCGATCGCCACACGCTGCTGCATGCCGCCCGAGAGCTCATGCGGGTACTTCTTCTCCGCACCCTCAAGCCCGACCTTGCGCGCCCATTCGTGCGCCCGTTCGCGCCGTTCAGCCGCCGGCGTACCGCGCAGACGCAAACCAAAGGCGATGTTCTCGGCCACGGTCAGGTGCGGCAGCAGCGAGTACTTCTGGTCCACAACGCCGCGATCGGCGCCGGGGCCCGTGATGGGTTGACCCAGCACAAGGGCCTCGCCGCGCGTCGGCGGGAAGTGCGGTGCCAGGCCGGCGATGATGCGCAGGACCGTGGACTTGCCGCAACCGGAAGGCCCGACGAGCGCGATGAGTTCGCCCGCATTCGGAACATCCTCGACCGAGAAGGAGACGTCCTGGATGGCAATGCGCGCCTGGGGGCCTTCGCCGAACGACTTGGTGACGTTGCGGAAGGTCACCACGTCGGGTGGCGGCGCGGGGACAGCGGCGGGTGTGGGAGCGGCGGTGGGCGCTATGGCGTTTTCAGGCATGGCTGGTTAGCTTGGGTGCGGAACGTGACGGGGTCGAATGGAGCGTGAAACGTAACCGGACGAGACAGAACCGCCACGCTCCAATTGCGGATTCGTCTTCTTCTCGACCCCGATACCGATACCGACCCCGACCCCGATTCTGTGATCAGCCGTCACGCGACCTCTCAATCTCCGGTCGATCCGGCGGAGGCGCTGTAGTCCGTCGCCTCCCGCCGGTGGTTGGCGGTCGCGGTTTTCTCTCGGGGTCGGTATCGGTATCGGTATCGGTATCGGGGTCGACATGGTTCGTCCGGTACTCTCCGGATTCCTCGTGAACCGCATACCCCCGCTGCCCGAGTTTCGTCAGCATCGCCACAATCCGATCGAGCAGATTCTTGACCTTCTCGTTCTCTTCGGCTGTCATGGCACCGCACACCTGCAGCACGTCTTGCACCGCGCCGCATTCCAGCGCCGAACCGCGGGCAATCTCGAAATACCGCCGTCGGTCGCCGTCGGTTCCTTTCCCATTGCCTTCTGCGATGTTCAGCGGGATCGCTTGCGACGCGCGCAGTAACTGATCCTTCGCGTTACGATGCCCGGCAAGACTCTCGCAGAACCGATACGCCCACCCAACGTATTCGATGGCCGTCCGGTAGACATCGAGCTTCTCGTGCCCAAAAGCCATTCCTGTCCCCTTTCGACCCCGATACCGATACCGACCCCGACCCCGACTCCGGTCCCGGTTCCGGTTAAACCGGGCCCTGCCATTCCCACTCTCAATCTGCGGTCATCTGCGCAATCTGCGGACAACTCTCCCGTACTCACTTCCTGGCCCGGTACGGGAACAGCAGGTTGCCGCCCAACCGCCACACCTGGTCGCTGGCGATGGCGATCAGCACGATCACGATGATGACGGCGAACATGGCGGCGGTATGGCCCCGGCGCTCGGAAAGCGAGATGAGATAGCCCAGGCCGCGGGTGCCATTCACGACTTCAGCAAGGATGATCCATCCCCAACCCACGCCATACACGGCGCGCAGGTGATCCCAGATGTCGGCCATCGCCACCGGCACCAGCACATGCCGCACGATCTGCCACTGGCTGGCACCCTTCGTCGTCGCCACTTCGACGTAGGCGGGGGCGACGGCCTCGATCGACTTGATCACCTGCGGCAACAGCGCCACCAGGCACCCGATGAACAGGAATCCGACCTTCTGCATCTCGGTCATGCCGAACCAGACCAGGGTCAACGGCACGAAAACCACGATGGGCACGTAGGCGCCGACGAGGGCCAGCGGCCGGAAGAAGGCGGACACGGCCGGAAACGCGGCCATGTACACGCCGAGCGGCAGCGCCACCCATACGGCCAACGCGAACCCCACCGTGACCCGCACGAACGAGATGCCGATGCTGCGCACGAGTTCCTGCTCGAAGTGCAGGCGCGGGAAGGCCGCCAGCACCTCGACGGGGCTGGGCAGAATCAGCGGGGCGACCCACCGGTCCTCAATGCGCGCCCCGCGCGTGGCCGCCCACCAGGCCAGCAGGGCGAGACCCACGAAGGCGGCGGTCAGCAAGGTCGCACGGGCACGATCAATGGGGCGGCGCACCGGCAGCCGCAGCACCCGCACAAGCAGCGTCAACCCCAGCGCAAAGCAGACGGCGAACAGGACGAACGGCGTCATTCACCCTTCTCCAGCGGGAAGACCTTGACCTCCACGCGGCGGTTGCGGCGATTGTGTTCGGCGTTGCCGGAATCGGTCATGCCGGCCAGCGGGTTATCCCATCCGTTCCCGACCACCTTGAACTTGTTCGGGTCAAAGCGGAACTTCTCCATGATGGTCTTGCGCACAGCGTCGGCACGGTCATAGGAGAGCTGGCGCACGAGGTCGCCCGGCACGATCCCCTTGCGGCTCGCGTCGGTGTTGCCCTCGATCACAATGTAGGCGTTGCCGAACGAGCCGGCCAGTTTGCCGATCTCATCGAGCACGGTCGGAATGGTGGCGTCATAGGTCGGGTTGAGCGTGGCCTTGTTGGGCTCAAACGAGATGATCACGGCCTTGGTCAGGATCGCGCCGTCATCGGCCTCGGCCGACCGGGAGAGCGCGCCCGGCGTGAAGACCGGCTGCGACAGGTCGCGCACCTCCTTGTACTCCTCGGACAGCTTGGCCAGCAGCGTGGCGGCCTTGACCTTGGAGGACGGGACGGGGTTGGCGATGGCGCCCAGCGACTGGTAGAGCACGGAGGCGCGGTTCCAGACGACCTCGAAGTTGGATGGGTTCATCGGGTCGAGGAAGAAGTTGGCGTTCTCGCGGTAGTTCGTGAGGTGCGCATCGCCGCTGGCAATGCCGCCGTCCTTGCCGATCATGCCCTGGCAGTCTTCGACCGGCAGGCTGTAGGCCGTCGCGAGCATCTTTGCGGCGGCGACCGGGTCCTTGCGCACGAGGTCCATGCCTTCGAAGATGCCGCGGACGAGGCCGGACACGATCTCGGGGTGGTCACGGAAGAAGTCGTTGCGCACGGCCCAAACGTCGGCGATCAGGTGGTTGGCGCTGCCGGTGCTGACGACAAGCCGCGCGCCCGGCACCTGCTCGGACACGGTGTAGATGTCCGGCGACCACCCGACGAAGGCGTCGAACGAGGCGTCCTGCACGAAGATCTTGGCGGCCGAGGGCGCGTCGCCGGCCCAGCGGAAATCGACATTGGCCGGATCGATGCCGGCGTCGACGAGCAGCGAGGTGATCAGGTAATGGCTGGGCGAGTTCTGGGCCAGCACGACCTTCTTGCGGCGGCCGTTCTGCATGCGCAGATCGTTGATGTTGCGGATCGCGCCGCGCGCCACCAGGCCGTCGCCGCCATTCGACCAGTCCACCTGCTGGCAGATCACCGGGGTCGTGCGCGAATCCCGCGCCAGTTCAGGCGCGAAGAGGGCCATCATGTCCAGCGTGCCCCAGAGCACATGACTGTGGCCGCTGGCAAAGAGATCGCGCGCCTTGACGGGATCATCCACCAGCGAAAGCTGCACGTAGAAGCCGTATTTCTTGAAGAACACGCTGTTCTCGTTCGGCGCCATGCCGGCATTGGCCACGATGATGGGCGCCCAACCGGGCCAGACGTTGATCGGGAACTGGACGACGAGCTTGCCGTTGCGCATGGGCTTGTCGTAGTCGCTGACACCTGCCACAGGCGGGATCGCCGAGCCGTCCACGAGCGAGACGGCCTTATCGCCGGCCAGCAGTTTGGAAAGCACGTTCGGGTTCGGCGCCGCGGGAGGCTGCGCCTGGTTGGCGGCATCGGCCATCGCCTGCTTGACCTTCAGGGGGTCGACCGACGGGTTGAGCGAATTGCCGACGGGGACGAGCTGCGGCCACCAACGATAGACACCGAAGCCGAGGGTGCCGAAAATGAGGAGGGTCAGGATAAACTTGCCGCGTGCTGTCATGGTATGTGTCTCCGGTTGGGTAGATCTGCGTGAGGAGCGGGACGCTTACTCGGCGACCTTCTGGCGTTCCTGGCGCGGCGCTTCGGCGGCCGCGGCCGGCGCGGCCTGGGCGGCCGGCTGCACCATGCCCATCTTCTGGCGATACTCCTGGAAGAGCTGGTTGCCGCGCGCCTTGCGCATCTCCTGCTGCCGCTGGATGCCGGA
>CAYQJG010000066.1:0-24117 GCA_964417715.1 uncultured Lentisphaerales bacterium | reverse complement strand
GCCTTGGTCGAGCGGCTGACGAAGGAGCAGATCGCCTGCTTCGACGCCGCGCCGGTCCTGCTGCAGTCCAAGGCCGCCGCTCCCGGCCAGGCGCTGTACCTTAAGACAGACACCCACTGGACGCCGGAAGGCATGGAGATGGCGGCGAAGGGGCTCGCCGAAACCGCACGCAAGGCGGCCACCCTGCCGCCCGCCACAGACCGATTCACGGCCACGGCGCAGGAGATCACGAACCTCGGTGATGTGGCGATGATGCTCAAGTTCCCGGCCGACTGGAAGGTGTTCGCTCCCGAGACCGCCACCGTGCGGCAGGTGCTGGACGGCAAACAGCCCTGGAAACCGGATGCGAAGGCCGAAGTCCTGTTCCTCGGCGACAGTTTTGCCAACATCTTCTCGCTCGCGCCCATGGGCTGGGGCGAGGGGGCGGGACTGGCGGAGCACCTGAGCCTGGCGCTCGGCCTGCCGGTGGACGCGATCACCCGGAACGACGCCGGCAGTTTTGCCGCGCGCGAGATGCTCGCCAAGGAACTCCAGCGGGGCAACGACCGTCTGGCCGGCAAGAAACTCGTGATCTGGGAGTTCGCCTCGCGCGAACTCGCCTTCGGCGACTGGAAGATGCTCTCGATGGCGCTCGGCGAGAAACGCGAGGTCGGGATGTATGTACCGCCATCCGGCAAGGCGGTCACCGTCCGCGGCGTGGTGCGCGCCGCCTCGCGGGCGCCGAAACCCGGCACCGTTCCCTACAAGGACCACATCATCATGGTGTATCTCGCCGAGATCGAGTCGACCGACGATCCGGCCGCCGCTGGCAAGGAGGCCGTGGTTTTCGCCTGGAGCATGCGCGACAATGTCCAGACGCCGGCCGCGCGCTGGCGGATCGGAGATACGGTTTCCCTGCACCTGCGTCCCTGGGCCGAGGTGGCTGGCAAGTACGAGGCCATCAACCGCAGCGAACTTGACGCAGAGGAACTGCTTTTCGCGGAGCCGGCGTGGGGGGAGTTGTGAGACGAAGACGGGAGACAAAGATGGGAGATGAAGATGGGAGATGAAGAATGGAGACGACGACAGGCCGCGGAATCTTTGTCTTCAGTCTTTGCCTCCGGTCTTTGTCTTCGGCCAGCGAATACGGCCCAGGTGAGGGGAGACGAAGACGGGAGATGAAAAATGGAGACGACGACGGGCCGCGGGATCTTTGTCTTCAGTCTTTGTCTCCGGTCTTTGTCTTCGGCCAGCGAATACGGCCCGGGGGGTGACGGGAGATGAAGACGGGAGATGAAGACGGGAGATGAAGACGGGAGATGAAGATGAGAGACGAAGACGGGAGACGACGACGGGCCGCGGGATCTTTGTCTTCGGTCGTCGTCTCCGGTCTTTGTCTTCGGCCAGCGAATACGGCCCGGGGGTGACGGGAGATGAAGACGGGAGATGAAGATGAGAGACGAAGACGGAAGACGAAGAGGGGAGACGAAGACGGGAGATGAAGAATGGAGGTAAGATGAACAACCAGATGGCCCATGAAAGGCTTCGAGTCTATGACAAGGCACTTGCCTTCGTGCGTTTGATCACGCCGGAGGTCGATCTGTGGCCATCCCTTTTTCGCAACTGGATCACCGCCTGTTCATTGAACGCGCACAGGAGGCGGGCGTCAAACTTGCCGCGTATCTCGATCTGGTGTCGCCAATCGGGACCGAACCAACCGACTCCGCAAAAGCCTTGCTGCACGAAGTGATGGCCATGCTTGGCGGACTGAAAGGGTATTTGGACGGCAGCGGCAAGGATACGTTACCGAAAATGCAGCGGTGAATACCAAGTGGGACGACCGGCTGCGGAATCTTTCTCTTCGTCCTGAGAATGCGGAGCGGGAGGCAGACGAAGACGGGAGACGAAGAGGGGAGACGAAGACGGGAGACGAAGACGGGAGACGAAGAATGGAGACGACGACGGGCCGCGGGATCTTTGTCTTCGGTCTTTGTCTCCGGTCTTTGTCTCCGGCCAGCGAATACGGCCCGGTGATGGGAGACGAAGAATGGAGACGAAGATGGGAGACGACGACGGGCCGCGGGATCTTTGTCTTCAGTCTTTGTCTCCGGTCTTTGTCTTCGCCCAGCGAATACGGCCCGGTGATGGGAGACGAAGACGGGAGATGAAGAATGGAGACGACGACGGGCCGCGGGATCTTTGTCTTCGGTCGTCGTCTCCGGTCTTTGTCTCCGACTTGCGAACACTTCAACGACGGTATGACCCAGAGCACACGGAGCCCAATATGACAACGAATCGTTCGGCCTCTATCTCTTCCTCCAGAGGCCATCACGCCATCACACCATCACACCATCACGCTCTCACCCTCCTCCTTCCCTTCCTGCTTCTCACGGCGGCACTGGCGGCGGACGACCCGGCTGCGGCCTTTCGCGCGGAATGCGCGAAACTCGCGGCCGCCGGCGGCGATACCATGGCCGTCGCCGGCGCGGACGGCTGGCTTTTCCTGCGCAGCGAACTCCGCCACGTCGGTGTCGGCCCCTTCTGGGGCGAGGCCGCCGTCAAGGTCTCCAAGGCCAGTTCCCACGACAAGGCCGATCCCCTGCCGGCCATCGCAGATTTCAACAACCAGCTCAAGGCCATGGGCATCCAGCTCATCCTTGTCCCCGTCCCCTGCAAGGTGTTCACCTACCCCGAGCCGATCGTCCCCGGAGCCAAGGGCCGCCTGGATGCGGTGCATCAGGAGTTCTACAAGCTCCTGCGAGAAAAGGGCGTCAAGGTCCTGGACCTCGAGGATCTCTTCCAGAAGGAGAAGGCCAAGGCGCCGGACCGCCTCCTCTTCTGCAAGACCGACACCCATTGGTCGCCCTACGCCTGCGAGCTGACCGCCGCCCTGATCAAGCAGGAGATCGGCGCACCTTCGTGGCTCGCCCCCAAGCCCGACACGTTCACGACCGCGACCGAAATGCGGACGATCGTCGGCGACCTGACGGACGGCAAGGGCTCCGAGGCACTCCCGGTGCGGGTGGTGACCGGAGCGGACGGCGCCGCGACCGAGGACAAGGCCAGTCCGATCGTTCTGCTCGGCGACAGCCATACGCTCGTTTTCCATGCCGGCCAGGAACTGCATGGCACCGGCGCCGGACTGGCCGACCAGTTGGTGGCCGAACTGGGCATGGCCGTGGATGTCATCGGCGTGCGCGGCTCCGGTGCCACTCCGGCACGCGTCAACCTGCTGCGCCGTGCCAAGGCGGACCCCGCCTATCTCGCGGGCAAGAAGGTGGTGATCTGGTGCTTCACCGTCCGCGAGTTCACCGAGAGTTCCGGCTGGTCACTGGTGCCGTTCTCGTCCGTCGCCAAGCCGGCCGGCACAGCGCCGTAAGCTGCATTGAGCATAGAGTCAAACATGTTGGAGATATCGATGAGTAGGAGAACAGGAAGAATTCTGATAGTAGGCTGCATGGCGGCGCTCGTGGCCGCGAGCGCTGCACTGGCCGCCGAGCCTGCGGAGAGCAAGAACGCGCCCGCGCCGGGCATTGCGACGGAGGTGCTGGCGCTCACCGGCGGCACGCATCTGAAAGCGGTCTGGGTCAAGGACAAGAAGACGCTGCAGGCATTTGATACGCGCACCGGTCAGGTGCGCGATGTGTACACAGCCACCGAGAAGGAGGTCACGTGGCCCATGATCGCGCCGGACGGCCAGACGATCTTTTTCAGCGTCAGCCAGAAGGAAAAGAAGTCCGGCAGTTCGGGCACGATCCACGCGATCGGCTGGGACGGTGCGGGCGAACGAAAACTGGTGGACGGCTATATGCTGATGACTCTGTGGCGCGAACCGGCCACCGGGCAGGTATGGGTCTATTACTCGAAGCGACAAGGCAGTGACGGTCGCGCCAGTTACCTCCACCGCTTCACGGTGCAGGATCCGGCGCGCGAGGAATTGGTGTGGGACAAGACCGACCTGGACGCGCCAATCAGCCTCTCGGCGGACGGACGTTTCCTGGCCAGTCCGGCGCCATGGCCGCGGTGCTCTTTGTTCACCGCGCCGAACGGCGACGTATTTCCGGGCATCAAGGACGGCTGCAACGCGAACATCCTTCCCGACAACAGCTACCGGATGTTCCACGTCAATTTCGGGCATACCGGGATCTATGTTTACAACGAACTGTTCCGCCGCAACGCCGGCGTGCACGCGCTGATGAACCTGGATGTCGGCGGCGGCAAGGTCCACCGTGCCCGCGTGACGAATCATCCGCGATTCCTCACCTTCTTCGGACCGATGGGGGACTTCCCGTACAGCGATCTGTTCCTCGGCAAGTTCAACGCCGAGTTCAACAAGGTCGAAGCCCAGGTCCGGCTGACCGCCGGCAAGGAAGCCAATCCGCAGGCACTCTACGAGCTTCCTTACGTGTGGTTCGAAACGGTCGCGCCTGCGGACCTCCAGTTCCCGCTAAGCCAATGGGCCGGCGAAGCCCCGCTGCCGGTCTCCTTTCCGACCCATCTGCGCGGCCAGTGGGATTTCGGCGACGGCGCTACCGGCACCGAGCCCCGGCACACCTACACGAAGGCCGGCGAGTACACCGTCAAGCTCGGGGACCGCACCGGCAAGGTGTTCGTCACGCCACAGGAGCCGCCGCGGCTGGTAAGCGCTCAGATGCAAGGCCCGCTGCGTGCGCTGCTGACGTTCTCCGAGCGTATCCAGCTCAAGGAGGCCGCTGCCACCCTCGCCTCGGGAATCCCGGTGCTGAAATTGCAGGTGACCGGCGAGGAGCGTCAGCTCGCGCTCGATCTCGACAAGCCGCTCGCCAAGGCGGACACATTGACCTTGCGCGGGGTGTTCGATTGCGCGAGCACACCAAACCCGCTGGCCGGCGCGACGCTCCCCATTGCTCCGCCAGCCTGGCCAGCCTCACCCGACGGCGTGCTGGTCGTGTGGACTGCCGACAACCATTACGCACTCGGTGCGGCGGGCCGGTATGAGGGCAAGGCGCTCAAACTCGATGACTTCCGGACGCGGCAGGGCTTCCCGGCACTGGACCGGTTTGGCCGGTGGGCGCTGCCCTGCGGTCATGACGGTTGGGTGGAATTGACCGATAAGGCGGCGAACAGCGCGTTGGGAAGCGCGTATGACAAGACCGGCGTGTTGACCATCGAACTGGTGTTCGCCACCCGCCAGTTGCGCCAGCGTGCCGGCACCGACATCGGCAAGTTCAACGATCCCGACGGCGCCTCGTATCTGGTCATCCTCGGCAATTCCGAAGCGGGCGTGATGGTGCAGCAACTCGACGACGCGTTGCGTCTGAAGGTGTCCGGCCAACCTGCCGTGCCAATCGGGACGCTGACCGACACCCGCCCACATCACCTGGTCGTCACGTACGCGCCGGGACGGGTGCAGGCGTGGCTTGACGGCGTCAGAACCGCCGACAGCGCTGATATTCAGGGGAAAGCGAAGATCAACTGGTCCAATGGCGTGTCCCTGGGCCGGGAAGCCAAGTACAAACCGGCCGCCTGGCAGGGCTGGATCGATGCCGTCGCGGTCTATTCCCGCCCGATGGCGGAAGCGGAAGTGAAGGCCAACGCCGCCACCTTCGCGAAGATCATCGCCGCGCGCAAGATGCCGGAGCGGATCGTGGCCGAGGTCAATCTCGTGGCGATGAGCAAGACGCCCACGCCCGAGCAGATCGCCCCCTACCGGAATGCGCTCGTGATCAACGAATACGAGGTCGTCTCCGTCCGCGAAGGCAAACTCGAGGCAAAGAAGATCCGCGTTGCCGAATGGGGTGTGTGGGACACCAAACCTGCAAAGGGATGGATGTTTGGCCCGCAGCGCTTTCGTAACCAGCTCATCCATCTCGAACCTTTCGAGAGCAATCCGCAGATGGAACGCGAACTGGTTTTCAACACCCTGCCGGAGGATTTCGAGGCGCCGCAGTTCGTGCGCGTCGAGGAATGGATCGACCTTAGCGGCACCGCAAAATCAAAGAAAGCAAACAACAAATGAACCCGCGCATTCTCTTCCTGTTTTCGGCCCTCTCCCTACTGTCCACCGCATTGGCAGCCGAGGAACCACGGCCCCCGGTGCCGATCGGCTTCACGCTCGACAAACCGGGGCGCGTGACGCTGGTCATCGAGGACGCCGCCGGCAGGCGCGTCCGAAACCTGATTGCCGACACGCCCTTCGAAGCCGGAGCGCATACGGTCTACTGGGACGCCTTCTCCGGGTCGGACGTGCATTTCCACAAACAGGCGGGCAGCCTGGTGGAGCCCGGCGTCTACACGGTGCGCGGGCTGGTTCACGACGGATTGAAACTGACTTACCAGATTCCCGTGTACAGCCCCGGTTCGCCGCCGTGGTCGGTCCGCGACAGCCAGACGGGCTTGAGCCCCGGGCGTTGGTTGTCGGATCACAACGATCCACAGGGGGTGCTCTTCCTGCCGCAAGGCTCCCCGGCCGCGCCCGAGCCCCAACTCATGTTCTCTGCCGCCGGTGCGGAGTGGGGCGACGCCTTCATGTGGACCACGCTCGATGGGCGGAAGCTTCACGGCCAACGCTGGGCGGGGGGCGTATTCGGAGGCGGGATGTACCTGGCGCGGGACGTGGGGCCCAAGCCCGTGGGGCAGGCGTATGCGTATTCGATCACCAGAGGCTCGCTATCAGAAGATGATCAGGTGGAACTGAAGGACGGTGAGTCGAAGGCGCAGACGGAGAAGAAGAAATCGGATACGAAGGAAGAGAAGTCGAAGATGCGGACGGCGCGGATCATGGCGTTCTTCAAGGGCCCCGAGGACCGCCCGTTCAGTGATCAGCCGGTCCTGGAGAAAGACATCCGCCTGGGAACGGTTACGCCCGACAATCTCTTCTGCGTGGGTGGTCTGGCGGTCTTCAACGGCACGCTGGTGTTCTCGGCCCCCTATGACAACCAGCTCGTGGTCGTCGAACTGAACGCGGTCGGGAGCGACTCCAAGTCCAAGAAACCCGCGGCACTGGGCAAAGAGATTGTGCGACTGCCGCTGGAGCGTCCCCAGGGTCTGGCCTTCGACGCGGGCGGCAACCTCTTTGTCCGATCGGGCACCCGCATCCTCAAGTATCCCGCCGCCGCCACGACCCTCCGCGACGGCAAGCTTCCGGAGGCCCGGACGCTGGTCACCGAAGGTCTGGCACCCACGGGCCCCGGCATCGTGTATGCATCGCAACTGGCCCTGGATCCGGCCGGCAACATCTATGTGGCCGACCTGGGAGCGTCGGATCAGGTCAAGGTGTTCGCATCGGACGGCAGGTTCCTGCGCGCCATCGGCAAGGGCGGCGGCGTCAAGCTCGGCGCGTATGACCCGCAACGGATGTCGACTCCCCAGCAGATGGCCATCAGCGACACGGGCGAGTTGTGGGTCGCCGAGTGTTCCACGTCGCCGAGGCGCATCTCGCGGTGGAAGAGCGATGGGACGTTCATCAGGGCCTACGACGGGCCTCCGTCTTATGGCGGTGGCGGCATGCTGACGCCCGATGCCAAGTCCGTCATGTACGGCCACGGCAATTCCTGGGATCGGTGCGTCACGCATGAATTCGCCCTCGATTGGCAGGCGCGCACCGGCACGCTCAAGAATATCCTGTACCGCGTCGAGATTCCCGGCGACGAGCAACTCCGCCTGCCGGCTGCTGGGCCGCAGTACGCGTTCGACGTCGGCGGCAAGCGATTCCTGTCGAACGCGTACCACACCCATGTGCAGGGCCCCGCGGCCAACTTCGGCCTATGGCTTCAGGATGGCGATCGCGCCCGGCCCATCGCCGCGGTCGGGCGTCCCAAGGCCTGGCGTCGCGTCCTCGATACGCCGGAGTTCAAGGAGTCGCTGCCGGCGTCCGTGAACTTCGATGAAAGATATGGCGGCGGCGGTCCGACCTTCAGTTGGACGGATCTGAACGGCGATGCCAAGCCGCAGCCCGACGAGGTGACCTGGCTGCAGCCCGATCCGGTCGCCGCAGGCGCCAAGGTGGATCCCAAGCGTCCGCCAAAGGCGCCGGACATCGGCGGTTACACCCTCCAGCCGGATTTCACGCTGGTCACATCATTGGGCTGGATCGTCAAGCCGACCGGTTTCACCGCCGCCGGGGTGCCGATCTGGGACCTGAACAAACGCACTCGCCTATTCCAGCCGCCCACCAGCAAAGTCGTCATGGGGGGCCAGGAGCAGGTACGTCCCGACGACGCCGGCCAGTCCCTGCTGGCCCGCGACGGTCTGGTCGTGACCTTCGGCTCGCCGATCTGCGGATACAAGGATGGCAAACTGCTCTGGACCTATCCGTCGGAAAACCCCGGCGTACATGGCTCGCATTCCACTGTGCCGCCGCGCTTCAACGGCGACATCACGGGCGCCATCCGCATCCTGGGGCCGCTGGTGCGCCCCGCAGCCGGCGAGGCCGGTGAGGTGTGGGCCCAAAATGCGAACATGGGATGCATGCATCTGGGCACGACCGACGGCCTCTACATCGCCACGGTCATGCGCGACCACCGCACCGCCGGGGGCTGGCCGGCCACGCTCAAGCCTGGCGACGATCTCATGCCCTACACCAATGGTCAGGAGAATTTCACCCCCTCCATCGTGCAGGCCGAGGACGGCGCCATCTACCTGTGTGTCGGCGGAGAATTCATTGCGGTGTCGCGCTTGGAGGGATTGGAGACGGTCCGGCGACTGGCACAGCAAACGGTGACGGTGAGCGAGAAGGATCTGCAGCGGGCGCTGGAGTACCAGCAGGCACTGGCGGCGAAGAATGCGCCAACGGCGGCACAGGTGACGGGGGTGATCCATGAGGAGGGGCGAATCACGTCGGCGGATCTCGCGACCTGGCCGAATCCCGACTTTGCGGTGATCGAGAAGTTCGAGTTCGGCAAGGAGGACCGTTCGACGAAGGCGGCGCTGGCTGTCTGCGGTGACCGGCTGCACGTTCTCTACGTCACGAAGCACACCGAGAACCCTTATGCCAACGCCGGCGACAATCCCACGATGCTCTTCAAGACGGGGGCGGCGCTGGACCTGATGCTGTCGGTCGATCCCCAGGCTGATCCCAAGCGGCGCGAGGCGGCGGTCGGCGATCTCCGGCTGCTGGTCACGCAGGTGGGCAAGAAGCCGCTGGCGATGCTCTACCGTCAACGGACCGCTACGCCGGGGAAGACCGTGCTGTTTGCCGCGCCCTGGCGGTCGGTGGAATTTGCCGACGTGCAGGACGTGTCGGCCCAGGTCGAGCTCAAGGACGCCTACTACAAGAACCCCGGCTTCGACCAGAAGCTCTTCGAGTTCTCCATCCCGCTCTCGGCCATCGGGCTCAAGCCCGAGGCCGGCACGAGCCTCAAGGTGGACTTCGGCCTGCTCCGCGGGACGCCCGGCCAGACCACCCAGCGGCTGTATTGGCACAACAAGGCCACCGGCCTGCTTGCGGACGTTCCCGGCGAGGCGATGCTCGAGCCCGGCCAGTGGGGCACGCTGACTTGGACCGGGAAAGGTAACGCCAAATGACGACCCGTAACCAATCAACCATGAATGAACGAAAAAGGAGTCAATCCATGATGCGACACATTCTGAAGCTCACCGCCGTAGCTGCCTGCCTCGTAAACTGGCTGGCTGCTCCGCCCGCGGCCGCCACCGAAACCGAGAACCTCGGCATCCGCGCCTTGCCCGCGCCGGGGAAGGTGGTCATCGACGGCAAGTTCGACGACTGGGACCTTTCCGGGGGCATTCTAGCCTGCGGTGACGCCGAGACCCAGCGCGAGCGCTTCTCCGTCTGGGTCCATCTGATGTACGATGCGGAGAACCTGCATGTGCTCGCGCGCTGGCGGGATGAGACGCCGATGAACCATCCGGGTAGCACCAAGGGCGACCAGGGGTTCGCCGGCGACTGCCTGCAGTTCCGAACGATCTGGGCGTACCAGGAGAAGGATGCCGAGGCGGTTGCACACTGGACGGCCTGGCGCGACCGCGATGGTCTCGACCTAGTCGATGTGGCCTACGGCCGCAAATTCAACGAGGGGAATATTCGCGATGCCAAGGTAGAAGGTGCCCGGCAGGCGTTCGCCCCCACGCCGGACGGCAAGGGCTATGTCCAGGAGATATCGATACCCTGGAAACTGCTCACACGGGGGCGCCCTGCGCCCAAGCCAGGCGACTCCTTCCTCTTCACCGTCGAGCCCAACTTCCTGATCGGCGGAGGGGGACGCCTGACCATCAAGGATGTCTTTCGAACCGGAGTGGCCATCGACCGCGTGTTCACCTTTCGAGGATATGATTGCTGGGGATCGGCGAGACTGGAGTCGCAGGGCAAGGTGGTACCGCAAAGCGTCCGCATGTCGGATGGCAGGGAATTCGCCGTCACCCTGCGCGATGGCGTGCCGGTGGTCGACTGGACCGGTCTGATCGCAAGTCGTGAACTTACCGGATTCAAGGATCTCGCCTTCGACGTCCCCGAGGATGGCTTCGTGACCATGGTGGTGCGCGATGCCCAGGGGCAGGTTGTCCGGCATCTGCTCAACAGCGCGTTCGTCACCAAGGGCCGGCAGACAGTGAAGTGGGATGGCTTGGCTACGCCCTGGCTGCGCACGCCGGGCAAGCCGGTCGAGGCTGGCAGCTACACCTGGGAGGGCATGTGGAATCCGGGGCTGAATCTCCGTTTCCGCGGCTGGGCCTGCAATGAGGGCAAGGCGCCGTGGGACGCCGATGCCACCTCCAACTGGGGCGGCGACCACGGGCCGCCCACCGAGTGCCACTTCGACGGCAAGCGCATGTACCTGGGCTGGAATGGAGCCGAGGCCGGCAAGTCGCTGCTCTGCGTCGATCTCGACGCCAAGGTGCAATGGCGCCATCTCCGCGGTGGCATTGGTGGCGCCCAGATGATCACGGTTGCTGACGGACACGTCTTCTACCGCGACGGCAAGAGTCTGGTGAAGCTTGATGCGCGGACCGGCGGCTATGTCGCTTGGGAAGGCCGGGCGGATGCGGTGCTTGACGCCTCCAGCATCCTGCCCAAGGGGGCGGATGAAATAACCGGTCTGGCCTCTGTCGGTGGCAAACTGTATGTCGCCGCCGGCGCCGCGGACGCGATCTGCGAACTGGAACCAACCACCGGCGCAATCGTGCGCACGTTCGCCGTGCCGAAGCCGGGCCGCATGGCGGCCGAGGCCGGGCGGCTGCTCGTGGTCAGCGGCGGGGAGAACCTGCTGGTCGTGGCCTTGGCCGATGGCGCGGTCACCACCCTGGCCGGCGGCTTCAGTAAGGCCCAGGCCGTGACCGTCGATGCCGCCGGCGGGCGCATCCTGGTCAGCACCTGGGATCCCGACCATCAGATCATCGTCCTGGACCGTGGCGGCAAGGAACTGTCCCGGCTCGGCGTCCGTGGGGGGCGTCCCGAACGTGGGCGCTGGCAGCCGGAGCGGCTGCGCAACCCCGGCGGGATGGCGGTCGATGGCCAGGGCCGCCTGTGGGTCGCCGAATTTACGCAGTCGCCGAGGCGCTTCAGCCTCTGGAACCTCGCCGACAACACCTTCGTCCGCGATCTGCTTGGCCCGACGCATTATGGCGCCAGCGGTGGCACCACCTGGTCGAAGGATCCGAACGTGATGGTCGGCGAAGGTTGCGAATGGAAGCTCGATCCGCAGACCGGTCGCGCCACGATCACCGGGACCTTCGATGATCAGATCGCGGGATTCGCCAGCATGCATGAGGCCGGAAATGGCCGCACCTACCTGGCCTGCAGCTACAGCCGCGGAACAGTCCTGCGCATCTACGAACGCGTCGGCCCGGGAGACTGGAAGTTGCGTGCCCAACTGGCCGGCAACGGGGCCAAAAAAGAGGAGGAACGCAAGACCCTGGTCTGGTCGGATGCCAACGGCGACGAGATCGAACAACCGGACGAGGTGGCGGTGCTGCCCCGGCCGATCACCACCGCCGGCTACACCGGCTGGTCGCATTTCATCGCCGCCGACCTGTCGATCAATGCGACGGCCAGTCGCTCCGTATCCTCGGATCCGGACAATCCAAGGGCGCGAAAGACCAAGGAAGCCTACGTGCTGCGCATCCCCAGCGCCGGTTTCACCGCCTGCGGTGCGCCGTTGTGGAATCTCGGAGGAGTGGTCGAACGCCCCATTCCGGGCGAGGCCGGCCTGGATAGTCTCGATGGCGCGACCCTGTGCCGCTGGACGGAGAAGTTCGTCGACTGCTTCACCACCGACGGCAAGCGGCTGTGGACCTACCCCAACACCTTCTCCGGCGTGCACGGTTCGCATCGGTCCACCGCCCCCGAAGTGGGGATGATGCGGGGCGCCTTCGGCATCATCGGCACGGCCCGCCTCCCGACGCTGGGGAACGTTTGGGCGCTCAATGGCAACTGCGGCGAGTGGTACCTGATGAGCGAGCGCTATGGTTTCGTCGCCCAGCTCTTCCAAGGCGATCCGATGCGCTTCGTCTGGCCGGACAAGGCGGTGCCGGGCGTGCCGATGGACAGCGTGCCGCCCGGCATGGGCGCCGAGGATTTCGGCGGCACCCTGGTGCAAGGGGTCGACGGCAAGGTCTACCTCACGGCGGGCAAGACCGGGCTCTGGAGCATCGAAGTCACCGGTCTGGAGAAGACCCGGGTAATCCCAGGCGGCAAGGTGAGCATCAGCGCCGAGGACGTGAAGACAGCCCATGGCCTCTACGAGAAGCAGCTGCAGGCCGCGGAAGGCAACAAGAAGTATAGGGTCAGGAAGGCCTCCGTGGCGTTCACCGGCAACCTCGACGCCGACTTCAAGGGCCTTGAGCAGGGCGAGAAACCGGCCTTCGAGAAACAGGCCGGCTCGCGCGTGCGCGTCGCCATGGTCCGCGATGACACCAACCTCTACGTCGGCTGGGAGGTGCAGGACGACACCCCGTGGGTCAACGGCGCGGATGCGCCCGAGTTCCTGTACGCCCGCGGCGACACGGTTGACCTCCAGCTCGGAACCGATCCCAAGGCCGACCCGAAGCGCGCCGAGGCCGTGAAGGGCGACCTGCGCTTCTCCATCGGCAACTTCCAGGGGAAACCGACGGCCGTCGTCTACCGCAAGGTGGCGGACGCGAAGAAGCCCAAGACCTTCAGCTCCGGCGTCGTGAAGGAATACGTGATGGACAGCGTCGTGGTGCTGGCCGAGGCCAAGGTGGACGTCAAGGTTGATGCGAAGGGCAAACGCTACGTGGTTGAAACTGCGATTCCGCTCGCCTCTCTCGGGCTCACGCCCGCCGCCGCCGTCAAGCTGCGCGGCGACTTCGGCGCCACCCACGGTGACAAGGCCGGCATCGATACCATCTTGCGCACCCACTGGAGCAACCAGGCCACGGGTCTGGTCAGCGATGAGGTCTACGAGCTCATGATGGAGCCGGCGAAGTGGGGCGAGATCAGCTTCCAAGAGTGATGAGAAAGGAAGAGCGCAACGAAATCATGACGTCAAAACCAAACATCCTACTATTCCTGACGGATCAGCAGCGTCTTTCAGCGTTGGGCTGCTATGGCCCGACCGTCTGCCGGACGCCACACATCGACGCCATTGCGGCACAGGGGGTCCGGTTTGAAACCGCCTATACCACGACCCCGGTCTGCACCCCGGCCAGAGCCACAATCATGACCGGCATGTATCCGCATCAGCATGGCTTCTGCTGCAATGCCGAGGACCTGCAGTCGGGAATGCATGAGTTGCGCGACCGGCCCGGCCTCCTGTCGCGCCGGCTGATCGAGGCGGGGTACAGCTGCGGATATACAGGCAAGTGGCACCTGGGGTCAGGCTGGAAAAGAATGTTCGGCTATGAGAACAATCCGGCTCTTCCCCGGGATGTCGGATTCGTTGGCCAGAATTTCCACGGTCATGGCGGCGGCGGGTTCAGATTCCAGGAGTACCAGGACTATCTGAGCCGGAATGGCTGGAAACACACGGTGTTGCCGCGCCGCGAAGGTAAACGGTATCCTGCCGAATATGGCATAACGGAAGGCCCCGTGGAATCGACTGTGCCCTATTTCCTGGCAGAACACACCATCAGTTTGATCAAGAACGCCATTCAGGAGAACAAGCCATTCTTCATCTGGCACAATGAATGGGGCCCGCATCACCCTTATTTTGTCCCGCAGGAATATTACGACATGTACAAGGATCTGGAGATCCCGCCATGGCCGAACTATGAGTTCGACGCCTTAGAGGACGCGATGCCCCATGCCATGCAGCGCAAAGAGCCCGCGGAACCCTTCACCTGGGACGATTGGGCCGAGGCCATCCGCTACTATTATGCCTTCACGACGCTGATCGATCATCAGATCGGCCGGGTTCTCGCTTTTCTGTCTGAAACCGGACTGGACAAGAATACCGTCACCGTCTTTTCCAGTGATCATGGAGACACGATCGGCAGTCATGGCGGCCTGGAAGACAAAGGAAGGTGCAATTTCGAAGAGATCCAACGGATCGGCCTGCTGTTCCGCCTGCCCGAAAGCAATGGCCGCAGGCCGCTACCGGCCGGGGCCGTCCTGAAAGAATGGGCGTCCCTCGCGGATCTCTACCCGACGTTCTGCGAAATCGCTGGCGCTGCATACGACAAGAATGAGGTCAAGGGCCGATCGCTCTGGCCGTTGCTGAACGGGGAAAAGCCTGCCTGGAGAGACCGGATCCTGGTTGAAACGAACGGACTTCTGGGCGTGGCTCATACCATGTTCACCATCAGGCACCAGCATTACAAGTTCAGCGCCGGCGCTTCGGGGCGATGCGAGCTATATGATTTGCAGAACGATCCTCATGAGATGAACAACCTTTCCCATCTGCCGGATATGCAGCCGGTAGTGGATCAAATGAAAGCCATCCTGATCGACGAACTGAAGGCCACCGACTGTCACGGGACGACAACGCATTCGATCATCCAGAAGTGCCGATAATCCATTTTACGAAAACAAAACCATGAAACGTTTCTTCAGCGCCGACAGTTTCTGGAACACGCCGTTGCCGGCGCATCCGGAGATCGACCCGCGCAGCGACCACTGCATCCACCTGTTGGAGGCGCATGTCCCGCGCGGCGGGTTCTGGACCAACCACGACTACTGGACCATCCCGGTCTACGAGGTCACGAAAGAGGCCCCATTGCGCCCGGTTCACCAGCGCGAGGTCCAGCCCGGCGAGACGTATCTCCCCAGCTCCGGCTTCCGCCACGGTCCCGGTTTCGGGCCGCTGATCCCGCTGCCCGACCAGAAATTCGTCCCGTCGCGCGAGGCCGATGGCCATCTCGCGTTGGTGGATCATGAACGCCGGCTCGCCTGGGACATGTGGGCGGCGCGATGGCGCGCCGATGGCGAACTCGAATCGTTCACCGGCATGGCCTACAGCCTCGACGGCCCCGGCATCTTCGATCCGGCGCTCCTCCCTGTGCAGGACGGCGAGAGCCTCCATTGGTACGGACCCAGCCGGCACGCCGGCGTCCCGGCCATTGCCGGGCTGATCATGTACGAGGAACTCCGGCAGGGCCGCATCGCCCACAAGCTCTCGTTTGCCAGTTGCGTCAACGCGTTCAAGGAATTCGTCTTCCCGGCCATCTGGGGCGACGGCCAGCTTCCCGGCGGCATTCCCGAAGGCGCAGTGCTCCAGCTCGACCCCGCTCTCGACCTTGACCGCTTCAACCTTTCACCCGCCGCGCGCACGATTGCGCAGGCGCTGCAGGCGTATGGCATGGTGAATGTGGATGGCGCTAAAGGCGCATCGATCTATGCGGAAGGCTTGTGGGGTCATCCCGGTCGCTCCTGGAAAGGCTTGCTGAGCGACAAGGATATGGTGGCGATCCCCTTCAAGCATTACCGGCTCCTGAAGCTGCCGCCGATCACCCGAAAAGGCTTCGACATCAAGGCCGCACGATGACTGAGGAACTCTGGCTCGCCAGCGGGCAGTCGAACATGGAACTGGTGGTGAACGACGCGGCGGAACCGGCCGGTCCGGACGATCCTCTGCTGCGCCTCTGCCACATACCGGTTCGCGACGCCGATGCGCCCTGCGGCGACGCGGAGCCGCGGTGGGATGTGCCGGCAGGCGAGTTTTCGGCAGTGGCGTACCATTTCGGCCGGGAACTGCGTCGGGCGCTGGATGTGCCGGTCACGATGATGAACGCCAGTGTTGGCGCGACGTCGATCGTGAGCTGGATGCCGCGCGAAGTCGTCGAGGCCGATCCGCATTGGAGGGACATCGCGGCCCGTGATGCGGACAACATCGCCCACTACGAATGGGCGCTGAAAAAGCGGAGTGAGGTGGCCAACCCGGAGACCATCTGGCTTCCGCCGAATCCGTACGTGCGTCGTCCGGGGGCGTTGTACAACGGCATGATCGCGCCGCTGCAACGACTCCCGATCCGCGGGGTGATCTGGTATCAGGGCGAGGCTGATGCGGCCTTTCCTGAGCGCTACACCACGCTCTTTCCCGCGCTGATCCGTTCCTGGCGCGCGGCCTGGGGGCGGGAGCTGCCGTTCCTGTTCGTGCAACTCTCCAGCTATGGTGGCCGACCCAGTGAGGACTGGGCTCCGCTGCGCGAGGTGCAACGCGCCGTCGCGCAAACCGTCCCGAACACTGCGATGGTCGTCTCGCTCGATGTCGGCGACAAGGATGACATCCATCCCAAGCGCAAGCAGCCGGTCGGCGAGCGTCTCGCCCGCGCGGCGCGGGCGCTGGTCTACGGCCAGCCGGTCACGTGGCGCGGACCCACGCTGGCCCGCATAGAGTCGGATGGCCGCACGCTCCGGTTCGACAACGCCGGCGACGGCCTGCGCACTGAAGGCCAACCGCTGCGCGGGCTCGAGGTCGCCGGAGCGGACGGCGAATTTCACCCGGCCGCCGCCGTTATCGTCGGCGACACCGTCACCTTCATGAGTCCCGCCGAGGTCCGCCAGGTCCGCTACGCCTGGCACTCGTGGACGGAAGCGAATCTGTTCAATTCCCACGGCCTCCCAGCCGAACCATTCACCAAGGAGCTACCATGAACATCCAGGAAACCACACGTGACATCCCGGTCGTCGACGACGTCGACCTCTGCGTTCTCGGCGGCAGCACGACCGGCGTGTTTGCCGCCGTTGCGGCCGCCCGGCTCGGGCTACGCGTCGCCCTTGTCGAACAGATGGGCTTTTTCGGCGGCGTCGCCACCGCCGGGCTGGTCAACATCTGGCACTCGTTGCTCAGCACCGACGGCAGGCTGACGACCATCGCCGGGCTGACGCAGGAGGCGATTGGCCGACTCGCCAAACGCGGCGCGGTCAGCTTCAAGGACCCGCTCGTCTGGTATGGCTCGTTCCACCTCAACACCGAGGTGTTGAAAATCGTTCTCGATGAAATGGTGACCGAAGCCGGCATCCGGCCATTCCTGCACGCGCGGTTCTGCGCGCCGCACATCGAGGACGGCAAACCGGTCGCGGCGGTGATCGAAGACAAGACCGGTCGGCGCGCGATCCGGGCCAAGTATTTCATCGATGCGACTGGCGACGGTGATTTCATCCATCGCTGCGGATTTCCGGTGCGCAAAGCCGCCAAGCTGCAGCCGCCCTCCGCCTGTGCGGTGTTGCGCGGCCTGGCCGGGATTGCGCCGAAGTTTCCTGAATATGCGATCAACAGGTTTCCCGGCTTGGACCTTCACAAAATCGTTTTCGACTCGAAATTCCCGCAGGCCTTGAAGAAGGGGACGGCGTGGTGGTGCCAGGTGCCCGGCTCGACGGATGAAACCTTGCTCTGCGGCACGCGCGTGTTCGGCGCCGACTGCAGTGATGCCGATCAACTGACGCAGGCCGAGATCGAAGGCCGCCGCCAAGTGGCGCAGGTGATCGACCTGTTGCGCGAGCATTTCCTTGCCGGCGAAGGCCAGCCTTTGGTGATGCTGCCGTCGCACATCGGCATCCGCCAAACCCGGCAGGCCTGTTGTCTGCACCGAATCACCGACGAAGAACTGTTGCGCGGCAAACGGTTTGACGATGCCATCGCCAACGGTGCTTACCCTGTCGACATCCATCACGCTGATCGGGAAGGCTGCACTTTCCGTTGGCTCGACGGCAAGGAAACGATCAGCGAACCCGGTCGCCATGTCGAAGGCCGCTGGCTCCCGGCCGGCGAGAGCCCCGCGACTTTCTATCAGGTGCCCTACCGCAGCCTCGTGCCCCAGGGCGCGACGAATGTGCTCGTGGCCGGCCGCTTGATCGACGCCGACGAAGGCGCCTACGGCGCACTGCGCGTGATGGTGAACTGTCAGCAGACCGGCCAGGCCGCCGGTGTGGCGTGCGCGCTGGCCCTGCGCGACGGGGTTCCGGTGGCTCGCGTCAACCCACAGGAACTCCGCGAGGCCCTGCGCAAACAAGGGGCGGCGGTGATTTGATGGCGCCATACGACCCGGCCAGCAATCTCAATTTCGACGAGAGCCAGACCTTCGTGGAGAAAAACTTCACCGACGTGACCGCCGTCGGCTGGTTGGTCGACACGGTGGACGTTGCGACAATCACGCGACGGTACGATCTCAAGCAGTTCAAGGTGCTGGCCAGCACCAATCCGACCGACCCGCCCCTATCGTCCATCGAGAGTTGGCGCCAGCTCCACTTCGGATCACCCGCCAACACCGGCGATGGCGCGGATCTCAACGACTTCGACCAAGACGGCATCCAGAACTTGCTGGAATTCGCCTTCGGCCTGAGTCCGAAACAGAACAGCGCCGGACAAATCCCCACGCCTGAATTGACCGGCAGCGACTTCGTAGTCGCGTTCACTCAACCAGCCGGTGTCACCGGCATCACCTATGGCGCGGAATACAGCGAGACGCTGGCTCCCACAAGCTGGACCGAGGTCCCCGACACCGGCAATACCGCGGCATCCCCACCACAGCACACCTTCCGCGTGCCCATCGGCACCAAGACGAGCGGTTTCATGCGGCTGAAAGTGTCCAATCCGGATTCCTAAGCCCCCTCAGAAATGTTCTTGGCCTTTTTGGGCCACTCTTTTCCAAGCCATGACCAATCCCTTTCGAACATGAATCCATACCATGAATGTGATCATCATCAAGACCGACCAGCAGCGGTATGACACGCTGGGCTGCATGGGGCATCCCTTGGTTCGCACGCCCAATCTTGACCGGTTGGCGGCCCGTGGCACGGTTTTCGAGAATGCGTTCTGCTGCTCGCCGCTGTGCGTACCCAGTCGGGTCGGTTTCTTCACTGGCCAATACGTGAATCGAACCGGTTGCACCGGCAATGGGCCGGAGCATCATCTCCAAGCAGGGGATTGGTCGTTTCTGGATGAACTGAAGGGTGCCGGATATGCCCTCGGATTAGCAGGAAAGAACCATGCGTTTCACGACGACTATCTGGCGAAGCACTTTGGTTTCCGGGAAGAGTATGGCCATTGGGGCAAGACCCATGGGCAGATCAGCGATGCCGATCATGCGGTAACGGACTGGCTTACGGCAGTCAACGGCCCGGGGCCGCGCCTGGCAAATGGCAAGTTGATGGAAGGACTCGTGGAGACGGCGTTGCCCTTTGCAGAAACAACTTGTCCCACCTGGCGGATCGCCGAGGACGCTATGCTGTTCGTCGCGGAGAATGAGCACCGTCCATTCTTTCTGCATGTTTCGTTCCCGGATCCGCACTTTCCAAACACGGTCTGCGAACCCTACTATTCGATGTATTCTCCTGAAGACGTCGAGTTGGAAGCGGAGGAGATGGATTGGTCCGGGCATCCCTTTGCCCACTATGTCACAGTCCAGCGGTTTCGACACCTACACGGCCGAGGAGCGCAAGCGAATCCTCGCCACCTATCTCGGACAGGTGAGCTTCATCGACAAGGCGATCGGGGCGCTCCTCGATGACCTGGAACAGCGGGGGTTGATTGAGAGGACCCTGATTGTGTTCACCTCAGACCATGGAGACTTCGCCGGTCGCTATGGACTCATCGGCAAGACGAAAGCGTTTTACGAAGCACTCATCCGCATCCCCCTCATCATCGCCATGCCCGGCCAGTCACGCGGCCAACGGATCAGCGCCAACCTTTCCAACATCGATGTCCTGCCGACGATTGCCGAGGTGCTGGGCCTGCGGAGTCCGGCGGAAGTCCAAGGCGAGTCCTTCTTCCCGGTAATCGATGGACGGAAGAAGACCCACCGAGACGTCATCTTTGCCGAGGTCGGCAGTCCGGAGATACCGCCTCCGCCGATTCCCATGGCGGAATACGCCGCGTACAACCGACGGCGTGTGGCGAGCGATGGCGTCTTCTGGTTCTGCGATTATACTACGCCAGGCCGCGCCGCGATGATCCGGCGAGATTCGTGGAAGTATTGCTTCTATACCGGCGACAAGGAGGAATTGTACGACTTGGCAACCGACCCTTTCGAATTGCGCAACGTGGCAGATGACAACCGCCATGCAGCGAGGAAGGAACTGATGAAGAGTGCCTTGCTGGCGTGGGCACTGACTGAACCGTTCTCAACAACGAGGATCTGTGCAAACGCTGACACCTGAAACCGGCACCAGAACGGCAAGACGACCGACACAACGTCAGAACGGAGCAGACCATGGATGTCACACTCGATCCCAAGACTCTGAAACCCTCGATGGATTTCGCCCGAACATGGGCGGTTGCCGTGGCGGGCACGGACAGCCTGCTGGTGTTCTATCGCATGGTGCCGACAAGCAGGAGGAAATGAACATGCAAACCGAAGAAACGCACCTGCCAGCCTGGATGGAGTTTTGGAATCACGTGCGGGATCTGGCGCAGGCCCGCGGCATGTATTTCGGGGCCGGGGCGAGTGCCAGTCAATTGCAGCAGGACCAGAATTTCCGGCTGACGCTGGCGCGCGAGTACAACCTGATCGCCCCCGGCATCGAGATGAAGTTCGGCGTCTGCCAGCCACGGCAGGGCACGTACGAGTTTGCGGCGGCTGACTACCTGGGGCATTTCCGATTGTCACTCCTGGCTGGGCGCATTCGACGGTCCGGACGATGTCGGCCCGCTGCCCTATGATCGATTTTACGAGCCCAAACCCGCGCTCCTGGCAATGAAGCAGGCCTTCGTCGAGGCCGCCGCTCCCCCAAAGCCGCGTGTGTTGACGCCGGCACGCCCAAGTCGTGAGGCTAGAAACCGCTTTCCCGGCGATTCTCCTGGAAACGCAAAGCCCCCTGCTCCCGTGAGCAGGGGGCTGGTCCGACGCGGAACCGTCCGCGCAAGACTCACCGGACTAAAATCACCGTGCCGGACGGGGGGCGCGCGGCGAGATACACGGTCGTGTGGTCGTCTCCGGCGGAATAGTCCGTCTTCACCAGGTCGCCGCCGTTGTCGATAATCTGTCCGCCGATCATGGCGTCAAATGCGGCCTTCTGGTCGCCGTTGACCCGGAAGTAACTGCCCACCGCTGCGTTGAAATCCACCGTGCAGCCTGTGTTGATGGTCAGGGTGTCCACGTCGATCACGCCGCCCGTTTCGAATTTCAGCGTCGCGCCGTTGGCCAGAGTCAGCGTGCCGCCGGCGACGCTGTTGGTGACCAGTCCGGCCACCGTGCTGTTGGTGCCGGCTGCCACGACCATCTCGAAACTGGCGAGATCGAACGTCGAGTTGGTCGTCACCGTCAGGCTGCGGGCGGCCTGGGTGTTCTCCGCGGATCCCCCCCAGGGGTTGAAATTGTTGACCAGCTTGACGGAGGCGTTGGTGCCCGCCGGGTCGCCGATCGACAACGTGCCGATCGGCAGGTGCTTGATGGAACTGGAAGTCCGACCGTCCAGCCCGGCGAACTGGGCGTAGGAGGCGCGGGCGGCGCCGCCGCCGGAGAAGGCGAGCGTCTCGTCGGCCTGGAAGGTGCCGGTGACGCTCGTGAGCTGGAGGATGTTGCCGTTGATGAAGTCGATGGTGGCGGTGGCGCCGGAGGTAGCGCCGGTAACCGTCTGGCCGGCGGCGGCTGCCGTGCCGGAAGTCTGGAAAACGCGCAACCCGGTAATGGCGGTGTAGCCTCGGGACAGGACTTCCATGGTCTGAACACTCGCGCCGCCGCCGTTGAAAATGAACGAGCCGGCGTTGGGCGATGTATCCGCAAAGAACGATACGGCGGCGGAACCGGAGAGGCTGCTATTCCAGTTGCCGGCGGCGAAGTTGCCGCCGACCTTGAACGACGCGTCGCGCCCGATGTGCAGGGTCAACCCGTACCCCGTTGAGCTCACGTCGCCGCTGACAATGACGGTGCCGCTGGGCATGATCGCGGGCGGTGTGCCGGTTCCGCTCTTGGTCGTGCCCAGGGCCCGGAGACCCTTGCCGCTGCCGGCGCCTTCGCCGGTGACGTTCCCCTTGACGATGAAGGTGGCGTTGGAGGACACGGTGATGCTTCCTTGAGTCGTGTTCTTAAAAAATGTAAACGTATTGCCGGAGAGGTCCAACGTCGTTGTGCTGTTGGCGTTATTGAAGTCAGTGATCGAGGCGTCGTCTGTACGGAAGTTTCCATTGAACGCGATCGTGCCGCCGGCAGATCCCAATGCGGTGCCGGGGCTGTACAAACGCGCGTTGATGATGCTGGCCGGGCCGACGATCTGGAGGGTGCCGCCGCCGGAGACGCCGATGGATGCATTCAGGCTCAACGCGCCGCCCGCGGTGCGGAACTCCATGACGCCGTTCCCAGCGGAACGGTTGCTGAGGCGCAAGTTGCCGGCATTGTAGCCGCTGTAGTTGGCCACGCCGCCGTCGATCACCAGTTTCTGCCCGTTGAAGTCGAACTCTTGCGAGTACGTATTGCTCCCGTCGAAGGTGCCGACCAGAAAATACTCGCTGGCTTGGTTTCCGGAGTTTGCGTAGGTGTTCACCAGGCGGTTACGTATCCCATCGTGTATATACTGGCCCACGTTGCCAAAGGACAATGTCCCGATCTTGAAGTCAGTCCCCGTGCCGCTGGCGGCGGCCTCATAGTCCGCGCGCGTGGCACTGCTGACTCGCGTCAGCGTCGTGCCGGTCAGGTCGAAATTGCCCGGAGTCGCGCTCCGGATCGATAGATTGTTGGCGCGGATGTTGGCGACGCTGGTCGGCACGGCGCTGCCCGTATCCAGAATCAGGGTCCTTGCTTTCAGCGAGCCGGTGCTGTTGCCGTTGACCGTTCCCTTGATGGTCATGTTGGTGAGAATCCCCACGTCCGCCCCGCCGCCGCTGGTGAGATTCAGCACGCCCGTGGTGTCGACCTGAAAGCCCCTGTAGAAGGTCATCGTGGTGGCACCGGCCGTCAGGTTCATCGTGCCTTGGAGGTTGAACAGCGTCGTCGAGCTGCTCGAGGCGTCGAGGAAGGTGCCGGCGCTGGAATACCAGGTGATGTTCTGTCCGTAGTTGCGCGTCGTACCGCCGCCGAACGCCTTGAGCTGCTTGTTCCCGATGTCGACGACGATCGGGCCGTTGCCGCTGAAGGCGACATTCACCCCGTTGGGCAGCGTCAGGTTGGCGGCGAGGACCAGTTTGTTCGTGAAGCCGGTGGTGGTCTGACTGAGGGTCAATGCGTTGGCCGCATACGCGCTATTAACGGTGATCGTACGCGTCGGGTTGCCCGAGTTGCCGTTGCCGGTCACGTCCGGCAGCGTGATGCTGTCGTTCGCCGGGTCAAGGTTATCGCTCCAGTTGAGGGCCGTGGACCAGTTCCCGTCATTGTTGGCGTCGCCATTGCCGTCCCATGAGATGACGGCTGCGTGGAGCGAATCCGCCCCGCCCCACGCCAGCACCGCCGCTACCGCCACCGCCACCCATCCGTTTCTGCTCGTTTTCATGCTGTTTCCTCCGTTGTTTCCTTGAACGCTTAGTCCGTGATCGTGCCGTCCTTGACTGTTCGTCTTCATGCTGTTTCCTCCGTTTGTTCCCACAAGTGTCCACGTGTGACTTCGTGACTTCATGACGCCCGAATCTGCGCCGTACTCTTAACCCCCACCCTTCACCGGATACCCTTACCCGACTCGCTTAATCGATCTTCTCCGCCCGTGCGAATGTCCCCATGGACAGGCTGCCGGCCGGCACGGCCTCCTCCAACTCGTTCTCGAACTGCGCGCGGATGACGGCCGTCGCCGGGACGCGTCCCTGGCGCTGCTCGTCGATGCTGGCAATGCAGGCCTTCAGCACCGCGCGGGCGTCGTAGCCCAGTCGCTGGACTGGCAGCACG
>CAYQJG010000065.1:0-24296 GCA_964417715.1 uncultured Lentisphaerales bacterium | reverse complement strand
ACATCGAGACCGGTGGCACGCTGCAACTGACCGATCCGGGCGCGAGCGCCATTGCGCCCATCGACGCCACCGCGACGGTGAACGTGGGCGCGGGCGGGAGACTCGAGATCCAGTCCGAGAACAGCGTGGTCGGGACGATCAACCTCGACGGCGGTACGATTGCCCACAACGCCGCCACCGGCGGAACCGGCAATATCGCCGCCGGCGCCACGCTCAACATCAACGGCGACTCGTTCCTGTCGCCCATCGGCTCGGCCGCGACCAAGATCAACTGTCCCGCGCATGGCACGGGCAAGTTGACGCTCACGACGGATGCGAGCGCCGTCGCCGCGAGCATACTGTTCGCCGCCGCCAGCACGTGGGGTGGGGGCTGGGACTTTCAGGGGAGCATTCGATTCAGCCCCTTCTACCAACGCTGGATTCCCGGGGATGCGCGCCTGGCGGCAGGAGAGATGGTCAACTGCGTTGCCCCGGCCCGCACCATCAGGGGCACGCGCTCGGGATTCGGCGTGGAGCGTCTGAGTGCCGCCAGCAGCACGATGACCATCGGCGACGGCACCGGGAACGGTGTGCTCAGCCCGGGGGACGGCGCCGGTGGCGTCGGGACCGTGACGTTCCAGGGCTATGCGAGCTCCGGCGATGCCTCCCACACGCTGACGTTCAACGCGGGTTCGACCGGTGTCGTCGATATCAACGGCGCCACGACTACCGCCTACGATGCCGTCAAGGTGACCGGAACGGCCGCCGGCACCGGCAACGTGCAGGTGGTGCCCGGTGCGAAGCTGACCGTGAACCTGTGGACCCCGACGACGAATGCCGTCCTGGATGCGACGGTCATTGACGGAACGGGGACGAAGCTCGACGCCGGGGACTTCGCGGTGACTTGGAACCAGACGGGCGGGTGGAGTGGGCTCGCAACCGCGTGGGTTGGTGCGGACCTGCACGTGATGGGCACCTACACGGTGGGAACTGGCGGTGACAGCAACGGTAACGGGGTTCCGGATGTCTGGGAGATGCGGTATTTCGGGAGCTTAGCGAATCGCGTGTCGGACGATGCCGACCGGGATGGGCTCTCGAACTACGGGGAGTGGGTGGCCGGGACGGATCCAACGAACGAGCTCTCCAAGCTGATGCTTCTCAACCTGGTGCGGAACGCCGGGGCTGGGATGGTGGTGCGGTGGTCGAGCGAATCGAACCGGTTCTATACGCTCAGGTTGTCGACGAACCTGGTGTCGGACCCGTTCTATGCGACCCTGACCAACCGCATGCCCGCCACCCCGCCGGTCAATGTGCATGTCGACGCCGTGGACCGGTCCGGCGGTGTGTTCTACCGGATTGCCGTTGAAAACCAGTAATACGAAGGCGCGATCCATGGAAATCGCTAAACGACCGAACATTATCCTGATTTGTGTGGATCAATGGAGGGGGGACTGCCTGGGGATCGACGGTCATCCCGTTGTCCAGACGCCCTACCTCAACCGGATTGCGCTCGAGGCCGCCCGCTTCTCCCATGCGTATGCCGCCTGCCCGACCTGCATCGCCGCGCGCGCCTCCCTGCTGACGGGGCTCACCCCGCGCACGCACGGGCGGGTGGGATACCAGGACGGCGTCCCGTGGGAGTACCCGGTCACGATCGCGTCGGAATTCACGCGCCAGGGCTACCAGACCCAGGCCATCGGCAAGATGCATGTCTATCCCGAGCGCAACCGCGTGGGGTTCGAGAACGTCATTCTCCACGACGGCTTCCTGCATCACGCGCACAACACCCATCCCGCGGACTACGACAGGGTGGATGACTACCACCCCTGGCTCCGCCAGCAACTGGGCCGCGATGCCAACGACTTCGAGCACGGGCTGAACTGCAATTCCTTCACGGTTCGCCCCTGGGACAAGCCCGAGCATACGCATCCGACGAACTACATTGCAACGCAGGGGATCGACTTCCTGCGGCGTCGCGATCCGACGCGGCCCTTCTTCCTGTATCTCTCGTTTCATCGCCCGCACCCGCCCCTCGATCCGCCGGCGTGGGCCTATGAACTGTACCGTGACCGCGACATGCCGCCGCCGCCGGTCGGAGCGTGGAGCCGCATGTTCGCGGGGTCGGAGGATCCCGGGAATCCGGAACTGTGGTGCGGCGATATCGGCCGGGAACGTTTGCGCCAGGCTCTGGCGGGCTACTACGGACACATCACCCATATTGACCACCAGATTAACCGCTTCTGGGAAACCCTGCACATGTTCGGACTGGCGAAGAACAGTTATCTGTGCTTCGTGTCCGACCATGGGGACCTGCTGGGCGATCACAACCTGTTTCGGAAGGCTTTTCCCTACGAGGGATGCGCCCGGGTGCCGCTGATCCTGAAGGGGCCGGACGGCAGCGGGATCCGTGCGAACCACATCTCCAACCGTGTGGTCGAGTTGCGGGATGTCATGCCGACGCTGCTGGAGTGCGCGGGTCTGGAGATCCCCCAGGCGGTGGAGGGTCGGAGTTTCCTGGCCAACGCCCGCGGGGAGGACCGGGAGGTTCATTCCTGGCTGCACGGGGAGCATCTGGTGCCCTGCGGGGGGGCGGCGCACTACCTGACGGACGGGCACGAGAAGTACGTGTGGTTCAGCGCCGACGGCCGTGAGCAGCTCTTCGATCTCGATCATGATCCGCGGGAAGTGAACGAGCTGGCCCGCAAACCGGCGTTGGCGGGGAGCCTGAAGCGCTGGCGCGGGCGCTTGATCGAGGAATTGGAAGGCCGTGAAGAGGGGTTCACGGACGGACGTAAGCTGATAGCGGGTCGGCCGGTCAAGCCGGTCCTGGATCACGGGTTGGCCAAGCCGGGATGACTCGGCGGGGTCACGTTCGATCAGACAGAGCATCGTCAGTTCAGGAGGTTCGATGAAGACGACAACCAAGGCGGTCCTGAAGGTGGCCGCCGTTCAGTTCGAAATGAAGCAGGACGACAAGGCCGCGAACTTGAAGACCATGGAGCGGTTCGTTGCCCGTGCCGCGGAGGAGGGGGCGGATATCGTGTCGTTCCCCGAGATGTGTCTGACCGGCTACAACTACCTCTTCGAGTGCTCGGCAAGGAAACTGAACGCGATCGCCGAGGACGCGGCGCGCGGCCGGTCGGTCCGCAACGTCCACGCCATGGCCAAGCGGCACAAGATCGTGGTTGCCTTCGGCCTCCTGGAGCGTGCCTCGGATGGCCTGTTCAACACGTACGTGGTGGTCACGCCCCAGGATGGCGCCATCTTCAAGCACCGCAAGATTCACGCCTTCGAGAACTCGGCGATCAGCCAGGGCAATCAGCTTGAGGTGTTTGAACTCTTCGGCTGGAAGATGGGCGTACTCATCTGTTACGACAACAACCTGCCGGAAAACCCGCGCGTGCTCTGCCTGAAGGGCGCCGAGGTGATCTTTGCGCCGCATCAGACGGGGGCTTTCGACATGGCCTCGCGCGGCATGGGACGCATCCCGCTGGAGCTCTGGCGCAACCGTCACCGCGATCCGGCCGCGCTACAGCAGGCCATTGAGGGACCGAAGGGGTACCAGTGGATCGCCAAGTGGCTCCCGTCGCGTCCCTACGACAACAACCTGTTCTACGTCTTCTCGAACGGCGTGGGGATCGACGGCCCCGAGGTGCGCGTCGGCTGCAGCATGATCCTCGATCCCGAGGGGATCGTGCTTGCCGAAACCAAGCGGGCCGGGGACGACCTCGTCGTGGCCACGCTCAGCAAGTCGGCGTGCGTGCGAACGATCGCCGGCGGTCACCTCAAGGCGCGCCGACCGAGCCTGTACGCGAAGATCGTCGAGCCCGTGGCGGAACGCGATACCCGCAGCGTGCGCAACGAACTGACCGGTCACAAGATCAAGTAGCCAGCGACAGATCTTCGACGTCTCTCGCGAACGCCGGCAGACATGGGGGTAACGCACCTGCGAGAGCAGGCTCGGGATGCGTTGTATCCCCCATGGATCTGCCCTGCGCCCCTTGGCGGAGCGCCTGGCAATAGAAGCAGTGGCAGTCACCGTTGCGGCCGAGGCTGACCAGCGGATTGGCCCGATTCGCGGCGACGCTGATATCGGCCATGGCCCGGGCCGGCGCGAAGAAGATCGGTCCATCGCCCATCGGCGCGCTGCGCATGACCCCCTCGTGCAAGAGGGGATCCACCATGGTTGACTGAAAATGGTCCGCATGCCAGGGCGCCTGCGGTTGCACAGCCACGCGCCGTTTGCCTCTCGCATCCCTGCGATGCACGATGAGCGCCGGCTGAGGCACCCCGGTCCACGCTTCCCCGACGTGGAGAATCGTCGCGCTCCGAATGGGACAGAGTAGCAGCACGTCTCCGCCGGCATCGTAGAGCCGCCCCCAGAACCCGTCTCGAGCCATGGGGGCCGAGACCGGTTCCGACAGGTGGGTCAGTGCGCGGGCGGCGGGACCCACGGCGGCGACCGAGTGGGTGGGGTGTGCGCTGCGGATCACGCCGGGATGCTGGAGGAAGTACTCGCTGACGGCGCCCAGCGCCGAGGGTGATCGCAGCGGATCGTACGGCTCGGCGCCGAGCACGCTGAGCGAGTGCGTGGGGATGCTCAGGGTTCCTCGCGGGCCCAACACGTCCAACAGAGCCGCTATGATCGTCCGGGCGCCGCCCGGAACATACCCGAATTGACTCAGCGACGACTGCACGCAGAGTACGGAACCGCGTCTGACGCCGATGCCCCGGAAGGCCCGGCGCAGCGTCTCTGGGCTCAGGATGGGACGCAGTCGGGCCTTGCCGATTTTGACCAAGTAGCGGGTCAGAGCCAGCGCCTGGTGGTACTCCACCGGCACGCCCTGCACGTGAAGCTCATCAACAACCCCGGCCAGCGTGGACTTGCCTCGCAGGCGCGTGGCCAGCAGCCAAGCCCAGCCCGCGGTTGCCCATGTCGGCGTCAGGCCCAGGGCGTCTGCCAGTTCCGCGCGCGCGGTTGGCGTGGTGTGGTCCTCGAACGAGAGGAAACCGCGGAAGGTCACTTGGGGAACCAGGGACTCGGCTTCGCGCCGCACACGGCGGTCCGACGGGATGACGCGCGGGGTGCCGGCGCGCGGCGCCGGTAGGGCAGCGATCAAGGCATCGAGCCGCCGGTGATCCTCGGCCGCGGGCCAGTACCCGGACCCGCGGCGCACGCCGGCCCGGTAGAGTTCCTCCGGTGAGCGCCAATCGCCGAACAACCTTGGCCTGCTCAGGATCGGACGCAGGGACGCCAGTTCGGCTTTCGCCCGTGCGTGGATCGCCTGCGCCTCGTCCGGACGCATGCGCGCGTCGTCTGCGGCGCGCCGGGCGATGCGCCGTGCCAGCACGAGGCTCTGCCGGTTGTCGAGGTGCGTGGCCGCGTGCAGGAACGCCGTCGCGGCCACGCCCGACCAATGGATGACTCTCGCGTTGATGATGTCGGGCACGTCCGCGGAGGTGTGGTAGGTCGATCCGGGCGTCTGCTCCAGCGAGACGTGGCCCGGCACGGGACTCACGCCAACCAAGGCGTCGCTGATGCCGCACGTCCGCGTGCGACGGCGCAGACGACCGGCCTGCCGGTCGGCCAGGCGCGCGGCGGCCTCAAGAAGATAGGGCGCGAAATGAAACTGTCCCGGGAATCCGTGCCTGATGCCCATGATGCCGTGCGACTCCGGCCCTGGCTCGCAGCCGACCATGTCCAAGTTGAGGCCAGCCATGAAAGCAGGTACGCGCTGACTGCTGTTTACCCACGCCTGCAGGCCCCGCACTTCCGCGGAGAAGAACACGCGGATGGCCCGCAAGGGCGGCCTGCTTGCCGGGTGGCGGCCGGCCGCTTGCAGTGCCCGCAGGGCCTCGATGGCCACGCCGACCCCCGAGGCGTTGTCCTGTGCCCCAGGTTCGTCGAGATGCGCGCAGAGATAGACCTCGGGCTGGCCTTGACCAAGCGTGGCGGTGACGAGCGGGACCGAGCCGATCGTCGAACGGGAGGCCCGCACGCGCGCGCGCAGGCGCAGGTGCGGGTCATCCCGCAGCAGTGCCCGGAGGCGCGCAAGGGCGGTCGGGGACAGCGAGAAGCAGGGCACGCAGGCCCGGTCGGCGTCCAGAGGGACAGCGTAGTTGACGTAGCGGACGGCGGACGGATCCTCGTTCGGCATGCTGACGATCACGCCCAGCGCTCCCGAACGGGCGGCCGTCTCGTTGATTTCGGCCGAGCCCATGCCCGACTCCAGGAACAGAAAGGACCCCGACAGTCGTTCAGCCACCGATGCCGCATCCGGAGCCGGCACCACGGGCCCTTGCACCCAATCGCCGTGCGGGGTGGGGGGGCTGTATAGGGCGAGGCTCTGGGGTGTCGCGGCGTAGTCCGCCAAGATCTCCCCGCTTTGGCCGCCGGCGTCCGTCTCGAGGCGTGCTTCGTCGACTGTCCAGAAGACGGGCATCAACCAACCGCCGAACGCCGTGCGACCATCGGCCGGCAGTTCCGTGATCGAGACGCCATCCAGTTTTGCGTCCCGCAGTTCCGCGGCGACCAGCTCCGCGGTCTTCCACACGGCACGCGAGTCCATGCTGCGCGCCGCCTGCCACAACCGGCGGATCGTTCCAATGGCGCGTCGGGGGCAAAACGCGGCCGCGGCCACACGTGCTTCCGGCCTCCATGCCAGTCGGGCTGCGGACTCTCGCGATAGTTGCGGGTTGTTCATGCGATGGGTTCGGCGTGCTTAAGGAGGGCCAGATTCAGGGGCGTTCCAGCAGGCTCAAGACACCTTCCTTGAGTTCGACAAAGCCCTGGCTGCTGAGTTGGCTGAAGGCCGCGGCTGCCGCTTCGTCCGTGTGGCGCTGCCTGTATTCGCTGTCCAGGGGCACCTTCTGCGACACGAGCAGGCCCACGTGCTGCCGGGACCAGCCATGCTTGAGTTGCAGGAGGCGCAGCAGTTCGCAGTCCTGTGCGCCGCGCCGCAAAGCGTGCAGGCGGAAGGAACCGATCGCGTGGCCATACGGACTGCCGGCATCCACGATGAGAGCGTTGCCGTGTCCAGGCGGATCAGGATTGACCAGACCCTTGCCGAGCGATTGCCAGGGCAGGACACCGTCGGACTCGCAGGCATAGGCTTTGAGGCACCAGGCCGCGTTGTCCCAGTTGCTCTTCTCGAAGGGGGCGCAAGCGCCATAGGCATACATGATACACGGCATGCGGCGCTTGTGGCTCTGGATCAAGCGCTGTTTGTCAAAGCCGCCGCCGTTCACATACATGATCGTCATGAGGCCGTCGGACAGATTGCCCTGCCAGGTGGGTCGGGAGATGTCGCCGCGGAAGAGGAAGGTCGGGCGGTCGCGTTTCATCCCGGCGAGGCCCGCCCGGAAGAAGGCTTCGTGCCACTGGGGCGTATAGACGGCGGGGTCGTCGATGCCCTGTTTCCAGAGTGCGCCGAAGAAATTGAGGGTCTCCCAGTCGCGATAGACATTCGGTTCGTCCAGGGTCCACCGGGTGTATCCGAACTTGGACTTGTTGTTCAGGTAGCACTGGAACAGCGTGCGCGTCCATCCTTTCGCGCGGGCATGCTCATGGAAGTCGCGCGCGGTGTTGACAAACGCGGTCTTGAAGGCTGCATCGAAGGCTTCTTCGGCTGGCCTGGCCAGGATGTGGTGTTTGACGTTGGCATCGTGATCCCGGGAGGCGGGGGGGATGCCGGGTCCCGGTTGGTAATGTGCCTGGAAGTCCAGCGGCCAGCCCTCGAACAGCGGCAGATAGAGGCTCGCCACCGGGATGCCCGAGCGGGGATTGTCGCGGAACCACGAGCCGTCCAGCAGGCCGCCCAGATTACTGTCGAATGTTGTCCAGTCGGTTACCCGGCCCGCCGCATCCACCGCGGGGGCATAGTCCTCGTGCACCTTCCCGCCCTGGCTGTACGGGACGCGGTTGATCGTGCAGCGGTTGTAGTGCGCGAGGCGGAAACTGTCCCTGAACTGGTCGCTGCCGGCCCGACCGGGGCCGCTGTAGCAGTTCAGTTCGGGGTTGAAATGGAGGCTGTCCGGGATCGTGGCCGGATAGACCTTGATCTTCAGCGGGATAGCGAGCCGCTCGTCGGCGGCGGAGAGCGTGATCATGCCCGCATAGTCGCCGGGCGGCGTAGCCGGAGGGATGAAGCAGTCCACCGTCACGGCCTGATGGGTCTGGCCGGTGACGGCATTGTCTGCCATGGGGCAGGCCACGGGACCGGTGAGCGGCAGTGCGTATTCGGGCTGGTTCTTGACATACCAGTTCCGCCACAGTCGCACGTTGCGTGTGTCGATCGTGCCGGGGCCTGTCAGATCCGACAGGTGGATCGTGGCGCCCGCGATGCGGCCTTCGACGGCCAGCTGGAAGCTTGCGATCTCGCCGCGGGCGGCGGCCAGACGGACGGTGCCTGAGGCGCCGTCCCAGACGGGATTGGCGCGGCTGAAATCGGTCGCGGCCTCGTGCAGCACCTTGCCGGTAACCGGATCGATCTCGGTGATTTCGGGGAAAGCGTACACCCTGGCCCCGGCCAGTGTACGCGGTTCGCCGGGGGTCGGCTGGAACGCGGAACCCGGCAGTATCGGCACCGTGAGAACCGGGCTTGTCCTGCCGGTCAGCGCGACCGGACTCGAGCGATTGCCCGCAGCGTCCACGGCCGTCACCTCGATGCGCACGTCGGCCGAAGGCGGCAAGTCAACGAGAGGGATCACCTGGGTGGCGCCGGGGATGGCGAAAGGGATCTGCCAGCGCGGCAACTTCTGCCCATCCACGGCGATGTCGTAGGTGAGCGCGTCCTCCGGCGGCGTCACCGACAGGCTGAGCGCGCCGGACTCGGCCGTGGCGTCGTTGGGGGCCGGCACCGCGGTGAGGTTGGCCGGCGGAGGCGGGGCCTGCGTATCGGCGCCTTCGGTGGTGACCTCGATTGTGACGTCGCCGGCGATGCGGCAGTTCAAGCTGTAGCTGGTCGCGCCATCCGCGATGAGCAACCCCGAACTGGCGCCGGCCACCAGCGCCTCGACGAGTTTCGGATCGAGCGGCATTCTGTGGGCGCCGGCCGAGGGTTCGAGGCGTCCGTTATAGCGCAGGCTGTTGCCGTTGCCGAGCACGACATCGTGGAGTCGCGCGCCGGGCCAGCCCCAGTCGTCCCGGAGTCCGCAGCGGTTCGCGCAGACCTTGTTCACATCCCAGTCCTGGGAGACGGACGAGACGGAGATCCACGTGAGGTCGGTGCCGCTGTTGAGGTTGAACGTGTGGCCGCCGGCGGGTTTCACGGCGAGGACGGCACTCTTGATCTTCTTCCCCTTGAGCGCAGTGACGTCGAATCCCACGAGGCCGAACTCCTCGAAGTACTTGATCTTCATCGAACCGCGGTTGGCCTGCACCTTGTCCCGCTCGGTCGGATGGTCGGAGAGCGAGGCGTGGCGGTTGGCCCGGAGGGTGACGGTTTCTGCCGTCGCCCGGGGCGCTGCCGCCAGGAGCAGGCCGACGAGAACTCCGGCGGCGGACATGCGGCACGGCGAGAGGGGGCGCTTAGGGCGTGGAATCATGACTTATGCTCCTTGGCGCCCGCATCTCGATCGTGTGGGCTTGAGGGTTCCTGCCGCACAGGAATTCGTAGGACGTCCGACCGGATGGCGCGGTGAATTCCCGGAGGGCACCGTCCTCTGTCCAGCGGTGCGTAATCTGCAGGTCGTCGGGGCACGCTGGCGCCTCCAAGTGGCCCGCCAGCTCAAGGGCGATGAGGCCGGTCTCGCTGGTTACCCGTAACCAGAGGACCGGGCAGGCCGAGGCGGGAACGCACTCGCCATCGAGGCTGGCATCCCACTGCAATGGGGTGGCGGGGATCGCCAGCCTGCCGATGGGAAGCCACGTCACGCCGTCTGTGCTCCACGCCAACTCCGCCTGCCGGGGCGTGGCATTCGTCGGTCCTTCCGGCACGGTGGCGAGGGCGTAGGCCCAGGCGAAGCGCCGCGGTTCGGGGGCCGCGAAACGGAATATCGCCCGGGCCGGTCCTGAGGCGGCGGGCGCGACGCGCAGCCGATCCCGTTTCCATGGCTGCAGGGTCCCGCTCTCCAGTCGGATCAAGGTCCGGCGAAGGGCCGTCTCGGAACGGAAATCCACCGGCATGGTCCACGGCAGCGTCGGCCGGCCGAACTTGTCGCCGCTTCGCAGGGTCATGCGGTTCGGGCCCTCCGCCAGGCGCGGCAGAGAGAGCGGAGCTGTCATGAGGTAGCCGTCAAAGGCGAAGGTGGCGAGGCGCGCGCCCGGGGCCAGTGTCAGGCGGATCAGGGCGGTGTACCGGGCATCCAGAAGCGGCGTGATATCGGGCTTGAGGGAGAAAACGCCGTTCGTTGCGGCGACGCTGACAAAACGGTCTTCAGCGTCCGCCACTTCGGCGGTTACCGCTCCCTCGCCGGACAGGGCCAGCCAGACCCCGTTGGCGGGCGGTGTTTCGGGATGCGTGGCATCGGGCATGCCGCAGAAGGGATAGGGCGACTGGATGCGGAACACCGCGCTCCCGGGGCCTTTCAGGCCGTGTGCGTCCTGGGTCAATCCGGTGCGGCTCCACACGCCGAATTCGACATCGCGCGACCGGTCGGTGAGATCGGGGGCGTAGGTCCAGCGTCCGTTGCCGATGGTGCGAAAGGGCGCGAACCGTTCCTGCGGCAGGCCCCGCCACTCGTGCCCGGAGGGCCCGCGCATGAGTTCGCGCCACGTTTGCGGCAGATGGAAGCGGCCTTGGTGAGCCTGCGAGCGGACCAAGGTTTCGCCGGGCCGCAGCATGAAGTCCATGGTGTGTGCACGGGTGGCCCAGACCGGGAAGGTGGAGGGGGTCCCCTTGGAGCGTTCGTACATGCCCGCATAGTCTTCCAGGCTCTGGTCGGGAAGGTTGCAGGGGTCGGACTTGCTCGGGTTATCGACAATGAGCCGCCGGGCGTTCTGCGCCAGTTCGTCGACGCCGAGAAGATGCCCTTCGGGCGCCCGGAACCATGTGCGCATGTCCGCATCCAGCACATGCCAGCGGCCTTCGTACGAGACTTCACAGACGACGTGTCCCGGTACCCCGCGGATCCGTGCCGGCAGGCCGGCGGCCCGGTAGAGACCGAGGAGCACCTCCGCATTCTGGGCGCAGATGGCCCAGCCGTAGACGTTCAGCAGCTTCACGGGATCGCTCACGTCGCCCCACCCGACGGGCGTCCCGGCGTTTTCGTTGGGTGGCCAGCCGTGCCAGACGCCATCCACGGGGTTGCTCAGGTAATCGTAAAGGGCCAGGGCCAGCGACTCCCCGCTGCGTCCGGCGAGGGACGGGGTGGCGAGCATGGCTTCGAGGCTGGTGACGTCCGCCCGCCGCTCGCCGACGATGCGGGGTGAGTAGATATGCCCCGGCATGGATTCCTCTTTCTGTGCCGCTGCGTGCGACAGAACCGCCATCAGCCCGAACCCCAGGCAGGCCAGCTTTCCGGCTGGCGAGCGCCTCCCGTTCGGCACTGGGAGGCAGTGCCCTGCTTCCGTTCCGCTGCCCCATGCATCCATATAATGATACTCATAACACACACAACGGGCATCCGTCAACTCCGGCGGTTCGCTGATCGCCGAGATACGCCCGCGAAGGGATCACAAAGGCGCTTGATGTTCCGCCGACCTGGCGGTATAGTCACATCTGATAAGTGTATCATGTCTGGGCGAAGGGTCCGCCAAAGGGCGGTCTTACGGCGCTGACGCGGGTGGCGGAGCGTCACGGTGATGCAAGCGGGGGCCTGTGAGGACTTGGATGGCATTGGCATTGGCATTGGCGATGGCGGCGACGGCGGGAGTGACCTGTGCTGGAGTCGGCGCGGAGTTGGTCGTTGTGCCCAAGTACGGTGTCCACGAACTCACACTCCACTGCGCCGACCGTTTCGAGAACCCGTTTCGCGACGCATCCTGCGTGGTGGAACTCGCCGCGCCCTCGGGAACCCGGATTCGGGTGGAGGGGTTCCATGACGGCGAGGACCGCTGGAAGATTCGGTTTGTCCCGCGTGAGCACGGCGTGTGGAACTGGAGCGCCCGGATCGACGGCGGTGCCAAGCCGGTCGAGGCGACAGGGGCCTTCGAGTGCCGGGGCACCCAGGGGCGCGGGTTCCTGCGCATCTCAAAGCGCAACCCCTTCCGGTACGAGTATGAGGATGGAACGCCGTTCTACCCCATCGGCATCCAGACCTGCGACTTCCTGCGCCCCGACTTCGATGGGCCGGCACGGGGGCAGGGAGAGAGCCGCTTCGTGAGCAACGCGGCCTGGCTGCATGCCTTCACCGGCGCCGTGAACCTGGTGCGCACGCAGTTCGGCCAGGGCACCCGTGTTGGTTGTGCGCTGCCGCTCATCGCCGCGCCGCCCAAGGGCAAGCCCGGCGAGGCGACCGAGTCGTTCCGTTACCAACCGGATCGCTACGATCTCGACCTCGCGGCCAGGATCGACGCGGTCTATCGCGAGCAGCGCGCGGCCGGGATCAGTCAGATCCTGATCCTGTTCCAGGATATGAGCCTGTGGGGCGCCGGGAGCACCGCCTTCGGAACGGCGCGCGACCAGGAGACCTACAAGTCGCTCCGGGCATCCCACCTGGACCTGCAGGAGCAGTACATCCGCTATATCGTGGCGCGGTATGGGGCCTTCGTGGATATCTGGGAGATCTTCAACGAGGACAGCTATGCTCCGGACGACTACCTCGCCCATCTGGCCGGCGTGATCCGCAAGGCCGATCCCTACGGTCGGCTGCTGACCACCAACTACGAAAGGCCGGACGCCGCCTGGAGCGACCTCACGACGTGGCACGAGTACATGGGCATGCCGGCGCGCGAGGTGGATGCGTATCTCGTCAGTCAGATCGCCCTCTTCAAGTCGCGCGGAAAGCCGGTGCAAAATACCGAATTCGGCAACCAGGGCGCGCTTTCGAACGTGGATCCGGTGAAGTGGCGGATCGCCGTGTGGGCGGCGCACATGCACGAGTCGAGTCTGGTGTTCTGGAGCATGTCGCAGCGGCAGTTTCCCGCCGGCGATGTGAAGCAGGGCAACGCCAACGCCTACATCGGCCCCGAAACGCGCCGCGCCTTCCGCGTCTTCCACGACCTGACACGCGACTTGCCGCCGACGATGCGGCCCGCAGCCGTCGGCTATGTGGACCAGACTCAACTGCGTGCCTACGCACTCGCCGGGGAACGGCGGGCGCTGGTCTATGTACACCATGTTGCGGACCATGCGACGGCACTCACGCTCGCAGCTCCCCTGTTGGTTCAGACCGGCCTCGGCCGTTGGCGCGCCCAGTGGGTCTCTCCCGAGACCGGCGCAGAGCTTGCGATCGAAGAAGTCGAAACCGTGCACCAGTACCTGTCGCTCCGCGTACCACCCGCCGTGATCGATGTCGTGGCCCGGTTGGAGCGGATTGACTGAGGAGAACGACATGCCAGTCTTCGCTGCCGATTTCCGTAACGAAGCCGAACGCCTGCTGGACCTCCCGATCGCCGCGCGCGTGAACCGCCTTGGTGGCTATGGCCCGTGCGGCGAGGCGATCTATGAAGCGCATCCCGACGGGTGCCCGTCCGTGCTCATGACGACGGCGGGCGCAGCCAAGGCCACCTTCATGACCAACGGCTCGATCGCGTTCGAGGTGCAGCTCGCCAGCGGCATGACCGCGCACGTGCTTTCGGGCCACTTCGACATCACCGAGAAACGCGAGACCGGCGTCCCGTCGAACAGCCTGTGGCTGCGGCTCGATGGCGGACGTGCGCCGGCGATCGCGGGACTGATCAATCCGTCCGACGGCAGCGGCTGCGAGGCCAAGGCGATCCGCGTGATCAAGCGGGGCGATCCCGGGCGGGCCATGTGGTTCTGCGCGGACTATGCGCCGCGGCCGGGCGTGGCATTTCGCAGCGCGGTCAAGTTTCAACTCGTGCCGACACCGGTGGGCCCGGCGCTGCTGCGGCTGTTGTATCTGCGCAACACGGGGCGCCAGCCGCTGACGGGCGACCTCTGGAGCTTCTTCAACCTGCACGGCACGCAGCGCTTTGTCTACAACAAGGAGATCTGGTACGACGCGGGGATGCCCCTCACCCCGCGGGAGACGCTGGTTTCCGCGCCGGTGCCGTATACGGACATCGTGCAGCCGAAGCGCGTGTCCAGCGCCCTCGGGCGGGGGCTGCGGGCGGGCGAGGCGACGTGCGACTACACGGCGTTCATAGGCGACTCCGCCGGTGGCGTGCGGCTGCCGCGGGCCGTGCGGGCGGGCCGACTGGCGTCGGGCGCGGGCGCGCAGCTCAACCGCTTCTCCATTGCCACCATCGCGGCCAACCGCTTTGGCCTGCGCCTCGCGCCGGGCCAGTCCACGCAACTGCTGCAGGAGCTGCTGTATGTGAGCGATCCCGCGCTCTGCGCCCATTTCCGGGCGCGCAGCGGGTGCCCGCGACCGGACTATGCGAGCGTGGCGAAGGCCTTTACCGCCGCCGCAACCGAGCTGGTCCGGCGCACGCCGGACGTGGTGCGCACGCTGGCCGCCTCGACGCGTGCCGCGGCCAAGGCGCCGCCGCCGGCTTTCGCCATCGAGTTGCCCCGTCAGCCGGTGATGACGGAGTATGCGCGGTCGCTCTGGACCGGGGTGACCGAGCTCTACGAGAACTGCCGCGCTCACGGCGCGACGATGGCCCAGGGCATCGAGCTGGGCACGCGCGACCGGGCCCAGGACATGTGGCCGAAGATGAAGGAGAATCCCGGCCGCGTGCGCGCCGACCTTGTCCATGCGCTGGGCTTCATGTACGTGACCGTGGCGGACGATCACCGCTGGTCGACGCCGCTGACGAGGACCGAGAAACTGCACGGCATGTTCCCGCGGCAGTATCCCAGCCGATGGGACGACCGCACGGTGGAAGTGCCCAACGACAACCGTCCCTACAACGACGGCGCGGTGTGGCTCGTCGACGCGCTGAACCTCTACGTGCGCGAGACCGGGGACGTGGGCATCCTGGCGGAGCCCGTGACAACCGTGCGGCTGACGCTGCCGGACGCGCCGGAAAGGTCGGGTCTCGTCGGCGGCGTGAAACGGCAGCGCGTGGCCGGGGCGGTGGTGGAGATCTTCCGCGCCTATGGGCGCCAGGTGGCCGATTCGCCCTACGGCCTGGTGCAGGCCATGTACGGCGACTGGTGCGATCCCATCGACATGTTCGGCACCTCCGTGGTGGGGGATGCCGCCACGCGCGCCATGGGGCGCGGCGCGCAGGTGCGCCTCAGCGCCCACGTGTTCGTTGCTCTGGTGGAGACCATCGACCTGCTCGAGTCCCCGCGCGCCGCCGCGGCGGGCAAGGATGCGGCGGGCGCGCTCGACGATCTGCGCAGGCTGGCGGACACCATCCGCCGCAACGCGCTCGCCTGGGGGTGGGAGGATGGCGCGCGGGCCGGGTTCGTCAACCTGATCCACGAACTGAGGGCTGACGGCTCGCGTCCCAGGTACGCTCGAGGCGAGCGGGGCTATACGCTGGGCTCGTGGAGCGGATCGGACTTCGACGGCGCGCGGCGCAGGGATGTGACCGTGCAGGCCTACGGGTTGAGGATGCTCGAGGCCGAGCGGTCCTATCTTGCGCCCGTGCCGGATGCGGTCGGCAAAGTGGCGGCGCTGGTCAATACCTGCGATCAGTGGCTGTTTGCCCCGAAACTGGGCCTGCGGCTGATGCACCCACCCATCGCCAACGACGCGCTCGCGCAGCGGCTGGTGGGCCGCATGGGCATCGTGCCCGCCGGATGCGCCGAGAATGGCGAGTACCATCACGGACAGATGATGATGCACCGTTTCCGCCTGCTGACGCCCGGCCAGACCGATCACGCATGGGCGCAGTTCAAGCCGATTGTCTCCGCCATGCGCGACGCTTCGCTCGCGGGGCCGTTCGACATGCCGTCGACCTCGTACGCCTCCGACGCCTCCGATCCGCACTTCGGCAAGGGCATGTACTTCGGACTCTCGGGCTCCACGGACTGGATCGTGGAGTTCTTCCAGCACATCGCGGGGCTCGAGCTGGCGCTGCACGACGCACGCCGGCCCGCCCTCCGCGTCACCCCGCGCCTGCCCGCCGAGCTCGGCGGCGAGCTGACACTCCGGCGGCTGATCCACGTGGCGCAGCCGCAGGGCGGCTACCGGCAAGTGCCGCTGACCCTGCGTCTGCGGCCTGCGCGCGCGGGCGAGACGCCGGGCGTGACCATCAATGGACGCCCCTCCCCGGCGGCGGAGGTGGCGACGCTGGACGGGTTCAAGCGGCTGGAGGTCGTGTTGACTCACCGGCCCGCCGGTCGAAAGCGGACGCTCGACCAACGTCTGCGGGGGAACGTCGGGACGGACAGGCACGGAACGGTGAAGGAGCAACAGAATGACGGATGACACAATGCTTGGGTTGGTGCCGGCGGTATGCGCAGCGGAGCGCCAGGCCGGCGAATACCGGTTGAACGCGTCGGACACGATCCGGGCGCAGGGGCCGGGCGCGCATGACGTGGCGTCGCTGCTTGCCGACTATCTGCGTCCCGCCACCGGTTTCGTCCTGCCGCTCACCGATTCCCCCGCGGCCACCATTCAACTCGTTTGCCGTCAGGCCGCCGAGGCCGCCGCCGGCGAGTTCCCGGACGAGTCCTACACGCTGCTCGTGAGCCCCGCCGGCATCCGGGCGGAGGCACCCTACGCCAGCGGCCTGGCGCGTGCGATCCAGACGCTGCGACAGCTCCTGCCGCCGGCCAGCCTGAGCCCGCAGCCGCAGCCCGGCCCTTGGCCCGTCCTCGCCGTGCGCATTGCCGATCACCCCCGTTTCGCCTGGCGCGGCCTGCACCTGGACGTGGCCCGCCACTTCCTCAGCCTGTCCGACGTCTGCCGTTTCATCGACCTGCTCGCGCTGCACCGCGGCAACCGCGTGCATCTGCACCTGACCGATGACCAGGGCTGGCGCGTGGAGATCGCGCGCTATCCGCGCCTGGCCGAAGTGGCCAGCCGGCGGCCGATGACCGTCATCGGTCACGACCGGGCCCGCCCGCGCCGCTACGACAACGAGCCCCATGGCGGCTGCTACAGCCAGGCTGAGGTGCGTGAGCTGGTTGCCTATGCGGCCCGCCGGCATGTGGCGCTGCTGCCGGAGATCGACATGCCCGGCCACATGCAGGCCGCCATCGCCGCCTACCCCGAACTGGGCAACCTGCCCATGACGCCGGCACCGCGCTGCCACTGGGGCATCAGCCAGCACATCCTCAACGTCGAGCCCGCCACTCTCGAATTCGCCCGCAACGTGCTGGGCGAGATTTGCGACCTGTTTCCGAGCCGGCTGATTCACGTGGGCGGCGACGAAGCGATGAAGCACGAATGGTCCGAGAGCCCGCGCGCGCAGGCGCGGATGGCGGAATTGGGCCTGGCCGACGAGCACCACCTGCAGAGCTGGTTCATCGGCCAACTGGGCACGTTCCTGCAGACGCGCGGCCGGCAGCTGATCGGCTGGGACGAGATTCTCGAGGGCGGCCTGCCGGCGGGCGCCACCGTCATGAGCTGGCGCGGCGAGCAGGGCGGCATCGCGGCCGCGACGGCGGGGCACGACGTCGTCATGACGCCCAGCAGCCACACCTACTTCGACCACTTCCAGTCCGAGCCCACCAGCGAGGAACCGCTGGCTATCGGCGGCCTGACCACCACGGCCCACGTCTATGCCTACGAGCCGATTCCCTCTGCGCTCCCGGCCGACAAGCACCACCTTGTGCTGGGCACTCAGGGGCAACTGTGGACGGAATACATCGGCACCCGTGACCACCTCGACTACATGACCTACCCGCGCGCCTGTGCGCTGGCCGAAGTGGCTTGGCTGCCGAAAGCGCGCCGGTGTTACCGCGAGTTCCTGATGCGCCTGGCCGTTCACCGCGACCGCCTGCGCGCCCTCGACGTCAAGGTCCACCCGTTGCCATGAACCCCACACGAGATCAGTCAGCGATGCGCGCAATGGCCCGTTGTACGCGTTCGGGGATCACGCACATCACCCACGTGCGGTGCTTCAAGGCCACGCGAATGAAAATGAAGTCGTTGCTGGTAAGTTCCCTTTGTCTTCTCCTTGCGTGGGCGGGCCGCGCGGCAGCGCCTTCCGCCCCGGTGGAGACTGCCCCACTGGGCGCGGGAGCTGCTTCCTCCGACGCGCTGCAACGGGTTATCGCGTTGATGTTGCGGGCTGCGGATCACGCCGAGCGTCTCCTGCCGCAAATGAGCCAGGCGGCCGAGGGCGCCGCGGCGCGCTGGATCGCGGGCGACGACCTGTATGCCGGTGGAGACGCCAATTTCACCGAAGAGGCCTTCTATCGCGCCGGCGGCCTGATCGGCTTGCGCCGGATCGGTCCCTGCCGACGGAATCAGAACGGCATCCAGCTCGCTTGGAATGAGGTGCCGGATCAGTCGGTCATCCTCTACGGCATGCACCGCAATGCCGATCCGAACCTGCTCCTGTTCGACGACCTCGGCCGCCTGATGTCCGAGCGCCGCACGGTGGTCTTCTTCGGATCGAGCGCGTGGCTCGCCTGCCGTCGCTCGGCGGAGCTGCTGAAGCGACGGGCGCGCCCCGGGCACTTCTTCTTCATCGACACCGGCGTGCCGGCGGACGCCGCTTTCGTGACGGCCGCTGGTCGGCCATACGGCGACTACGCCGGGATGGTCACGGCGATTCACCAGTGGGCCTGTACGGCGGAACTTGTGGCGGCCTGCACGCGCCGGCACAAGACGCCGGCGCTATGGCCCAGCGGCGCGGTTCCGGGCTATGCGGAATGGGAGCGGAAATACGAGAACACCAACTTCCATGACGACCTGGCGGTGCCGCCGATTGCGGCCGGCGTGCTGGGCCGGCGGTACCTGGACATCCTGAGGAGGCAACTGCGGGCCTGCGAGGGGGCGGCCCCGCGCGTTCAAGCGGCCGCCCGGCTGCTGGCGGCCGTGCCGGCGGACCGCGGGGTCTACGTCATGGTCGATTCGCACCTGCTGGCGGGCGAGACGGTACTCCCGAAAGAACTCCCAAACTGGATGCTGGCGCAGCGACCCTGGCGGTGGCGTCGCGCCGCGCTCACGGCTGAAAGGGGCGACGGCATTCTCTGGCTGGGGTCCTTCGACTGGCCGGGTCGTGAAGTGGAGGCGGCCGTCGGGCAGGGAAGCCCGTTTGTAGCGGTCAGCCTCTACGGTCCGGGGCGCCCCTCGGCGCATGCCCAGTTGGTCACGCCCCGGGCCGCACCACCCGAGGGCGGCTCGCCCGACACCGCGAAGATCACACGGATCGAACCGGAACCCGCCACGACAGACGGCGATTCGACGCCGCCGGGAGTCGTCTGGATTCCTGCCCCCTGGCAGTACCCCGATGCCGCAGTGGAAATCGAGGGCTACCCCTTGCCGGCCTGCCCAACGAGCAGCATCGTGCAGGGGACGTTGCTTTGGGCGCTCATTGGCGAGGTCATCGGGCTCCTGCCCGACTGAGGCGTATGCGGGGAAGGATGGGACCCTGATAATGAAGATTCTCTGGATCGATATCGACACTTTGCGGGCGGACCGGCTGGGGTGCTACGGGTGTGCGGTGAACACCTCGCCGAACCTCGACCGTCTGGCGCGCGAGGGGGCGCTGTTCACGCGGGCCTTTACGAGCAACGCGCCGTGCGTGCCGGCGCGGGCGGCGATGATCTCGGGGCGCTGCGGCGTGGCCAACGGCATCGTCACGCATCCCGGCCCCGGGGCCTGGCTGAACGACGCGGCCTTCGGCGCTCAGGGCGAACGCCTGATGACCCGCCCGTTGCAGGCGCGCGGACTTCACACGTGCAGCATCAGCAGCTTCTACAAGCACGATCACGGCCGCGAGACGGGGTGGTTCCGCTACGCCTTCGACGAGACGCACGACCCGGCCTACGACCGGCGCTGCCAGCGCGACCATTCCGAGCAGGTGAACGGCATCGCGCTGCCGTGGCTGGACCGACACCACGACCGCGACTTCCTGCTGCACCTGCACTACTGGGATCCGCACACGCCCTACGATCTGCCTGACACCGTGCACCGCCCCTTCCTGGCGAACCCGCCCTGGCTGTACCCGACGGAGGCCATGAAGCGCGAACACGTGAGCCGCTTCCACGCGCAGGGACCGCAGCGCTTCGGCTTCAAGACGGTCGCCGAGATCGATGCCTTCCTCAACCGCTACGACGCCCAGATTCATCACACCGACCGGCACATCGGCCAGGTGCTGGACAAGCTGGCGGCGCTGGGCATTCTCGACGAGACGCTGGTCGTGGTCACGAGCGACCACGGCGAGCAGTTCGGCGAGCAGGGGATGTACGGCGAACACGCCGCCGCGGTGACGCCGAACCTGCGCGTCCCGCTGATCCTGCGCCTGCCGGGTCGGATTCCCGCGGGGACGCGCAGCGACGCGCTGGTCTACGCGCAGGATATGGTGCCGACCCTGTGGGAGCATGCCGGCGCCGCGCCGAACCCGACGGACTTCGCGTCCCTCTGGCCCTTGCTGTCGGGGCAGTCCGCGTCGGTGCACCCGTTCCTGATCTGCGACCACGGCCTTTACACGAGCACACGCGCGGTGTACGAGGACCGCTTCAAGTTGATGCTGACGTATTCGCCGGGCTATTTCGGCTACGGGCTCTACCCGCCGGTGGCGTTGTACGACCTGGCGGCCGATCCGCACGAGGAGACAGACGCGCTGGCCCGCCATCCGGACGTGGCGCGGCGGCTGTACGGCCGCGTGGCGGACTGGCTGCGCGGGCACGGGTACGACGCGCACGGCGACCCGATGCAGCAGCTCGCCAACGTCGGACCGCGCACGTACGACTTCCCCGAGATCTTCATGCGGCAGGAACTGGCGGCGCGCGGCGTCTGGGGTTGAGACGGGCGCCTTGGCGAGGAGGGCTCGCCATACCGATGCCTTGCGGGAACTGGGCGGTCTCTGGATGACACCCCGAATACGGATTGACCTTACGGATGGCTTGGGGTAGATTATGTCTGTTATGAGTATCAGATCGCGGTAAGATGTCGGACCGGAAAGGCGGCGGGACAGCTATGCGAATCGCAGTGGCGAAAGAGAGCAAGACGCACGAGTACCGCGTCGGCATGACGCCGTCGGGCGTTGAGGCGTTCGTCGCCCGGGGGCACGTCGTGTCGGTGCAGTGCGGCGCGGGCGAGGGCGCCGGCTTCGCGGATGCCGACTACGCGAAGGCCGGGGCGCGCATGGAGGCCGACAAGCGGCGCTTGTTCGGTGAGACCGACATGATCGTCAAGGTCAAGGAGCCGTTGCCGGACGAGTACGAGTTGTTCCATGCGGGACAGGTGTTGTTCACTTATCTGCACCTGGCAGCCGACAAGCCACAGGCCGAGGCGCTGCTTGCGCGCAAGGTGACGGCGATCGCCTACGAGACCGTCCAGTTGGCGGACGGATCGCTGCCCTTGCTGACGCCCATGAGTGAGATTGCCGGGCGGCTGGCCGTGCAGGAGGGCGCCAAGTACCTCGAAAAGCCCTTCGGCGGGCGGGGGGTGCTGCTCGGAGGCGTGCCAGGCGTGCGTCGCGGCAAGGTCGCGATCCTTGGCGGCGGAGTGGTGGGGCTGAACGCGGCCAAGATCGCCGTCGGCATGGGCGCCGACGTCGTGATCCTGGACGTGTCCCAGAAACGCCTGGCCTACCTGTCGGACATCTTCGGCAACTCGCTGCAGACGCTCTTCAGCACGCGCGCGAACACCGTGGACGCGCTGCGCGACTGCGACGTGTTGATCGGCGCGGTCCTCGTGGCCGGGGCCACTGCGCCACGCCTCGTCACCCGCCGGGACCTGGCGCTGATGAAGCCGGGCGCCGTAATCGTCGACGTCGCCATCGATCAGGGCGGCTGCATCGAGACGAGCCACGCCACGACGCACGACCAACCCACCTACAAGGTCGATGGCATCGTGCACTACTGCGTGGCGAACATGCCGGGCGCGGTCGCGCTCACGTCGACGCTGGCGCTGACCAACCAGACGCTGATGTACGGCCTGGAACTGGCCGATTCCGGGTTTGACCGCGCCGTCCGGGTCAATCCCGCGCTGCGGCAGGGGGTCAATCTCCATGGTGGATGCGTTACCCACCGGGCGGTGGCGGAGTCGCTCGGGCTGCCGTACTACGACCACCTGCACGCCATGGCCGTGAAAGATGGCCAAGACAAGCAGGCGATGCCTTCGCAGTCCGCGGGGCGTCCAGACCGATGACAGGCTAAGGATATGGTGATCATGAAAACGCTTTCGCTATACACTGCTCCCGCCGCAATCGGGCTGGGGACGCTCCTTACGGCTGTGCCGGGCGTCACCTTGGCGGGGTCGCCCGCCGCGCCCGTGCGCCCGCCGAATCTCGTCTTCATCATGGCCGACGATCTCAGCCCCGCCCTGCTGAGCTGCTATGGTCAGAAACGGTTCTCAACGCCCAACCTTGACCGGATGGCGCGCCAGGGCATGCGGTTCACCGATTGCTACAGCGGTGCGCCGGTGTGCGCGCCTTCACGCAGTGTGCTGATGACTGGCCAGCACACCGGGCACACCCGGGTCCGGGACAATACCGGGGTTGCCACTCCCGAGGTTCCCGCGCCCGGCGGCCGCGTGCCGCTCTATCCTGCCGATCAGACGGTCGCCAAACTCCTGAAAGGCGCGGGTTATGCTACCGCAGGTGTCGGGAAGTGGGGACTCGGCTGCGAGGACTCGACCGGGGAGCCGCTGAAACAGGGGTTCGACCATTTCTTCGGGTATCTGGATCAGCAACTGGCCCACAACCACTATCCGGAGTCCCTCTGGGATGATCGGAAGCAGGTTTCCATCGATGGAAATGCGGGCGGCAAGCGGACCGTCTACAGTCAGGATCTCTTTCTTGACCGTTCCATGGCCTTCATCGAGAAGAACCGGGATAGACCCTTCTTCCTGTATGCCGCCTGGACGCTGCCGCATGACGATCTGGCTGTCCCGAAGCGGGCGCCCGATCTTGATCCCGCGCTCACCGGCGAGGATGCCGTTTATGCCTCGATGATTCTGAAACTCGACGAGGGCGTCGGGCGCGTCCTGGATCAACTGGATCGGCTCAACCTGTCCAGCAACACGCTGGTCATCTTCACAGCCGACAACGGGGCTTACCGCCGACGGGAAGGCGTGTTCGACAGTTGCGGCCCGTTCTCGGGCGAGAAGTACTCCCTCCGGGAGGGCGGCATCCGCGTTCCCATGCTCTGCCGGATGCCGGGCACGGTGCCGGCCGACCAGGTTTCGGCGGAGCCGTGGTACTTCGCGGATGTTCTGCCGACTTTCGCCGAACTGGCCGGTATGCCGGCACCCGCAGGAATTGACGGCATTAGTGTGGCGCCGTTACTGACGGGTAAGGCGAAAGCGCTGCCTGATCGTTTCCTCTACTGGGAGCGGATGAAGAAGGATTTCGGCCAGGCGGTCCGCTGGCGCTCGTACAAGGCCATCCGCACATGGGACACCGGTGCCATGTCCATATACGATCTCTCCCGCGATCCCGGGGAGACAACGGACATTTCCGCCGCCCATCCGGAACTGGTGGCGCGCTTCGACACGTTCCTGCGCGAAAGCCACCGCGATTCGCCGCACTATCCGAAGATGGTGATGGTAAGCCCGGACTGGAAGGGCCAGACCGCGAAATGGGAACAGGACCTCAAGAACAACCCGCGCAGTCCGGATGTCCTCAGTCAGTACGCCTGGTTCCTGCTGGATACGCTGCCGGACGGACTCAAAGACGTGGACAAGGCCCTGGAGCTGGCGGAGAAGGCGAACGCACTGGCGGGCGGCAAAGATCGCGACATCCTCGACACGCTATCCGAAATTTGGTTCGTGAAGAAGGACTACGCCAAGGCGGTGGAGTACAGCCGGAAGTCGCTGGAGCCCGGCCTGCTGGGGAAAGGCTCCCTCAAGAACCTGAAAAAGCAACTGGCGAAGTGCGAGAAAGCCTTGTCCGAGTCCAGCAAGAGAGAATGACGGGAGAGACCCTGTCTAACCACCGGACAGGCATGCCATCGTAATATTGAAAGATAACCACGTCATGCACAATAGTTTCATCCAACCCTTCACCGGCCCGGGGCGCTGGTTCAAGGGCAACACCCACATCCACAGCACGGCTTCGGACGGTGCCAAGTCTTTTGACGAACTGGCGGCCATGTACCGTGGCCTCGGTTACGACTTCCTCTTTCGCACCGACCACTGGGTCTGCTCCACGGCCGCTGAAACGGCCGCGCCCGAGGAATTGCTTTGGCTCAATGGCAATGAATTGGACGGCTGCGACCACAGCGGCTCCG
>CAYQJG010000064.1:0-24516 GCA_964417715.1 uncultured Lentisphaerales bacterium | reverse complement strand
AGATCTCCCCTCCGCAAGGAGCTAAAGGCAGGTTGTAGACTACGACCTTGATAGGTTGGAGGTGTAAGCGGTGCGAACCGTTAAGCTGACCAATACTAATCCGCCGTGAGATTTGGCCGTATTGAAGATGCGCATCGGTTTCGGTTGCGCGGCAATTTCCCAGACTATGTGAGCTTTTACCGGAGAAATCCGGTGTCCACTTTTCCCGGTGGTCATAGCGAGGCAGCCACACCCGTTCCCATTCCGAACACGGTAGTTAAGGGCCTCAGCGGCGAGGGTACTGCGGGGTTCGCTCGTGGGAGAGTAGCACGCTGCCGGGAATTTTCTTTCAATACGCCCGATGGGTTAACACCTGTCGGGCGTTTCCTTTTGTGCGCACGGCGGGGCGCACCGGAGACAGCCGAGGTCATCGTAGTCCCGCCGGCCTGCGATATCGCTATTGCCAGCCGGGGCATTGATGGGCGACAATCAACAGTTCGACAAGGAAAGGGATTGCCGTAGATGAATGTGGGTGCCACCGCGCAAGTGTATGGAACGCCGGGCGAACGGGCGCGTCTCGCCGGGTTGGTGCGCGCCCTCTGGCCGTTGCTGGCGACGCTCTTCCTGACCGGCCTGGTTCTCGGCCTGCTGCTGCCCGTCCGTCCGGTTCCGGCCGCTGTGGCCGGAGTTGTGCTCGTGGTGCTGGCCCTGACCCTGTTCGTGGTCCTGACGGTCTGCCCGGTCCGGATCACGGCATTTTTCAAGGGCGCCCGCGGCGAAGAGCACGTCGCGGCTGTCCTGTCCGGTCTGCCGGCCGGGTTCCACGTGTTCCACGGGCTGGACGGCGGCGGCGGCCTGCTGATGTCGGGCCGCGGCGATATCGATCACGCCGTGGTCGGGCCGACCGGCCTGTTCGTGATTGAGACGAAGTGCTGGCAGGGCCGCGTGGCGTGCCGCGACGGCCAGGTGCGCGTCGATGGACGGTTGCCCGGGCGTGATCCGGTGGCGCAGGTCCGGCAGGTGGCGCGGCACCTGGCCGAACGGCTGGCGTCGGGGTTGGAGCGCGTGCCCGACGTGCGTCCGGTGGTCTGTTTTGCCGGCCGCGGCCTGGCCGACGGTCGTGCGGCCTGCGACGAGGTCGTCCTGTGCGACGCCGCCGATCTGCTGGCTGTCTTGACCGCGCCGGGCGCGGGGGCCCTGACCGCCGACGAGGTGACGCGCGCGGCTGGCCTGATCGAGCGATTGGTTTAGGTGGCGCGAGTCCGCGCCCGAAATGGATGGTGACGAGCAAGATGATGCGCAAGATGTGTGGAGTGGCTGCTTTCCTGGCCGTCACGGTCGGCTGTGCGCGCGGTGCACCCGAGTCATCGGGTCCCCTGGCGCCTCTGCCGCAATATGGCCGCGTGGCCCGACAGATGGCGGCCTGGCTGCCCAAGGCGCACCTGCAGCAGGAGCCACTGAACGATGTCCTCTCGGCGCGCGCCTGGACAAACTACCTCGCGTCGCTCGACTACGACCGCAGTTTCTTCCTGCAGACCGACATTGATCGGTTTGACGCCATGCGTCTGCGCATCGACGACGCCATGCGCGATGGCGACGTCCAGTTCGCCTATGATGTTTTCGGCGTGTTCAAAACGCGCGTCGCCGACCGTTACCAGTTCGCCACGAACCTGCTGGCGAAGGGGTTCGACTTCACGGCCCATGAGGCATTCGACTGGAAGCGCAAGGACGCCGCCTGGCCGCGCACGCCGGCCGAGCGCGATGAGATCTGGCGGCTGCGCGTCAAGAACGAGTACCTGGCCTACGTTGTCGCGCGCGACGCCGATGCCATCATGGCGACGAACAAGCCGGTGCGTGCCGCGGCCACCACCAACGCGCCGCCCGCGGTGCCGTCATCCTCGGTCGCGACCAACGCGCCGCAGGTGCCGACGCCCGAGGAGTTCGTGCGGAAGCGCTACGAGCAGTACAAGATGGTGTTGGACGACAGCGACGCCGAATGGGTGCTCCAGCGGTACCTGGCGTCGGTCACGGCGGCCTACGATCCGCACTCTGAGTATATGTCGCCGGCGCGCGTCGAGGACTTCAACATCGACATGAACCTGGCGCTCTGCGGCATCGGCGCCATCCTGCGGCCCGAAGACGGCGCGGCGAAGATCGTCGAGCTGATTCCCGGCGGACCTGCCGCGCGCGACACGCGCGAGATTCGGCTGCGGCCGGGCGACAAGATCATCGGTGTGGGTCAGGACAAGGCGGCGGTTGTGGATGTGTTGCACCAGCCGCTGAACCGGATCGTGCAGAAGATCCGCGGCAAGAAGGGGACGCGCGTGGTGCTCAGCGTGGTTTCGGCGTCCGATGCCGTCGGCGCGAGCGCACGGCTGGTGGACCTGGTGCGCGAGGAGGTGAAACTGGAGGAGCAAGCCGCCACCAGTCGCGTCGAGCGCGTGACGCAGGGAGGCGTCGAGCGCTGCCTGGGCGTCCTGCGGCTGCCCGCCTTCTACGGCACCATGCAGCAGCGCCCGGGCACGCCGGGTTTCCGCAGCGCGGCCCTGGACGTGCAGCAGGAACTGGCCAAGCTGAACGCGGCCGGCGTCCAGGGGATCGTCCTCGACCTGCGCAGCAACGGCGGCGGCTCGCTGCGCGAAGCCGTGCTGCTGACCGGGCTGTTCATCCGCAGCGGGCCGGTTGTGCAGGTGCGCGAGACCAGCCAGATCCACGTGCTTCCCGTGCCGGACCAGGACCCGGCGGTGGCCTTCCGCAAGCCGATGGTGCTGCTCGTCAACCGCATCAGCGCGTCGGCCTCCGAGATCGTCGCCGGCGCCCTGCAGGACTACGGGCGCGCCATGCTGGTGGGTGATTCCCAGACGCATGGCAAGGGTTCGGTTCAGACTGTGCTGCAACTGGGCGACGAGAAACTCGGCTCGCTCAAGGTCACCACCGCGAACTACTACCGCGTCTCGGGTGGTTCGACGCAGCTGCGCGGCGTGACCCCGGACATCGTCATTCCGTCCACGTTCGACGCCATGGACCTGGGCGAGGACAAGCTTCCCAATGCGCTGCCCTGGACGAGTGTCGAGCCGGCCGTCTATGCGCCGGTCGCCAACCTCGCGCCGCTGATCCCGCAGTTGCGCGCCAGGTCCGCGCAGCGCCTGGCCGCCAATTCCCGCTATGGGCGCTACTGCCGCCTGGTCCAGCACATCCGCGATCTGAACGGCAACACGCGCCTGCCGCTGGACATGGACTCCCGTAAGAACATGGCGCTGGCCGAGCGTGAAGTCCGCCGGCTGCAGGAAGCGGAGGAGGAGGGCGCTGTGAAGGGCAGCGTCAAGGACGATGTCGTGCTCGACGAGTCGCTCGGCATCCTGTCCGACATGATCGACATCACGGGGGGCGCCGAACTGCCGCTGAATGACACCGATGGCGACATGCGGGCCCGCATGATGAAGATCTTCGGTATGGGAGTGACCCCATGAAAGTGATGTTCACCAAGATGCACGGCGCCGGTAACGACTTCATCATGATCGATGACCGCGCCGGCCAGATGCCCTGGCAGGATCATTTCCTGATGGCCGCGCTGGCGACGCGCCGCACGGGCGTCGGATGCGAGGGGATCATCCTCATTCAGCCTTCCGAGCGTGCCGACTTCCGCATGCGCTTTCTCAACCCGGATGGGACCGAGGTCGAGTTGTGCGGCAACGGCTCGCGCTGCGCGGCCGCATTCGCCAATGCCATCGGCGCAGCCGGCAAATCGATGACGCTGGAGACCATGTGCGGCCTGATGGATGCTGAGCTCACGGACAAGGGCGTGCGCGTGTGGATGCCCGAGGCGACCCGCAAGAGCTACGGTCTCGCCGTGCAGGTTGGCGGGCGCACCGTCACAGGCGCCTTCCTGAACACCGGCGTCCCCCACTTCGTCGTGCCGGTCGAGGATGTCAGTGCCTTCGATGTGGTGGGCGAGGGTCGCCTTCTGCGCCAGCATGAGATGTTCGCGCCCGAGGGCACGAATGTGAGCTTTGTCTCTTTCCGCCCACCGGATCGCATGTCGATGCGCACCTACGAACGCGGTGTCGAGGCCGAGTCCGGCGCCTGCGGCACCGGTGCGGTGGCCTGCGCGATCGTGGCTGTCGAAACCGCCGGCCTCACGCTGCCCGTGCGCGTGCGCACCTCCATGGGCTATGAGCTGATCGTCGATGGCGATTGGCGCGGCCGCAAGTGCACCGGCCTGACGCTCACCGGGCCGGTCAAGGTCGTCTTCCAAGGCGAGATCGACCTCGATGCGCTCGATATGGGCGGCGAGCTGGAGTAACGTGAACCGGATCCTGTTTGACGCGGCCGAACTCCGCCCCGATGGCACGGTCGAGCTGACCGACCATCGCGCCGCCCACCTGCACGAGGTGCTCAAGGCCGGCGAGGGGGACATTGTGCGCGTCGGGCAGATCGATGGCGCCATTGGTTGTGGACAAATCCGCCTGCGGACACCTGAACGTGCGGTCCTCGCGGTCACCCTCGATGGCGTCGCGCCTGAGCCCTGGGTTGACCTGCTGCTGGCCCTGCCGCGACCCAAGGTGCTGAAGCGGCTCTGGCCGCAGCTGGCATCGCTGGGTGTTGGCCGTATCGTGTTGCTCAATGCCGCCAAGGTCGAAGCCTGTTACTTCGGCAGTCACGCCGTCGACCCCGCGACCTACCGACCGCTGTTGATCGAGGGCTTGATGCAGGCCGGCACGACCCGCCTGCCGGAGGTGCTGCTGCGCCGGCGGTTCCGTCGATTCGTGGAGGACGAGCTTGAGGGCTTCGCCGGCCAGGACGTGCGCCTGCTGGCGCATCCCGGACCCGCCACGCCCGTGCCGGCCGCTGTGGCAGGTGGTGCCCGGCCCCTGTTGGCCGTGGGGCCGGAGGGCGGCTGGGCCGACTATGAACTGGAGGAGCTGATGGCGCGCGGCTTCCAGCCCTTCGCCCTCGGCCCCCGTCCGCTCCGCACCGACACCGCCTGCGTCGCGCTGCTGGCCGTGTTGGGACACGCGGCGATCTAGCCGGCCAGGTCCGGCCGCTGGCGCTTGATCTCGTCCACGATCCCCGTGATCCCCGCGAAGTGCCAGCCGTCCAGCTTATGCTTCCGGCCCGAATTCAGCCGGATCGTCACGATCCCTTTCTGATCCCATCTGGACCAGTCGATCTGTGCGATGTCGGCGTAGGCGAAACCGCCGCCGCGCAACCCGCTGCCGGACAGGCCGGTGTCATCGGCCACGTAGCGCCGCCGCGCTTTCATCCCGACCGAGCCGAGTGCCAGCAGTCCCAGTGTCAGCGTGATCGCCGCTTGCACGAACTGACCCCGCAGGTTGTGATCGGAATACACCGGCTCTGCAAACAGCTGTCGTACCCGCTGCGCTTGTGCGTCGAGCATCTCGGCGTTGCTTCCCGAGGCTTCCGGCAGTTTCAGTGCGCCGAGTTTGGTAACGAGCTTGGCCGGTGCAGGGACGCCTCGTGCCTGGAAGGCCGCATCGAGGGGCGTCATGCCGCGCGCGCCCCGCTTACACCAGGCCTCAGCCGTCAGGTTGGTTGCCAGCAGGTCCGGACGCACCCGTTCCAGATCGCGGTTCTTCTGCGGCCAGGCCGACAGGCCGTCCACCAGCGACCAGACGCACATGCCGACCATCAGCGCACCGACACCCAGAAACCGGAACGCGTAGTCGCGATTGAGTTTAGCTTCAGCCATGGCGCCCATTGTCGCGGAACGGCCACACGGACGCCAAGCAGAAAGTCGCTTCAGGATATGCGGGCCGACAGCGGCGGTTTCCGGCTGGCGTCAGGCGCTCAGGCGCAGCCACAGGTACCCGAGTTTGGCGGGAAGACGGACATGGATGCGGTTGGCGGCTTCGGAAACGGCCTCGCCCTGGCCGGCCAGGCGTTCGCAGCGCCAGGCGCGCGGTGCGAGTCCCGGCAGATCGAACGTGTGGTTGTCGGCGTCGTTGCACTCACGGAAGATCAGCAGGTAAGCCGACGCACCGTCGTTCGCAACCGACGCGAAACCCGTCCAGGCCAGGCCGTCCGGCGCATTGCCCATCGGCACCACCGTGCCGGCGAAGAAGGACTCCCGGTGCCTGCGCCACTGGTGCACGACGGGCGCGGTCTGCGCGACAAACGCCGACGGCAGGTTGGAGACCTCGAACCAGCCCAGCGGGTTGGCGCACATGACCGTCGCGAAGAGTGCATCGGGTGTGTAGTGGACGGGTGCGAGCGGGTCATCCGCGTAGAGTTGGGTGTTGCGTGTCGGGTTGAGGAACTCCATGCGCAGGCGTCGCGGATCGACCCAGCGCGCCAACTTCCACAGGTTGCGCAGGGTCTGGTGCGGCCAGTAGCGGTGCCAGTCCGTGTAGCGATTCTCCACAAAGATCACGCCCGATGCGATGGCGCCGAAATAGCCGGGGCGCACCTGGGCCGTCACGTCGAGATCGAACACGACGCGTCCCGCGCTCTCCCGCTGCACGTGCTCGAACATGGTGCGCAGATTCGCGAAACCGATGCGGTCGCACGCATTCACACCGTCGATCTTGAAGTGCTCCACGCCGTGTTCGCGGTGCAGGCTCAGCAGCATGGCGGCGTCGCGCTCCCAGTTGGTGAAACTGGCCCACGAATCGGGCGAGTACCAGAGGCCGATCTGCATGCCGCGTTGCGCGGCGGCGTCGACCAGCGGCTTCAGGCCGCGTGGCAGGCGCGCGGGGTGCGGCTGCCAGAAGTCGGCGTCCGCGGCCCAGTATCCCTCCCACACGCCGCCGTGTGTCTGGGCATGCACGGAGTTGGCCGTCGTGCCACGCTGCCAGCCGTCGTCGATCTGCACGACATCTACGCCCAGCGCGTGTCCGGCCTCGATCTCCTGCAGCAGGAAAGCCTCGCAGATGCGGCTGTCGCGATTGCGGTCGCCCCAGGTGTTGCTGAGAAAGTGCGGCAGGCGATGATTGGCCGTGCCGGGACGCAAGGCCTGTTGGCAGGCGTGCAACGCCCGGATGCGGCCGAACGACCCGCCGGAATAGGGGATGATGAACAGCGTATCCGTCGTCTCGTCAGGATCCGATGTCACGACGACGAAGTCGAATCCGCTGTCCGGCCGCACGGCCACGCGCAGGTCCGCGGCCGACACCACGGGGCGCGCGTGAGGCAGCGGCAGCGCCTTGAGGATGATCTGGCCCGCCCCTGTCAGTGTCTCCTCGATGACAAAGAGGTTGCCGGACAGGGCCAGCTGCCGCTCGGCGGTGTGCAGCAGCCATTCGCGCTCGAAGACGAGTTCGTTGTGCACGTCCGTGGCGTCGCGGAACTCCACCTGGATCAGCCGCAGATGCTGGCTCGGCACGGAGACCGTGCGCAGCGTGATTTCGGCCGATGCGGCCGCGAGGCTGGCCTGGGGGTGGTTGGTCTCTATGCCGGTTGTCTGCATGGCGTTTCCGAAGGTCTGTCCGTGGCACGTTTGGTTGACATCGCAGCATTCTATAGCATCGCCTGCCCACCGTCACGGGGGGCCGTTCGGCGGTTCCTTCTCGCCGGGCGGTTGGGCTGTGGTCTTTCGTCTTGCCGCACGGGTTCGTCGACCGTACACTCGGCGAAACAGTCTCCCGTCACACATGAGTTGGCGTGCACGGTGGGCGATGCCCTGGTATTCGCGCATGAAGAACGGTCGGAGAGAAACGCAAAGAGATAGCCTGCCGCACAGGATACCGCGCGCGACAGCGCACGCGCCTGGCGCCGTGAACGCGCAGGCCTGTCCGCCGCCTCGATAACATGGAGCCCGATCACCATGCGCGACTTGATGACTCTGGAGAACCTGGTCAAATCGGCCTTGCTGGCCGCCGTGCTGACCGTGATGTCGGTGGGCCGACTGGTCCAGGCCGGCGTGCCCGAGGCGGCCTGGCTCTTCGGCCTGCCGATGCTGGTGGCAGGTGTCATCGGGTGCGTGCTGTTCGCGCACTTCGGACTCGTGCCCGCGATGCTCTTCGCGGCCAGCCTTCATCTGCGCCTGTTCCTGCCGGGTTGACGGGGGAGGCGGCGTGCACTACGCTGCCGGGCATGGACGGACCCCGGATTCTCGCGGTAGTGGTGCTGGTGCTTGGGCTGGCGGGCGCGGGCCTGTGCGACTCGGTTGAGTTGCGCGGCGGCGATCGCATCAGCGGCACGGTCGAGGGCGTGCGTGATGGCCGCGTGGTCGTCGTTACGGCCTATGCCGGCGTCGTGAAAGTTGACCCGTCGCACGTGCTGCGCGTCGTGACCAACGCCGCTGACCGCGTGTCGGCGACCGGGAGCGGAACCGCGGGTGCGGCGTACCGCTGGCGTTACACGCTGGCGGTGGATGCCACGGCCCGTGCCGGCAACACCCGCGATTACCGCGCCGCCGGCTCCGTTGAGGCGGTGCTGGCCGGGCCGAAGATCGACCTCAAACTCTACGGCAAGGGCGCCCGCGGCGAGACTGACCAGCTCCTGAACGAATCGCTCCTTCTCGGCGGCGTGGACTTTGAGCGGCGTTTCCGTCCGAAGCAGGCGTGGTATCTGCGCGACGAGATGCTCTATGACGAAGTCGTGGGCGTCGCCTACCGGAACATGCTGGCCACAGGCTATGGCCACTATTTTCTCAAGGACGACCGGCGCGAACTGCGCGTACGCACGGGCCTTGGGCACACCTACGAGATCCACGGCGGCACGAACCGGGTCGAAACCGCCCAACTGGCGCTCGACTCCGGGCTCAAGTTCCGCTGTACGCTGCGCGACGGACTCGTCTGGCTGACCGACGTCACCTACGAACCCTCGCTGGCCGACGTGTCGTCCTACTACCTGGCGCATGAGAGCAAGCTGGAATTGGCTCTGGCTGCGCGTGGTTGGGCCAACCAGTTCGGCCTTTCGCACCAGTACGTGAGCGACCCGCCTGAAGACCGCGAGTCGCTCGACACGTTGTACTTCATGCGGTTGCGGAAGACGTGGTAGGCCGCATGGCGTCGCGTACAGCGTGGGCGCGTGATGTATAGTGTGTTTTGTGTGGTCTTTGGCCGGTGGGCAGGCTATATTCCATCGGATTGTACCCTCGCGTCCGGTGCGTGCGGGGGCAGGAGTGCGTGTGTTGTACGGTTCTGACAGACGGTTCTGGCGGTGGGGGCACGCCTGGCTGCTGGCAGCCATGCTGGCGTCGGCCTGGTCTGCATCCGGCCAGCAGGCCACCGTGACCGAGATGCGCGAGCGTGCCTTCCGCCAGTTCGCGCAGGGCGAGTTCGCCGATGCGATCGCCGGCTTCCAGCAGTACATCGACCAGATGAAGGACGTGAAGACCTCTCAGGGCCTGATGGCGCTTGAGCCGGTCTACTACAACCTGGCGCTCTGCCAGTTCCTGACAGGCGACTTCGCCCAGGCCGAGAAGTCCTTTCAGGCCTACAACAAGAAGTTTCCGCATGGCACGCACGTCTCGGAGTGTTTCGTCTACATCGCCGATTGTCGGCGTCTGAGCGGCCGCTTTGACGACGCGATCAAGGCTTACGAGGAAGCACTCAAGCAGTTCTCCTACGCGCCCGATCTGCGCACCGACATCTATGCGTCCATCGCCCGCTGCTACCTGGCGCGCGATGACTGGGCGGCTGCACGTGCGCCGTTGCTGCGGGCGTTCAACAGTGCGCCCGACGGGTTGCGCCGCAATCGCGCCGCCACCCTGCTGGCCACGGCCTACCTCAAGACGCTGACGCTCGAGAAGATCTACCCGATGGTGCCGTACCTGCTGCAGCGCGATTCGCTGGCCGCCCGTTCGATCGCCTTCAACATGGCCGCGCTCGAAGCCGGCGACAGTCTCTTTCAGGACGAGCGCTATCGCGAAGCCTTCTGGGTGCACCGGCTTGTGTACCCGTACGACGAGGTCATGGTCCGCACGGAAGGGTTCCTTGACTATCTCCAGAAACGTGCCGCCTATGAACAGCGCTACCTGACCGATCCGCGCAAGCTGATGCGCATTCAGGAATGGATCGGCGAGTGCGAGGCCGAACTCAAGGCGCTACAGCAGGTCGAGAACTACGACGTCGAACTCTACTACCGCATCGCGCGCGGCTACATGGAGGCGCAGCGCTACCGCGAGGCCTGCGAGCTGTTCCTGCATCTGCACGCCGTCGGCGGCCAGGAGAAGTCCGAGGAGGCGCTTTACCTGGCCTTCCAGTGCGCCACGCGCATCCTGCCGTGGCCGCGCGCCTACGGCATCGGCCGCCAGTACATGGAGAAGTTCCCCTCCGGCAAGTGGTTCGACGAGCTGTCGCTCATGATGGGGCAGATGTATGCCAAGGAGCTGAACTGGCCCGAGACGATCCGGCACTTCAATGAGGTGCTGCGCGTGCGACCGAACCATCAGTCCGCCTCCGAGTGCCTGTTCCTGCTGGGCTATGCGTACTTCATGGAGGAACAGTTCGACAACGCCATCGCGCGGCTGCAGGAGTTGCGCTCGCGCTTCCCCGAGTGGGAACAGCTTGACGGCGCCGTCTACTGGACCGCCATGGCGTTGATGTTCAAGGGCGATTACGAGGGTGCGGCCAGTGATTTCGACCTGCTGCTGTCGCGCTACGGCGGGGCGCTCTACGTCGAGGATGCCGCCTACCGCCGCGCCGTCTGCAACTATGCGCTGGGGCAGTATGAACTGGCTGACGAACGCCTGGCGGCTTTCCTGCAGACCTACCCGCAAGGCAAGTTGGCGGCCGAAGCCAACATGATGCGAGGCGACATCGCGGGCGCGGTCGGACGGGTCAACGACGCCGTGGCTGCCTATCAGCGCGCCACCGAGTACCCCGCCGACCGGTTGAACATCGAGTACTACAATCACTGCTCCTTCCAGGCCGGGCAGATCCTCTTCGACCATGAGCGCTATGCCGATGTGCGCGCACATTTCCAGCGGTATATCGACCGTAACCGGCCGGACTCCAACATTCCGCTGGCCGTCTACTGGGTGGGTCGTGCGCTCTTCCAGCTGGGCGAGGTAGCCGGCGCCGCGCGCTTCTACAAAGATGCCGTGATCAAGTATGGTGCGGACCGCAAGCAGGTTGGCGTCGACATGATCCTGGACGAGTGGGTGGCCACCACGCGCCGGCTGCCGGCGGAGCAGGCGGCGACGGCGTGGGATGACGTGATGCGCACCGTGCGCGATGCCGCCTCCACCGGCGACAAGGTCGCCGTCCTGCGTTTCACGCGCGTGCTGATGTTCAAGCCCGACATCGTCGTCAGCGCCCGCGACCGGCTGATGTCCGCGCTGCTTCAACCCGAGAACGTGACCAACGCCAGTCCGGCCGTCCTCGAGACCATGTTGGATGGCGCGACCGCGCGCGGCCAGACCAACCTGGCTCTCTCGGTTGCGCAGACGATCATTGCCGACTTCACCGAGACCGACTATGCGCTTGACGCGCGGATGTTCCTGGCGAAGAACGCAATCGACCGTGCGCGCGGCGCGACGTCGACGGATGCGGCCCGGACACTCTACGATGAGGCCATCAAGCAACTGGGTGTCGTGCGGGAGGTCTACGCCACCAGCGGCGAGGCGGCCCAGGCCCTGCTGTTGCTGGGGCAGCTCTATCGCGAGCAGGGCAAGAACGACGAGGCCGATGCGTGCTACGAGTCGGTGCTCGGTGTTCGCGGCTGGAGCCCGAGCTGGCCCGAGGCCCTGTACGGCCGCGGCCTGTGCGCCGAGGCGCGCAAAGAGTTCCTCAAGGCGACGGCCTACTACGAGCGCATCTATCTGATGTACTCCAACTACCGGGCATGGACGGCCAAGGCCTATCTGCGGCGGGCCGATGCGCTGCGCCGCGCGTACCAGGATGCCAAGGCCGTTGAGACGTTGCGCGAGATGCTGAAGAACGAGGACCTGTCCAAGTATCCCGAGTACCAACAGGCGAAGGAACTGCTCGCCAAGCTGGGGGGTGGTTGACATGCGCAAGCCGACTGGCCATCGCCGTGCCGCCCTCATCCTGTGCGCGCTCGCCGCGCTGCCGCTGCTGGCCCAGTCGCCCCGGCCGGCGGCCGCATCGTCCTCCGCTGCGTTTCAGAGCACCGGTCCGGTCAAACTGCGGATCTGGGTCGACAAAGCGAGCCGCGACGTGACGTTCCTGGGGCGTGCGGACAAGACCATCCAGCTGGCATCGTCGCAGGAGGGCGTGCCGGGTGCGCGCATGGACCTGGCCCGCATCGAACGCGCCGAGTTCGAGCTGGACTATGATCGCTACGAGGTCGCCAAGGCGGTGCGCCTGAACGATTGGCGCGTCGCCACGCGCATCATGCAGCCGGCGCTCAAGGGGGCGCTGCCTTACCTCGATCTGCCCGAGAACAACGCGGCCGAACCGGCGCTGGAGTTGGGAACGTACATGTTGCGAGCGGCCAGCCGTACGGATCGCACGGCCACGAACGACGTCGATCGCGCGCTGGCCCGCCAGCAGTACGAGGCGGCCTACGAGGTCTTCAAGGCGTGCGCCCGCGTGGAGTGGTCCAGCGTGGGCCAACTGGGCGTGCTCAAGGGGTGCCGCTGCCTGCTGGCGCTGGGCAAGCCCAAGACCGCCCGTTTCCATGTCGACCAGATGTCGGAGCCTGCTCCCGGTGACGCCGCCTACGGGCATTACTGGTTGATCCGCGCCGAACTGGCCTTCCGTGACGGCCGCCACCGCGACGCCATGGACGCGGCCATCAAGTCGGTCTGCTTCGAGAACAAGGACGTCGAGACGTTTCCGGATGCCTTGCTGATGTCGGGGCGCTGTTACGAGGAGTTGCTCGAGGCATACCGCGCGCGCGACGTCTACTACGAGGTGGCCAAACTGTTTCCGCGTTCCGACTGGGCGGCCGTGGCCGTTGACCGGTTGCGCGTCATCGTGGCCTCCGGCAAGACACGCGAGAAGGAGACGTCGCCGATCGAGAACGTCTTCTTCAAGACGGCCGACGACATGAACGCCCTGGTCGAGGCGTTGTTCAAGGAGATCGAGAAGCCGGTTGTTTCGGACGACGATGACGACGCGCCCTCTGTCACGCGTTCACGCGCGACGCCGCCCGCCGCCCCGCCGCCGGAAGAACCGGTAGTGGAAGAAGCCGACAGGAAGTGATTTCCAGCCTGCGCCCGCGCGCGGGTTGGATGCAAGGAGCATGCTGCAATGAACAGAAACAATCGCACATTGATCATCGGTCTCGCGTTTCTCATGGGGGCGGTGGCCCTTGTTGTGCATGGCCAGACGGCCGGCGCGACACCTGCTGATCAGGCCCAGTGGGGCACCTTGTGGGAGATGTGGAAGGTCGGCGGCCCGGTGATGTGGCCGATCGGCGCCACCTCCGTGGCGGCGCTGGGGCTGGCCATCTACTGCGCGATGCAGTACCGGGTGGACCGCATGACCCGGCCGGATCTCGTGCCGGCCCTGCAGGAGGCGCTGGGAAAGTGCGACCTGGCTGCGGCGCAAAACCTGTGCGCCGGCGCGCCCGGCATGCTGACGAACATCCTCGGAGCCGCCCTGACGCGCATCAACAGTGACGGCTCGATCAACGTCGAGAGCATCGAGAAGGCCATGGAAGAGGCGTCGGTCGAGGAGGTCAACGAAGGCCTGAAGCCGCTCAACAACCTGTCGGTCCAGTCCCAGATCGCGCCCATGCTGGGTCTGCTCGGTACCGTCACCGGTATGATCGGCGCCTTCAACAAGATCGGCATGGGCGGCATGGGGTCGCCCGAGAAACTGGCCGGCGACATTGGTGAAGCCATGATCACGACCGCCGCCGGCCTGATGGTGGCGATCCCGGCCATGTTCGCGTACTTCTACCTGAAGGCCAAGTACACCACCAACGTGGCGCGCGTGTCGCGCATTCTGGGCAATCTCCTGCACCACCTGGCCGATGCCAGCCGCCGGGCGGGCGACCATCCGGCCGCCGGCCAGACCCTCTAGCGCACGGCGTAAGGATTCGCGAGGTGCCGCATGCGCATACCCATGGAAGAAAAGGAAGAGACCAAGATCCAGATGGCACCCATGATCGACATGGTGTTTCTGCTGATCATCTTCTTTATGACGGCCTCGCATCTCAGCTCCAGCAAGAGTCTCGTGCTTGACATCCCCACGGCCGACAAGGGCGTGGTTCCGAAGGAACGACCCAACCGCTGGACGGTCAATGTTTTGCGTGACGGCGCGATTTTCAGCGGACAGCAGCCGGTGACGGTCGATGAGCTCAAGCAGCTGGTGGCGGCCCGCCTGAAGACCGAGCCGGATTTGAAGGTCTACCTGCGGGCCGACAAGGCCACGCCCCACAAGCAGGTCAAGGACGTCATGGGCGCCATGTCCTCGGCCGGCGTCGGCGACTTCATCTTCGGTGTCTACACCGCCGGCAAAGGGGGGGAAGCCGAATGAAGACGTTTATGCCGGTCGCGGATGAGCCCGAACTCAGCATCGCCCCGCTCATCGACATGACCTTCCTGCTGCTGATCTACTTCATCTGCACCTGCAGCCTGATCACACCCGAGGGCGACCTCAGCATCCGGCTGCCGGGCATGGTGGCGCAGGCGACAACCGTCGATATGCCGGACGAACAGATGATCGAAGTGCGCGAGAATGGCCAGGTGTTCCTCAATGACCGGGAGTTCGACAAGGCTTCCTCGCAGGACCTGCCCGAACTGGTGGCGACCCTGCAGCGCTACAAGCAGTCATCCGAGGCGTCCGGCAACAAGGCGCTGATCACCATCTGGGCCGACGACAAGACGGCGCACCAGCGCGTGATCGATGTCATGAATGCGTGCGCGCAGGCGAAGATCAAGGATATGACCTTCGCCAGCAGCGGAGGGGAGTGACGCCATGTTCGCCGCACTAACTGCCAGACTCCATGGCGCGCGCTGGTCCAACCTGTCGGTGTCGCGGAAACGCATGCTCCGGATCGTCCTGCTGGGCAGTCTGGGCATCCACGTGTTGGCCATGCTGGTTTTCGGCGGCATCGTGATGGTTCAGCGGCTGACGCAGGAGAAGACGGTCTTCGAGGTGCCGCCGCCGTCCCGAACCTACGAGCCGCGGAAGGTGGAACTCAAAGTCAAGGTGCAGAAGCGTCAGCGCAGTTCGAGCCGGCCGGCGGTGGTGCCTCGCATGGTCTCCACGCGACCCTCTGAACTAGCTCTGCCCGAGATCAAACTCGACCCCAAGCTGGTCACGACGACCTTCCAGCCCAAGTTCAAGGCGGTCACCGGGATGGGCCTGGGCGCGGGGCTGGGCAACGGCTATGGGACGGCCGGGTTCGGCGAGGGCGTGTCGTCCGTGAATTTCTTCGGCATCCAGGCCAAGGGCGAGCGCATCGCCGTCTGCGTGGATGTGTCGGTCAGCATGGTCGAACCCGAACGGGGTGGCGCCGCCGGTTACCTGCAGGTGAAGGAACGCGTGCGGGACGTCGTCGAGTCGCTGCGCGAAGGCACGCTGTTCACCGTGATTGCGTTTGCCGACGCCTGCTCGGTGATGGACCCCAAGATGGTCTACGCCAACGGTGAGACGCGGCAGAAGGCCAAACTCTTCCTCCAGCCGTTCAACACCGAGGGCAACTACGGGCTGGATAGCGGCAACTTCCAGGGAGGCGGCGCCGGCGTGCCGGCCGTGGGCGGCACGACGCGGCTCGACCTGGCTCTCGCCGCCGCCATGCAGGTCGGCGCAGACACGATCCTGATCATCAGCGACGGGTTGCCAATGGTCAAGAAGGGCCTCGATGCGGCCCGGATGCAGGCGCATGCCGCCGAAGTAGCCGCGTGGCGGCAGAACAACGCCGGCGCCGTTGCGGCCTATGAGCAGGCCGCCGCTGCCGCGCCCGCCCAACGCGTCTGGATTCCGCCCACGGCCGCGCGCCCGCCGTCCAAAGCGGCGCTGCGTGAAGGCGCCAAACCCGACCCCGGTGCGCCCGCGCAGCCCGGTCACTGGGCCGAGGTCCGCGCCCATGTCGGCGTCCCGCATCCCCAGCCGCCACCCATGCCCGACCCCGGTTTCTGGAAGTTGCCCGATTTCGTCCAGCACATCTCGTTGCTCTATGAGGCCGTCTACAAGCCTCAAGGGCTGAAGCCCCCCCAGATCAGTTGCATCGGCTACCAGATCGACAAGGATGGCGGCGCTTTCCTGCGGCAGCTCTCCGATCAGTACAAGGGTCAGTACCGGCTGGTGCGCAAGCTGAAGTAGTCACCCGCCTCCGCGATGTGCTTGCCCCCGGCCGCCGTCTTCCCCTACACTGGCGTGGTCATGGACAAAGCGCTGGTCATCATCCCGACTTACGACGAGCGCGACAACGTGGGGCCGATCGCCAAGGCCATTCATGTTGCCGCGCCCGGCGTGCACGTGTTGTTCGTGGACGACAACTCGCCTGACGGCACCGGTCCGATTCTTGACGCCATGGTGGCCGCAGACCCGCGCGTGCATGTGCTGCACCGTCCCGGCAAGCAGGGGCTCGGGCGCGCCTATATCGCCGGCTTCAAGTGGGCGATCGAGCAGGGCTACGATCTTGTTTTCGAGATGGATGCCGACTTCTCGCATGATCCCCGGGAGATCCCCAACTTCCTCCAGGCGGCGCAGCAGGCCGATCTGGTGATCGGCTCACGCTACATCGGCGGCATTCGCGTCATGAACTGGCCGCTCAGCCGTCTCCTGCTCAGCACCGGCGCCGGCCGCTATGTCCGGTTTGTCACCGGCCTGCCGCTGCACGACCCGACCGGCGGCTTCAAGTGCTTCCGCCGCCGCGTGCTCGAAGCCATCGACCTCGACCATATCACCTCCAACGGCTATTCCTTCCAGATCGAGATGAACCACACGGCCTGGATGAAGGGCTTCACGCTGCGCGAGATCCCGATCATGTTCGAGGACCGTCGTGCCGGCTACTCGAAGATGAGCAAAGCCATTGCCCGCGAGGCGTTCCTGATGGTGTTGAAGCTTTGGGTGCGCAGCGGCTGCCGGCGCCGGCCGCGATCTTGATATGCCAGTCACATTCCAGCTGCCGCCCCTCCTGCGCGCGATGCGGCCCAGTCAGTGGACCAAGAACGGCGTGGTGCTGGCTGCCTACTTCTTTGCGCGGTGGGACCCGACCCAGCACGACCGCGTCACCGGCTGGCTGCCGCTTGTGCAGGTACTGCTGGCCGCCGGCGCGTTCTGCCTGATCTCCAGCGCGGTCTACCTGGTCAACGACGTGTGTGATGTCGAGGCCGACCGTGTGCACCCGCAGAAACGGCTGCGGCCGATCGCCTCCGGCGCGCTTACACCGCGCACCGCACTGTTGCTGGCTGCGCTGTTGTTGACCTGCGGGGGCGGCTGGGCCTGGTCCGTGGGGCCCGCTTTCGCGGGCGTGGTAGCTGGCTACGTCGTCCTGCAGGGAGCCTATACGCTGGGACTCAAGCGGATCGCGTTCGTGGACGTGTTCATGATCGCGATCGGGTTCGTGTTGCGCGCCACGGCCGGCGCCGTCGCGACGAACGTGCGCCTCTCGCCCTGGCTGCTGTTGTGCACCTTCCTGCTGGCGCTCTTCCTGGCGCTCTGCAAACGCCGCCACGAGAAGATCCTGCTTGAGAGCGGCGACAGCCGCCATCGTGCCGCACTCGTGGGCTACGACCGGCGACTGCTCGACCAGGCGATCACGATTGCCAGTTCCGCCACGGTCGTGAGTTACGCCGTTTATACGCTGAGCCCCGAAACCGTTCAGCGTTTCGGCACCGACCGCCTGGGACTGACAATCCCGTTCGTCATCTTCGGTCTCTTCCGCTACCTCGACCTGGTCTACCGTCACGAAGACGGCGGCCGTCCCGAGAAGGTGCTGTTGACCGACCGTATCCTGATCGTCACCGTGCTTCTCTATGGTCTGATGGCCCTGGCCGTGTTTCTGACCGCGTAGGAGAGCCCCTATGCTTCCCCAATTCCATGCACTCGGTTTGCCTGTCACCCGCCGCACGCCGTGGTTGCTCCATGCCGTTCTCGGGGTCGCGTTTGTCTTCTACGCCTTCGTTGTCTGTCTGCCGGAGTGGGATTTCGTCTATTATCCGTTGGATGACGCCTACTACTACCTAAAGACGGCTCGCTACTTTGCGGAGACGGGCGCGTGGACCTTTGATGGCGGATTGTCGGTCACCAACGGGTTCCATCCGCTGTACCTGCTGTTCTGCGCCCTCGTATGGAAGTGCTTCCCCGCCGACCCGTTGACCGTGGCCCGGATGATCATGCTGGCGAATGTGGCCTTTGGCTGCGGCGCCGGCTACTTCCTCTACCGCATCCTGTTTCGGCTGACGGCCAACGCGTGGTTCTCCATCTGCGTTGTCGCCTGTGGACTTTTCAATGTCTTCGCGCTTCACATGATGACGAACCTGATGGAGACGTGCCTCTATATGCTCTGTCTGTCCATCGTGCTGCATCGGCTCTGTGCGCGGCCGCGCATCCAATCGATGGGCCAGGCCATCACTCTTGGCATCATGCTGGCGATGGCGGTGCTGGCCCGCACCGAGGCCGTCCTGCTCGTGCCATTCGTGGTCGGCCACGTGTTGCTTTCTCGCTGCCTGGCAGATTGGCGGCGTTGGCGCTGGCGTATGGCGATCATCGTAGGTGCGATCCCGACGGCGGCTTTGCTGGTCTTCTATGCGATCGCATACCACAAGACCGGCTGTTTTCTCCAGATGAGCGGCAGCATTCACCAACTGTTCAAGTCCGACCTGCGTCCGTTACAGGGGATCATCGGCGGGTTGAAAGGCGCTGTTCTGGCCGTCTCCACCTGTTTCCAGCAGTTCAATGGCTATGAGGTATCCGGCACGGAGATCGCCATGTCGCGTTCCGCGCCGCTGACCGTCCTCTGTGCGGTGGGGGCGTTGTCCTATCTTCTGGTCTTTCTTGTGCCGACGGCCAGGCGCAGGTTCAAAGCAACCCTGCCGTTTGTCCTGTTTGTGGCCGCCACGTTGCTTTACTACGCCATCGCCCATAGGGGCGAGACGCACCCCTGCTATGAAGTTGGCGTCTTCATCTGCTTTGTGGCACTCTTTTCGGCCGCAGTCCATCGCGGTGTGGGTTGGCTGACGCGCCGGGGGTGTTGCTGGATGGGCCTTGCACGCGCGCGCCGCTGGCTCCGTCTGGCGACCGGCGCCGGATTGGCGACCCTCGTCTGCAGCCTCCAGGTCGCGCCGTTTGTCTCGCCGCCGCGACTGGCGAACGGCACGCAGGTTGACCTGACCTCGCATCTGCACCTCTCCTGTGTTCGACACCGCGGCACAAACAAGATTCCCTTTCAGGATATGCAGCGGACAGCCATATACCTGCAACAAAACATGGAACAAGGCACCGTGTTGGGAGGTTTTGACTGTGGGCAGCATGCGTACTACTCCGGCTTCAGGGTGATGAATCTGGATGGCGTCATCAACAACCAGGCGGCGCTCGCGCGCATCCGGCATGACATCCTTGGCTATGTCCTGGCCAGCCGGATCGAGTACATCGTCCAGATGCAGGACCATACCTACGATTACTTCCGACAGAAACCGGGCATGGAGGAGCAGGCCAGGCAGCACATCATCCAGGTTGCCCGCGTGCCCGACACCGTGTTCTATGGCGGGTTCGGGATATTCAAGGTTGTGCGCGACCCCGTCAGGTACCGCGAGACCGTGGCCGCGGGGCGCTATTCTGTTATGGTCAACGGGAAGTTGAACCGAGAGCGTTTCTGACGGTTTCCTTCCGCGTCTATCAGGATACGCCACGATATGAAACTGACATCCTCTGATCGCGACACGCTGCGGCGCCTGGCGGCGCGCAAGATGGAGATCGCGCATGATCCGGTCAACCTCGAGCGCCGTGCCGCGTGGCTGCGCCACGACGATGGTCCCGGCGGCCGGACCATGATCCTGGCCGAGTGGGGCGGCGTCCGCGATGCGCACAGGCCGTTCGGCGACGACCGCCTGACGTGCGCCGACGCGTGGGCGCGCGGCATCGAGTCCGGTCTGCGCAATGAGATCGCCCGCTTCGAGGAATTGCGCGACGACCATGTCGTCGAGCCGTTTCAGGATGTCGGCTGGCGCATCAGTGCCTCCGACTTCGGCGTCGCGCCCGTCACGCATACGACGACGAACGACGGCCATCTCGCGTCCCGCAACTGGGAACCCGCGCTGACGGACCTGGATCGCGACTTCGCCAAACTCAAGCCGCGCACGTTCAGCGTCGACCGCGAGGCCACCGCCGCCGAGCACGCCCGCGTCGAGGCGCTCTGCGGCGACCTGCTTCCCGTGCGCCGGCGCCACAGCCCCTACTGGACCATGGGCATGACCATCGTGGCGATCGATTTGATCGGCCTCGAGAACCTGATGCTGGCAATGTACGACAACCCGGACGGCCTGCACCGCCTGATGGCCTTCCTGCGCGACGACCACCTGACGTTCAACCGCTGGCTCGAACGCGAGGGGTTGCTCACGCTCAACAACGGCAACGACTACATCGGCTCCGGGTCGGAGGGCCATACGCGACACCTGCCACAGCCGGGATGGAAGCCGGGCGATCCTGTGCGCCTGGCCGACCGCTGGGTTCTCTCCGAGTCGCAGGAGACCGTCGGCGTCGGCCCCGAGATGTTCGAGACGTTCATCTTCCCGTACCAGCTCGATATCGCGCGGCACTTCGGGCGCTGCTACTACGGCTGCTGCGAGCCCGTACACACCCGTTGGCATGTGCTGAAGCGGCTGCCGAATCTCGCACGCGTGTCCATCTCGCCATGGGCCGATCAGACCTTCATGGCCGAGGCGTGCGGCACGCATACCGTCTTCTCCCGCAAACCGAACCCGACGCTCATCAGCACGACGGGCTTCGATGAGGCCGCGATCCGTGCCGACTTGCGCGAGACGCTGACCATCGCCCGCGGCTGCCGCGTCGAGCTGATCATGAAGGATGTCCACACGCTGCACAATGAACCGCACCGGCTGGCCCGCTGGGTGCAGCTCGCACGCGAGACCGTGGAACAGGTATCACGAGTGACATGACCGGTCGCAAGCGGCTATGATGAAGCCATGCGATGGATTGTCTACAACCTGCTCTTTGCGATCGGCTACACGCTGGTGCTGCCGACCTATCTGCCCCGTATGTTCCGGCGCGGCGGCTACCGGCGCAACCTTCTGCACCGTTTCGGCCGCTACGATGCCGCCACACGCGCCCGCCTGGTCGCGCCCGGGCCTGCTTTCGTCTGGATCCACGCCGTCAGCGTGGGCGAAGTGTATGTCGCGGGCCAGGTGATGCGCGCGCTGCGCGATCAGGTGGCCGGCATCCGCTTTGTGCTGAGCACGACCAGTTCGACCGGCTGGTGCGAGGCCGAGAAGCAGACTGCGCCGGCCGACGTGCTGATCTACGCCCCCCTCGATTTTCCGGGCTGCGTGCGTCGTGCGCTGGCGGTGATTCGGCCACGGGCTTTCATCCTCACCGAGTCCGAGATCTGGCCGAACCTGATTCGCGCGTGCGACCGGCGCGGCGTGCCACTGTTTCTGGTCAACGGCCGCATCTCCGACCGCTCCGCACCCGGTTACCGGCGGCTGCGGCTCTGGTTTGGTCCGGCGCTGCGCTGTTTCCGCAGCCTGATGGTGCAGTCCGACCTGGACCGGCGGCGGCTGCTGGCTGCCGGCGCCGATCCGGCGCGGATCGAAGTGACCGGCAGCGTGAAGTTCGACGTCGCCACCCGCCACGCCGCCAAGGAGCAGACGGCCGCCGACGTCCTGGCGCGGTTGGACATGGGCGCACCGCGCGTGGTGTTGCTGGGCGGATCGACATGGCCGGGCGAGGAAGCCGCGCTGCTTGAGATCTACCGTCAGTTCCGCGGCAGCTTCCCGGACCTGCGGCTGGTGCTCGTGCCGCGGCATTTCGAGCGTGGCGACGCCGTGGCGGCCGAGGTCGAGAAGGCCGGGTTCACGTGTGTGCGCAAGAGCGAGCTGGACAAGGGAGCAGCGCCTGCCGCCACCGGCGTGGAGGCGGTTCTGCTCGTCGATACGACCGGCGAGATCATGGGTTTCTATGCCCATGCGGCGCTCGTGTTCGTCGGCAAAAGCCTCTGCTCCCACGGCGCGCAGAACATGATCGAGCCCTGTCTGTGCGGTGCGGCCACCGTGGTCGGACCGTACACGGAAAACTTCCGCCCCGTGATGGCCGATCTGTTGGCGGCATCTGCGATCATTCAGGTTACGGACGCGGCGCGCCTGGCCCACGAGGTCGAGCGGTTGATGACGAAGCCGGCCGAACGCGAGGCGCTGGGACGCCGGGCCGTGGCCGCCGTCGAACGCCGCCGCGGCGTGGTGGGACGGTGTGCCGCGCGCATCGTGGAGCAGGCCGCGCTGCGGACGTGAAGCCCCTGTAGTGCGTGGTGTCTCGGAAAAAAGCATAGAGGCCTGTAACGTTTCAGGCACCTGCCACGTATAGCGTTGTGTACGACGACTGTGCCGCGCCAAGGGTTGGCTCGGCCGCGTCGCGAAGGAGACCTCACATGCATCGTTTGATGGCCACGGCGGTTCTGGCCGCATCCCTGTTCGTCGGCGCGGCTGCGGCCGCCAACCTGAAGGACCTCCCGGCTTCGTCCAAGTGGGTGCTGGACGTCAACGTGCGCGCCCTGCTCGACTCGCCTGCGGGACAGACCGTGCTGGACTCGATTCGCGGCACCGATGCCGAGTCCAAGCTCAAGGCTTTCGAAGCCATGACATCGCTCGACATCACGAAAAGCATCGACGCGATCACGGTCTGCGGGGCCGGCAGCGCCGAGAAGGGCGGCGTGGCTTACCTGCGCGGCACGTGGGATACGGCCAAACTGACCACCATCCTGGCCGGAGCCAAGGCGTACAGCTCCCGTGCGCACGGCAAATACACCGTCTTGAGCTGGGTTGACGAGAAGGCGAAGGAAGGCAAGCGCACGTATGCCTGTTTTGCGGCTCCGAAGCTGGCGTTGATGGCTTCGCGCGATAGCGAAATCGTCGCAGCGCTCGAAACGCTCGACGGCCGCGCGCCCAATCTCGCCACGGTGCCGGCGTTTGCGGCGCTGAACCGGCCGGGCCAGGTGCGCTTTGTGCAGGTGCTGGCCGTCAGCATGGGCGAGTATGCCCAGCCGCAGGCCTGGATGCTCAAGCAGGCCGATTCATTCGGTCTCATGATCGCACCCACGGCCGGCAATGACCTGGCCGTCACGGCGAGCCTGCGGGCCTTGACGCCCGAGGCGGCCGAACAGATGAAGAACGTGTTGCTGGGCATGCAGGCCATGGTGCAGTTGCAGGGAAACCAGAAGCCCGACCTGGTGGCACTCGCCGCCGCCGCGCGCGTGGTCGCCGACGGGCCGGAACTGAAACTCGACCTGACGCTCCCGAGCGCGATGATCAAGCGCCTGCTCGCGGATGAGATGGCCAAATCAGCACGGGCCGAGGCGGCCGCCCGGACGGTCCCGCCCGTGCCACCGGCGTTCAAGGAGTAGCGCGGCCCGACACCATGCAGACGGCATCGGAGTCAGAAGGCGACCTGTGCCGTGCCCTGCAGGCCGTGGCGGGCGGCGATGGCAACGCTTTTGCGGTTGTAGTCGTAGCGCTGGCCGGCCGGTTGCAGCGCTTCTTCGGCCGGCTGGGTGTGCCGTATGCGGACGCCGAGGACCTGGTTCAGGAGACTTTCGTGCGGATGCACCGGGCGGCGGCGGCCTACAACCCGCGCTGGCCGGTGGCAACGTGGGCCTTCACCATCGGCCGCCGACTGGCGGTGGACCGCCTGCGGCGGCTGAAGCCGCACGTGTCGCTCGACGAGGCGTCCGAGGTAGCGGCGACGACCGCGCCGCCCGACGACCGCGGCGAGGCGATCTGGGCGCTGGCGCGGCGTGTGCTGCCGGCGCGGCAGTATGAGACGCTCTGGTTGCGCTATGGCGAAGGAAGCGATCTGGCCGGCGTGGCCCGCGTGATGGGCATTTCCCGCGTGCATGCGCGTGTGCTGCTGCACCGGGGCCGCAGCCGGCTGGCCGACGAACTGAGGAGCGAGAAGCCATGATGGCGTGCTATTACCATCGCTGGCGTGTGCAGCGGGTGTTGGACGACGGCGTGCGCGTTCTGCCGCCGCGTACCGCCCGCCATGTCGCCGCCTGCCCGGCCTGCGCCGCGGCCTGGGAGGGCCTGCGGCAGGTGGATGCGCGTCTGCGGGTCGCGTCGACGGCGGACATTTCGGCTGCGCCGATGCTGGTTGCGGCCGTGCAGCGCCGGCTTGCGGACGGCCCGCGCCGCGCCGCGCCAGTCGATTTCGGGCGTGGCCGCATGGTCGGTGCGTTGGCTGCGGCCGCAATCGTCCTGGCTGTGGCAGGTGTCTGGTTCGACCGGCAGCCTCTGGCCGACCGCGCGGTAAGGGTCCCCGGTGCGGGTTCCGGGCCGGCCGAACAGGTGCTGGCGCTGGCACCGCAATGGCTGACCGACGCCTTGGGGGGCGACGGTCTGGCGCGCGAAGGACGACTGCTGGCGCAGGACATCCAGGCCGTGGTTGAGGTGTTTTCCGACAGCCTTCCGGCCGTGCCGTCGCCGGGGGGTGCATGACCGATTTTTGATCACGCTGCCGATTTGAGCTTGGCGGAGCGCCA
>CAYQJG010000063.1:0-24697 GCA_964417715.1 uncultured Lentisphaerales bacterium | reverse complement strand
ACACCCAGTTTCAGGCCGGCGGTTTCAACCCGGTTTCATTTCGGCGGCCACACCCGCTCAACGAAAGCCATATTCAGCAGGCCCTCGAAACAGTTTCCGGTTGGCTGAGTCTCGGGTCGGACTTGGGTTGGGTCGTCATGTTTCTGATGCTACTGGCGACGCTCATGCCCTGGTTCCCGCGCCGTAGTGGATGGGGTTCACTGATCGCGGCACGATTGTTATCGATCTACACGCTGAGCTATGTCGCCTTCATTATCCTCTCGATAAGCTGGGCGGATGCTCATACGCCGCTGGATGCGCGCATCCTGGTTCCGATTTTTCCCAGCGTCTTTCTGCTCGCTATCCACGCATTCTGGTCGATCCACTGGAAGTGGGCTCGTGCGCTTGGGGTCCTGTTGCTGGCGGTTCCGTTGCTGCTGAACCTGCCGTCGAGTTACGCGTTATGGGAAACCAGTTTCCGTGATGGCATGGGGTTTGGGGCGCGGGTCGTTCAGAAAATGCAGGTGTTGGGTTTCATCCGTGCCCTTCCAGCCACATGGAGAGCGAGCACCAATGCGCCTGAGGTCTTCGAACTCCATCTGGCGCAGCAGGCCACAATGTTCCCTCGGTTCGTTGATCCGGTGCGGCGGATTGAGAATCCCGACTTTGGGCAGGAGTTGGCCCAAATGGCGACACGGGCCGATCTATTGGTTTACTTCGCTATAGGAAGTTACCGCAGGTACCTTCCGTCTACCGAGAAGCTCTCGGCTGTTGATGGGTTTACCTTGGTTTACGCCCAATCGGACGCTGCCATTTGGGTGCGCACAGAACACGTCCGAATCCCAAAATGATGACGGTGGTCTCACAGAGACAAAGCTACTGGCCTATCCGCTGAACTGGGTCAGGGAATTCTCAGAACGCCTTCCGGCCAAACGGCTTGAGCACTACGTTGGCCACGCCGATCAGTCTCATCGCACACCAGACGAGAACCATTCGAGGCAGCCACAAGCCGCTCGCACGCCGGAGAATCTTCTCGGCTACGCCGGGATAGGGTTGCATGAAAGAGGGGTGGCGGACCGTGCTGAGTCGACCAACCGTGCGACGCGCATGGTAACTCCAGGGATTGGCCGCGAAGGTAGCGTCGACGCCGAAACCAATGTTCTGCACGAGGTTGACTGCCGGGTTGGCGCAGAGTCCGTGCCGCGAAAAGACCAGGTATGCCCACTGCTGATCCCAGTTGTTGATTCTGCCTCGGTGGTAGAGATCCAGCGTGTGGATCCAGTGCTCTTGGTGAATGCGCTTCCGGAACACGCTGCGGATCAGGTTGTCGGCGCGGAAGCGGGGAAAGTCCTGTATCCGGTAGTCATACTGGTCCGCGACGCGTTTCCAGGTGGCCCATCCCCAGCAGTGCATGATGGGCGAGAAATAGTAGTCTCCATCGCCGAACCCCCGGTCAAGTGCGTTGTAACCCGCGATGTGCATCACGCGGGTGTCATGGCGGTAGTGTGCCAGGAGTTCGGCGCAGTAGGGAAAGAACGACGCGTCAGGCAGGCAGTCATCCTCAAGGATGATGCCTTCATCAACGTGCGCGAAGAACCACCTGATGGCCTGACTGACGGCGATGCCGCACCCGAGGTTGTCGTCCCTGAAGAGGGTCTTGACGTCGCAAGGCCAGTCCACCTGCGTTGCGATCCTCCGTACTTGTGCGCAACGATCCGCCTCTCCTAAACGGTTCTTCCGGGGGCCATCGGCGGCGATGAACAGTCGCTCTGGTCGGGCAGACCGGATTGTGGCAAACACGCGGATTGTTGTGTCCGGGCGCGCGAACACAAGGAAGAGAATCGGTGGCGTCGCTAGCGACATATTGGATGGTTTCCTGGCGACGGGGCTTAGTCTGTTGATGGCCGGCGTGCAACTGCCACGTCTTTGACTGCGAGGAGGGCGGCGGCGTACCGAGGGTGGCGGTGAAACCAGACGCACTGCAGTACACAGGACGCTGCGGCCCAGATGGCGGTCGGACGGTACCTGATTGCATGGTACGCTCCGCGCAGTCGTTTGGGACCATGCGAGCCGTAGACCCGGTACCCTCGCTGTAGGAAGTCGTCTACGGTCCATCCCGAAATGTGTTCCTGCAGATCGGCGTCGTCGGCGCGGGGTTGCGGCAGGAAGCCGTTGGGCGTGAATACCACGACCCTCTTGCGTGCGACTCGTTCCATGGCGTCGAGTAGACGCGTGCCATCTTCCTTGGCGAAGTGCTCGATGACGTCTAGAGCCGTGCATGCGTCGAACGACCGCGGCGCGAATAGGGCATCGATGCATAGGGCATCTGCCTTGACGAACTCGTCATGCGTGCCCGCCTGCTTCGCCAGCGCGATGTCTGGTGCGTACGCGTCGAGCCCGATCAGGTGAGCATCTGGAGCAAACCGCGCCGGTGAACTCTTGCCGCAGCCGACATCCAGTATGCTTGCGCATCCACGCAACTGGTGGATGAGGGCAACGTGGTAGAGCCGGGGTGCGGTGCATGGGGCAGCGGCCTGGCGGTGATCGAACTGGTTACGGGGCATGGCGGGACTCTATGATGATGTAAGTGATTGGTTACGTTGCAGGTATGCGAATGCATCGGCACCATGAAAGCCGAAGGGGCGTTTCTCTGTTCGCTTACACAATGCCAAGTCGCGTTCCACCGCGAACTGCGCCGCGAGCGTGAGTGGCGCAAAAGCCATCCGGCGGCGGTAGTCCGGTTCGCAGCGGCGCAGCACACGCGCGTAGAAGACATCCTCTGTGGTGAACCAGGACGCTGGGATCAGGCGGTAGCGGCGGCGATAGTGCCATGCCGCCAGTTCGCAGATGCGTTTCGAACGCAGCGAGAAGCCACCATTGCCGACGTTGTACGCGGGGTAGGGGAAGATCGCGCCGGTATACCACGTGGGTTGTGGCCAGGGAGCTCCGATGTAGTCGTATGGGCCCACGAACTCGGCCAGCCCCCGGCGGATTGGGAACCCGTCGTTCTGCACGATCAGCACGAACTCCGTGTCGAAGCGACGGTGCAGTTCGGTGATGCAGTCATGGCTGAGCGACCGGAGACCGCCACACAACCGGCGCTCGATGTCCAGTGAGACCCCCTCCGTTCCGCAAAACCGTGCGATCTGGGGGGTTGTGCGGTTGACCACAAGCTTCGACCGAAGTCGCCCGCACTGCGACCAGGCGGCTCGGAACGCAGCCTCGATCGTATAGAAGAGGGCGTCGATGCGGTCGTCATCCCAGAAGAAGTAGGCCAGTGCGGTGACGTTCTGGCAGTGTGGCGGACGCGCCGCTTCGGCACGCCAAAGCGGCAATTGGGCGCGCTGCCACGCCATGAGTCTTTCGGTCGACGATGGCACAGAGTTTCGTTGTCTAACCGCATTTGGCATCGGATCTACTTTTACACCGCACCGTGTCGGAGCGTCCAGTGGATTCTGGGTGTTCGCTGCGAGTACAGTGCCAGCACAGGGCAGGTTGATGCAGGGGCGCCTGGCCCGCAAGCCCGCTCCCGGCAGACAAATGCCCAGGGCGAACGCATCTAAATCGCGCCGCCGTCAAAGCCGGCGGGTTTTGCGCCGGGCAGGCGGCAGGGCTGGCGTTTGGGCACGGGTGCGCTGGACGATCAGGTCCGCGTAGGCCTGCGAGAGGCGCAGGAACCGGCGGTAGCCGTCGATGGCCGCCTGCACGGCTTCGGCGCGCTCGCGCGGCACATAGCGCACGACATTACGCCCATCTTCCCAGGTCTGGTGGTTGAAGTAGGGTCCGTCGCGGCCCTCCCGCATGCGGCAGAGGGTCCCGCGTTCCATCCGGTCGATTCGGGCCATTTCCCTCAGAAGTTGTGCTGGCGTTGGCATGGGGATAGTATATAGAATCATATCTATGAACACAACACCCACCTTGCCTTCATCCGACACCACCCCTCGACCGGGCAGTTTGGTCGCGCATCTGGGGACGATCAAAGACCACCGGGTCAAACGGACTCGCCGCCATAACCTGCTGGACATCCTCGTGATCGGCGTTTTGACGCTGCTATGCGGCGGCGAGACGTTCAACGACATGGAGGACTTCGGCTACGCCAAGGAGGAATGGCTGCGGACTTTCCTGGAGTTGCCCAACGGTATACCGAGTCACGACACGTTCAACCGCGTCTTTGCGGCGCTCAACCCCGGTCTGTTTCTGGAGTGCTTCCTGAAGTGGACCGAAAGCCTCCGACAGGTCGTGGATGAGGAAATCGTGGCCATGGACGGCAAGGCCCTTCGGCGGGCGGCCACAAACGGGGCAATCCCCTATGTGGTCAGCGCCTGGGCGGTGCGTAACGGTCTGGTGCTCGGACAGTTACGCGTTCCGGACAAGACCAACGAGATCACCGCCGTCCCGGAACTGCTGCGCGCCTTGGAACTGGCCGGGTGCATCGTCACGGTCGACGCCATGGGTTGCCAACGCAAAATCGCCCGCGAGATCGTCGATGCCGATGCCGACTACGTGCTCGCGCTCAAGGGCAACCAGGAGACCGTGCATGACGAGGTCAAAGCGTTCCTGGACGACGCCATCGCCCATGCCCCGGCGACTCTCGACTTCCATGAAACCGCCGAAAAGGACCACGGTCGCATCGAAACCCGGCGTTACTGGCAGAGCGATCAACTTGACTGGTTTGCCGACAAGCCCCGCTGGGAGGGTCTTCGAAGCGTCGGCGTCGTGGAGTCCAGGCGTGAGATCAAAGGCGCCATCCAGACCGAACGACGCTACTTCCTCGCCAGTCTCCCGCGCAACGCCGCACGCTTCGCCCGAGCGGTCCGCAGTCACTGGGGCGTCGAAAACCAACTCCACTGGGTGCTCGACGTCCAGTTCGGCGAAGACCAGTCCCGCGCACGCACCGGCTTCGCCGCCGAGAACCTCGCCACCCTCCGGCGCCTCGCCCTCAACCTCCTCAAACGCGAAACCACCAAGAAACGCGGCATCCGTGGCAAACAGAAGAACGCCGGCTGGAACCACGCCTATCTCCTGCGCATCCTCGGCGTCACTGCCGCTTCACCCGGCTCCGCGATTTAGATGCGTTCGCCCTGGACAAATGCCTTTGTGCAAAGAAGACGTTCTGTTATCCTGCTATTCTTCTGGTTTCCGCGCTCAAATGCATGAGATCCATCCGTCAAGTGATCAGCCTGTTGGCGTGCGCTTCCCGTCGCATACGCGAACGCATTGGTGACCTGTGGTGGTATACATTGATTGTCTTCGTCCTGAACCGGATGGGCGACGCGGTCAACATATTCATCGGCATGTGGTTGGTGCTGAAGCTGCTCCCTGGGACCGAACTCGGCGCGCTGATGCCGCTGATGAGCGTCGGCATTCTGTACACGATTCCCCTCGGCGTGCTGCTGCTCCCGGTGCCGAAGTACATCAGTCTGTTGCTGGTTAAGGGGGAAGAGGGACAGGCGCGAGCACTCCTGCGCGACTCCGTCTGGGTGTCACTGGCGTTCGCCGTTTTCATGCTGTTGGCGATCCTCTGGACTGGCGACGCCATTATGCTTCGACTTCGAGTCTCCGACCATCGTATGCTATGGGTCATCGCAGGTTTCGCCGCACTATCGGCCATAACACCGATCGTCTCGTCGGCGCAGCAGACGCTCAAGTGCTTTGACTCCATGGTCTGGGCGGGGATTTTCTCCCCTTACCTGCGGCTTGCAGGCATGTTGTTGTTACTGCCCGCGTTCGGTGTACTGGGGTACCTGGTTGTGCAGTTTGGCATGGCGCTGTTTGGTTGTCTGGTTGCCGGTGTCGCCGTCTACCGAGCCACGTGTCGCATGCCTCCCGCCGCATCCTACCGTCCGCTCCTGCGAGCCATGGCGTCCTATGCCATGCCGCTCGTCCTGTCCATGGCTGTTGCGCGCATCCAGGCTCCGGTGGAGGCGGTTGTGTTTCGCCATCGGTTACCCAACGAGGTGTCGGCTGCGTATCTCGTTGTGATGATGTTTGGCGCCATTCCAACCTACATTGGTGCCGCAGTAATGCCCTTCCTGTGGGTCCATGTTTCTGAGTTGTTCGAAAAGGGACTCGAGACCCGACATCTGCTCCTCCAGTCGTTGGCGTTCAATTTCATCATTGGCGGCGGCGCAGCCATCGCGACGGCGCTGTTGGCCCCCGTGGTGTTCAACCTGCCCGGTCCCTGGCGTGCGCACGCGGCCTTCGCCGGGTATGTTGGTCCCGTGTGCGCGCTGAATGTTGTTCGAATGGGCATCGGGTTGTTCGCTTCGCATGAGGTTGCGTGCCGGCGATTTGCGTACATGTGGTACGCCATCCCGCTCTCCCTGCTCTGTACGTGTCTCCTCTGGGTACTGCCGGCGTGGCAAGTTGCCCGCCCTTACCTGCCGGCGCAACTGTGGCTGTGGGTGAATGGTTGGTCGCAACCGAGGCTGGGTCTCTTCATTGGCGTCATGCTCGTGACATCCGCGGTGACGCTCTCGGGGATTATGGTGCAACTGGGAGCCAGGTGGTATAGTGCAAGAAATGTCGAATAGCGGACATCCAAGAGTGGTTCAGCTCAAGCGGCTTTGGTCGTGCGTGTGGCCTGCTCTGCCTTGGGTTGGCGCGGCCTTGTTTCTTTTCTGGCCGGTGTTGCCCTTGTACTGGGTGCTGCCGTCCCCGGACAGTGCGCCTCTCTATCCCAATGCCTTCGGGTCGCGGCAACTTGATTTGATACTCAAGACCGGCGGCATCTTCAGTCCGCACGATCTGCTCTGGATACATCTGCCCTCTCTTGTCTGCCACGACCTGACGTATCTTGTTGACACTCTGGCAATCGCTGCGGGTGGCGCTTACCTGCTGCGTGGCCGCAATGTCCCGTACAGCGCGGCATGGTTCGGCGGGGGGGTGTTGGCATTCGCCGGCTACTCATTTACCCTCGTGTCCGCCGGGCATCGCGGGTTCTTTGAGATGGGCGTATATGCCGTGTTCATGCTGGCATGCGTTCTACGTGCGATGGAGGGGAAGGGGTATGTCCATTTCGCCATTGCCGGGGCATGCGCCGGCTGGTCGATCAAGTCTGCGCCGGACATGGCGTTTCCTTACCTCATGTTCGCTGTGGGCTATGGGTGCTGGCTCATGTTCCGAAACGCGGCCGCACGATTGTGGTCCCTTCGGTTACGGCAGCTGCTGATTGGACTGCCGATGACGGCCGTCTGTTTCGGAATCACGGCCTACCCGAGTATCCGTGCCGTGTTCACCACCTATCTGCCACAACGCGACGCGCTGATCGCCTCTAGTTCTGGTGGCATGTCTCCGGCCTCCGCCGCCAGCCCTTCAGCGGCATCGGCCTACGACAAGTGGGTGTTTGCCACTAACTGGAGTCTGCCACCGGAGGAGGTACTTGAGTTTGTTGCGCCGTGTGTCTTGGGCACGCAGACAGGTGACCCAACCTCTCCGTATTGGGGTCGACTGGGCCGTACCGACGGTTGGGAGGAGCACCAACAGGGGTTTCCGAACTTCAGGCAACACACCGTCTATGTTGGTGCCGTGCCGCTCTGCTTGGCCGGCTTGGCGGTATGGTCGGCTTGGCGTTGGCGCCGGAGGCGCCTGGGTGCCAACTGTGATGCTGACGATGTGCGACCGTCCGCCGACTGGCGGGTCGATGTGCCGTTCTGGAGCGTGGTTGCCGTGGCTGCGCTTCTGTTCGCATTCGGTCGCTATGCCCCGTTCTACCGTGTCTTCTATGAGTTGCCTTACATGTCGTCGTTGCGGGCGCCCGTTAAGTTCGTGCGTTTCTTTGAGTTGGCTACGGCCGTTCTGGCTGCCATCGGTGCGGCGAATCTCTCGCTTTCGCCAACGACGCACCACCGCATACTGTTGCGACCATGGATGCGGGCGACGCTGGCAGTTGCCTTGACTTTTCTCCTGTTGGCTCTCTTCGTGGGCACGCATCCGTCCTGGATAGCGACGCGCGTGGCCCGAATGGGGCTGTCCAGCATGGCCGACACGCTTCGTGACGATGCCGCGGGTGCGCTGGTTCATGCGGCCATCTGCTTCGGCGCAATGTGCGCCGTTTTGTTGGCTGTGTCGCGAGGCAGAATTCACGGTGCGCGCGTTGTCGGCGTGCTTGCAGTCGTCGTGGCCATTGATACTGTCACCGTGAACCGCCAGTTCATTCAGGCGATCGATATGGGCCCTTGGTATCGTGTCAACAAAGCCGTGGAGGCGCTCCGCCCCGGTATGACGGATGGACCAGTGATCGCCAACCATGTGACCCCCCGGTCTCTACGAACGTGGCTTTCCTGCTCGCTGAACTACTGGGGCGTCGATAACTGCGTTCCGATCAGCGAAGATGACCCTGGAAAGGATGCGTTGCTGCTGCGCGCACTGGGTGGCAATGTAGTGCGATTGTGGGAACTCTCGGGCGCCAGCTTCGCCCTCGTCCCTTCAACATGGTCAAGGCGGTTGCCGCGGGACAGGTGTGAGCACGTGAGTTGGCTTGAGCTTGCGGGCGGAGCGTTACGAACGGCTCTTTCCGGGGATGCTGCCGTGGAGCTTGTGCGTGTGAGGAGGCCCCTGCCATATGCGTCGCTCAGCCAGACTTGGTCTGTCACGGACAGCAGCAACCATCTCGAGCGTGTTGCGGCCAGCGGCGTCAGAGGACATGAGGAGACGGTAGTGTCCGGTCAATGTCCTCCCTCTGGGGGCGGGGGCGGGACGCCCGGGCGTCTGTCTGTTAGGTCGTCGCGTTTCCGGAGGGGTTCCATTTCCACGCGCATAGAAGTGGAGGGCGACGGGCCCCAGATGCTCACGGTCCGCGAGCGGACCGGGGTCGGGCTTGTGGCGTTCCTTGACGGCAGGACGGTGCCGATATTGCAGTCGGGCTATCTGTGGACCGGTGTGTTTGTGCCGCCCGGCAGACACGAGGTCACGATCCGGTCTGAACGGCGCTTGCTTTGGCCGGTGTCGAGTGGCGTGTTGCTGGCGGGCGTCGGCTGCGTTATCGCACGACGCCTCATGGGCCGAAAGAGGTGCGTCTCCGAAGAGACCGGGCCGCATGGACGCTCGGAGGAGCCTGTTGCGTAGACTGTGATATGAGGCAGCTCACCTACATTCTGAAGGGCTCTCGCTACCTGGCGATGCTGGGGACTGTCTGTGTCAGGCACGCCTGGTCCCATGTTGGCCAACGCGTCTGCCGTACGACGAGGTCAGGACCGCAGGTCAGAACTCTGCCGCGTCTCGGCGGAAGGCGTGCCCTTGTCAGCTATCTCTCTGCAGCCGTTGACGCTGACGATTCAAGCGCTCTCTTCCGAGGGCACAGCAACATGTGGGAGTCTCGCGAGATCTGTCGTGTCCTGCACGAGAGAGGCTATCGCGTCGATGTGATGGACTATCGCGACCATGGGTTCACGTCGACCGAAGTCTATGATGTGTTCTTCGACATATCTCCCGAGCACATGTCGTGGATGGAAAGCCGGATGCCCGCGCCGAAACTGCGTTTGCTGCACCTGACAGAGAGCTATGCCAGGTATGCTGCTGCGGCAGAGAATCTGCAGATTGAGTCGCTCTGCCGGCGTACAGGACGGCGATGCCAAGCCAGACGACCGGGCAAAATGGATTTCGATGCGCACGACGCGGCTTTGCGGCTTGCCGATGCATACTCGCTCGTCGGCAACAGCGTCACGCTCGCAACGTACCCGGACTTCGTTCAGAAGAGGACGGAGCTAGTTACCGTGTCCGGTTCGTGGCCATCGTACCGCAAGGAGCCGGCGCAGGTGGTTCCCGCGGAGAGAGAGTACCTATGGTTTGGGGGGATGGGCGCCGTTCACAAGGGGTTGGATCTGGTAATCGAGGTGTTCGCTCGCCACCCGGAGTGGCGGCTTCACATTGTCGGTCCTCTGACACACGAGACCGACTTCTTCCTGGCCGTGCACCGGCGGCTATTCACCTGCCCCAACATCGCTTATCACGGGTTCATGCTGCCATCTGGTGGCGAGTTCCGCGATCTTGCGCGGAAGATATACGCTTTCATCCTGCCAAGTTGCAGCGAGAGCATCTCTACGGCCGGCGCGACCTGTCTCCAAGTCGGCTTCTACCCTATCGTCAGTCGCCAGACTGGTCTTGATCTACCTGCTGGCAGAGGGCTTTACCTGGAGGCGTGCACGACCGAAGCCATCGAGCGTGCGGTGCGCACCACACACTCGCGTGCGGCTGCAGCGCTAGGCGAGGATATTGCGCATATCCAGAGGGATGCGTGTGAGCGGTATTCGCGGCAGGCCTTCTCCGCCTCAATGCAGCTTTACTTCAGTAGTGTTCTGCCCCCATGACAACCGCTCACAGTCAAGTGCGTCCGTTCGCCTGTTTTCCACAGGCGAGTTGGTACTGCGCCGGGAGCCCAGCGTGGACCAATTGGCGGCGACCCGCATCGGGGCCAGTTGTCAGGGAAATTGGAGTAGGTTACGGACTATGATCAGAAGCCGTCATGTCTATGGGGACAACCCGCATGCCGACATTCTCCTGCATGTTGGGCGCCCCCGGTTGCTTCTCGACGTAGGCTGCTCGACGGGAGCGTTCGGAGCCCTCATCAAGCGGGAGACAGGTGCCCGGGTGATTGGAGTCGAGCCACACGGTGATGCAGCGGCAAAGGCGGGCACCCGTCTGGATCGGATCATACACGGCCTCTACCCCGAGTGTGTTGCAGGACTTGACGAACGCCCCGATCTCGTGACGTTTCTCGATGTTCTTGAGCACATGGTGGATCCTTGGCAGGCTCTGAGTGCGACGGTACCTCTGCTTGCGGAAGGCGGAAGAGTCCTTGCGCTTATCCCCAACATCCAGAATGCGAGCATCTCCATCCCGTTGCTTCTCGGACACTGGGCCTACCAAGAGAGCGGACCTCTCGACATCACGCACCTCCGGTTCTTTACGCGCGAGTCGGCCCTGCACCTTTTTGAGAGCCGCGGGTTCAGGGCTACATCCATCGTGCCCTTCGGGTTGGCGGCGTCAATGAAGGCTCGTGTTTCGAGGTGGCTCTTCCCTCGTGTTTTCACCGGACTGACAGCCACCCATTGGCTTGTTGTCGCGGAAGTTGCCTGATCTCCTGTCCGACACCCCTCCCGAGATGATGGCCGGGAGGCGCTGAGGAAGGAGAGGGCAAGAAACGTGGCTCATGGTGCCATGCACGTGCCGTGCAGAAGAGGGTTGCGCTTGCGCCTAGCCGTGTCGGGAGGGAACGTGCAAAGATACCGGATTGTCATCGTGGTTCTGGCTGCTGAGGGGGCCTATGCGCCGACGGTCAAGGCCATTCGTGAGACATGGGGCGCGAGCGTTCCCTCGGACATCCTGCTGCTCTACAACTATGCGGAGCGAAGGGATGGGCGACCGGATGTGTCTGTCGAGGGAGACAGACTGATCTCAAATGGCGACGAGACCTATCACGGAATATCGCTTAAGGCCGCTCAAGCGATCGACTACGTCTCTCGTAACTACACATTTGACTACCTTGTGAGGTGTTGCTGCGGCAGCTATCTGCACATTGGCAACTTGAGGAGGCACCTTGCGGACAAGCCGACCACGGGATTCTATTCGGGATTTGTTGGCACTGCCCCTTGGCTGTATGGCCGGCACCGGTTCTGTTCCGGGTCCTGCTACTTCCTGTCCTATGATGTAGCGCAGAGAATAGCGGCAAATCTGGGCAAGTGGGATGTGAGCATCATGGATGACCTGGCATTGGGCAAACTGGCCAAGCGAGTTGGCATTCGCATCCATGCGTCCGCCAGGCGTGTTGATCTGGGCAAACTGATTGACCCAGATGCGGATATTGCCGCCGCGATGAAGAACGACCGATCGTTCGACAGCCACTACCATTTCCACTTCCGAAACGATGCGTCCTACATGCACAAGCTTCATGAGCACTTCGCAAGAGACCGGGTGCGCCTGCATGATCCCGGTGGCGCGGAACCCGTCGCGGTGATGCACGGCGACGCCGCTGGGGCCGTGAGTGTTGCCGGGTCAAGCGCTGTTGGCGCGGCATCTGCTTTGAAGCCGTTTGGGCAGCCATTACTGGATATGCTTGCGGATCCGTTCGTGTGGTGCATCTGCTTGGCTGTGCGGGTGGGGTACTTGCTCTGCAAGGGACTGCGCCTGCCTGTACCCAGGAGCAGGACCCGTGGGTAGCGACTGCGCGGTGACTATAGCCGTGACCGCCACGCGATGTGGGTTGCGGTGCGTTTGACAGAACGAAAGGGAACTTGATGCACATTGCTCTCTGCACGCCGGTCACATATCGTGCATTTCGCCCGTGGCTAAACGGGGGAGTTGACCTGCCTGGAGAGCGCTATGACTTTGCCGCTGATCTGGCACTCGAGTATCTGGCACGCGGTCATCGGGTGTCGGTTGTGAGTTGGAGCCGCGAGGTAGACGCATGCGTTGTGTGGCGCGGCGAAAACCTGACTGTCGTGGCGGTTCCGATGAGGAACCTGTCCTTCGGTTTGCGTCGTGTGGTTCGATTGATGGCGGACCACCTTCGCACGCTTCGCCCGGATGTGATCCATGCGCAATGGCTATACGAGTGCAGCGATGCCGCTCTGAAGTCAGGCATACCGACGTTGGTGACCGCGCGCGACGCGCCGTGGCGCATCGCACGCGTGCTGCGCGCTCCGTACTGGTGGTATCGGGCCGCCTACGCACAACTGGTTGTCTTGCCGCGCGTAAGGCACTTGAGCACGCTCTCGCCTTACATGGTTGACCAGATGCGCCGTTTACATGGGTGTCGTCGTCCGGTGCACCTGGTGCCGAATGGTATGGCGGTCGCGCGCATGAGTCCGTGCGCGCGCCCGGCCTTGCGGCACGCGGAGTCGCCGTGTGTGTTCATCACGTCGCAATGGGATGACTGCAAGAACGTGGCGACGGCATTTCACGCCTTTGCGCTGCTGCGGCGCACTTTGCCGGGCGCGCGTCTGGTGCTCTATGGGAAGGGCCTGGACGCTAGTGGGGCGGGTTGGCAGTATGCAAGAGAGCATGCGCTGCTGCCCGGTCTTGAGTTCCGGGGACACGTCGAAAGGGAGGTCGTGCTCAACGGACTGCGTGGTGAAGCCGACCTGCTGCTCCACTCTGCGAGGGAGGAGTCGTTCTGCATGTCGGTGTTGGATGCCATGGCGCAGGGCGTGCCGTGTGTTGGCGGCAAGGACAGCGGTGCGGTGCCATGGCTGCTTGACCATGGCAGTGCGGGATGCCTGGTCGATGTCAACTCAGCGCAGGCGATGGCCGAGGGGATTCTCGGTGTGTTGTCGGATGCCGCGCTCTATGAGAGGACCGCCGCCCACGGGTGGCAACGTGCACGCTCAGTGTTTTCTCTGGAGGCAGTCGCGAGCCAGTACCTTGTGCTACTTCGTCAGATCGCGGGGGCATGAGCAATGAGGCTATCCATCATCACGGTGAATCTGAACAACCGTGAGGGTCTGAGCGCGACGCTGGACAGCGTCAACCGTCAGCAGTTTCGGGATTTCGAGCACTTGGTGATCGACGGTGGGTCGTCAGACGGCAGTGTTGACCTGCTCAGCGGGTGGACTCGCCGGCTGGCGTACTGGTGTGCAGAGCGTGACGCGGGTGTCTTCAATGCGATGAACAAGGGGATCTCTAAGGCCAGGGGAGAATACCTGCTGTTCCTGAACTCCGGCGACTGCCTGAATGCCGAAAGCACGTTGTCCGATGTTTTTCGCGAGCCGCGTGCGGAGGACATCCTGTATGGCGACTCCGTTGCAGTTGGGAGATCGGGCGCATCACGGGTGATCTACCCCGATCCGTTAACCTTGGAGCAGTTGTATATCGCATCCATAGGGCATCAGTCTTCCTTTATCCGGCGGGCCCTGTTTGAAGGACATCCGTACAATGAGTCTGCCCGGATTGCCTCCGACTGGGAGTTCTTTCTCGAGCGCTACATCGAGGGCCGATCATTTCGTCACCTGCAGCTCGTTGTCGCGCGTTTCGATACGAGAGGCATCAGCAACCGACCCGAGCTCAATATGCTTCAGCGACGAGAAAGACTGATCGTTTTGGAGCGCCTGCTGGCTCCCGAAAAAATGAGGGAATGCGAGGCCAACGTTGCGCTTGCACAGCTGCCTCTCTGGGTTCGTCCGCTGATATCGGAACAGAGGACCCTATTGTGCCGGCTATTCCGATGTGGACGGCTCATACGCTGCTGGCAGAGTCAGTTGCGGTGCGGCTGGTCTCATCTGACGGCTGGGTAACGGACACGCACGTAGGTATTGCGCAGAAAACGTCGTGCGCCCTGTGGTACTGCGGCGGCGAACAGTGCGGTCAGCAGAACCCGCGCGGAGTGTCGGTATTCAAGCTGGCAGTCACGATAGGGTGAGCGTGCGAAGTGATGCCGCCAGTCCGATGCACGAAGGGCTTGCCGGTAATGCCATGGTTTGTCGAAAATGTAGTGCAGAATGACCGGGTTGCGGTGTATGGCGTACCACTCGCGAACGGGGATGCTGAAGTGCGCGGCGGCCTCGTGCGCGGTGCAGAGAACGTCGTAGGTCGTACAGTAGTTATATGTTGGACTAAGCCAGCAGACTTTGCCGCCAAAGACGTAGTTTAGTGCGTCCTGATCATGGCACGGGAAATGGTGGCGGATCGTCTCTTGGCGTAGCCGCTCGCCGATGTGCTCCGTCCGCATGCGCGCCAGATTCATGACCAGCATGCCAGAGTTGAAGTAGGGGTGGGCTACCGGATTGCGTAACCCCTGACTGAGTTCCAGTACGGACAGAGCCCGAACGACACCGGCGTAGGCGTGGGTCAGATTCGTCTCGAAGAGTGCTGTGAGGTCAGCCTGCACAATCACGTCGGCGTCCAGATAGACTGCTTTGTCGATATCGGGCAGTAGCTCTGGCGCGTGGAATCTCAGAAAAGCAGCGGCGCTCAGGTACGAATGGCCATCCACCGCGGCTTGGTATTCGGGTATTGCGTGCTGTGGTTCAGCGGTCACGATTGTGACCGTGTTCGGGCCGGCCGAGAGAGATGTCAGACGTCGACAGTCATCGGCGGAGACGTCCCCCGCAAGAACACGCACATCATAGGTGGTGTGCGGGCCTCGAGTGGCTAGCAGGGACGTGATCGCCACGCTGCACGGCATCGCGTAGCGATGGTCGCAGGCAAAAATTACGGGAATTGTCATATTGGAACCGATAAGGGGGCCACTATTCATGGCAGGCCGCCGCATTCAAACCACTGCAACCGGGACGGTTGTACGAACTCAGGCCCTCTTGTGTGTTGTCCATGAGAGGCCGGCCAGGCATCCCAGCCACTGTCTCAGAGAATTCCCAAACCTTAGTCCGCTCTGCACGATGTCAGGTTCCGTGGCCACATCCAAGTTGTAGCACAGTTGTCGCGCCGACGCTGCAACGGGTGTCAGGCGCGACTGCTCCACGATCTCGAGAAGGTTGTGTGCGTTCGTGCGCCAGTCCAGCGATACGGTTGCCTGCTGCCGGGACTGCCGCTGGTGTTCCGAAACCAGCTTCGGGTTACCAGCATACTCTTGCATGATAGCAGAAAGGTGCTCGCAATCGCAGATGCTTTCGGGCCAGTAGTAGCCGTCAGGCCTGGCAATGTAGCGCGAGACCCTTGCCAGTCGACCGTTGACGCCGTCCTGAACGAACTCATTCATCGGCGCACAGTCTGTCGCAATGGCGGCAAGCCCCGAACTCAACGCCTCTGGCAGGGATAGGCCGATGCCCTCAAGCCGCGACGGATACACGTAGACATCGCCCTCATGGAATGGGAAAGGGTCAAACGTTCCGTAGCGGAACTCAATACGTCGGTCTGCGGCGATTAGCTCTCGCCACGCGTCAGAACACTGATCCAGCGGCGACTGACTATACAGGAGAAACCGGCAATCCGCCGCCACTCGGCTGAATGCGGCCATCGCTATTCGTGCACCACGGCGATCCATGTACTCGTTGTCGACGGACTTCCCTCCGCCCCAGCCGGCGCTGTGCAGGAAGGTCACTTTTCGGTCTGGCCGAATCACGGCAGGCTTGAATCTGTCAGTATCCGTGCCCCAGGGCACGTAGTGGCAACCGGCATGCCACTTGAATACGGAATGGTGACGCCTGGTATTGCAGATCAGGAAATCATAGACAGAAAAGGCTGGGACCGTCTGTTGGGTGTAATAGTCAACATATGCCCCCGCCCGGACGCCCAGCGATTTCGCGAGGAGCACGGGTTGCCAGCAACGTTGCTCATTGAAGAGCACCAGGTCAATGTGGTTCGCTCTAATCCAGCGGCGGAAGTGGCCCCGCCATACGCCGGACGTGGGGTAGTGCGCCGGGGCCCACGTAGTCCTTGAGTCGTCCCATGTGGCATTCCGTCGCGTGATCGCGCAGTTGCGGGCGTAAATGAATACGGAGTGCTCGCTCTGCAGCACATCGCGATACGCTTTCGAGACGTACCCCGCTCCGCAGGGAAACCAGGCGGTGACGATGCCAATGTTCATGGACTGAGTTTCGACGTCAGGAACCTGCAGATTCGGATGGCGGCGGTGCCGTCTCCGTAGGGGTTATGGGCGGTTCTCATCGCCAAATGCGCACCCGGAGTGGATAGCAGTTCGCTGACCGACGCGATGATCGCGTTGCGGTCTGTTCCCACTAGTCTGACTGTGCCAGCAGTGATGGCTTCGGGACGCTCCGTAGTGTCACGCATGACCAGGACGGGTTTCCCAAGACTGGGGGCTTCCTCCTGAACCCCGCCGGAATCAGTGAGTATCAGGCATGCACGCTCCATCAATGCTACGAACGACACGTAGCTCTGAGGGTCGATCAGATGAACATTGCCGCCGGTTGTCTTGCCCAGGATGCGCCGAACCGGTTCCAGTACGTTAGGGTTGAGGTGGACCGGATAGATGAAATGGACGTCGCGGAAACGGTCCGCCAACTCCGCGATTGCATGACAGATGCTCTCGAACCCCACGCCGAAGCTCTCGCGCCGATGCCCCGTGATCAGCACCATGCGCGCATCCCCAATGCATCCCAGACTTCCATCCGGCAGACCGGCGATACGGGGGGGGATGGCTCTCGCCTTCTTGAGGGTGGCGAACAGAGCATCGATTACCGTATTGCCGGTGACGCATATGTTGTCATCCAGAACCCCCTCATTCAGGAGATTCTGCCGATTGTTCTCCGTCGGTGCAAAGTGCCAATTGGCGAGTCGCGTACAGAGAACCCGGTTCGCCTCTTCCGGCCAAGGCGAAGACATGTCGCCCGTGCGCAGCCCGGCCTCCACGTGGCCCACTGGGATCCTGTGGTAGAAGGCCGCCAAGGCGCCGCATAGTGCCGTTGTTGTGTCGCCCTGAACGAGAACCACATCAGGCTTGTCGTGGGCCAGATAGCGGTCGAGAGCGTCAATCGAACGTGCGGTCAGCTCGCCCAGAGATTGGCCAGGCTGCATCAGGTTCAGGTCCACATCCGGTGTAATGTCGAAGATGGCCAGCACTTGGTCGAGCATCTGCCTGTGCTGCGCTGTTACGCATACACGGCAGTCAATGGTTGCGCACTGTTTCAACGCCAGGATGACAGGCGCCAGCTTGATAGCTTCAGGGCGGGTCCCGAAAACGACAGACACCTTGTGTTTGTGGGTCATGGGTGTGGTCTGGTCTGCGGCACGCCTCATGTGTGTCGTTTCCTCAGGCTCAGGCAATACACGGTGTAGGGGGGGGGGAACCCGAGAATCCTGCCATCGCGAAACAGAGACCTGAGTTGCGCCCAAGGACCGGGTGCGTTCTTCCAAGGCAAGAGAGCGGGGTTCAGTTTCCTGGCCCATGTGGTAGTGAGTATGTGGTGGTCTTCTGACAAAGCCGAGACATCGCCATGTTCCTGGTCTTCTGCCGTGAAACGGCTCTCCACTTCCAGAAGGAGCTGGTTGGCGGCGGTTGGGGAAATGTCCGCCCTGCCGTCAATCGAGATGTCGAACGTTACGACCAAGACGCCGCCGGGCCTCAGTATTCGGCTGAACTCATCCATGATCTCACGTCTGTCCTCTGTATGTTCCAACACCGACACACAGTAGATGAAGTCGAAATGGCTGTTCTGAAAGCCCGTCATGGATAGAGACGACGTCGAGAAGTCCACGGACTGATGCTCCTGCCGACCGATCAGGGCATGTGTTTCCGCCAAGCTGCCATCCCGGTCACAGCAGTGTACGTCCGCCTGTTCGAAGTGCGATCTGATGAAATAGGGGACGAACGTTGCGCCGCTCCCTGCGTCTAGAACGGCCAGTCGTTGCGAGCCGCGCCTCGCGATTTCGGCCGCAAGTCTGCCGCACACGTAGGGGTATTCCCACTGGCGACTCCACTGATGCAACGGGTCAGGCACCCATTTCCGGGAATAGTCGGCCAGGTGGCGTTGGTTGCGGGCCAAGAACGCATCAGAGAATGCCTCAATCTCACGAAAGGCATCTGAACATAGAAGGCTTTTGTATCCCTCGATGTCGGGGATGCCAGAGGGCAGTTCCGCCAGTTGCATAGAAACCTTCTTTTGCCGGTGAGTCTCGCTGGCGTTGTTCCGTATGCCATCCGAGACAAGTGCCTCAGCATGGGTGCGGTCTCAGGGTCAGAATGACGTGTCACATGCATCGACCACGACTGACGATCCCGCCCCGCACAGAAGGTACAAGCAGAAGAGGTGCATGGGCAAGTCGATAGTGAGCAGTTGCGCCTGCGCATACGGTGCAGGCTTGTGCTCGTGTGGCGCGCGGCATGTTCCGGCAGGAGACGTAGGTCTCCCATGCACTGCAGCCAGCGTCAACCCCATTGGCGTTCTGTAAGGAGCCATCGGTCGTCGCTGAGTGGTCCCCTCCGTCGGTGGTCTCGTTACTGCCGCGCGACAGGAGTAGCCGGCCCCGTCTCGATATCACTGACCCATGTCGCAGTACCAGAGGGGCGCAGGAACGACGGCCAGGCCAGGATGGTCACGGTTGCGGTGGCGGGGTCACCGATCGTCACGCCGACCGGGTTCGTCAGCACGACGGTGAAGCTCTCGTCGCCTTCGGGCACGCGGTCGACCACGATCGGTATCCGCACCTGCTTGGCCGTGGCGTCGCCGGCTGCCCAGGTCACCGTCCTGACGGCGGACGTGAAATCGGACCCAGCTTTTGCCGTTCCGGCGCGCGGCTCACACGATACGGATGCGGCGCCATTGGCCCCGCCCACGCGTTCGACCGTCAGGAAGGCCGCGCCCGTGCGTTCGTCGATACGGATTGACGCGTTACGGAACCGGGCCGATCCCGTGGCCACCGACTCGAACTCGGCGCGGTAGGTGGCTCCGCTCAGGGGCACAACGACCCATCGTGAAGCTTCGGCCGACGCGTCCGTCCAGCGCAGGAATCGGTAGTTCGCATCAGGACTGGCTGTGATCTGCACCAGCGAGCCGGGCGCGTACCACCCGGAACCCATGGCTGTGCCGCCGGTGCCCGCCTGGACGTTCAACAGGCACTCGGTCGCCCAGTACCAGGCCAGGCTGGAGTTGGTCTGGATGAGGAAACTGACGCTGTTGCCCGTGCCGGACGTCGGCGTGCTGCCCGTACCCAGCCACCCGCTGCACACCAGGCGCGATGGGCCAAGGGTCTGGATCGGCGGCGGCATCTGCGCCTCCACCCGGTCGCCGCGGAAGAAACGGTTCACGCCGCAGGCCGGCACAGGCTGACCGTGAGGCGACACAACATGCAGTTCGAGTGCGGCCGCGAATTCGGCCGTGTAGGTGATGCCGCCCGGCGGCACCGTCACCTGCCGCGATGCCTCGGTTGAACCGTCGTTCCAGCGCAGGAAACGGAAGCCATCGGCGGCAGTAGCCGCAATCGATGTCTCGGCACCAGCCGCGAACCACCCGCCCGCCGACACCGATCCGCCCGTGCCCGCCGCGACACTCAGGCGATGCTCGGTCCGCCACTGCCAAGTCAGTGTCGTGTCGTTCGTGATGACAAAGGAGACGCCATTGGCTGATCCGGACGCCGGTGCGCTGCCTGTGCGTGTCCATCCGGTCGACAGGTGGCGCGTATTGTCGCCATCGGCAACCAGCGCCGCCACGCTGTTGGTCACAAGCGTTCCAAAATAGTTCGTATGAATGCCGTATCCCGCAGGGCTCGGGGTGCCATAGGCGAGGGGGGTGCCCACGATTGTCAAGGTGCACGGCGCGCCCCCGGCGCCCTCCGTGAAGCGGTCACTGAAGTCAGTCTTGGAGTAGTTCCAGATCTTAAGGTTGTCGAAAATGACGCGTGCGCCTGTCACCGACGACGTCGTCGGCCCCATCAGGCACAGGCGGCCGGTCGACGCGAGACTGTGGATATTCGTGCCGTTCACGCCGTTTACGATGTTCTTGCCGGTCGTCGTGTTCAGTTTTCCATCGACATAGATGACGCATTTGCGGGCCGTGTCAGGCACGCCGGGTATGGTGCCACTGCCTTTCCATACCAAGGCAAAGTGATGCCATTCGGTGACGCTGTCGGAGCCCAGCGCGCGCGCATAGGTCCACGAGCCGAACGGGCCTGTTCCCACTTGACCGACGGGCGAGTTGATGAATATGCCTCCGTTGGCATTGCCGTCGTTCGGTGCGAAAGCCACTTCGAATGCATTCGGGGTCGTCTTGATGAGCGTCGGGTTTGGGCCGGCCGGGATCGTCGTCGGGAAACCAACAAGTTTCGCCCAGAATTCGACGCAACCGGCTGTCCGCGGAACAGCATCGATGGGAAAGGTCACACCGTATTGCTGTTCCACGGCCAGTTCAACGCCGGTCCCAAACCGGCCCGCGACAAATCGACCGGCACTTATGGTGCCGCCAAGCCCCACGCTGCTCACCTGCACTTCGCCGGTCGAGCCAAGTTGGTTCCAGAGCACCAGCCCCGACGATGCGCCACCGAATGCATAGCCGGCGTACAGCGAGAGTACGGCAACCCCGAGACGGGCGCGAGAGGCAGCGAAAGTCAGCATGGCAATACCCTTGAGTTAGGCACATATGGAACGCATATTCCGAATTGAATCACATATATGTCGCCCGAAGCAAGCGTGAAGTGCGAGCGAGACGGGGATGGGGTGCGGTTCAAGTGTGTTGATTCGCACCCGGGATTCAGGAAACAGGAGTCATCGCGAGGACGCCCTCCCGGAGATCTAATACGGTTGGTCAGGGTCAGGCGGTGCCGAACAGGAACATCATCCGGCTCGCGCCGCCCGCTATCCAGCCTGCAGCACCAGCGCGACGCACGCGCCGGCGGGATCGGTGGCGAGGACGGCGATGGGGCCGGGGCGCATCGGCGTGGCAGGTGTTGTGACGAATGTCAGGCCGGGGTGTGCGGGTGCGAGCAGACTCGGCATGGAGGGCAATACGCCGTGCGTCAGCATCAACACGGCCAGTGCCGTCTGCAGCGCCCCGCAGGCGCCCTGCGTGTCGCCGCACAGCGCGGCGGGCGCGGTTACCGGCACGGGCGCACCGGCCAACACCTGCCACACGCCGTGGAGTTCATGGTCATCCACGGTGGCGCAGCCGTTGGCCGACGCACACACGCAGGATAGTTCACATGGCCGTATGCCGGCTTCTGTGAGCGCGGTCGCCAACGCACTGGCGACCGAACGGCCGATGCCTGCGCCCGTAACCCGCGCCAGTGCGATCGCGTTGCGGCGATGTGCGTGCGCTTCCGTCTCCAGAACCAGCACGGCACCGGCTTCGGCCGGCACCGTTCCGTTACGCCCGGCGTCGAATGGGTGCGGCGCGGTGTCGTCGTCTTCGGGCGCCAGCATTCCCTGCGACGCCAACGCCGTGTGCAGCGGCAGGCCAAGTGCCTCGCAGCCTCCCGCCAGAAGCACGTCTGCCGCATCCGCGCGCAGCTGGCCGACGGCCTCCGCCAACGCCTGGGCGGCGGCCAGACGACCGGTGACGAAGTTCAGGTGCGGTCCGGTGAGCGACCACTCCATGGCTGCCAGGCTGATGGCTGTGTTGGTGTACGTGTGCGGAAAGAGCAGCGGCTTGACCAGACGCGGCCCCTTCTGCACGTAGTCGGCGAAGAAAGCCGACATGGTGTCGAGTCCGCCCCAGGCGGTGCCGGCCAGCAGCCCGGCGCGCCCCACGGGGATCGACTTGGGGTCGAGTCCGGCCGAACGCAAGGCCATGCCGCATGCGGCCAGGAAGAGCTCGCTGTTGCGGTCCAGGTAGGCCTTGGGCGCGTTCAGGAAATCGGCCACGGCAAAGTCGGGAACGTGGCCGGCGAGCGCGGTTGTGCCGCGGGGAGGAGTGTAACGTGAGGCCGGAAAGAGGGCGCTGACGCCTTCGCGCATGGCCCCGACCGTCTCCTCGTCGCCGATGCCGAGGGCGGAGAGAAGGCCGAGACCGGTGATGACGATCGGAGATGCGTTCATGGTTGAGTGAAGACGACAGCCGCGTTGCAGCCGCCGATGCCGGCGGAGTTGGACAACACACAGGAGACCGGGGCGACCCGCGACCGGTTGGCGACCACGTCCACGGGGCATTCCGGATCGGGTGTGTCGTAGTGCGTGGTGGGCGGAATCACGCCGTCGCGCAGCGTGAGCACGGAGGCGATCGCCTCCACGGTGCCGGCTGCGCCCATCATGTGGCCGAGCGCAGCCTTGATGGACGTCACCGGGATGCGCCCGCCGCGTGCTCCGAAAAGGTCAAGCAAGGCCTGCGATTCGGTGGAATCGTTCGGTTTCGTGCCCGTGCCGTGCGCGTTGATGTGATCGACGGCACCCAAGGCGATGCCGCCGGACGCCAGGGCGGCCTGCATGACCAGGCACGAGCCTGCGCCGCGTGGGGCCGGTGCGGTCAGGTGGAAACCATTGTTGTTGGTGGCCCAGCCGCGCAGTTCGGCCAGCGGAGGCGACTGGCAGGCACCGACGCTATCGGCCGCCTCCAGCAGCAGGGCGGCTGCGCCTTCGGTGAACAGCGTGCCGGCGCGGTTGAGGTCGAACGGTCGCACGTGTTCCTTGGTCATCGTGCGCAGACTGCACAACCCGCTCCAGGCGAAACGCGACAGCGCGTCGAACCCGACCACCAGCATGCGTCGGGCCTGGCCACGGCGGATCATTGCGGCAGCCTGTGCCAGCGCGGCGGCACCGGTGGCGCATGAAAGTGACAGGGCGACGCGCGGGCCGCCCAGCCCGAAGGCGGACGCAAGGCGTTCGGCGGCCGTGTCCTGGGCACAACAAGCCCAAGCGGCCGGCGTCGTAAGGGTTCCCGTGAGCGCCTGTTCTCCTACATCGATGGCGCCGAAGTTGGTGGCGGTCACGAGGCCGATGTCGGCGAACGGTGGCGGGCGGGCGCACGCCGGAGCTGGCGGCAACGGCCCCTTGTGTCTGCCCGGCGCGCCCAGCGCCTCGGCGCAGGCGCCCAGCGCAAAGGTCGTCGCCCGGTCGGGCGGCGCGTGGGCCGCCAGGTTCGCGGGAAGCGCGTAGCCGCGCACCACGCCGCCGCGCGTGCAGGCGATTCCGCCCAGGTCGAAGAGGTCAACGGTGGAGATGCCGTCTGTTCCGGCCAGCAGATTGCGCCAGAGATCCGGCACGGAGAAGCCGAGCGGCGTGACTGCGCCTAGTCCGGTGACGAAGATGCGTTGGGGAGGGGGTGTCATTATCTCCTGCTAGTCCTGCATGCACAGCCCGCCGTCGACGCAGAGGGTCTGGCCGGTGATGTAACTGGCGGCATCGGAGGCGAGAAAACGGACCACGCTGGCGATCTCCTCAGGCCGGCCGAAGCGTCCCAGCGGGATCGCGGCAAGCTGCCTGGCGCGGCGCGTCTCCGGCATGTCGGCAGTCATGGCCGTGTCAATCAGGCCCGGCGCCAGCGCGTTTACCGTCACGCCGGCCGCAGCCAGCTCCCGTGCGGTGCTCTTGGCCAGGCCGAACAGTCCGGCCTTGGACGCGCTGTAGGCGGCGCGCATGAGGTCGCCCAGCAGTCCGGCGTCGGATGAGATGTAGATGATCCGGCCACGTCGCAGGCGCAGCATGGGGCGGATCACGGCCTTGGTGATCAGGAACGGCGCGTCGAGGTTGGTCGCCATGACCGCGCGCCAGTCTTCCGGCCTGGTCATCGCCACGAACTGCGTCTTCATGATGCCCGCATTGCTGATCAGCACCGTGACCGGGGCCCAGGCCGCCTCGATTCGGCGCGACAGTTGCTCGGCCTGAGCGGGGTCGCTCACGTCGGCCTGAAAAGCCTGTGCCGTCCCACCGGCGGCCATGATGGCGGACACGACGGCGTCCGCCTCGTCCGGCGACGCCCGATGGTTCACGGCTACGCGGCAGCCGTCGGCTGCCAGCGCCAGGGCGATGGCGCGGCCGATGCCGCGGCTGGCACCGGTGACGAGGGCCACGCGCGGCGCCTCGCTGGCATCAGGCGGGCGGATGGGGTTGGGGCGAACGACCGAGTTCATGACGCGGTCGATGTAACCATATGCCGGCGCGCATGGCAATCGCAGAACGGACCTCCGCTCCCCTGTTCTGCGATAGGTGGTGCGCGAGCGGGCGCGAAAGGTGCCGATGGACCGCAACTGGACGGTACGGAACGACGCAATCGATGCGCGCGATGGCCTCAATGGGTGCTGGATGTATCCGCGTCGCGGACCGGGCCGGGGCCCACGGGCGTGCCGCCGGCGAGACCGATGCGGCCAGCACGCGCCGGTTGAGCAATTCGTGTGGCCGCCGGGCGAAAGCTGGTTGTGAACCACCGGTGTAAAACTGGATGGT
>CAYQJG010000062.1:0-24870 GCA_964417715.1 uncultured Lentisphaerales bacterium | reverse complement strand
AGGGCCGTGAGGTCCTCGCCGTGCCGGGGAAACTCGTCGCCACGCTGGCCGACGGACAGGAGTGGGTCGCCAAAGGCGTGCGAACAAAGACCCGGTTCGACCAGGACCACCGCAAGATCGTCGAGGTGGCGAGCAGGCTGGGCGACATCGCGGTAACGAGCGAGGTGCGCGCCGAGTTCGACGGCATGTACAAGGTCACGATGACCCTGACGCCGAAGCAGGCGACGGCGGTCAAGAGCCTGCGGGTCGTGCTGCCGTATTCCGAGGCGATGGCCGAGTACATCCACGCCTGCACCTCCGAGATCCGCAGCGGCTACTGGTATGGCTTTACGCCGAAGGGGAAGGGCCGGGTCTGGGCTTCCACCGACCTGGGCGACAAGACGATGAAAATCGGCTCGTTCATCCCCTACCTCTGGCTCGGTTCGACCGCAGGCGGACTCTGCTGGTTCGCGGATGGCGATCAGGGTTGGGTGCCGAACGACCAGACCCCGGCCATCGAGATCCAGCGCAATGCCAAAGGCCAGGTGGATCTCGTGTTCAACCTGATCAGCAGCGACACGACACTCGACGCGCCGCGCACGATCAGCTTCGCGTTGCAAGCCTCCCCGGTGAAGCCAATGCATCCGGAGTGGCGCGAAGACAAATGGTGGTGCGGCGACACCTTCAAGAACTATGCCCACGAAGAGAACCTGATCTTCGCCTCCATCCCCTTCGTGCTACCCGCTCACCTCGAGAAATCGAAAGCGTTGGTGGAAGCCCAACACAAGGCTGGCCTGCCGGCGGTTCCCTACTTCATCCACACGATGTTGCCAGGTCATCTGGTGCCGGAACTGAATTCGTTCAGAGAACAATGGGACTCCTCTGGGAAGGCGCTCTGCTACGGCGGTTCGCTCAACGACTACATGATCCACCGTTGGAGCCAATTCGCCGAGCAAGCCGGCGTTGACGGGTATTACAGCGACAACATCGCCCCGCTCGAGTGCAGCAACATCGAGCACGGTTGCGGCTACAAGCTGCCGGACGGCCGGGTGCAGCCGACCTTCAAGATGTTCGGCACGCGCGAGTACTTCCTGCGCAGCCGGGCGGCGTTCCTGGAGCAGCGCGGCAGCAGCAAAGTCGTTCTGCACATGACCAACAACCAGATCATCCCCTGGATCGGCGCCGCGGATGTCGCCTACGACGGCGAGCACTACGTGATCTATCCGGAAATGAAGAAAGACTTCATGGACTTCTGGAGTCTGGAACGGATGCGGGTGGATTACCCCGGCCAATGGGGCGTAGCGATCAACTTTATGCACGAATATCAGGGCGACTGGGAGCAGGCGGATATGCACCGGGTCATGCGCGCCCACTTCGCCACGGTCATGCTGCACGACGCGCTGCCGACCGGTAACCACAACGGCCACGCTCGGAACCTGATGGCGATGCGCGAGCAGTTCGGCATCGGCGCGGATGACGTGCGCTTCCTGCCCTATTGGGATGAGACCGGGCTGAAGGCGCAGGGCGACGACATCAAGCTCGCAGGCTGGCTGCGCCCCGGCAAGTTGCTGCTCCTGGTGTCCAACTTCGGCGAGCAACAGCCGGCCAAGGTCACGCTCGACCCGGCGACACTCGGATGGTCCGGCAAGCCCGTGAGCGTCACGGATGCCGAGGCCGGTTTCAAGCAGCAGGCCAGCCGGCGCGTGCGGAAGAGCGCCGAGGAACTGGCCACGGAGATGGTACGCTTCGAGCAGGCCGAAGCGGCCAAGGTGGAGAAGAATCCGAAGTACAAGGCCAAGCCGTACAGGGAGAACCCGTGGAAGAACGAGCCGTTGGTGGCTTGGGATGGCGACGAGAATAAGCCCGTTCAGCTCGATGGCACCACCCTGACGGTGCCGGTGGAGCGGCACAACTATCGTCTGCTGGTGGTGGAGGCAATCCGATGATCGAGAAGCAGAATCGCATCCTGTCCGTCGCCGACGGACGCTTCAGTTACAAACTGGCCGGCAAGAACCTCGGCTGGCACCGGATCGGGTTCACGCTCGGCACCAGCCACGGCGCTGGCCAGGGCGGGTTCGAATACGATATGCAGACCGGTGCCGAACCGTTCCAGTGCACGGCGGTCGAGCCGGTCGAAGACGGCCTTGAGTTGCGCGGGAGGTACAATGCGCCGGGACTTGAGGAGGCGATCTCGCTGCGCCTGCTCGCCAACGGCGCACTGCGCGTCGCGCGGCGCATCGCAAACACGGGCAACGTCTCGCTGGTGGTGCGCAGCGCCGGGGCGGGCGATGGCGGCAAACCCGTCTTCAGCGACAACCACATCTGGCGGGCGCGCTACGCCCACATGGACAACGTGCGGACCGAGAAGTTTCCCTGGTGCCGGCCGGAGTATCCGTATGTCCGGCCGTTGCCGAAGACCGATACGGTCCTGGGCAACCAAGAGAGCCAGGCCATCCCGGCGCTGATCCTCACCAACGACACCTACAGCCAGCTTCTGCTCGAAGGGCAGTTGCGGCAGGACCGCACCCGCGCACAGTGGATGATCGCCGCCGGGGCCGGCGCACCCGTGCGCACCTACGACCTCCAGTGGTCGATGCATCAAGGCGGCTTCGAGCTGCAGGCTGGTGCGAGCCTCGACCTCGAACCGATGTACTACGAGATTCTCGAGAAGACCCATCCCCAGGACGCCTGGGTCGGGTACATCGACGCCGTCACGGTCGAGAACCGGCTTCTGCCGGCGGACGATATCCTGTTGTCGAAGGCCTTCTACTGCTCGTGGAACTACGGCGTCTTTCACGACATCAACGAGGAGAAACTGCTCAAGACCGCCCGCTTCGTCGCGGCGAACATGCCCGCAGTGAAGCATTGTCTCATCGACGGCGGCTGGCAGAGCCGTGAAGCGGTGATGTGTCCGAGCTGCGCCAACTTCCACCTGCCCGAAGGTCAGTGGCACGATACCGAACGCTTCCCGAACGGCATGAAGACGATGGCCGACAAGATCCGCGCGACCGGCCTGACGCCCGCGATCTGGTGGACGCCCTCCGTTGGCCTTCACACGAAGCTGGCGCAGGATCACCCCGAGTGGCTGGCCAAGGATGCCACCGGCAACGTCTACCGCATTGTCGACTCCGGCTACCTCGACGTCTCGCTCAAACCGGTCCAGGAGTATCTGCATAGGATCTTCACGATCCTCTTCAAGGACTGGGGCTACGAGGCGATGAAGATGGACTTCTGGTCGCAAAGCGTCGAGTCCGAGCAGATCCGCTACGCCACCGGCACCGGCGTCCAGTGGCGTGACTGGCTGCTGTCCACGATCCGCTCCTACCTGCCGTCGGACGGCTTCCTGATGACCTGCGTGGCGGTGAGCATGGGCAACCCCTTCCTGGGCAAGGGTGCCAGCACCTACCGTTGCGGCATCGACGTCGGCGCCTGCAAATGGCACGAGCACGTCACGGCCTCGCTCTGGACCCTGCCGCTCCTCGCCATCCCCGGCAAACGCACCTGCCTCTTGAATATTGACGGCGTAGGCTGGAACATGGGCCTTTCCGAGGTCGAGAACCTGCACCGCCTGACCTTTGCCTTCATCACCATGGGCAGCTTCGAGGTGGACGGCCGGCTCGAAAACCTGCCGTCCGACAAGATCGCGCTGCTGAACCGGCTGTTCGCCGACATGGACCGCGGCCATGCGGTGCGCTGCCCGGACGAGGACGCCTTCACCGGCGTACCGCTGCCGAAGTGCCTGTATGTGGACTATCCCGCAGGCAGCCGCACAGCCCAGCGCGGCATCGCCAAGCACATCGCCCTCTTCAACTGGACCGACAAGCCCCAGTACACCGGCTACACCGCTGCCGATTTGGGCCTGTTCGGGCAGGCGACAGCGCGCGATTTCTGGACCGGTGAACCCGTTGAACTGCCGGAGGGCAGTCTCGTCGCGCAGCTCCCGCCGCGCAGCTCCCGACTCTATGAGGTGCTTGCACCCAAATAGAGGCGCTATCAGGCATCGAACACTTCGACGCTCAACCGCTATGGTTCTGTTGATTCCGTGGGATTTCTCGCACTGTAACGCATATTCGGCTGCGCGCGCGTAAATCCAGTGCTACTGCTAAAAACTGTCTTCTTCCGTGTCGTTGCGGTGGAGTGCATACTGTGCCACATGCATTGCTTCTGTCGCTTGCGGCGGCGACCTGCCCGTGAAGGCCGCCCATGGTGGAGTTCCGAATGAAAACTGTTGATTCTCCTTGCGGTCTGGATTTGGCACTCTCACCCGCCGATTGGTGCATGACCGAGGATGGTTTCCGTCCCGGACTTCTCGCCCATTACGAGTCGATCTTCGCCCTGGCCAATGGCTATATGGGTGTGAGGGCCTCGCTCGAGACCAATCCCGTTCTCGGCGATCCCGGGTTCTACGTGGCCGGTGTCTTTGACAATGCAGGCGGCCATGTACACGAGATCGTCAATCTCCCCTCCTGGGTCGGGATCGGCCTGAATGTCGACGGCTTTCCGGTGGATCTGCGCAAGGGCACGATGCTCGAATACCGGCGCACGCTGGATATGAAGCAGGGAATCCTCTTCACGCATATCGTCTGGCGCGATGCGGGCCTGCACACGACGCGCTTCGCCCTGGCGCGGCTCGTGCATCAGGCAGAGAAGCACGTGGCGTTGCAGTGGGGCACGATCACGCCGCTCGACTACGACGCCACGGTGCGTTTCTCCGGCGGCATTGATGCCTGGGCGGTGAAGTATGCCTCGTCGTCAGGCGCGGCGCGGCTCACGGACATCGCGACGCGGGATCTGGGCGGGGATGGTGTCCTGCTCGCGACCTCGACCCGTCAGACCGGCCTGCGCCTGGCCGTGGCCGCGCGCCTGTCGGTCGACGGACAGGAGCAGCGCCAGGCACAGGCGGGCGAAGACCGCGTCTCGGAGAGTGTGGTCGCGCGCGTCTGCCGGGGCGTGCCCCTGGCTCTCGAGAAGCGCGTGGTGGTGTGCACCTCCCGAGAGGGTCCCGATCCGGAGGCACGCGCCACCGTCCTGTTGAAGGGCCTCGCCACGCGCCCGCTGCTCGACGTGATCGGCGCCCACACGGACGCCTGGGCGCGCCTCTGGGCAGACGCCGACATCCGCATCAAGGGCGATCCGCGTGCCCAGGTCGCGCTGCGCTTCAACCTCTTTCATCTCGCCTCGCTCGCCGCCCCGTGGGACGAGGGCGTCTCCATCGGCGCCAAGGGGTTGCATGGCAATGGCTATGCCGGGCTCTACTTCTGGGACACCGAAATCTACATGCTGCCGTTCTACGCCCATACCCGGCCGGCGGCGGCGCGTGCGCTGCTCGCCTACCGCCACCGTTTCCTGAATGACGCGCGGCAGAACGCGGAGGTCCTCGGGCGCTCGGGCGCCTATTATCCGTGGAACAGTTCGCTGACCGGGCGCGAACGTTCCATGAAGGGCTGGCAGGAGCATGTGGGTTCCGACATCGCCTACGGCATCGACTGGTATGCGCGGGCCACGGGCGACGAAGACTTCCTGCTCGGTCCGGGAGCGGAGATCGTGTTGGAGACGGCCCGGTACTGGCAGAGCCGCGTCGAAAAGGACGACCAAAAGGGCTACGTGATCACCGGCCTGATGGGCCCGGACGAGATCCATGGCCGCATCGCGAACAACCGCTACACCAACGGTCTGGTCAAATGGCATCTGCACCGGGCCGTCCAACTCGTGGCGGAACTGCGCGACGCCGACCGGTGGACCGACCTTGCCGCCAAACTCGGCTTGAGCGATTCGGAAGTCCAGAGCTGGAGCGAGATCGAAGAGAGGATCTACCTGCCCGTCGATGCCGTGCGCAATCTTCACGAACAGTTCGACGGTTACTTCCAACTGCCGGAGAAGGCGATCGACCGGTCGCTGAGCCGCATGCAATACACCGGCCCGGTCCAACACTCCTTCCAACCAACCAAGGTCGCGCAGCAGGCTGACACGGTGTTGATGTACTGGATGTTCACTGACACCTTTCCGGAGCCCATGCGTCGCGCTGCCTACCGCTACTACGAGCCGCGCTGCTCGCACACCTCGTCACTCTCGCGCTGCATCTACGCTGCGGTCGCTGCGCAGGCCGGCCTGGTCGAGGAAGCCTATCGGCAGTTCCTGCTTTCGGCCGAGGCGGACATCGCGCCGGGGCTGGAGATGGAGAGCGAGAGCGGGATTCACGTGGCCTGCATGGGCGGGACGTGGCTGGCGGCCATGACGGGCTTCGGCGGCGTCTGGCCGCGAGGCGACGTGCTGCACCTCGCCCCGCGACTACCCGCGCACTGGACGAGCCTTGCCTTCCCCCTCGCTTGGCGTGGCAGCGTGCTGGAGGTCGAGGTGCGACCCGGTGCTGTGCGCCTGCGCGCCCGTTCGGGCGGCGCCGAGGTGGAGGTCGACGGCAAGCGGCTTTCCGTCGGCGATGTCTGGACCGACTGGATGCCGACACCGACCGCGGACACGGACGACGGTCTTTCCGGGCGGGGCGTCATCTTTGACTTGGACGGCGTGCTCGTGGACACGGCCGAGTACCACTACCAGGCCTGGCAGAAGCTGGCTGACCGGATTGGAGTGCCTTTTGACCGCAAGCGCAGCGAGGCCCTGCGCGGCGTCGACCGTATGAATTCGCTGCTGCTCCTCCTTGGGGAACATTCGGGGCGCTTCTCTGCGGCGGAGAAGGAGGCATTCTGCGAGGAGAAAAACGCCGATTACGTACGCCTGATCGGGCAGATCACGCCCGCCAATCTCCTGCCTGGAGCGGAGGATCTGTTGAAGACGCTGCGCCGCGCCGGTGCCCTGTGCGCCGTGGGCTCCTCCAGCAAGAACGCCCGGCCCGTGCTGGAGCGACTCGGCATCCTGCCGCTCCTGAATGCCGTGGTGGACGGCAGCGAGGTTGCGACGGCGAAACCGGCCCCGGACCTCTTCCTGCTCGTCGCCGCGCGATTGGGGCTCGATCCGGCGTGCTGCGTGGTGATCGAGGACGCAGAGGCGGGCGTGGCCGCGGCCAAGGCGGGCGGCATGCGCTGCATCGGCATTGGTGACCCGGCCATCGTGGGCGCGGCGGATAGGGTCGTCGGTTCGGTGGCGGCGGTCTCGGTGACCATGGTTGCGGAGATCAGACATGGCACCGGGCCCCAACATCCTGTTTGCCTGCATACAGATCTGCCATGACCAAGCCACACCTCATGGGAAGCGAGCAGAAATGAGGCACACTGCGACCCAGTCCTCCGATCCGCTGCCCGGCCCGGCCTACAGGGTCACGGTCAATGGCCGTCCTGTGACCGTCCACGGGGCGAAGAGCTGCCAGGCACCGTTCCCGTTCAAGGTGTTCAAGGCGGGCGAACATCCCGACGTCAGGCTCGCCCGACCAGACGCCAAGGGGGGGCCGGCGCAGATCGCCGAGGCCGGCAACGCCCCCTACGCCTTCGCAAGCTTTCCCGCGGAAGGCCCCGTCGAGGTCGAAATCACCAGTCCCCTGCCGCTGGACAGTGTCCAGGTACGTCCCGTCGGCGCAGCCGTCGCTACGCGCGTGGACGGGCACACGATGACGCTGAAACTTACCGGGCCGGCAAAGCTCTCCATCGAACCCGACGGGCGCCATGGCGGGTTACTGCTGTTTGCCGACGCACCGGAGACGGAAGTGCCCGACCCCGACGACCCAAAGGTGCATTACTACGGCCCGGGGCTGCATCGCGCGGGGGTCATCGAACTGCGCGACGGCGAAACGCTGTACCTCGCGCCGGGAGCGGTCGTCGAAGGCGGCGTCTTCGCGAAGGGCGTCAAGGACATTCGGATCCTGGGCCGCGGCATCCTCTGCGGCGATCCGTGGGGTTGGCGCGCCGGGCCGCAGGCGCACATGGTCATGCTGAACAATTCGGAGAACATCCACCTCGAGGGCATCGTCCTGCGTTGTTCCTGGCAGTGGACCCTGCGCACCCTGGGCTGCCGCAATGTCATATTCCGCAACCTCAAGCTCTGCCAGGGCAAGAATCTCAACGACGACGGCATCGACCCGTGCAGCACCAGCGACGTGCTGATCGAGGACTGCTTCATCCGCACCCACGACGACAACATCTCGGTCAAGGCCCACTGCGACGACCGCCGCCCCAGCGAGCGCATCGAGATCCGCAACTGCCTCCATTGGAGCGATCTCTCCCGCATCCTCATGATCGGCCCGGAATCCCATGCCGACCGCATTGGCGACATCCACATGCACGACTGCGAAGTGCTCTACCTCGGGCCACCGGTCAGGAAGACCGGTTTCGGCGACTGGGACGGTTGCGCGCCGTTCGTCTGCATCGAGGCGGCGGAAGACTGCCTGATGGAGGACGTCGTCATAGAAAACGTCTTGGTCCATCTGGATGAGGACCGCCACGAAAAAGATCTGATCAAGATCGAGCCATGCCTTACACCCTTCGGCAAACGGGACAGCATGGGGCGCGTGCGGAACATCACCTTCCGCAACATCGAGTGCACAGGCCCCTGGCAGCCGCGGATCTGCATCTGGGGCAAGGATGCCGAGCACGATGTCCGGGGCGTGCGTTTCGAGAATGTCCGCATCGCTGGCGCCCCGCTGGACGCATCCTACCCGCAACTCAACATCAGCGAAGAGTATGCCGCGGACGTTACTTTTGGCAGCACCCCATGAAACCAGACCGCCCCAACCTCCTCGTCTTCTGCGTCGACCAGATGCAGTCCTATTGCCTTGGCTGCAACGGCCACCCGGTGGTGAAGACCCCGAACATCGACGCGCTCGCGGCGCGCGGGGTCAACTTCAACCGCGGCTACTGCAACAATCCCGTCTGCATGCCCAGCCGGGCGACGATGATCACCGGCAAGACGCCGCGCCAGCACGGCCTGCTCACCAACGGCAACATTCTGTCGCCCGACGTGCCCACCGTCACGCAGGCCTTGGTCAACGCCGGTTACAGAACGCATGGTGCCGGCAAGTTCCACTTCCAGCCCGGCGGCGGATACTTCGGCGACAACATCCCCTCCGCCGAATGGTGGAAACCCTGGTGGAACGGCGAGGGGAAACCCCTGCCGTCGCCCTACTACGGCTACCAGAGCACCGACTTCGTCGGCGGGCACACCACGCACGCGCGCGGCGAATACCGGGAATGGCTGAAACGAAACCATCCCGAATCCTCGCGCAAGCTGGCCAAGGATCAGTCCTACCACGCGTGCGGCCGCGGCTTCCGCATCGATATGCCCGAAGAGCATCACTACAATCACTGGATCGCCGACCGCAGCATCGAGTTTCTCCGAGGGCATGAGAAGACTCAGCCCTTCTTTCTATTTTGCAGCTTCCCGGATCCGCATTTTTCCTTCGGCGCCTGCCGCCCCTACAGCGAGATGTACGATCCGGCCACGCTGCCGCTGCCGCAGACGCTGGAAAAGCGTGGCGAGCCCTGCGCTTATCTGGTCGGCAAGTCCGAGCGGCCCGGGCCGGATCATGATGCCGAGATGCGCGAGATCCTGGCCCAGACCTACGGCATGATCAGCCACATCGATGCCAATGTGGGCCGCGTCATGGCGGCGCTGGAGGCCGGCGGTCAGGCGGACAACACCATTGTCCTGTTCATCTCTGACCACGGCGAATACCTCGGGAGTCACGGCCTGCTCTACAAGGGAGCCTGGCCCTACGAGGAGCTGTGGCGGGTCCCGTTCATGGCCGCCGGCCCGGGCGTGCAGTCCGGCGTTTGCGAGACACCGGTGAGCCTGCTCGATCTGACGCCGACCTTCCTCGACTACGCCGGGCTTGATCCGCTGGCGCTGGACACCCGCGGCCCAGGGCCGATGAACCGCCTGCCGCCGGCCGGCCAATCGCTGCGTCCCTTCCTAGAGGGCCGGCTGGCCGCGCCGCACGAATCGCTGGTAATGGAATACGACGACGATTTGGGCGATGCCCCCATCTGTCGACTGCGAGGCTTGATCGACGGCAACTGGAAGATTGTTCTCTACGGCGGCTTCGACGACGGTGTGCTCTTCAACCTCGCCGACGACCCGCGCGAACTGCGCAACCTCTGGAATGATCCGCAGGCGCAGACGCGTAAGACCGGGCTGCTGGCCCGCCTCGTCCAGCGCCTGGCGCAGACCGACCGGCTCGATTCCCCACGTCACTGCGGAGCCTGAGCGATGACGAAAAGCCCCAACATCATCTACTTCAACCCCGACCAGTTGCGCGCTGACCTGCTCGGCTGCTACGGCGATCCGCTGGTGCGAACGCCGCACTTTGACCGGCTGGCGCGCGAGGGGGTGCGCTTCGACCAGTGCCACGTGCAGCACACCGTCTGCACGCCCTCGCGCTGCAGTTTCATGACCGGCTGGTATCCGCACGTGCGCGGGCATCGGACGCTCTGGCACTTGCTTCAGCCGGACGAACCGAACACGCTCAAATACCTCAAGCAAGCCGGCTACGACGTGCACTGGATCGGCAAGAACGATCTGCTCTCGCCGGGCGCATTCGCGGACTCGGTGACGCGAATCCATGACTGGCAATGGGCGGGTGGCGGATCACGCGATATCTTCCCCAAGGACCATCCCGGCTACCAGAGCTTCCTCTACGGCCCGTCGCCGGGGCACATGACCGATTGGTTTCAGATGGATCAAGCGGTCGAGTTCCTCCGCTCGCGTCGGCCCGGTAATGCGCCATTCATGCTTTTCCTGCCGTTCGTGTTGCCGCACTGTCCGTTCACCTGTCCGCAACCGTGGTACGACATGTACGACCCGGACACTTTGCCACCGCTGCGCCCGGCAGACTTACCGGGCAAACCGGCGTTCTACCGGCTCATCCGGCAATACCGGCGGTTGAACGAACTCGACGAGCGCACGCTGCGCAAACTGCGCGCGGTGTACCTCGGCATGATTACCTACGTGGACGCAATTCTCGGCCGGTTGCTCGCGGCGCTGGACGAGACCGGCTTGGCGGACGACACCGCGCTCTTCGCGTTCTCCGACCACGGCGAATGGGCAGGCGACTATGGCTTGGCCGAAAAATGGCCGAGCGGCCTCGATGATTGCCTGACGCGCGTGCCGTTGTTCGTGCGCGCGCCCGGCATTCAAGCCGGGCGGGTGGTGCGCGCGCCGGTGGAGTTGATGGACATCATGCCGACGACCTTGGAGATGGCCGGCGTGGAATGCCGGCACACGCATTTTGCCCGGTCACTGTTTCGCGATCCGCGCGACGCCGTGTTTGCGGAAGGCGGCTACGACCCGCACGAGCCGCATTGCTTCGAGGGCGCGCCCGGCGGGTTCGAGGACGTGGCTGACCCGCGCAGCATCTATTACCTCAAGGGCCTGCAACAGCAGGAACATCCCGAGTCGGTTTGCCGGTGTATGATGGTGCGGACGGCGACGCACAAGCTCGTTCACCGGCCGGGCGACGTAAGCGAACTCTACGACCTCGTCCACGATCCGCTCGAACTCAAGAATCTCCACGGCCAGTTGCCGGCGGTGCAGCAACAACTCGAACGCCGGTTGCTCGATTGGTACGTCCACACCAGTGACGTCGTGCCGTGGCAACGCGACCCGCGAGGATTTCCCAAATGAAAACACATCCCAACATCCTCTACCTGCATTCCCACGATACCGGCCGCTACATACAGCCCTACGGCTACGCGGTCGAGACGCCAAACCTGCAGCGGTTTGCCGAACAGGGCGTGCTGTACCGGCAGGCGTTCTGCGCTGCGCCGACGTGCTCAGCCAGCCGGGCGGCGTTGCTAACCGGCATGTATCCCCACAGCAACGGCATGCTTGGCCTCGCCCATCGCGGCGCACGATTGACCGACTACCGGTGGCATCTGGCCAAGTTTCTCCGGTCACACGGGTATGCAACGGCGCTCAGCGGCGTGCAACACGAAGCGGCCGGCGCATTGACGAAGGAACTCGGCTACGAAGTCCTCAACAACAGCATGGATGCCGGCGAGATTGCCGAAAAGGCCGCCGCGTTTTTGTGTCGGTCGCACGACCGGCCATTCTTCCTTTCGTGCGGGTTCTTCCTCACGCATCGGACCGGCACCGGTGTTCAATGGCACAACGACGCAGCCTCACCAACCGGCGACGCCCGGTATGTTCGGCCACCGGCGCCATTGCCGGACACGCCGGAAATCCGGCGCGACTTCGTCGACTTCTCCGTCGCGGCCGGACGGCTCGACACGGCGATGGGTACGGTCCTCGACACGCTCGATCAGGCCGGGTTGGCCGATACCACGCTCGTCATCGTCACTACCGACCACGGCATCGCCTTTCCGCAGATGAAATGCAATCTGACCGACCACGGCACCGGCGTGATGCTGATGCTGCGCGGTCCCGGGGGCTTCGCCGGCGGCCAGGTCGTGGACGCCCAGGTGAGCCATGTCGATTTGTTCCCGACCATCTGCGAAGTGGCCGGGCTGACTCCGCCGCCGTGGTTGCAGGGCGTCCCGCTCTCGCAACAGCGCGACGAAGTCTTCGCCGAGGTCAACTGGCACGCGGCGCTCGAACCGATGCGGTCGGTGCGCACGGCGCGGTACAAGTACATCCGCCGGTATGCGCCGCGTCCGGGGCCGGTGTTGCCGAACTGCGACGATTCCGTGAGCAAGAACGAATTCCGCGCGGCCGGCTGGGACACGCAACCGTTGCCGGCCGAGGCGCTCTACGATTTGGTTTTCGACCCGCACGAATCCTGCAACCGCGCCGGCGATCCGCAGTGCGCGGCGGTTTTACAGGAGATGCGTGCCCGGCTTGACCGTTGGATGCACGAGACGCGCGACCCGTTGCTGACCGTCAAACTCGACCCCTGGCCCGGCATGGTGGTCAACCCGGTGGACGACGAGTCCCCGCAAGGTCCGGTTATCCCGGCTACGTCATTTACTGTGCAATCAAACCCAAACCAGGCCACCGCCCTATGAACAGACTTCCCAACATCATCTACGTCCTGGCCGACGATATGGGCTATGGGGATCTTTCCTGCCTGAACCCCGAATCCAAGTTGCGGACTCCACACTTGGACCAGCTTGCGGCCGGCGGCATGCGCTTCACCGACGCCCACTCCAGCTCGGCCGTTTGCACCCCCTCGCGCTACAGCATTCTTACCGGACGCTACAACTGGCGCTCCAACCTGAAGCAGGGGGTGACCTGGGGCTACAGCCCGCACCTGATTGAATACGGGCGTATGACCGTGGCCTCCCTCCTGAAGCAGCGCGGCTACCGCACCGCTGCCATCGGCAAGTGGCATCTTGGCTGGGACTGGGCCAGGAGCGGGCCGGAGCCGGAGGACGTGGACTACGCCCAGCCCATCCGCAACGGGCCGTGCAGTTTCGGTTTCGACCGTTTCTTCGGCATCAGCGCGTCGCTGGACATGCCGCCTTATGTCTATGTCGAGAATGACCGCGTCACGGCCGTGCCTGATCGCCAGGATCCCGGTTGTGATCTGCCGGACAACCGTCCGCCGGGGGACGTCGGCTTCCGTTTCTGGCGCCCGGGCCCCTGCGCGCCGGACTTCCGGCACGAGGAGGTTCTGCCGACACTCACGCGCCGGGCGGAGGAGTTCATCGCCGGACAATCTGCGGCACAGCCGTTCCTCCTCTACTTTCCGCTGCCGGCCCCACACACCCCGATCCTGCCCGCCGCCGAGTTCCAGGGCCGGTCGGGCACCAATCCGTATGGCGACTTCTGCCTGATGGTGGACGATGTGGTCGGACGCGTTATGGCCGCCGTGGAGCGTGCCGGACTGACGGATGACACCATCATCGTTTTCACCTCCGACAACGGCTGCTCGCCATCGGCCGACTTTCCGGGGCTGGCCAAACTCGGGCACCACCCCAGCCACATCTTCCGCGGGCACAAGGCCGACATCTACGACGGCGGCCACCGCATTCCGCTGCTGGTCCGCTGGCCGGCGCGCATCCCGGCCGGCCGCGCCTGCGAGGATACGGTCTGCCTCGTGGATCTGCTGGCCACCATGGCGGACGTTGCCGGTGTCGCCGTGCCGGACGAGGCGGGCGAGGACAGTGTCAGCAACCTGCCGTTGTGGCTGGAGCAACCCGGCGCGGAGCCCATCCGGGAAGCGACCGTGCACCATTCCATCGATGGCTCCTTTGCCATCCGCCAGGGACGCTGGAAGCTGGAGCTTTGCCCGGGTTCCGGCGGGTGGAGCTGGCCGCGACCCGGCGCGGAGTGCGAGGGTCTGCCGCCGGTGCAGCTCTATGACCTGAGCGCCGATGTCGGCGAGCGCCGAAACCTGCAGGAGCAACACCCGGAGGTGGTGGCGCATCTCACGGCGCTATTGACCCGGTATGTGCGCGAGGGGCGCAGCACCCCCGGCGCGCCGCAGCCCAACACCGGCCCCGCGTCTTGGCCGCAGTTGGCCTGGATGCAGACAACCCCTGCGACGAGTTGAAGCCTTTGTGGTCAATATCGGACCCATATGTTCTTGCCATGATGGATCAAACGACGAAAGGAGCGAAGTAGTGCAACCAAACCGCTGCCCCAACTACCTCTCCGACTACCGCGATCTTCACGCCAAAGACCCGCACGCTGCCAACCTGAAATGGTTCGCGGAGGCCAACTACGGGCTTTTCCTGCACTACGGGCTCTACAGCCAGCTCGGGCGGCACGAATGGGTGATGTTCAACGAACGCATCCCGGTGGCCGAGTACGAGAAGCTGGCCAAGAGCTTCGATCCGTCCGGTTTCGACGCCGACTTCATCACCGACCTGGCCTGCGAGGCGGGTATGAAGTACGTCAACCTGACCACCTGCCACCACGAGGGCTTCTGCCTCTGGGACAGCGCGACCGAGCCGTTCAATGCCAGGACCGTTGCCGGGCGCGATCTCGTCCGCGAACTCGCGGAACAATGCGACAAGAAGGGCCTCGGGTTCTTCGCCTACTACACCCATCTGCTCAACTGGAGGCACCCGTATGCGGCGACCCGTGATATGGTTTGGCCGGGCAGGCCGGATTATCCCAACGGCGATCCGCGCTACGTATTGACGAAGCCGGAGCAATGGCGCATCTACTGGGACTACGCGCAAGCCTGCATGATGGAACTCTGCGCCCGTGAGGCTCCGCTGGCCGGCATCTGGCTGGACATCGTCAATCCGTACTATCATAGGCCCGATCTGATCCCCATCGAGCAGACCTATGCGATCATCCGCGCCGCGCGCCCCGAGGCGTTGATCTCGTTCAAGCAGGGCGCGACCGGGACGGAAGACTACGCCTCGCCGGAGTTCCATTTTGAATCGCAGGGCGACGGCCTGAGGGCGAAAGGCAACGAAGCCGCCGCCGTGATCGCGGATCGGGCCTGGGAGGCCAACAAGGTCAAGCACAACGAGATTTGCATGACGCTGCAGAACGGGAGCTGGGGTTGGCACAGGGAGGCGTCGTGGAAGGGAGCCGGCGAGCTGTGGAGATGTCTCGCCTATGCCCGGGCGCACAACTGCAACCTGCTCGCCAATATTGGCCCGCTGCCCGACGGATCGCTCCCCGAGGAGGCGGTGCGCCTGGTGCACGACGTGGGACGGCGGATTGCCTCCGAAGGCCTCCCCGGCGCGGATCAAGCGGCCGAGCCGCAACAAATCTCTGGCGGTATCGTGGCGGAGTAGCCGGTACGCAAGGACGCAGACACAGGAGAACAGCACATGAGCACGCAGCCCAACATCATCTACGTCCTCTGCGACGATTTGGGCTATGGCGACGTGCATTGCCTGAATCTGCAACGGGGAGAGATTCCCACGCCCAACATCGACCGGCTGGCGGGGCAGGGAATGACGTTCACCGATGCCCACGCGTGCTCGTCGGTCTGCACACCGAGCCGGTAATAAGACCCCTTCCCGTTGAATAATTCGCGATGGAAAGGATTCCATAGCCCATGAAGCCCAACATCGTCTTTCTGTTCACCGACGATCAGCGCTTCGACACCATCGCGGCGCTGGGCAACCGGCAGATCCATACGCCGCACATGGATTGGCTGGTACGGCACGGAACGGCGTTCACCCACGCGTGCATTCCCGGGGGCACGTGCGGCGCGGTCTGCATGCCGAGCCGGGCGATGCTGAATACCGGGCGGACGCTATTTCATATCCGCGGCAGGGGCGAGACGATCGCGCCGGAGCACGCGACACTCGGGGAGACGCTGCGCGGCACGGGGTATCACACGTTCGGCGTCGGCAAGTGGCATAACGGGACGGAGTCGTTCCACCGGTCATTCACGGCGGGCGGTGAAATCTTCTTCGGCGGCATGGCCGACCACTGGAACGTGCCGGTCTTCAATTACGATCCCACCGGCAAGTACGACCAGCGCTGTCTCTACGTCGAGAACCCGTTCGGCTCGAACCAGATCAAGGAACGTCACTGCGACCACATCCATGCCGGCCGGCATTCGACGGACATCATCAGCGAGACCGGCCTCCGGTTCCTGCGTGAGCATCCGGCGGAGCAGCCGTACTTCCTCTACCTGTCGTTTCTCGCCCCGCACGACCCGCGCACGATGCCGAAGGAGTTTCTCGACCTGTACGACCCGGCGCAGATCGAGTTGCCGGCGAACTTTCTTCCGCAACATCCGTTCGACAACGGCGAGATGCAGGTCCGGGACGAAAAGCTCGCCGCGTTCCCGCATTCCGTGGCCGAGGTCCGCCGCCATCTCGCCGAGTACTATGCGATGATCAGCCATCTCGACGACCGGATCGGCCGCGTCATCGCCGCGGTGCGCGAGCGCGGCGAACTCGACCGCACCATCTTCGTGCTCTGTGGCGACAACGGGCTCGCGCTCGGTCAGCATGGCTTGATGGGCAAGCAGAGTCTGTACGACCACAGCATCCGGGTGCCGCTGGTCTTCAGCGGGCCCGGCATCGCGGCCGGCAAGACCACGGACGCGTTGGTTTACCTGCTGGACATCTTCCCGACGCTCTGCGCGTTGACCGGCACGCCGGTGCCGGCATCCGTCGAGGGGCACGACATCTTCGCCGCCGGGCGCGATGCAGTCTACCTCGCGTATACCGACAAACATCGCGGCGTTCGGACCCGGCAACACAAGCTCATCGAGTATGTCGTCAACGGCCGGCATACGATGACGCAGCTCTTCGACGTGATCGCCGACCCGTGGGAGACGCACAATCTCGCCAGTGACGCGGCGTTGGTGGAGACGTTGCGTCGGCAGTTGTTCCGCATGCGGGACGAGTGGGATGACCGCGCCAGCCAATGGGGGCAGACGTTCTGGAGCGCCTTCTCACGGGGGAATACCCTATGAACCTGCGACCAGAATCAGGGATACTTGCAGGAGTGCTGATGATGACCAACGCGGCCGTGTGTGCCGGGAATTCTCTCTGGCTGCCCAGCATCTTTTCGGAGAACATGGTGCTGCAGCGCGAGATGCCGGTGCCCGTTTGGGGACGGGCCAAACTGGGCGCTCCGGTCGCCGTGACCTTCTACGACGGCGGCAACAAGCTCGCCGGCGGCGAGACCGTCGCGGCGGCCGAAACCGGCCGCTGGCGGGTGGACCTGCCGGCACTGCCGACCGGCGGGCGCTATACGCTGCTGATCGAGGCCAAAGGTGCGAGTGAATTGGAGACCGAGCGGCGGATGTTCACCAACGTTCTGGTAGGCGAAGTCTGGCTGTTCTGCGGCCAGTCGAACATGCTGCATCCAATGAACGCCTGTGTGGAGCGCGAGGACGCCATCGCCCGACGACACGAGTTCCCTCTGATCCGCGTCGCCCAGGTCGGCCACCGCGGAACCAACGAGATCACCGAACCGCAGGAGGAAACGCAGGGCTTCTGGGGACCGGTCAAGTGGGAGGACGCCTCCTACCTGGTGCCACGCTCCAGCGCCACGGACATCTCGGGATCGTGCTCGGCGGTCGGCTATTTCTTTGCGCGCGCCCTGAGCGAGGTGCTCGGCCGCGAGGTGCCGGTGGCGGTGGTCGAGATCGGCGCCATCCTGCCCGTGCAGAGCTGGGTGGACGAGGCCGTGCTGGAAACCGTCCCCGAACTGGCCCCGCTCAAGGACCAGGGCTATCCCGCCGCCACCAGCCGCGCCTTCAATGCCAACATCGCACCGCTGGCGCCCTACGCCTGTCGTGGGGCGATGTACTACCAGGGCGAGATGAATGCTGGCAACGGCTCCCTTTACTACCATGGTCTCAAAGCTCTGATCGCAAGCTGGCGCAAGGTGTGGGCTCGGCCCGAGCTGCCGTTCCTCGTGGTCCAGCTCCCCGGCTTCATCAGCCACGAGGCTGGCAAGACCGCCCTCGATATGGATGCCGCGTCGCTGGCGAAGTTCGACGGCCAGAACCAGAATCACGGCTTCATCGGCATTCGCGAGGCGCAGTTCCGGGTCTGTCAGGAGGTCCCGAAGGTCGGCCTGGCCGTAACACTGGATCTGGGCGAGAAGTTCGACATCCATCCGCCGCGTAAGCGCGAGGTGGGCGAGCGCCTCGCGCTACAGGCGCGCAAGCAGGCCTATGGCGATGCGAAGGTGGTGGCCGACAGCCCGACCGCGCGCGAGTTCAAGCGCGAGGGCGGGGCCTTCATCGTCCGCTTCGACGGCGTCGGCAGTGGGTTGGTGTCCAGGGGATATCTGGCCGGTTTCGAAATCGCCGATGCGGCAGGGGCCTGGCACCCGGCCACCGCCAGCATCAAGGGCGACACCGTCGAGGTTCTGTCGGCGGAGGTGCCCAGACCCGCCGGGGTGCGCTACGCTTGGCTGGGCTTCCCGGTTGTTACGCTTTTCAACAAGGAGGGGCTGCCAGCCGCACCTTTCTGCCACCCGGCGGCGGGATTGACCGGTTTGAAGAAGAAGTGAGGGTACGCCGCGGCGATACCCGTGCGGGCCAGCGCGGCTGCAACCAGGAGGTCAATAGGTGAATCCACTCACGATCGCGTTGAATGGGGAATGGATTGTCAGCGGCGGCGAATACACCCCTCCCGGCCTATCGGCCAACGTCCCCGGCTGCATCCACAGGGATCTCCTGCGGGCCGGCCTCATCCCGGATCCGCAGTTCCGCGATAACGAGAAGCTCGTGCAATGGGTGGGCGAGACCGACTGGACGTACGAGCGCGAGTTCGAGATACCCGCGGGACTGCTCGACCACGAGCACGTCGAGCTGGTCTGCGACGGACTGGATACGCTGGCGACCATCCGGATCAACGGCGAGAAACTGGCGCATACCGACAACATGCACCGCCGGTACCGCTTCGCTGTGGCCGCACACCTGGTGGCGGGCAAGAACCGTCTCGCGATCACCTTCGACTCGCCGACCCGAGCCGTGCATGAGCGCCAGGCACGGTTCGCGCTGCCTCATTGGCCAGGCGACTGCATCACGCCTGGCTTCTCATGGCTGCGCAAGGCCCACTGCAACTTCGGCTGGGACTGGGGGCAGAAACTCGCAACCTGCGGCATCTGGCGGCCGATCCGGCTCGAAGCCTGGAGCGGCGCGCGCCTCGGCGACGTCCGCATCGATCAGAAGCACGGTGGCGGCGGCGTGACGCTGACCGTTTGCCCCGAGATCGTCGGAGTGGCCGCGGGTTGCCGGATCACGCTGAGCCATCAAGGCCGGGAGCTGGCCGCCGCGGAGGGAAGCGGCGAGGCCGCCGTCCGTGTTTCGGTCGAGTCGCCGCGCTTGTGGTGGCCGTCCGGGATGGGCGACCAGCCCCTCTACACGGTGCGCGTCGAGGCGCTCGGATCGAAGCGAGCGGTGTTGGCCACGCGGGAGATCCGCACCGGCCTGCGCACCCTGCGGTTACGGCGTGAGACCGATCAGTGGGGCGAGTCGTTCGCGTTTGAGGTCAACGGCCGACGATTCTTTGCCAAGGGCGCCAACTGGATTCCCACGGACAACTACGGCTCCTGCCGGGATGTCGGCTACTATCGACGCCTCCTGGAGAGCGCGGCGGCGGCCAATATGAACATGCTGCGCGTCTGGGGCGGCGGGATCTACGAAGAGGACCTGTTCTACGACCTGTGCGACGAAGTGGGACTGTGCGTCTGGCAGGATTTCATGTTTGCCTGCGCCGGCTACCCGCTCGATGACGACACGTTTGTCGACAACATCCGGCAGGAAGCCGTGGACAATGTGCGGCGGCTCCAGCACCACGCATGCCTGGCGCTGTGGTGCGGCAACAACGAACTGGAGCTCGGGTGGAAGAGTGGCTGGGGCTTGCTGGGCGATGCGTGGCAGCCCGGCCTGCTCGGCAAGATGCCGACGGAACTCCACGGGAAGGTCTTCTACAAGCTGCTGGCCGACGTCGTGTGCGGTCACGGCGGGCAAGACTACTGGCCGGGATCGCCGCATTCGCCGACGGGTGATCGCAAGGACTCCAACAACCCGGCCTGCGGCGATGCGCACCTCTGGGATGTCATGATGGATGGCAAGCCCTTCGCGTTCTACGCCACGTGCGACCACCGCTTCGTCAGTGAGTTCGGCTACCAGTCGTTGCCGTCGCCGCGGCTTCTCGAGCGCGTGACGGAGCCCGCGGACCGTAACCTGACTAGCCGTATCATGGACTGGCATCAGCGCATGCCGGCAGGCAGCGGGATCATCCTGCGGCACTTGGCCCAGCATCTACCGCTGCCCGGCGACTTTGCCATGACCGTCTGGGCCACGCAGATTCTCCATGCGGTCCTGCTCGAAACCGCCATTGGTCACTGGCGGCGCGACGTGCCGCGCACGATGGGCGTGTTGAACTGGGTGCTCAACGATGTCTGGCCGGGAATGACCAATGCGACGATCGACTGCGCCGGGGGATGGAAGGCACCGCAGTACGCACTCCGGCGCCTCTATGCGCCGCTGCTGGTCAGCGGCGTGGTTGCGCCGGATCGGGACACCGTCGACGTGCATGTCAGCAGCGACCTGTCAGCCCCGACGGAAGTCGAAGTGACGTGGACGCTGTTGCGAACCGACGGGGCCGCGCGCGCGCAGGGACGCCTGGCGGCCACCGTGGCGGGATTGACGGACTGCATGCTGCATCGGCTCGAACTCGGTGAGTTCCGCCGGCGCGAGGGCGAGGAGAACCTGTTGCTCTGGCTCGAGTTGGCGTCTCAGGGAGGAAAGGTCTCCGAGTCGGTTGTAACCCTTGTGCCGCTCAAGCATCTGAACCTGCTGGATCCACAACTGAGTGTGGAGGCCATCGGCGCGATCTGCCGGATCACGGTGCAGCGTCCCGCCTTGTGGGTCTGGGCCGATGCGCCGGTGGGGCAGTCCTGGAGCGACAACTTCTTCCATCTGCGCCCCGGCGTCGAGAAGGAGATTGCCTTGCCGGCCCACGCCGCGGCCACCTGGCACAGTCTGAAAGACCTGAACGCAAACACATCATACACCGTCGCGGCCGACGCGCCAGACTGTCGGGTCGACAAGCGGGTCGAGCGCCACACCGATCCAGCCGCAGCGCGATAAAGCAAAACTTCATAACCCAAAGAAAGACGTCCTCCATGTCAGACCTGTTACCCTTCCGCCAGATTCACCTCGACTTCCACACGCACGCCGCCATCGACGGCGTGGGCGTGGAATTCAACCCGCATGAGTTCGCCGACACGCTCGCGAAGGCATCGGTGAACTCGATCAACCTGTTCGCCCGCTGCCATCACGGCTACCTGTACTACCAATCGAAGCGCTTCCCTCTGTTCCAGCATCCGCACCTGAAAGGGGATCTGTTGCGCGAGCAGCTCGCGGCCTGCCACGAGCGCGGCATCAAGGCACCGATCTACGTCTCGGTGCAGTGGGATGCCCTGCAAGCCGAGTTGCACCCCGAGTGGCTGGTCCGCGCCGTGGACGGCAAGGTGAATATCCCGGCCTTCCATCCTGGCTTCTACAACAACCTGTGCCTCAACTCGCCCTACGAGACCTACCTGCGCGAACTCGTCGAGGAGATCATCGAATCTCTGCCCGTGGACGGGTTCTGGTTCGACATCCTGCTGCCCTATGACTGCGCCTGTCGGCACTGCCGGGATCGGATGCTCGCGCAGGGGCTCGATCCGGCCGTCGAAAGTGTCCGCAAGGAGTTCGCCCGCGACACGCTCTGGCGCTTCAAGCGCGAGCTGAGCGCGTTTGTTCGCACGCGGCGACCGGAGGCGCTCCTCTTCTATAACTCCGGACATGTCGGCCCAAACCTGCGTCGCGAGCTCGACGCCTTCACGCACCTCGAACTCGAGAGCCTGCCCAGCGGTCAGTGGGGGTATGACCACTTTCCTTCGACCATCCGCTACGCGCGCACGTTGGGCAAGGAAACGCTCGGCATGACCGGCAAATTCCACACCGCCTGGGGCGACTTCCACTCGTTCAAGAACCCTGAGGCGCTGGCCTTCGAGTGCTTCAGCATGCTGGCCCACGGCGCCAAATGCTGCGTCGGCGACCAGCTCCATCCGCGCGGCCGGCTCTGCCCGCACACCTACGCGCTGATCGGCTCGGTCTACCGCGAAGTCGAGAAGCGCGAGCCCTGGTGCGTCGATGCTGAGCCGGTGGTGGACATCGGCGTGCTGACGCCGGAGGAATTCGTCGGCGAGGCCAAGTTCTCAGCCTTGCCCAGGATCACCAAGGGCGCGATGCACCTGCTACAGGAACTGCACCACCAGTTCGATGTGGTCGACAGCCAAACCGACTTTGGCCGCTACCGCCTGCTGATCCTGCCGGACGAGATCCCGGTGAAGGCCGCGCTGGCGACGAAGATCGAGGCGTTCCTGGTCGCCGGCGGCGCGCTGATCGCCTCGCACCGCGCCGGGCTCGATCCCGAGGGGACGGCCTTTGCGCTGCCACTCGGCGTCCGCTTCGAGGGTAGCGCGCCGTTCACGCCGATGTTCGTCAAGCCGCGGCCGGCCCTGAACGCGGGACTGGCGCTCACCGAGCATGTCATGTACGAAACCGGCACGGCTGTCGAGGCGGAGCGCAGCAGCGAGGTGCTGGCCGACAACATGGCGCCGTACTTCAATCGCGCCTGGAAGCATTTCTGCTCGCACCAGCACGCGCCATCGTCCGGCGAGGCGTGCGGCCCGGCCATTGTCCAGTCCGGGCAGGTTATCTACTTCGCCCAGCCCATCTTCACGCAATACCAGAAGAACGCGCCGCGCTGGTGCCGGGCGTTGCTCAAGGCTGCGCTTGCGCGCCTGCTGCCGGAGCCCGTGCTGCGGGCGAAAGCGCCGCCGACGGTGATCGCCACCGTCACCCGGCAATCCGGCGAAGAGCGGCATCTGGTGCATCTGCTCCACTACCTGCCGGTTCGCACGAGCGCGGAGATGGACATTGTGGACGAGATCATTCCGGTGCATGAACTCGCGCTTTCGCTGCGCGCCGACCAGCCCGTCAAGTCGGTGCGCTGCGTGCCGGAGGGAACGGCGCTGCCGTTCACGCAGGCGGGCGGTCGCGTGGCGTTCACGCTGGCGGCATTGAATGGCTATCAAATCATCGAGGCACGGGAATGAGCGGCTGCCACCCGGTCGAACGCGCCATCGACTACTACAGGCGGGAACCGATCCCGAAAGCAAAAGAGGCGTCTTCCGCAAGGAAGACGCCTATTCCACAGCATCAAAGATGGTCGGGGCGACTGGCGCTCGTTTGAACCATACCCCCAACTGATCGCGCCGATCCTCACCGTTTCCCAAGGTCCGGCCTTGCCGTTCGCGGCCACCGCCGTGCGTCTGGTGCGTCTTTGCGTCTGAATCCCGCACCCAGGTGGGTAGGTCCATGCTCCAAGCTAATTCCATACTCTTGGAGCAAACAGGCGCCGGTGAGATCCCGTGTTGGCGCAGTTGCGCCAACACGGGATTGTCCACCGGCTTCGAACTCCGATCAGTTGTTGCCGCGGCCGCCGGCACCCGGGGCGCCCTTCGCTCTGCCTTCCCCACCCTTGCCGCGCTTGCCGCGGAGTCCAGGGCGTTCGTCTGCGCCAATGACGCCGTTGCCGTTCTTGTCGAGCTTGGTGAATAACTCGGCGCTGAACGGCCACTCGTCGCGTGACAACACCCCGTCGCCGTTCTTGTCGCAGCGGACGTGCGGAGGAACACGCGTTTCTCCACCCGGCCCCGCGTTCTCGGTGGCTGCGCTCAGGCCTGACACGCCCAGTGTCACTGCTGTGAGGACTACGATCATTCTCATAACGGACTCCCTTCGCGGCGATTCGCCGCTCTGTTTTTCGGCCACCGACTATCGGCGCCCTATTCGTAGTTCCGGCAAACGGGCCCGGTTGTACACCGCTGGGGCGATAATAAGCAAGCTGCCGGGGTCTTCCACAACTCGGGTCGTCGTGGCTTGAACTGCAAACGTGGAATTCCACTGCCATTGGGCAATAATCGTGCCTGGAAAACCGTTATTGTAGTAATACTGTGGACAACGTGGGAGTGACTACGAAACGAACCGAAAGAAGCGCGCATGACCGAGGAGCAGGAAACAGTGTGGCGTGAAGCCTTGGCTGCCGGGCGCGAAGGGGCCTTGTCCAAGGTCTTGGCCGAATGCAGGACTCGACTACGCAAGATGATTGAGTTTCGTCTTGATCCTCGCCTTTGGGGGCGTGTGGACGCTGATGACGTCCTGCAGGATGTATACCTTGCCGCAAGCCGCCGTCTGCCTGACTATCTGCGGGACCCGGCTGTTCCAGTGTTCGTTTGGCTGAGGACGATGACGCAGCAGGTTTTGGCGGACACCTATCGTCGCCACATGGGCGCTCAGAAGCGGGATGCGAGGTGTGATATCCCGCTGCATAGCCGCGCAACGGGATCATCGGCTTCGATTTCCATTGCCGCCAAGCTGGCGGCGTCGCTGACATCGCCGAGCAACGCTGCGGTGCGGGCAGATAGGCGACTTCCGTATCATTCGCGAGATAGGCCGCGGCGGCATGGGCGTCGTGTACGAAGCCGTTCAGGAGTCGCTCAACCGTCGCGTTGCCGTCAAGGTGCTGGCGGCCGACTTCACCT
>CAYQJG010000061.1:0-25066 GCA_964417715.1 uncultured Lentisphaerales bacterium | reverse complement strand
GTCGGGTGATTGATCCCATTGGACAATCGCGTTGCATCAATCGATTTTGGGTCATTAACGTCTGTCAGAAACAGTCTATACAGGTCAACCGTGCTGATCGTGTATCCCTTGCCTGCGTAGGTTGGCACCAAGGTCTGCCCAATGTAGGTGTTGTAGTCAAAGAGGTTCTGATTAAACCCGCTCAAGGGGGTTATTTGAGCCACAATAAGTTTCACTCCCTTATCCGCGCTATAGATTGTCTTTACGAGAGAGTCTAGCTGTTGGGGGCTATGGGCATTGATCCCATTAATTCCTATAAAGAGAAGGATGATGTCGGGGCGGTCCTTCTTGATCCATTCGGCAACATTCCTCCGAATCCCCTCAATGCTCCATCCACCATATCCGCGGTGTTTGTCCATCTCCAATTGGCGGAGATCAGTTGATGGCTCATTGGCAGGCACACGCCATTTACCATCCCATGGCTCAGGCGATTCACCGACAAACTCGAATTTGTAGCCGGCGTTCTTTAACAGTTTGTAGAGACCGCTACGATAACCGAACTCAAAGGGATGCTGCCATTTGGGATTATCCGTGTATCCTGCCGTAATTGAATCCCCCAGAGGCATGATCCGAAGCGGCGCTGTATCTGCTGCGTGAAGGGGATTGCCCGAGAGAAGCCAGAATACTGCGATTAGCAGAATGACCATCATCTGCGGCAACCTGTTCATCATGCGTAGAGCTTCTCCACCTTTCCGATACGGCTTCATATCTCTTCCTTCTTTGATTTTATTAGCCGAACAGCGTTATCGAGCCTACTTCACGCAGGAGCAATCCCACTAGTATTTGGGGATGATAGGGGTTTCTGGCCGGAACTGCAATGGACCGCAAATGGCGTCCCCGCGAGCCGGGAAAGCTCTACTGTATCTCGTATGGTGCTTCCGGGTTTTCGTGGGTTCTTTCTCCTGACCATTGCGCATGACCACGCTCTGAAAGGCGCTTAAGTGGGTCGGTTAAGGGTATCCGGTTAAGAACGGCGGTTAAGGGTGGCGGTTAGGAGTGCGGTTCCCGCCCTCCCGGCGCCGTTTCCGACACTTAACCGCCCCACTTACTCGGTTACCCTTAACCGACTCGCTTACTCGGTCCCGTTCACCACACCCCTTCCAGCCACAGAAAATCCCCCCACAAACCCGGAAGCGCCATCTCATATGCCGCTGCGGGCAACAACGACACCTTGATCTTCCCCACCCAATTTGCGCTGGGCGTGGATACCGGCAGCGCAGAAGACCGACAGAGTCATCAGGAGCGAGAATGAAACCGCGACGCCAACTGTTCCGTCGCCCATTTGTCGGCCTCCCGCCTCACGGCGCCGGCTGCTCGGCGGCCATGTGCGGCGGCACGGGGGCGCGGCCGGCGGTAGGCGCGTTCCTCGGCTGCTGCAGGGCCTTGAACGCCTTGGACAGCGCCGTGAGTTCGGAGGCGCTGATGCGCATCGCGTTGAAGTGCGCATCGCCCTTCCGCAGTTCGATGCCGCCGATGCCGGCGCCGGCGGGCGGCAGTTGGGCGAGAAGCTTGGCGTCATCCTTGCCGATCGCGCCGAGGACCAGCCTGAAGATGTCGGACGAAGACAGGTACCATTCCTCGGTTACCGGGGCGGCCTGGATCTCCGGGAAGATGGCCCGGACCTTGGGGAGGAGAACGGCGGCCTCCGGTGCCGGCGCCGCCAGGCTGGCCAGGGCGCGGTCCATGGTGCGCGCCACCGTGTTCGATCCGGCTATGGCCATGACGAAGTGGCCGTCGGCCACCGCGCATTCGCCGCACAGGTTGCCGAATACCTTCAGGAACGGCGCCATGGCCGCCGCGGGGAGGCCCGGCGTGGCCGGCACGTCCTGCGGGTTGAACGTGTAGCGGAACGGCAGGATCTCGGTCTTGCCGGACTTGCGCGGCACGCCGACCTGAACGCCGAATCCGGTCCTCGCGCTCGCGGCCATGAGCGCCACGGTGTTGGTCATGCTGGTTCGCAGAAACTTCCAGGCCGCCTGCTCGTCCTTGACCGCGAGGAACTCGACAAGTTCGACCCCCTTGCCATCCGCCGTCGGCGTGACGGCCACGGCCAGGTCACCGGTGTAGAGACCTTTAGCGTCCGCGAGCGACTTGCGGAGCAGCGGGCCCGTCTGCGCGTAGGGTTCGCCCATCTTGGCGTACAGTTTCTCCGCGAACACCGTATAGGGTTCGATCAGCAGGTCCATCGCGTCGAGGCCGGCGCCCACATATGCGAAGAGCGCGTTCGGCGGGATCAGCGCCCGGTAGCGGGGATTGGGCGGACGGCTCAGTGCGAGGACGCGCGCCACGGTGGACCCGGCCACGGGATCGACGCGGGTGTAGAGCGTGACGCCGCTGGCGTCGGCGCTCATGCCGATCGAGAAAGACTGCGTCTGGTGCATGATATCGACCAGGGCCGACAGTTCCAGTTCCAGCATGTCGGCCGGGTTCATCTGGCCGGGCTGTTGCGGCATCATCTTCCGCATGGTTGCCACCTGACTCTGCATCCCCTTCTCGAGCAGCGGCGTCAGGGCTTCGACATCCAGCGTGGCGCGCAAGGTGCCCGAGACGGCCGGAACGGTCGGCAGGGCATTGGCCTTCAGTGCCGCCGCCAGTTCGGCTACGGCCGCGCGGCTTGACGCGGTGACCGCCTGGTTGCCGACCAGCGCGACGAAGATGTCCCCCGTGACCATCCCGGCCTGGGCCCCGGCAAACGAGAGGATGTCGCCATCCTGGGACGATCTGGGAAAGGCGCCGCGCAGGGCGCCCAGCAGGATCTCGCCCTGATCCAGCAGCGGCAGCACGCTCGCGGTCACGGGCGCCTGGCCTTCGGTCTCCGCCGGCAGCACGAACAGGCGCAGGGGCTTGTTCACGTCGACACCCGTCAGATTCGGGCAGGAACTCGCCTTGCCCAGCCAGCCGTTCACTCCCATGGCGATGAACGGGGTGTTGATCGCCTGGGCCAGCGTGTTGACATCGCCGGAGAAGGCGTTGCAGCTCGTGATCTCGACCACGGCCAGCGGCCGGCGCTCGGCGGGCGCAAGGATCGGCAGCAGGGCGAACACGGCGGCGAGTGCGCAACCAGTCAGACGTTTCATGCGACCTCCAGGGGAAACGTGAACAACAGACAGATTCATGTTAGTGGAAGTGGCGCGAGAAACGCAAAAGGAAAACCGACCGGAGCGACGGGTGCGGGGCACCATGGCTTCGCCAATCCCTGTCCTTCACCCGTTCTCCGAGAGATTGGCGCCCGGCGACGCTGAACATGCACGAATGTCGCGCGCTGCGGCGTCGCGGAGTTCCGCCCTCCCTAAGCCAGAACGCCAACCCGCGCTTGCTGTATGAACGGGAGGGGCGAGCTCCGCGAGACCAATGGGTGCGCGGCTGGGCGCATGACTGGCCGCGTCGCGCGCCAAGCTCCCGCAGTTTCAAGCCTTCCTGCTCGCCTGGCCATCCCATCTTTAGTACAGTCGCGCTGCTATGACTACCACCTGCCACAGCCTGCGGATTGGCGTTCTGGGGTCCGGTTCGGGTTCGAACATGCAGTCGATTCTGGATGCCATCGTGGCCCGCACGCTGGCGGCCGAGCTGGTGTGCGTGATCGCCGATGTGCCGGACGCGAGGATCCTGGACCGTGCCCGGCGCCACGGCATCGCCGCCTACTATGTCGATCCCGCGCCCTACCGGACCAAACTCGACGGCGCGGCCGAGACGCGTGCGATCAGTCTGCTGCGCGAGCATGGCGTGGATACCGTCGTGCTGGCCGGTTTCATGCGGATGGTCAAACCCGGCTTGCTGGCGGCCTTCCCGCAGCGCGTGCTGAACATTCACCCGGCGCTGCTGCCGGCGTTCCCCGGTCTCCAGGCCTGGGAGCAGGCGCTGGCCTACGGCGCCAAGGTGGCGGGGTGCACGGTCCATTTCGTCGACGCCGGCATGGACACCGGGCCGATCATCATCCAGCGCGCCGTTCCAATTCTGGATGGCGATTCGTCCGCCGACCTGCACGCGCGCATCCAGCAGCAGGAGCATGAGGCGTACCCGGAGGCGCTGCGCCTGCTCGCCGCCGGCCGCCTGCACATCGTGGGTCGTCGCGTGGAGGTCCGGTAAGCCGGCCGAAGATGCGGCCGGAGGATGGCGCCTCGAAAATTCGGGTGCCAGGTGGTCTTCCCCGCCAAAGAGACTGACGTGATTGGATGCGTTTGCTCTGTCGCGCGCCGCCGCTCTCAGCGGCGCTTCGGCGGCAGGCGGGGCTGTAGCGGCGTCGTGGTGGACGGTGGAAGATCCGCGTTCGCCCGCCGCCGCCAGAGCATAACGCTGGTGGCGATCAGCGCGGCAGCCACGAGCACGCCAGCCCCAATCCCCAGGATGCGCCACGCGCTGTGCGCGCGGCCCGACGGCTCCGGGTTGGCTGCGCCGGGCGCGGTGACGGCCGCCACGATGTTGGTGGCGGGCACGTCGCGCGGCGGCGGGGGCAGGGCGGCGAACCCGCGCGCCAGGTCCTCCGTGGCCACGCGGTCGCGCACCAGGCGGTTCACACTGCCGGCGACAACCACGATCACGCGGCGGCCATCGCGTCGCGCCGTAGCCACGATCGAGTAGCCGGCCGCGGGGAACCAGCCCGTCTTCAGCCCGTCCACGCCCGGCACGTTTCCGAGCAGTTTGTCGTGGTTCACCATCTCGAAGGTGCCGTTGCGGAAGGTGCGCTTGACGGTCGATGAATAGCGCAGCGTCTCGGGGTGCTCGAGGACCAGCATCCGCGCCAGCGCAGCAAGCTCACGCGGCGTCGAGACGTCGACCTGATCCGGCGTGCGCGGCGGCGTCGGCGGCAGACCGTGGCACGAATAGAAGCGCGTCCGGGTCAGGCCGAGTTCCTGCGCCTTGCGGTTCATCAACTCGACGAACGCCGCCTGCGAGCCGGCAACATGGATGGCGAGGGCGGTGGCCGCGTCGTTGGCCGACTTGACCATCAGGGCGTAGATCAGCTCCTCGACCGTGAAGACCTCGTTGCCCTTCAGGTAGACCTGCGAGCCGCCGATGCTCGCGGCCTCGTTCGTGATCCGGACGGGGTCCACCAGGTGGATGCGGTTCTGGTCGATGGCGTCGAGCACAACGAGCAGACTCATCAGCTTGATGCAGCTTGCGGGGTAGATGGCGGCGTCCGGGTTCTCACTCAGCAGCACCCGGCCGGAGGCGGCGTCCACGGCGATCGTGCCGATGTACGGCTCGCGGGCGATGGCGGCCATGCCGTGGTGGACGGCCGGTGCGGGCGCGGCCGCCACGATTGACGCCTGGACGAACAACAGGGAAGAGACAAACGAAACAGACAGTGTGCGCATGCGATATCCAGTCTCTGACAGGATGACGCGAAGACGGTCTTCGCAAATGGCGCGTATGGTTGCGCTTCTCCGTTCGGGAGTCAAGGGCGCAGAAGGCGGCCGATGCGCGTCTGCCTCAGAGGCCGCAGGATGCTTCGCGCCAGCCGTGGACACAGATCCCCTCGCGCGCGTACGAGTCCTCCCCCCCGTATACCAGGTGCAGTCGACACGGCAGGTCGGCGATCGCCTGCAGTCCGCGCAGGCCGGAGAGAAGATCAGAGTGAATGGTCTCGCCCAGTTTGATCTCGCACGCGCTGAGTGTGCCGCATTCGTCGATGACCGCGTCCACTTCGTGCCCCCGGCTGTCGCGGTAAAAACAGATGTCTGCCGGAAGCCCGCGATTGAGGCGCGACTTGATGAGCTCCCCCATGACGAACGTCTCGAACAGGGCGCCCCTGAGGGGATGGGCATCGAGATGCGCGACCGTGGCGATTCCGAGCAGGCAGCAGGCCAACCCCGTATCGAGGAAGTAGAGTTTATGCGACTTGACCAGACGCTTGCCGAAGTTGCGGTGGTACGGCGGTACCAGGCGTATGATGTAGCCGGTCTCAAGGATCGAAAGCCAATGCCGAACGGTCGTGTGGCTGACGCCGCAGTCGCTGCCCAGCGCGGACAAGTTCAGCAGTTGTCCTGTTCGTGCGGCGCAGAGTCGGAGGAAGACCTCAAACGTTCGCAGGTCCCTGACCTGCAGCAGGTCGCGCAGGTCGCGCTCCACATAGGTGGCCAGGTAGAACCCGTATGCTTCGTGCGGGTCGAGTCCCTTCTCCAGCACGCGAGGGTAGAAGCCTGCGTGCAGGACATGCTCCTTGCTCAGGCGGCTGTCCGCGGCGTAGGCCTCGGAGTAGGCGAACGGCAGCAGCGTGGCGAGCGCCGTGCGTCCCGCCAGTGACTGGCTGACGCCCTGCATCAGGAGCAGGTTGTGGCTGCCCGTCAGAATGAACATGCCTTCACGCTGCCGCTCGTCGACGGTCATCTGGATGTAGGACAGTAACTCGGGGACGCGCTGAATCTCGTCGAGTATGGCGCCATCCGGGTAGCGTCGCAGGAATCCCTTCGGATCGCTGATCGCGGCCGAACGCGTCTCCGGTGACTCGAGATTCGCGTACGGCTTGTCGGCGAACAGCGCACGACAGAGCGTCGTCTTGCCCGATTGCCGCGGCCCTGTCAACGTGACGACCGGGTACTGCTGGGCGAAGGCGCGTACTTTCGGGCCAATGATTCTTTCTTTCATGCGGCCATCCTGAGCTCAACTCATTGATAATCAACATGATGCAATATGGTTGCGCAATATGCAAGCCGAACTTTCAATTTGCCTGCCAGGCATGCACTGTGCTACCTTCCAAGCGTCTCACGATGGTGGATCGAAGGGCTGCAGCCGGAGGTGGCGCGATGGGCACGAAGAGCATGACCTCAAAAGAACGCGTGCTGACTGCTTTTGCGGGTCGGGAACCCGACCGCGTACCGGTCAACTACGATGCGAACAGCGGCATCGACGCCCGGCTCAAGGCGCACTTCAAGCTGGACCCGAAAGACGGCAACGGCTTGCGCGATGCGCTGGGCGTGGACTTCCGCGGCGCGAATGCCGGATACGCCGGACCCCGCCTGCATGCCGAGATCCCGGACCGCCATGTGGGCGCCGAGTGGGGCGAGCGCCGGCGCTGGGTGGCGCACGGAACCGGCGGCTATTGGGACTTCTGCGACTTTCCGCTGGAGCACGCCTCCGATGACGTGATTGCCCGCTGGCCCATGCCGTCGCCCGACGCCTACGCCTACGCGCACCTCGAGGCCTACTGCCGGGCAAACCGGAACTACGCGCTTTCGGTCGGTGGCCCGGGCCTGGGTGACATCATCAACTCCACCGGCTTCGTCTTCGGCATGGAGGAAACGCTGGTGCGCCTCGCGACCGGTGACCCCGCCCTGCTGGCGTTTCTCGACCGGCGCCTGGGCATCGTGCTGGAAGTGACGCGGCGCACGCTCGAGGCGGCCAGGGGCGGGATCGACTTCATGTGGATGGGCGAAGACCTCGGCACGCAGATCGCGCCCATGATCAGCCTCGACATGTATCGCACGGTGCTCCGGCCGCGGCACCAGCGCTTTGTCGATCTCGCCACGTCCTTCAATATCCCCGTGATGATCCACACCTGCGGCAGCAGCAGTTGGGCGTACGAGGACTTCGTGGAGATGGGCATCCGCGTGGTGGACACGCTGCAGCCCGAGGCGGCCAACATGAGTCCCCGCCACCTCAAGGACACGTTCGGCGGTCGCCTGGCGTTCCACGGTTGTATCAGTACCGCCGGCCCGGTAGCGTTCGGAACGGTGGACGAGACCGTGGCCGACTGCCGGCAGACGCTTGCGATCATGATGCCGGGCGGCGGCTACTGCTTCGCCCCGACACACGCGCTGCAGGACAACTCGCCCACCGAGAATGTGGTGGCGATGTATGAGACTGCGCGGAGGGATGGGAGATACTAGGGGCCGTGTGCGGCTTGCCATTTCAGGAGAATGATCATGTCGAACGTGTCAGTCGCTGCTTACTACTTCGGCAACTACCACGTCGATCCGCGCAACGTGGCCGCACACGGCGCGGGCTGGACGGAGTGGAATCTCGTGCGCCAGGCTCGGCCGCGTTTCCCCGGGCACGCGCAACCCAAGGTTCCGCTCTGGGGCTATGAGGATGAGTCCGACCCCGTGGCCGCGGCCCGCAAGATTGACGCCGCGGCCGACCACGGGCTATCGGCCTTCATCTTCGACTGGTACCACTACAACGACGGTCTGTTCCTTGAGCGCGCCCTGGAACAGGGCTTCCTGCGCGCCGCCAACAACCGCCGGCTGAAGTTCGCGCTGATGTGGGCCAACCACGACTGGGTCGACATCCATCCCGCGAAGTACGGCAAGCCGCCCCGTCTGCTCTATCCCGGCGCCGTCACGCGCGCCACCTTCGACCGCGTCCAGGACTACTGCATCGCGACCTATTTCCGTCACCCCTCCTACTGGACCGTCGACGGCAAGCCCTACTTCTCCGTCTATGAGCTGTTCCGGCTGGTGGAGGGACTCGGCGGCGTGGAGGCCACGCGCGACGCACTGGATCGCTTCCGCGGCGCCTGTCGGGCTGCCGGACTGCCGGGACTCCATCTCAACGCCGTAGTCTGGGGCGTGCAGATCCTGCCCGGCGAGAAGACCGTGAGCAACCCGAACGAGTTGCTGGCCCGGCTCGGTTTCGACAGCGTGACCTCCTACTGCTGGGTCCACCACGTGCCGTTCCGCACGTTCCCCACCGTCGAATACGACGCCGTCGCGGCCGAGGCCGCGGCGCACTGGCAACGCGCCGCCGGCGAGTATGCGCTGCCCTACTTCCCGAATGTGTCGATGGGCTGGGACGCCTCGGCGCGCACGGTCCAGTCCGACGCCTTTGAGAACATCGGCTACCCGTTCATGCCGTTGATGGCCAACAACACGCCCGCCGCCTTCGGCCGGGCGCTGCAGGCCGCCCGCCGCTTCATCGAGGCGCGACCCGGCCCCCGCATCCTGACCATCAACGCCTGGAACGAGTGGACTGAGGGCAGCTACCTTGAGCCCGACACTATCCACGGTCTGGGCTATCTGGAGGCGCTCCGCGACGCGTTCGAATAGAGGGAATCCGCAACTCGCTGCCCGCCGGTCGCGCCCCGGAACTGCCCGGCCGTGACACCTGCCACGCGGCGGAAGGTGCGCATGAAGTGGCAGACGTCGGCGAAGCCCAGGTCGTCGGCAACGGCCTTGATGGTGGCACCTGCGGCCAGCCTCGCCTTGGCGCGGTTGATGCGCTGCAACTGCTGGTAGGCTTTGGGCGAGACGCCCGTCGTTGCCGTGAAGAGGCGACGCAGGTGCGCCGGACTCAGGCCATGGGTCCGCGCCAGGCTGCCGACGCGGTTAGGCGCCTCGCCGGCCGACAGGGCGGCGATGGCGGCCGCGACGGCCGGGTGTTCGCGACCGCCGCCGCGCGCCAGCGCGGCGACCAGGTCCAGCAGCAGAACCTTGCGGGCGATCGCACTGGATGCGTCCTCGCGCGGCATCAGGTCGCGTAGCGTCTGCCAGCAGGCCCGCACCAGCGGCGCGCGGTCTGCAACGACCCGCGCCTCGTCGGCCTCGCCCATCAGGTCCGCCAGCACGTCCGCTTCGGGGCCGCCCCAGACGACCCAGCAGGTGCTCCACGTGCGCGCCGGAAAGTAACGGTGCGCGTGGTCGGGCCCGACCAGGATCACGTCGCCGGCCGCCACCGGCGTCCGGCCGGCGCCGGTCTCCAGCCAACCGCCGCCTTCCTCCACGGCCACGGCCGCGTAGAGTCCGAGGATGCGGGTGGGCTGCCCCGGCGCGGCCCGCTCGCCGGCCTGGCGGCCGATGCGGTCCACCCAGAGGCCCAGCAGGCGTTCCGTCCGCGCGGGTGTGCGGAAGACGTCGGACCGAACCGTGGCGCGCCGCCGGGGTATGCGCGATTTGTTCATAATGAAGAGCTAAAACGGCATTGAACATAGCCTATGGAGTGATGTATCACAATCCCTAACGCGCATAACCAGGGAGTTTCCATGACATCACGCGACCGCTACCTTCAGACGCTTCAGTTCGGGCGGCCCGACCGTCTGCCGCTCGAACCGGGCTGGGGACGCGACTCCACGCGCGCGCGCTGGCAGCGCGAGGGGTTGCCGACCGAGGTGCGCAATCCGGCCGAGCACGCCTACCGTCTGGCGGGCGGCAGCCTGCCCTGGCCGACCGGCGGCGAGGGGTTTCCGATCAACGAGCGCATGGTCCCGACCTTTGAGGAGAAGGTCATCGAGCGCCGCGGCGACACGCAGATTGTGCAGGACTGGAAGGGGAACATCTGCGAGATCGGCGCCGAGTACACGGTCGCGCACCTGCGCAATGCCATCGATTTCGTGACGCGGCGCTGGGTCAAATGCCCCGTCGAGAGCCGGGCCGACTGGGATGCGATGCGGCGGCGCTACGATGCAGCCGACCCTGCGCGCTTCCCGGTGGATGCGGCGGCGCGCGGGTTGCGCCTGCGCGAACGCGCGCACCCGGTGACCTGGCACTTCTCCGGGCCCTTCTGGCAGTTGCGCGAGTGGCTGGGATTCGAGCAGCTCTGCATGCTCTTCCTGGACGACCCGGCGTGGGTGGGCGAGATGATCGCGTTCTGGACCGACCATGTGACCGGGCTGCTGCGCGAGGGACTCAAGCACATGACGCCGGATATGGTGCACCTGAGCGAAGACATGGCCTACAAGGAGCACAGCATGATCTCGCCGGCGCTGGCGCGCCAGTTCCTGATGCCGGCCTGGCGCACGTGGGGTGAGATCGCGCGCGGCGCCGGCGTGCCCCTGTACGCCATGGACTCGGACGGTCATGTCGGCGAGTTGATCCCGCTTTGGATCGAGGCCGGCATCAACGTGTGCGATCCAATGGAGGTCGCGGCCGGCAACGACCTCGTCGCCTTCCGCAGCCAGTTCGGCCGGCACATGGCCTTTCAGGGCGGCATCGACAAACGCGCGATCGCCAAAGGCGGCTGCGTGATCGAGGCGGAGATCGCGCGTCTGCAACCGGTCATGGATGACGGCGGCTTCATCCCAAGCTGCGACCACGGCGTGCCGGCCGACGTTTCCTGGCCCGACTACGTGCGCTACACCGGTCTGCTGGCGCGGGCGACGGGTTGGCTGTAGCCGCGCGGCGCGTCAGAAGAGTTGCTCGTCGGCGTCGGGGATCTCTTCCGTCGACTCAGGTTGCGGCGGCGGCTGCGGCGACGCCGCCGGCGTGGCAGGTGGTGGTGCGGCCACGGCGTCGGGCTCCAATGGCGCGAGCGGCGGCGGCGTCTGCCCGGTGCGCGCGAGTTCGGCGCGGATGAGCGTCTCGCGTGCCGGCCAGGCCGGGGCGCCCTGCAGGCGGCGCACGAGGCAGGCGATCTCCAGGCGGCGGCTTTCCCCCGCGCGGTCGCCATCCGTTACGGTCGTGCCACGTTCCAGCTTGAGCGCGTCGACCCACAGGCGCACCACCAGATCGCGTGCGGCGTCGAGCGGCTTGAGATCGCGCGAGGTCTCGACGCGCGAGTGCATGCAGACCAGCCGGTCGAAGAACGTGCGGAAGGCCGGGTCGGGGTCGGCGGCCAGTTCCGCCAGGCGGTCGGTGCCGGTCCGGCGCGCGGCGCGCGCGGCCTCGAGCACGCGGCGGGCGAAGGGATGCGGCACGAGGTCCAGCGGCAGCAGCGCCTCGAGCAGGTCCGGCACGTGCGCGTCGTCCTCGTGGTGGATCAGCAGTTCGCACAGGCTCGTCTCGGCGAGCGAGACGCCCGGCAGCGCGGCGGGCGAGCCGGCCGTCTCGGCATCCAGGCCGGTGGTCTCGGCCGCCGCCTCGGCCGGGGCGAACGACGACGGCGCGACCGGCGCGGCGGCATGGCGTTCGGCGTTGCGCGCCGCCGTGGCGCGCAGGCGCTCGAGATCCTCCTCCAGCGCCGCGCAGGGCAGGTGGAGCAGGGTGGCGGCCTCCTGCAGCAGGTGGGCGCGCAGGACGCCCTGGCTGCAGCCGGCCAGCGTCTCAAGTACGGCTTTGGCCGTGCGGTTGACGGCGTCCACGCTGTCGGGCGTCGCTTCGGCCTCGCGCAGGACGCGCACCTGGAACGCGGTCAGCGAGGCGGCGGACTCCAGGGCGTCGCGGAAGACCTGCGGTCCCTTGTCGCGCAGCAGCGAGTCCGGATCCTCGCCCGGCGGCAGGGCCGCCACACGCACCGGCAGGCCGACTTCGAGAAACAGCGCGCCCGTGCGCAGCGCGGCCTTGCGGCCGGCGGCATCGCCGTCGAACACGAGCACGACGCTGTCGGCATAGCGTTTGAGCAGTTCGACGTGCTCGCGCGTGAAGGCGGTGCCCTGCGAGGCCACGGCCGTGTCGAAGCCCGACGCGTGGCAGCGGATGACGTCGATCTGCCCCTCGCACACGAGCGCCTCGCGCCGGGGGTGTTTGACGATCGAACTGCGCGCCTGGTCCAGCGCGTAGAGCACGCGGCTCTTGATGAAGATGGGCGTTTCGGGGCTGTTGACGTACTTGGCCGGATGGGCCGCGGGGTCGAGGATGCGGCCGCTGAACGCCACCACGCGCCCCTGCGCGTCGCGGATCGGGAACATCAGGCGGCCGCGGAAACGGTCGTAGTAGTCGTCGGGGCGGCGCGGGTCGTTGGACGGCGAGAGCAGCCCGGCCGTGACCAGCAGTTCGGTCGAGATCTCGTGTTTGGCGGCCCACAGCTGGAGCGTGTCGCGACCTTCCGGCGCGTAGCCGATCCCGAACCGATCGACGATCTCCGCCGGCAGTTTGCGGCGTTCCAGGTAGGCGCGGGCGGCAGCGGCGGCGGGGATCTGGTGCAGGCAGCGGGTGTAGAAGGCGGCCAGTTCCGCGTGCAAGGCGTAGAGCGTGTTGCGCGCCTCCGCGGCGAAGTCCGTCTCGGTGGTCAGCTGGACGCCGGTCTTCTCGGCCAGCATGCGGACCGCGTCGATGAACTGCAGGCCGTCCTGCTGCATCAGGAACTTGAAGACGTCGCCATGCGCCTGGCAGCCGAAGCAATGGTACGTCTGGCGGGCCGGGTTGACGTGGAAGGACGGTGTCTTCTCGTGGTGAAACGGGCAGCAGGCCTTGAACGAGGTGCCGGCGCGCTTGAGCGTGATGCCGCGCGACCCGATGAGTTCGACGATATCGACGCGGTGGCGGACTTCTTCGAGAATACGGTCTGTGATGCGCTGGGCCATTGCGCCCGCCTCACTGTCCCGTGGGGTGCGTCGTGGTGTGCACGAGGGCGTTGGTGGCCGCCGTGCGCGCGGCCGGGCGGGCCGCCGGCCGCACGCTGGCGCGGGGTTTGGCGGTGGCGGCGGTCTTGACGGTGGTCGCCGAAGCCGACTTCGTGGATGCCCGGACCGTGGCCTTGGGGGCGGGTTTCGCGGTGGGTTGGGCGGCGACCGGTGCAGCCGGTTTCGTCTGTTTGGTCGTTTCGCTGCCCTCGGACGCGTCCTGCTCATGGGTCGTCGTCGGGTGGGGTGTGTGCAGGAAGCGGGTCAGGTAGGGCGTGGCGAAGCGCCCCGCGCGCGATTGCTCGCAGAGCAGGGCGCGTTGCGACGGATCCGGCAGGATCATGGCCAGGGTGAACACGACCGACAACAGGATGGCGGCGTTCAGCAGCCCGGCGATCAGGCCCAGTGAGCGATCCCAGATGGGATCGAGCACGATCTTGATGATGTGCGTAAAGAGGTAGGTCAGCAGCAGGAAGCAGACAAGCCCCGCCAGCAGGGCCACGCAGAACGCAATCAGGCTGGCAAACTGCGGGTTCGACTTGAGGAAATCCATGCCGGCCATCGTCTCGGCGCCGGGGACGTAGATCCAGTAGCCGGCCGCGGCGCCGAGAATCAGTCCGAGCAGGCGTGAGAGCTCGCCCGAGATGCCGCGCCTCAGGCCGACACCGACGCAGATCAGGACCAGGCCGGCACAGACGATGTCCACGTAGTCGCCCGACGTCAGCCGGCCGAGAAAATCCATTATCGTTGCCAACGGGACCATGGCGTGCTCCTTTCAGTTCCGCGCGTGCGAGGCGCGTCAGTTCCTGGGCAGGGTGTTCAGCCAGGCGGTGTACCGGTCCCGCTGTGCGCCGGCCGGCAGGACCATCACATAGTATTCGCCATAGGCGCGCGCGTCCAGCGGCCGGCCTTCGGCGGAGCGGATGCTGGCCATGAGCGCGTAGGAAGGCGCATGACTCGGCCAACTGGCGAGAAGCTTGTCGGCCAGGCGTCCGGCTTCGGCGTAGTTGCGCAGTTCAAAGGCCAGCATGGTGGCCTGATAGAAGGGGTCCATGTTGCCGGGAGCGATCTCGATGGCCTTGAGGAAGGCCTTGAGGGCTGCCGTCTTGTCGCCGCGGGCGCGGCAGGCGTTGGCGATGCCGTAGGCGGCGGCAAAGCAGGCGGGGTCGGCGACGAGGGCGTCGCGGTAGGCTTTCTCGGCCTTGGGCCATTGCTGGGCGGTGCGGAGGCGGTCGCCTTCCTGCAACAGGCGTGCCACGGCGGGGGCGGGCGCGCGCTGGGCGGGCGGCGGTGGGGTGCGCTCGAGCACCATCTTCAGGCGCGTGATGCTGTTCTTCGCCTTCTCGATGTGGACATCGGTCGAGCCGGTGGTCAGGCGCAGGTACATCTCGAAGAGTTCGAGCGCGTCCTCCTTGAGGTTGTAGCGGTCGCGGTAGAGACTGGCGAGGTCGTAGTAGGCCGGGGCATATTTGCGGTCTGTGCGCATCGCCTGCAGCAGGCGCACACGGGCGACGTCGTCGCGGCCGGCGCCGCGTTCGACGGTGGACAGGGCCGTCAGCAGACGGGCGCTGGCCGGAAGACCCTGCCCGGCGCGCGTGAAGAGGTCGCGCGCCAGCGGCCAGTTCTGACGGTTCAGGGCGATCTCGCCCGCCAGCTCGACGGCGTTGCGGTTGTCGGGAGCCAACTGCAGGGCGACGTCGACGGCTTCCTGCGCGGCATCGAGTTCGCCCTGGTGGAACCGGGCGGTGGCCAGGTTGTAGTAGAGCGCGGGGTCGTCGGCGATGCGGCGGGTGGCGCGCTCGAACTGCTTGATGGCCAGCTTGTAGTTGCCCTGTTTGAGGGCTTCCTGCCCCTGCAGGACGGCCTTGCGGCTTGAACCGCAGCCGGCGGCAGACAGAAGGGCAAGCGCGAGGAGCAGGGCGGAGAAGGGCATTTGCTTCATGAGATGGGCCTCGGTTGGGTCGTGGCGGCGCGACCGACAGGGACGCGCCAGCGACAGCAAACAACCCGTACTATACGGCAGCCGCGGCAGCGCTGCAAACATCGGTTAGGCGGCGGTTGGAGCGTTGGCGACCCGATCTCCAGCAATCGGTTCCGACACCGACGCCGATGCCGATTGGGCTGCGGGCGGTCAGCCCGCCCGTGGAACAGCCGAAAGGCGGGCGCTGTCCGGCCCGTGCCGCACCCGGGCGTGACACGGTGATCGTATGGTGGTAGTCTGCAGCGTGGAGAAGAGGGACTATGCCGACAGTACTGATGATGCTCGGGTGGCGGTTCTATTTCTACGCCAATGAACGAGATGAACCGGCCCACGTGCACTGCAAGAAGGGGGATGCAGAGGCGAAGTATTGGCTCGATCTCGACACCTTCGAGGTTGTCGAGGCACATGCCTACAACCTGAGTCCGGCTGACCGGCGGACGGTCCGCCGAATCATCCTCGAGCATTTCGACTATCTGGTCGGACAATGGAACGAGTTTCAGGAGGAGAGAAATGGATAGCGCTCACGAAGTACGGGACTTGACGGTTTCGGGGACGCTGCTGCGCATCGAGGTTGACGGCATATCCTACGAGATAGATTTGGCGGCGCATTCACACCGTCTCGCACGTGCGACGCAACGGCAGAGAGAGCGAGTTGAGGTGTCTCCGTCCGGCTACGGGCTGCACTGGCCGGAGGTTGATGAGGATCTGTCAGTTGATGGACTCATCGGGGTGAGGCACTCGCGTCCCATGCAGGCGGTCCGTGCTTGAGAAGCGCCTCGGTGTTCCGGCCGTGAGGCGGCGGCTGCTGCAGTTGGCGGATCGTGGTTGTCCGACTCGCCGCTGAAGCGGCTCCCGGGGCTTCCGCCCCGTCTTCGCGCCGGGCGCCCCGCGCGACACCTGCCACGGGCCGCGGGCGCTACAGCAGTGCCAGCAACTCCGCCTCGGTCAGTTGCTTCGTGCCGAGTTCCTGGGCCTTGCGGTACTTGGTGCCGCCGGGTTCGGCGCCGACGACAAGGTACGTCGTGGCCTTGGTGACGCCGTCGGCGACGCGGCCGCCGGCAGCCTTGATGCGCGCTTCGATCTCCGCCCGCGGCGACGTGAGCGTGCCGGTGATCACAAACGTCCGGCCCGTCAGCGGTCCGGTCGCCGCCGTGGCAGGTGTCGCGGCAGCGGCGGGGTGGATACCGAGTTCGTCGAGGCGACGCAGCAGGCCGCGCCCATAGTCTCCGCCGAAGAACGCCAGCGCCGCGGCCGCGGCCTCGACCTTGATGGGGCAGGCGTAACGCGCGGGGCGGCCCGTGTCGGCGGCGCGCGCCGCGCCGGCCGAACACACGAGTGCGGCGCCGATCCGGTCGATCTCTTCGCAGGTGGCGTCGTACTGCGCCTGCCGCGCCGCGCGATCAGCCTCGTCGCGCGGCGGGTTGGCGGTTGAGCGCGGGTTAACCTGCTGTGCCGTGGCATAGCACGCGTCGATCCGCACGACATCCCGCAGCGCCGCCGAGTTGGCGAGATCGGCAAGGGCCGTGTGGCAGGAGGCGAGCTGCTCGGCGATCGTGGCGCCGATGTTGGGGATTCCGAGGGCGAAAATCCAGCGGTCCAGCGGCCGCGTGCGCGCCACATGCACGGCTTCCAGCACCTTCTGCGCGTTCTTGTCGCCGAACAGCACGTCCCTGCCTTTGACCGACTGGCGCACGCACAGCGCGGCCAGCGGCGTGGGCGTCAGCGTGAAGAGGTCGAGCGGATCGCGCACCAGCCCGCTCTCCACGAGCTTCTCGGCCAGCACGCCGCCGACGCCTTCGATGTCGAGCGCGCCGCGGCAGGCGAAGTGCTCGAGGCGCGTGACGGCCTGGGCCGGGCAGACGGGGTTCACGCAGCGGTGGGCCACTTCATCGGGGCGCTGCACGACCGCGCCGCCGCAGGCGGGGCAGGTGGTCGGCATGCAGAACGGCTGCTCGGAGCCCGTGCGCTTCTCGGCGATGACGCTCTCCACGGCCGGGATCACGTCGCCGGCGCGCGCGACCCAGACGTGGTCGCCGATGCGGATGTCCTTGCGCCGGATCTCGTCGGCATTGTGCAGCGTGGCGCGTGCGATCTCGGTGCCGCCGACGCGCACCGGCTTCAGTTCGGCCACGGGCGTGAGCACGCCGGTGCGGCCGACCTGCACCGTGATCGCGGCGAGGACGGTTTCGGCGCGCTCGGCCTTGTACTTGAAGGCGCGTGCCCAGCGCGGGCTCCTGGCGGTGACGCCGAGGCGCTCGTAGGCGGCGCGGTCGTTGACCTTGACCACGGCACCGTCGAGTTCGAATGGGAAATCATGGCGCAGCGCCTCGAGTTCGTCGATCGCCGTGAAGACGGCCGGCATGTCGGGGCAGAAGCGGCGCCAGGGGAGCGTCTTGAGGCCCCAGTCCTGAAACGCCTGCACCATGGCGGCATGCGAGTCGAACGCGACGCCGTCCAGTGCGCCGGTGGCATAGAAGATGGCGTCGAGCGGGCGCTTCGCCACCAGGCGCGGGTCGAGCAGTTTCAGCGAGCCGGCGGCGGCGTTGCGCGGGTTGGCGAACGGCTCCTCGCCGGCGGCCTCCTGGCGTGCGACGAGGCTCTCAAACGCCTGTTTGGGCAGGAAGACTTCGCCGCGGACCTCGATGCGCGCCGCGTCGGTGGCGATGCGCAGCGGGATGGAGCGGATCGTGCGGACGTTGGCGGTGACATCGTCGCCGGTGTCGCCGTTGCCGCGCGTGGCGGCGCGCACCAGCGTGCCGTGCTCGTAGCAGACGCTGAAGGCCACGCCGTCGACCTTGGGTTCGACGCAGTAGGTCCAGGAGGCGTCCGGCAACTGGCGGCGCAGGAAGGAGTCGAAATCGAGCAGTTCGGCGCGCGTGTGAACCTTGTCGAGGCTCATCATGGGCGGGTCGTGGCGCACGGGCGCGAAGCCCGTGGCAGGTGTGCCGCCGACGCGGTGCGTGGGCGAGTCGGGCGCGTCGAGTTCGGGGTGCGCGTGTTCGAGCGCCTCGAGTTCACGGTAGAGCCGGTCATAGTCGGCGTCGCCGATCTCGGGACGGGCGTCGACATAGTAGAGCCGGTCGTGGCGCGTGATCTCGCGGCGCAGTTCGTCCACGCGGTTGCGAACAGTATTGTCCATGGGACACTAGCGGTTGGCGGCCATCTCGAATGCCGGTGCCAGGATGCCGCACGCGCCCGCCTTCTCGGCAGTGTAGGCGACATCGCCCGACTGGAGCATCATCGCGCAGGCGGCCGTCTGCTTGGCGGGTGTATCCAGGTTGCCGGCCCAACGCAGTCGTTCGGCGGGGGAGAGCCGCCTGGTTTCGAAGCTGACGGTCCGCTTGTCGGCCGTGATGTCCACGAAGATCTCGCCATTCACCACGCGCTGGGGGACCACCTGGCGCTTCTTGCCCATGAACTCGATCTCGATTTCCTGGCCGCGCATGCGCATGATTCCGTCCTCGACCAGGCGGTTCATGTCCGGGGCTTCGTCCAGCACGGCGCGGGCGGCGAGCACAGCCGGACTGGCCGGCGCGGCGCGCAGCATGGCACGCGCGGCTTCCAGGTTGCCCTGGCGCAGTTCGACCGACAGGCGTCCGGTCAGTTCCGGCGCCAACGTCACGGGTTCAGCCGGCGCGGCACGCGGCACGGGCGGTTCGGCCGACGGCGCAGGCGGCGGGGGCTCCGGCGGCGTGACAGACGGCGTGCTGGGCGGCGTGGCGGGAGGCGGAACGGGCGTGGTAGGTTGGCGGGGCGCGGCGGTCGGGGTGGCGGCGACCGGCGTGGCGGGACGGACCTGGGCCGACAGGCGCGCGAACAGGGCGCGGACGTCGCCAGGCACGCTGGCCAATTCGTAGCCCAGCCGCAGCGGATCGCCCAGGCGGTCGTTGGCGAGCACGGCAAACCAGACGGTCAGGAGCAGCCAGAGCAGCATGCGCGTGAAAGGGCTGGGGCCGCGCGCGTGCGGCCGGGGCCGTGCGGCGGCGCCGGCCGCGGCGGCGGCACCGGGGGTGGACGCCGGTCGGCCGGTCACCGACATGGCGGGGGTGGTGGCGCTGCGGGGCGCGGGCGGCGTCTCGGGTGCGAGCGTGGCGGCGCCCTTGGGTGCGGATTCACGGCGGCGCAGGGGCAGGTTCTTCAGCACATGCTGCATGTCGCCCATCGCATCCGTCCACGTGGCGTAACGGTCCTCCGGGCGCTTCATCGTCAGGCGCTCGACCAGGCCGCAGGCGGTGGCCGGCAAGTCGGCGCGGAACGCGCGGGGGTGGGGCAACTGGCCGGAGATCTGCATCTGGATGGCGGCTTCGGCGGGCAGTTCGCCGAACGGCATGTGCCCGGTCAACAGGTAGTAGAGCACGGTGCCCAGCGCGTACATGTCGGCGCGGCAGTCCAGGTGCCGTTCGCCGGCAGACTGCTCGGGCGAGAGGAAGTGCGGCGTGCCGACGATATGCCCCTCGTCGAGTTCGGTGACGTCGTGGTCCGGCAGCGCCAGAACGGCCTGGCCGAAGTCGGTGATCTTGGCCACGCCGCGCGAATCGAGGCGGATGGCGGTGGGCTTCAGGTTGCGGTGCACCAGCCGGCCCACATCCCAGGCCTGCGCGAGCGCCTCCGCCACGGTGAAGGCGATCCGCATGACCTGCGCCACCGGCAGGTGCCCCTTCTGGAGCACGAGGTCGGAGAGCGTCGGGCCATCGACCGCCTCCATCACGATGTAGTGGCGCTCGCCCTCGCTGACCACGTCGTAGATCTGGGCCAGGCCGTCGGCCTTCAGCCGCGAGAGCGTGCGCGCCACGAGCAGGAAACGCGCGAGCTCGGCCGGGTGTACGGCGGCCTCGGCCTGCAGAACCTTGAGGGTGACGATGCGGTCGAGCGAGTGCTGCCGGGCCCGCCAGGTGAGCGTCTTACTGCTCTCCTGGATCAGCTCGAGGATTTCGAACCCGGGAATACTCGCTGCGTGCATGGCCCGCCGGTCCTTACGATGCGAACGGGTTCTCGTCCGGGTAGAGGTTGCCGGCGGCGCGCGGGGCGGCGACGTCCGTCACGCCCATCATGCGGGCCGCATCGAACAGCACGCGGCCGGCATGGTCGAACGCCACCGCCGCGTGGTGCGGGTACTGCTTGGCCAGCAGCACGTAGCGGTAGAAGCGCGCGAAGTCCGGTATGCCGAAAATGCCGATGCCGCCGAACGAATGCGGGTCGGCATCGAGCACATGCCCCTGGGCGACATAGGACTGCAGGCGGCAGTCGGCCGTGCCCTGCAGACGGAAGACGGTGACTGGGCCGGGCCGCAGCGTGCCCTCGAGCGTGCCGCAGGTGATGTCGGGCTCGCGGCCCGGTTCCATCAGGCGGTGCATGATGAGCTGGTGCTTCATGCTGCAGCCGTCGCACAGGCAGCACGACGGCGTGTTGCCGCAGTGGAAGCCCATGAACAGGTCGGCGCGCGCGGCGCCCGCCAGGTCGCGGATCTTGAGGTCGGGCGGCACCGTGTTGTTGACGTCGAGGATGGTGGCCGGCAGCAGCGTGGCGCACTGGGCCATGTACTCCGACAGGCCGCCATAGATGTCGACCTCGCAGGCGGCGGGGATGCCGCGCGCGGCGAGACGGCTGTTGACGAAGCAGGGGACGAAGCCGAAGGCGCGCTCAAACGACGGCCAGCACTTGTTGGCGAACAGGCCGAACTGGCGCGACCCCAGGTTGCGCTCGAAGAAATCGACCAGCGCCACCTCAAACTGGGCGAGCTGGTGCAGCTTCTCGGGATGCTTGTTGCCGCGGCCGAGTTCGCGCGCCATATCCTTGGCGACGGCCGCGATCTCCTTGGTCTTGGCGGCGGCATCCTGATAGAGCATCAGCATGTCGAGTTCGGAGTTCTCCATGACCTCGATGCCCAGGTCATACAGCGGCTTGATGGGCGCGTTGCAGGCGTAGAAATCCTGCGGGCGCGGGCCGAAGGAGAACGTCTTGAGGGCGCGCACGCCGATGACCACGCGCGCGACGCGCGTGAAATGTGCGATCATCTCGGCCACGTCTTCGGCCAGGCCGACCGGCGCCGGCGCCATGTACGGCGTCAGTTTGCGCAGGCCGCAGTTGATCGAGGCGTTGAGCATGCCGCAGTAGGCGTCGCCGCGGCCGTCCACCAGCGTGCGCGCGCTCTCCTCGGCGGCCGCGCACAGCATGAACGGCACGCCCAGTTCACGGGCGAAGATCGTGAGCGGTCCCTCGGGTCCGAAGTTGCCCAGGTAGATCGTGACGGCATTGACGCCGACGGCGTGCAGTTCCGCGGCGGCCTTGATCGCGTCGTTCTCGGACTCGATGACAACCGAACACGGCACGACATCAATCTTGCGTGCGGCGCAGACCTTGACCACGCGGGCGAGACGCGCGCGGCTCAGTTCGATCGGAAAGCAGTCGCGGCTGACGGCTACCAGGCCCATTTTCACGGTGGGTGTGTTTTGCATAGAGAGAGGCTCCAGAGGGTGCGGTTACAATGCCCTTTAGTTTGCCCTATTCGGCGGCGGATGTCCAGCGGATGGACCGTGGCGCAGCAACTCCAAGAGGGCGGGTGGATTGGCCCATTGCCCGCGGCGAACGGTTCAGCCCGGTTGATGCGAAGGCGGCCAGCGGCTACAATCCTGCCGACGCGGTCAATCCAAACCCCCGCCTGCGGAGGAGCATGACGACTGAGGCGCAACGCGAAGCGGCCTGGCAACCCGGGTTTCTGCTGACGCAGGAGTGGCAGGACTCCCCGAGCGGGTGCCTCGGCTCGTTCTGGGGCCGCGGGGTCGACGGCCCGTTCGAACTGCGGGTGGCGCTGCGTCCGGTGTTGTTTGTGCCGCACACGGCGGTTCTGCCGGACGGCCTGCCCGTGTCCGAACGGCGCGTTCTGGAACTGCGCGCGTTCGACCGTCAGCCCGTGGACGCGCTCTACTTTCCGCGTCAACGTGACCTGCGCGTGGCGCGCGACTGTCTGCGCGAGGCCGGCATCCCGGTGTATGAGGGCGACCTGTCGCCGACCGAGCGCCACCTCATGGAGCGCTTCGTCCATGGTTCGTGCGAGTTCGACGGTGCCGTCAGCCGCGACGACGAAGGCGTGCTGGTGTGCGGCAACCCGCGCCTGCGGCGCGGCGAGTTCGTGCCGCGGCTGTCGCTGCTCGCATTCGATATCGAGACCGGATCGGCTCACCAGCTCTATGCCATCGGCTACCACTTCGTCGACGGCGCCCGCGAGGAGCGGCACGTGTTCATCGCCGGCACCGGGCGCCGGCGCGCCGATCCGCCGGTGACCTTCTGCGGCAACGCGGCCGGCGCGTTGCAGGCGTTCTTTGCGGATGTGCGGCGGCTCGATCCGGATCTGCTGGCCGGCTGGAACATCCTGGATTTTGACCTGCCGTTCCTGCGCGAGACCTGCGACGAGAACGGTCTGGTGCTGGCGCTCGGGCGCCGCGGCGCGCCCGCCCGGCTGAACGAGAACGCCGGTCACTGGAACGTGCAGGTGCCCGGTCGGGTCGTGGTCGACGGCATCCCGGCTCTGCGCGGGTCGTTCGTGCACTTCGAGTCCTACAGCCTGGACGCCGTGGCCCGCGAGACGGTCGGCCAGGGCAAGCTGATCGACTTCACCGGGCTCGACACGCAGGGCGAGATTGACCGCCTGTTCCGCGACGACAAGCTGGCGCTGGCCCGCTACAACCTGCGCGACGCCGAACTGGTGACAGGCATCTTCCAGAAGACCGGACTGGTCGATCTGCTGATCAGTCGCAGTCGGATTTCAGGCATGCTGCTCGAGCGGCTGGGCCGCTCGGTGGCGGCGTTCGATCATTTCTTCCTCCCGCGGCTGCACCGCAAGGGGTTCGTGGCGCCGGACCGTGACAGCATCGAGCCGGCCGAGGCGTTGACCGGCGGACTGGTGCTGCCGTCGCAGGCCGGGCTGCATGCGCACGTCGCAGCCTTTGATTTCCGCAGCCTGTATCCGTCGATCATCCGCACGTTCCGGATCTGCCCGTACGCGAGCCTGATGGCCGACACGAACCCCGTCTGCACGCCGGTGGGCTCCTCCTTCTCCGGCACCGAACACATCCTGCCCGACTATGTCGCCGAGTTGATGGCGGTGAGGGCACGGGCCAGGGCGGAGAACCAGCCATCGCTGGCGCAGGCGGTCAAGATCCTGATGAACAGTTTCTACGGCGTGATGGGCACACCGGCCTCGCGCTTCTACAACCCTGTGCTGCCGTCGAGCATTACCGGCACCGGACAGTGGATCTTGCGCGCCGTCCGTGACTACCTTGAGGCGCGCGGCTACGCTGTGCTCTACGGCGACACCGACAGCCTGTTCGTGCGGTTGCGCCCCGAGGAAGAGGCCGAGCCGCATGCGGCCTGCGCTCTGTTGGCGCGGCAGGCGACGGCGGACCTGGCCGAACGCCTGCAGCGCGAATGCGGCGTCGATTCAAAGCTGGAACTGGAGTTTGTGCGCTACTACCGGCGTTTCTATCTCCCGTCCGGGCGCAACGGACACCTGCCACGCGCGGGCGACGAGCCCGAAGTCGAGGGGGCGGCGCCGGAGGGCGCGGCGAAACGCTATGCCGGCCTGGTGGTCCATGCCGACGGACGTGAGGAGCTGCAGGTCACCGGGCTGGAGAGCGTGCGCTCGGACTGGACGCCGCTGGCGCAGCGTGCGCAGCGCGAGGCGTTGTGGCGCGTTTTCCGTGGCGAACCGTGTGATGAGTGGCTCCGTTCGCTCGTGCGCGATCTGCGGGCCGGCCGATTGGACGGCGAGCTCGTCTATCGCCGCCGCCTGCGCAAGCCGCCAACCGCTTACACGCACAACGTGCCGCCGCACGTGCGGGCGGTGCTGCTGTTGCCGGCTGAGTCGCGCCGGCAGGCGGGCGTGGTGAACTTCGTGATGACCCTGCGCGGCCCGGTTCCGGTGGAGTTGCCGCATGCCGACTGGGACTACGCGCACTACCTCGACAAACAGGTCAAGCCGGCCGTTGAGGATGTGCTCGCGCTGGCGGGCCGCGCCTTCGATTCGATCCTGAGCGGCGAGGAACAGTTGGAATTGTTCTAGTATCCTCCGACGATCACACGGCAGAAGGTCGTCGAAGAGCGTGGAAACCGCAGATTGACGATTGACGAGGACCGAATCACGAAGTGGGGCACCTCTCGGCAGACCGAAACCCACTTCGACATTCTGCGGTTCGATATTCGACATTCCGCGGTTCAATTGGGTTGTGGACTTTTGCCCGCATTGGGGAGATTGCAGGCATGGAAACTGAAACGCGTCCGGGTGTCACCGATTTTCAGCGCCGGGTCTATGACGCTCTGATCGAGGTGCCGGCGGGGCAGGTGACGACCTACGGCTTGCTGGCGCAGCGTGTCGGTTGCCGCGCGCCGCGCGCGATCGGGCAGGCGTTGCGGTGCAACCCATTCGCGCCGCGCGTGCCGTGCCACCGCGTGATCGCATCCGATTTGACGCTGGGCGGTTTCGCCGGTCAGACCGAGGGTCCGGAGATCGCGCGCAAGCGTCGGTTGCTGGCGGACGAAGGCGTGCGCTTCGACGGGATCACCGGGCGCCTGGCCGAACCGGAGCGGCGGATGTTCAGGTGGGAGGATGCAGAACGCAGAATTCAGAAACCGGAAACATCCGGATGGAACCGTAGATTGACGATTGACGAACCGTAGAATGTCGAAGTGGCCATGGATTGCCGGGCTCGCGGAGCTCGCCCCTCCCGGCGGGCCGTTCTCCCGGGAGGGCGGAGCCCGCGACGCCGTGTGCGAGGACATGTGCCAGACCGGCAACCGGGCTCGCGGAGCTCGCCCCTCCCGGCGGGCCGTTCTCCCGGGAGGGCGAAGCCCGCGACGCCGTGTGCGAGGACATGTGCCAGACCGGCAACCGGGCTCGCGGA
>CAYQJG010000060.1:22594-25323 GCA_964417715.1 uncultured Lentisphaerales bacterium | reverse complement strand
TCCACGTTTACGGGGGAGGTCTGCCGGGTGGTGTTGCCGTTGCCCAACTGGCCGTAGTTGTTGTAGCCCATGGTCCACAAGGAGCCGTCGGTCTTTACAAACAATGAGTAGCCGTATCCCGCCGCCATCGCGGTTACGTCGCCGGCCACGTTCACGGGCGTCGGCTGAGCAAAGAGTTGCGCGGCTCCCAGGCCCAACTCGCCCTGGGTGTTGTTGCCCATGGCCCACAAGGTGCCGTCGGCCTTCGCAAACAACGAGTGGTAGTCTCCCGCCGTGACGGCCACCACGTTGCTCGCCACGCACACGGGTGTGGCATGGGGGATGAAGTCCTGCGTGCCCATGCCCAACTGGCCGGCGCTGTTGCTGCCCATGGCCCACAACGTGCCGTCCGTCTTGACAAACAGGGTGTGCATATAGCCCGCCGCGACGGCCACCACGTTGCCGGCCACATAGGTCGGGCGGTTGGTGCTGGCCGGCGTGCTGCCAATGCCCAGTTGGCCGCAGGCGTTGTTGCCCATGGCCCACAAGGAGCCGTCGGCCTTCACAAACAATGAGTGGTCGTAACCCGCCGTGACCGCCACGACGTTGCCGGCCACGCTCGCCGGGGTGTCCTGCTGGCCGGTGGTGCCGTTGCCCAACTGGCCGTAGTTGTTCCGTCCCATAGCCCACAAGGAGCCGTCGGTTTTCACAAACAACGCATGGAAGGCGCCCGCGGCGCCCGCGACGGCGTTGCCGCTCACGGTCAGCGGAGCGTATTGGGGGTCGGTGGAGGCATTGCCCAACTGGCCGTAGGCGTTGTAGCCCCAGGCCTTGAGCGGGGCATTGGGTACGCTCAGCAGCGCGGGGCGGCTGATGAGCATGCCCAGTGCATTCGTGATCGCCACGCGGTAACTGCCGGCGTCGGTAAACCGGAAGGAGGCGAAGGTGAGGGTGCGATTGGTCTGGCCGGTGAGCCGGGCGCCGTCCTTGAACCACTGAAAGGCGGGGAGGTCGCCCGTGACGGTTACGACGAGGCTGGTGGCCTGGCCGATGGAGACGACTCCGCCGGCGGGCTGGGCGGTGAGGACGAGGATCGGCGATGAACCGGTGAGGGTGACCGAGCCGCCGGCGCCGGCGAGGGTGTAGTTGGCGGCGCTGGCGCCGGCCAGGGTGAGGGTGCCCACGGACACGATGGCGCGCGTGCCGGGGAGGGCGCCGGCCAGCGTGGCCGTGCCGGATGCGACGGTCACGGTATCGCCGGGGAGCGCGTTGGTGAGCGTGAGGATGGAGGCGGTCGCGACCGCGGTGCCGTCGTACGGGCGGGTGCCGGTGAGCACGGCGGGCAGCGGGTTGACGGTCAGCGTGCCGGCGGAGTAGGAGAGGGTGTAGTTGTCGGGGTTGAACGTGCCGCCGGTGGCCGAAGCGGGGGTGATGGAATAGGGGCCGGCGGCGGCCGTTGCGGCCGTGCCGCTGCCGGACAGCGTGACCGAGCCGATGGACTCGCCGTATTGCAGGCCTGACGAGGTGAACGCGCTGGATCCGAGCGCGAGGACCGAACCGTAGGTCTTGCTGCGGGGGCTCGCCGAGACGGATAGAGTCGCGCGCGTGATCGTCTGGCTCAGAGTGGCGGAACGGCTGCCCACATAGTCCGGGTTGCCGGCGAAACTCGCGCTGACGGTGTAAGCGGAGTTGGAATAAGAGAGGTTGACCGGGAGGTAAGCCCAGCCGCCCGTGGTGGTGGCGGAACCGAGGCAGGCGCCGGCGCCGGTGTCGAACGAAACCGTCGAGCCGTTGCCGGGGTCCGGTGTTACCCGGGCGGCGTAGGTCAGCGGCGTGCCGTAGGCCTGGGAGGCGGAACCGGTCTGGCGGCTGAGGACGGTCGTCGTGGTGGGGTGGAGGGTGACGGTCAGGGCGGCGCTCTCGCTGCCGGCTCCGGTTGGGCTGGTGAATACGACCGTGTAGGTGCCCGCATGGGCCGTCAGGCCGTTGGCCACGGCATAACGGGTGCTGGTGGCGCCGGCGATGTTGGTGCCATTGAACTGCCACTGGCAGGTGAAGAGGTCGCCGCCGGTGACGGCCAGGGTGAAGGTGAAGGGTTGGCCCACCACGATGGCCAGGTCGGTGAGGCTGGCGAACTGCGGAATCAGGCCGGCCACGGCGAGACTATGCCAGCCCAGACCGCCCGCCGGCAGACTGGCCACGCGCAGGCCCGGCACATTCAGAGGCGAGGAATGGGCGGTTGCATCAGAGGTGCCCAGCCCCAGTTCGCCGTAGGTGTTGTCGCCCAGGGTCCACAGGGAGCCGTCGGCCTTGACGAACAGCGAGTGCCAGTAACCTGCCGCCACGGCCACGACGTTGCTGCCCACGTTTACCGGGGAGGTTTGCCGGGTGGTGAGGCCGTTGCCCAACTGGCCGTAGGTGTTGTCGCCCATCGTCCACAGCGTGCCGTCGGTCTTTGCAAACAGGGAATGAATCGAACCCGCCGCGATGGCCCTGACGTGGCTTGCCACGCTCACGGGCGTGGTATGGGCCACGGTATCCGCGGTTCCGTTGCCCAACTGGCCGCAGCTGTTGAATCCCATCGTCCACAACGTGCCGTCGGCCGCCGCAAACAACGAGTGGAAGGAGCCCGCCGCCACGGCGACGACGTTGCTGGCCACACACACCGGGGCGTCCTGCTGGTCGGTGTTGTCGATGCCCAGCTGGCCGTAGACGTTGCGGCCCATGGCCCACAACGCGCCGTCGGACTT
>CAYQJG010000060.1:0-22494 GCA_964417715.1 uncultured Lentisphaerales bacterium | reverse complement strand
CACAAACAATGAATGGCTGTCGCCGGCCGCGACGGCCACGACGTTGCTGGCTACGCACACGGGCGAGGTTTGCCGGGTGGTGTGGCCGTTGCCCAACTGGCCGAATCCGTTTTCGCCCATGGCCCACAAGGTGCTGTTGGCTTTCACAAACAATGAATGGCTGTCGCCGGCCGCGACGGCCACGACGTTGCTGGCTACGTAAACCGGGGTGTCCTGCTGGTCGGTGTTGCCGTTGCCCAACTGGCCGGCGCTGTTGCGGCCCATGGCCCACAGGGTGCCGTCGGATTTCACAAACAGGGAGTGGGCGTGACCCGTCGCGACGGCGACGGCGTTGCTGGTTACGGTGACCGGGGTGTATTGGGGGAAGGTGTCGCCCTTGCCCAGCTGGCCATCATAGGGGTCGCCCCAGGCCTTGAGCAGGGCGTTGGGCACGCTCAGCAGCGCGGGGCGGCTGATGAGCACGCCCGCTGCATTCGTGATCGCCAGGCGGTAACTGCCGGCGTCGGCAAACTGGAAGGAGGCGAAGGTGAGGGTGCGGTTGGTCTGGCCGGTGAGGCGGGCGCCGTCCTTGAACCACTGAAAGGCCGGGAGAGTGCCCGTGACGGTTGCGGTGAGGCTGGTGGCCTGGCCGATGGACACGATCCCGCCGGCGGGCTGGGCGGTGAGGATCAGCGGCGAACTGGCGATCATGACCGAGCCACCGGCGCCGGCGAGGGTATAGTTGGCGGCGCTGGCGCCGTCCAGGGTGAGGGTGCCCAGGGAAGTGATGGCGCGCGTGCCGGGCAGGGCGCCGGCCAGCGTGGCCGTGCCGGAGGCGACGGTCACGGGATCGCCGGGGAGCGCGTTGGCGAGCGTGAGGATGGAGGCCGTCGCGACCGCGGTGCCGTCATACAGGCGGGTGCCGGTGAGCACGGCGGTTAGCGGGTTGACGGTGAGCGTGCCGTCGGCGTAGGAGAGGGTGTAGTTGTTGGGATCGAACGTGCCGCCGGTGGCCGAAGCGGGGGTGATGGGATGAGGGCCGGCCGCCGCCGTCGCGGCCGTGCCGCCGCTGGACAGCGTGACCGAGCCGATGGACTCGCCGCATTGCAGGCCCGACGAGGTGAACGCGCTGGATCCGAGCGCGAGGACCGAACCATAGGTCTTGTTACGGGGGTTCGCCGAGACGGACAGATTCGCGCGCGTGATCGTCTGGCTCAGACTGGCCGAACGGCTGCCCGCACAGTCCGGGTTGCCGGCGAAGCTCGCGCTGACGGTGTAAGCAGAGTTGGAATAGGAGAGGCTAACCGGGAGGTAAGCCCAGCCGCCTGTTGTGGTGGCCGACCCGAGGCCGGCGCCGGTGCCGGTGTCGAACGAAACCGTCGAACCGTCGCCGGGGTCCGGCGTTACCCGGGCGGCGTAGGTCAGCGGCGTGCCGTAGGCCTGGGAGGCGGCGCCGGTGTGGCGGGTGAGGACGGTGGCTGTGGGCGGGAGGGAGAACGTCAAGGTGGCGCTCGCGCTGCCGGCGCCGGTTGGGCCGGTGAACACGGCCGTGTAGGTACCCGCATGGGCCGGCAGGCCGTTGGCCACGGAGTAACTTGCGCTGGTGGCGCCGGTGATGTTCGTGCCGTTGAACTGCCATTGGCAGGCGAGAAGGTCGCCGCTGGTGACGACGAGGGTGAAGGTGAAAGGTTGGCCCGCCAGGATGGTCTGGTTGGTCAGGCTGGCGAACTGCAGAGTCAGGCCGGCCACGGCGAGGGCGTGTTTGCCACGACCGTCCGCCGGCAGGGTGGCGACGCGCAGGCCCGGCACATTCAGGGGGGAGGCATGGGGGAGGTCATCCTGGGTGCCCATTCCCAGGGCCCCGTAGGAGTTGACGCCCATGGCCCACAACGTGCCGTCGGCTTTTGCGAACAACGAGTGGCTGTGACCCGCCGCCACGGCCACGACATTGCTGCCTGCGCGCACGGGGGAGTTTTGCTGGCGGATGTTGCCGTTACCCAACTGGCCATAGGTGTTGTAGCCCATGGACCACAGCATGCCGTCTGACTTGACAAACAGGGAGTGGGCGTAGCCCGCCGCCATGGCGATTACGTTGCTGGCCACGTTCACGGGGGTTGCATGGACCTGGTAGTCCGATGTTCCTATGCCCAGACCGCCGTAGATATTCAAGCCCATGGCCCACAGCGTACCGTCCGCCTTTGCAAACAACGAGTGGCCTGCGCCCGCCGTCACGGCCACCACGCTGCCCGCCACATAGGCCGGGCGGTTGGTACTTGTCCCGGTTGCGGTGCCCAGTTGACCGTAGGTGTTCTGCCCCATGGCCCACAACGCGCCGTCGGCCTTCACAAACAACGAGTGGTAGGAACCCGCCGCCACGGCCACGACGTTGTTCGTCACATAGACCGGGCGCTTTGCGCTGACTTTCGTGCCAATGCCCAACTGGCCATATCCGTTTTCGCCCATGGTCCACAAGGTGCCGTCGTCCTTCACAAACAGCGAGTGGTTCGCCCCCGCCGCCACGGCCACGACGTTGCTGGCCACAATGGCCGGGCGGTTGGTGCTGGTCGGCGTGCTGCCAAGGCCCAACTGGCCTGCGCTGTTGCGGCCCATGGCCCACAGGGTGCCGTCGGATTCCACAAACAGGGAGTGGCTCTCTCCCGTCGCCACGGCGACGGCGTGGCTGCTCACGGTTACCGGGGTGTTCTGCTGGGTACGGTTGCCGTTGCCCAACTGGCCGTCGTCGTTGAAGCCCCAGGCCTTGAGCGGGGCGTTGGGCACGCTCAGCAGTGCGGGCCGGCTGAGGACCATGCCCAGCGCATTCGTGATCGCCACGCGGTAACTGCCGCCGTCGGTAAACTGGAAGGAGGCGAAGGTGAGGGCGCGGTTGGTCTGGCCGGTGAGGCGGGCGCCGTCCTTGAACCACTGAAAGGCGGGGAGGGTGCCCGTGACGGTTACGACGAGGCTGGTGGCCTGGCCGATCGACACGACCCCGCCGGCGGGCTGGGCGGTGAGGATCAGCGGCGGATCCGTGATGGGCAGCGGGTCGCTGGCTCCGCTCATAGTGAGATTCTGGGCCGGGGCGCGGGTTCCCGTCAGCAACACGAGTGCGAGCAGTGCGAGATTGGTTGTGCGTGCGGCAAGCATGGCCGGTTTCCTTTCGACAATCTACAATTAGCGTTTAATAGCACACACATAAGTACGGTGTCTGTAGTCCACGATTGTGATTGTGTTGCCATCGGTTGAACTACATGCGCGCCCAGTCCGGACCGGTTCCTGCTTGCAGCGCAGGCCCGCTAGCCGCTATAGTTAGTACCCCTTTCCCCAGAGGAGCTCTGAACCATGCGCACGAAGATTATCGCCGGCAACTGGAAGATGAACATGACCGCCACGCAGGCTGCTGCGCTGGTTGCGGGCATTCGCAAGGAACTCGGCAACGGGCCTTGGCCGGTCGAGGTCGTTGTCTGTCCGCCTTTCACCGCGCTCAAGGCGGCGGCTGACGCGCTGGCGGGCTCGAAGATTGCCCTGGGCGCCCAGAACATGCATTGGGAGGCGTCAGGTGCATTCACGGGCGAGGTTTCGGCGGCGATGCTGAAGGATCTCTGCGTGACCCATGTGATCCTCGGCCACAGCGAACGGCGCACCTATTTTGGCGAGACGGACGAAACGGTCAATCGCAAGGCCAAGGCTGCCCTGGCGGCGGGGCTGACGCCGATCATCTGCGTGGGCGAGACCCTGCAGGAGCGCGAGACGAATCGCATGGCACAGGTGGTCACCGCACAGGTTCTCGGCAGCCTGGCTGGTCTGGGCGCCGACCTGAAGAAGGTGGTGGTCGCCTATGAGCCCGTGTGGGCGATTGGCACCGGCAAGACGGCTTCCTCGGCGCAGGCGCAGGAAGTCCACGCGTTGATCCGCAAGGTCCTGGCGCAGTTGGCCGACACCGCCACGGCCGCCGCCGTCCGGATCCAGTACGGCGGCAGCATGAAGGCCGACAACGCCAAGGAGTTGCTGGGGCAGCCGGACATCGACGGCGGCCTGATCGGTGGGGCGGCCTTGAAGGCCGACTCCTTTGCGGCCATCATCAAGGCCGGTTTCTAAGTTCCCCGTTTCCCGGAGAGAAGCATGCATATTGTCGTTGCTCTGTTGTACATCATCGAGGTAATCACCTGCCTGCTGCTGATCGGCGTGGTCCTGCTGCAGCGCGGCAAGGACAGCGGCACCGGTCTGAGTTTTGGCGGCGGCATGGGCGAGGCGATCTTTGGCGCGCAGGTCGGAAATGTGCTCACCAAGGCCACGGTCATCCTGGGATCGGTTTTTCTGGCGGTGACGATTGCCCTGTCGATCCTGACGGGGAAGGGCGAGGGATCGGTGATGGACAGCGCCAAGCCGGTTGCGGCCCCCACGATGCCGGCGATGCCGGACAGCCTGCCGTCCAGTTCCAGCGCGCCGGCCGAAGCGCCTGCGGCTCCCGCAGTTCCTTGATAGGAAGGAGAGTCGCAAGTGGCCGCTGCAGGAGGCCAGGAACACGTTCAGCCAGGTCGCCGAAGTGGCCGCCTTGTACGGTCCGCAACGCGTCACAAAACGGAGCCGCGATGCTCTGGTCATCCTGAGCATGGGCGACTATGATCGCCTCCCATGCCTCTCAACCTCGTGCAACAGATCGATGACCGCGTGGCTATAGTGCGCCTCTTCCACGGGTTGCCAGTGGTGTGTGAAGTCCAGGTAGGCGATCCGCCGGTGGACTAGGTCCAGCAGACGGCGGGTCAGGGCGGACGACGCGCCCTGTCGGCCTCCCAGACGTGGACCGTCATCGCTGAAACGGCTGGCTGCGGGCGCCGGAACTTGTGCTTGCCGTCCGGGTCGGGTAGACTGACGGGCGTTCAGCAGAGGAAATCCGATGACCACCTTCAAACTGGTGATGCCTGAGCATTTGAACCACTACGGCTTCCTCTTCGGCGGCAACCTGCTGAAATGGGTGGACGAGGCGGCCTGGATGGCGGCCAGCATCGACTACCCGGGCTGCCATCTGGTGACGATCGCCATGGATCGGGTCGAGTTCCGCAAACCCGCCGGGGATGGTTCGATCCTGCGATTCGAGAGTTGCCGCGCCCATGTCGGCCACTCGTCGGTGAGCTATCAGGTTGACGTCTTCCGCCGCGAGTTGCATGCGAGCGGCGAGGAGCCGATCTTCTCGACGGCCATCACGTTTGTCAGAGTTGATGATGAGGGACAGAAGGCCCGCCTGCCGGAAGCCACGTGAAGATCGTCCTGCTACCGTTTGGAAGCAGCGGGGATGTCCATCCCTTGCTGTGGCTTGGCAAGCTCATGCGCGAGCGTGGGCACGACGTGGTGGCGGTTGTGCACGCACAGTTCAGGGAGACCGCGGCCAAGGCCGGACTGGACGTCGTCTCGATTGGGACCGTGGCCGAGTTCAACTCCATCACGGAGAGCCCGGACCTGTGGCATCCGCGGAAGGGCAGCCAGCTGGTCTTCTCTTTCATCCCGTTGGCCATCCGGCAGAGCCTGCCCCTGCTGCTCAAGGAGATTGAGCCCGGTCGGACGCTGATCGTGGCGGGTGGGCTGGCCTTTGCCGGGCAGATTGCGGCTGAACTGACCCGAACGCCTCTGGTGAGCGTACAACTCCAGCCGTCCGTGTTCATGAGTGCGGAGGGGCCTTCCATGCCCATGGCGGGGCTGGAGTGGTTCCTGCGGATGCCCGTTCTCCTGCGCCGCGTGCTGTTGGGAGTCATGGACCGGAGCATCGATCGCGCACTCGCTGCGCCGATCAACGCCATTCGCGCGGAATATGGTCTGGTGGTGCCGGCGCGGGGCATCATGAGCCGCTATCTGTTTGCACACGGCACGGTCCTGGCGCTCTTTCCAGACTGGTTTGCGGCCAGACAGCGCGATTGGCCCGCGAATTCAGTCACCTCGCGCTTCCCGCTCTACGACGAGGGCGACCACCATGAGCCATCACCCGAACTGGAAGCCTGGTTGGACGCAGGAACGCCGCCGGTGCTGCTCACGCCGGGTTCGGCCAATTCGCAGGCAGGTCCATTTTTCGCCGCCGGGCTCGAGGCTGCGCGCGTGCTGGGGCTGCGTGCCCTCTGCGTTACGCCCTATGCCGAGCAGCTGCCTGCTGCCTTGCCTGCACACGCCAGGCACTTCACGTACATCCCCTTCAGTCAGGTGTTTCCGAGGTGCGCCGCCGTCGTGCACCATGGCGGCATCGGCACCCTGGCGCAGGTGTTGGCGGCGGGGGTACCCCAGTTGGTGATGCCCATGGGGCACGACCAGCCGGACAATGGCGCGCGCGTCAGGCGCATGGGCGTGGGCGACTACCTGTATCCCCGGCAGTTCACTGCGCGCAAGGTTGCCGCCTGCCTGACCAGGCTGGTTCATTCGTCCGCGATTCGCGCGCGGTGCCAGCACTACAAGGGGCTCGTGGCCGAACAGTGGGAGCCAGGCCGGGTGGCGTCCTTCCTCGAGACGAGCGCCGAAGCCGCTTCCCGCTGAACCCGGCGGTGGCGAATGTGTGGTTGAGTTTGACACCCGGCGGCGTGTGTTGGATGATGCGTGCGTACAGGAGGATCTGAAGATGGAGCTTAATGAAACCCAGCGCCAGGCCGTTCGCAAGTGGGTGGCCGACGGAGCAACCCTTTCCGAGGTTCAGAAGCGGCTGAAGTCTGAATTCGATATTACGCTGACCTTCATGGACGCGCGTCTGCTGGTGCTCGATCTGGGCGCCCAGGTGAAGGACAAGCCCGAGCCGCGCAAACCGGCCCCGCCCGCGCCTGTCGCGGACGAGGATGACGCCGGCCTGCCCGACGAGGATGTCGAGGCGCTGCCGCTCGACGACCAGCCCGCCGGCGTACCGTCGAAGGTCAAGGTGTCGCTCGACAAGATCGTGCCGGCGGGGGCCATGGTTAGCGGCAGCGTGGTCTTCTCGGACGGCACCAGTGTGCGCTGGGTACTGGATCGCATGGGTCGGCTGGGTCTTGAGGGAGCGCCGCCCAGTTTCCGTCCCAGCGCTGAGGATGTGCGCGAGTTCCAGGTGCAGCTGCAGGCGTTGATGGCCAACCGCGGGTATTGAGTCGGAGGGGCGATGAAGATCGGGTTTCTGGGTTCCGGCAAGATGGCCGAGGCGATTCTGGCGGGGGTGCTCGACGCCAGGCTGGCGCGCCCCGGCGAGATCGTGGCGTGCGAGAAGCTGGCTGAGCGGCGCGCCGAGATGCGCAAACGCTACAAGGTGCGGGTCACGGCATCGGCGTCCGAGACGCTGGCGGCGTGCGATACGATCGTATTGTCCGTGAAGCCGCAGGACCTGGACGCGATGCTGGCGCCGTTGGCGCCGCACTGGACGTCCCGGCACCTGGTCGTCTCCATTGCCGCCGGCAAGACCCTGGCCGGCTTGCAGCCGCAACTGGGCGCCCGCGTGCGTCTTGTGCGCGTGATGCCCAACCTGGCGGTGATGGTGGGCGAGGGGATGAGCGCGTTCTGTCTGGGTGCGGCCGCCCGGGCTGCCGACCGCCGGACGGTGCAGCGCATCCTTGGGTGCGCCGGCCGTGCGATCGAACTGGCTGAATGCCATTTTGACGCCGTCACCGCCCTTAGCGGCTCGGGACCCGCCTTCTTCGCCTACGTCATGCAGGCCATGGCCGACGCCGCTGCGGGTGCCGGTCTGCCGGCCGAGGCGGCCCGGTTGCTGGCCGAGCAGACCATGCTGGGCGCGGCCCGCTACCTGCTGGAAACGGGACGTGCGCCGCAGGATTTCATCCAGGCGGTTGCCTCTCCCAAGGGCACCACGGCGGCGGGTCTGGCCGTCCTGGACAAGTCCGCGATTCGCACCATCCTCGGGCGCACCATCCGCGCGGCGGCGCGCCGCAGTGCGGAACTGAGCCGCGCCTGATTCCAGCGAGGTCCATCGACATGGCCAAGCGCATCGGTTTCGTCGGGATCCTGATCGAACACCGGGAAACGACCAGTCCCGACGTCAACCGCGTCCTCTCCGAACACGGCGACCTGATCCTGGCGCGCGTGGGGTTGCCCTGTCGTGACCGCGGCGTCTCCGTCATCACGCTGGTCGTGGACGCCACGACCGACGAGATTGGCGGACTGACCGGCAAACTCGGCCAGATTCAGGGCGTGTCGGTGAAGTCGGGGCTTGCGAAGCAGTAGGCAAACGCAGCCGGACAAGGCCAGCGGCGGGACTGGTCTGGGAGAAGGGTTCAGGGCTTCAGGGTTCTGGTGAGAGGCGCAGTGCCCGCCAAACCGCAGGTTGACGAATGTCGAACCGCAGAACACCGAAGTGTCTCCTGCCAACGCCGACGGCCCCTTCGACATTCGAAAATCGACATTCGGCAATCTGCGGTTCTCCCTGCACGATCCAACGGGCCCGGCGGGACTGAACTGCGAACCCCGCGCCGGGCATCGACTCCGAACCTACAGAACCAGGTCTGTGAACATGCACTCGACCTTGACCTTCTCGCGCAGCGTCTTGTAGTAGTCCTCGACGCCCTTGGCGTACTTGCGCCGCATGACCTCGTTCTGGATCTCGCGGCCCGACATGGACGGGGTTTTGATCAGGATGTGCGACGCGCGCACGGTCTCAGGCACGGCCGGGGTGGTGGCCGTGGCTGCCTTGGCCTTGGTGTGGGCCGACACCTTGATGATGTGGAAGCCGAAACGCGTGTCGATCACATCGCCGATCGCGCCGACCTTCTGCGCGAACGCGGCCGCGTCGAATTCCTTCACCATCTTGCCGCGTTCGAATTCGCCCAGGTCACCGCCATCCTTGGCCGACGGGCACTCAGACGACTTGCGTGCCAGCGCGGCAAAATCGGCTCCTGCCGTAAGTTCCTTGTGGATCGCGTCGATCTTCTTCCGGCATTCGGTCCGCGCCTGCGAGACTTCCCGCGCCACTTGGTCCATATCCTTGTCTTCGACCACGAGTTTGGACTGGATGGCCTGTTCCAGCAGTTTGTCGATGAGCAGCCCGTCTGCGAATTCGGCCCGCATCAGCTTTTCGCCCAGCGGCGACTGCTTGAAGAACTCATCGGCCGTCTTGTTGCGCGGCTTGAGCACCTGGTCCAGCTTCTCGAGACCCTTTTTGCGGTCCTCGTCCGTCACGCGGATGTTAAGCCGCTTGGCCTCGGCCAGAAAGAGCGTCTTGAAAACGAACACCTTGACTGCCCGCCGGCGGAAGTAGTCGAGCGCCGCCTCGCGGTTGCCTTCCGACACGGCCAGGGACTTCATGTTGATCTCGTCCTGCAGAAATCCCTCGGCGCGTTTCTCCATGTCCCGCCAAAGGAGTTTCTGTCCATCGACGCTGACCACGACTTTGCGGGGGCTGGGTTTGCCCGCCGCCGCGCCGTCCTTGCTGCAGCCGGCCGTTGCCAGCACGAGTGCCGCCAGCCCGATTCCGAATCCGTGACATGCTTTCATGGTTTTCCTTTTGGGGCCTCCGTCCACCGGTTCGGTTCGGCCTCCAGCAATTCGAAGAGCACCCGCCGCGACGACGGGGTGATATCCAAGTGGTACCGCATAAACATACCAAGAAACCGGCGTATTCCAAGCGCAAGATGCGGGGGAAGTTTTGCGGTGTGCCACGCGCGGTCAGGCTGGGCGCCGGCGGGCGCCGTCCAGAGGGCCAGGGTATCGAGCACGTCGCGGTGCAAGGTGACGGCTTGGTCGGATGCGGCTTCCGGCCGGACGTGTGCGCAGAGCAGGCGGCCGGCCGACACGGAGAAGCGCAACCAGAGGGTCGATGGTGTGTGGCAGGTGGGGCAGCGGGTCAGATCCGGCATCAGGCCGAGATGCCCCAGCAGGGCGATCTCGTGGGCGAAAACCTGGCCGGGGTGAGGAGCCGACGAGCAGAGCTGGTCCAGCGCGGACGTCAGGAGCTGGTAGTGCTCCCCTGCGTCCTCCTGCGGCCAGGCGGCGCGGGCGGCCAGGTCGCACAGGTACGACGCCGTGGCGGCTGCCCGCCAGTTGTCCCGCAGCGGCTCGCGCAGTGCAATCGGCGTGCATTCGCGGATGGCATGCAGGCCGTCGTGGTCGCGGCGGTAGAAGAGCAGCTCGCAGGTGTAGGCCACGTCGTACTGGCCCAGGAACGCGCTCTTGGGCCGACAGGCACCCTTGACCGAGGTGACCACGCGGCCATGGTCCGGCGTCAGCCAGGTCACCACATGCGATGTGCGCGACCAGGGCCGGATGCGGAGCGCGATTCCCTGAGTTTTGGCGATCATGCGGGTTGGTCGTGTTTTCAGCGCGGGATCATAGCGTGCCGGCAGGGTGGTGTCGAGAACCCCGCACCGCCATTCTCACACTCCATGGAGTGTGAGAATGGACGCGACGGACCACCTGTGCGGCCGTCGCTGGCGTGTGCGCGACCGGACCTGTTCCGGCCGTGTCGCCCTGCTTGCGGAAGGGTGCGGGTTACGCTACATTAGCGGTCTTCCGTGGCCGCCGTTCGTTCGTGTTTCCGGCTGCCTGCGCCGCGGATGAGGAGGCGCTTTCCCGATGAGCAATGACTGCCCCTGTGCCAGTGGCCTCGATTACCAGGAGTGCTGTGAGCCGTTTCTGCTGGGGCGTGCCCGCCCGGATACGGCCACCGCCCTGATGCGGTCGCGCTACACCGCCTACGCCCTGAGCGCGATCGATTACCTGTACAAGACGTCAGGGCCGCGCGTGCGCAAGGAGTTCGATGCCGAGAGCAGCCGCAAGTGGGCCGACGCGGCGGAGTGGATCGGACTCGATGTCCTGTCGACCGAGGGGGGCGCCGCAGACGATGAGAACGGCATCGTCGAATTCATGGCGCACTACAAGATCAAGGACAGCGTCTTCAACCACCACGAACGGGCGCAGTTTGCCAAGATCGACGGCGTCTGGACGTTCATGGACGGCAAGATCATCGGGCCCGATCCGGTGCGGCGCGACCAGCCCAAGGTCGGTCGCAACGACCCCTGTTCGTGCGGCAGCGGCCAGAAATACAAGAAGTGCTGCGCGCTCAAGCACCCCGCCGCACCGGCTCCCGCGCCTGCGCCGGAGGCGCCGTGAAGATCGCTGCAGTCCTGTTTGATCTGGACGGCACGCTGGTCGACACCGAGAATCTCTGGGCGCAGGCCCTGAGCGCCTACCTTGACGACCGCGGCTGCGTCTGCCCGGCCGCGGACGTGCTGCAGATCGTGCTGGGGCGCGCCTGGTCGGACATCTACCGCACGCTCACGACGCGCTTCCCGTCGCTGGCGCAGCGCAGCATGGCCGAGATGGGGGCCGAACTGCGGCCCTACTATGTGCGGCAACGGGCCGAACGCGACATCTCGATTCCCGGGTCCGTGGCGCTGCTGAAGCGGCTGGCGCCGACATACCCGATCGCCGTTGTCTCCGGTTCGCCGCGGGTCGACGTGGGCGAAGGGCTGAAACTGACCGGCGTGGACGCGCTGGTGCGCTTCTACCTGGGTTCGGAGGACTACCCCCGCGGCAAGCCCGATCCGGGATGCTACCAGTTGGCCGCCGAGCGTCTGGGCGTGCCTGCGGACCAGTGCCTGGTCTTCGAGGACTCGGCCGCCGGCGTGCGCGCGGCCAAGGCCGCCGGCATGGTCTGCGTGGCGCTCATGCTGCCTCATGCGCCGCAGCAGGATGTGTCGGTGGCCGATCTGCTCGTGGCCGACCTGGCGTCATTCAGGATGGACGATCTGCCCGCACGGTGAGGCTCAGTACATCTTCTCGTACTCGCCCTTGCCGACCCTCTTCAGCTTCTGAAACCCCACGGCCTTGGCACGCTGATCGAGCGTGGACTTCGAGCGACCGATGGCCGGCGCGGAGATGCGCTTGCGCACCGGGGCGCTGCAGGCCGTGCAGACGGTTAGCGGCGCGTCGCGGAATGACTGCACGACCTCAAAACCCGCCGCGCATTGCGGGCAGCTGCGGGCCGGATCGACGGCTTCGTATTCGTAGGTAGGCATGGGGTCTTTCCTGTATCTCCACCGACCGGGCACATCGTAAGGCGCGCCGCCGCGCTGGTCAAGGCGTCTGCCTCCCGCTTCGGCGTGGCGCATGCGCCTTGCGCCGCCGGAGGCGTTGTGGTTACATGCGCCGTATGCAAGACGTGACAGCAGCGGCAGAGGCGGGACGGGTTGGGCGCGGATTGAGCCTGATGTCGGGGGGTCTGGACAGCACGCTGGCGGTCTGTGTGCTGCGCGAGCAGGGGCTCCACGTCGAGGGGGTTGTCTTCAGCAGTCCGTTCTTCAGTCCCGCCGCGGCCCAGCTATCGGCCCGCCAGTTGGGTGTGCCGCTGCATGTGCTCGACTTCACCACTGAGATCCTCTCCCTGGTCGAGAAACCGCCACACGGGTTCGGCGGCTGCCTGAACCCGTGCATCGACTGTCACCTGGGGATGATCCGCCGGGCCGGCGAACTGGCCGCTCAGATGGGATTTGATTTTGTGGCCAGCGGCGAAGTGCTGGGCCAGCGGCCGATGTCTCAGAACCGGCACGCGCTCGGTATTGTGGCCACCGGTTCGGGATGGTCTGATCGGCTGGTGCGGCCGCTTTCGGCGCAGTTGATGGAGCCGACGCGTCCCGAGCTTGAGGGGCTGATCGACCGGTCGCGGCTTCTCGGCCTGAGCGGCCGGTCGCGCAAGCCGCAGATCGAGCTGGCGGCGAAGTATGGCGTGACCGAGTACCCGTCGCCGGCCGGCGGCTGTCTGCTGACCGAGGAGGGGTTCTGCCGGCGCCTGGCCGACCTGCGTTCCCACGAAGGGTTGGGGAACCTCCGCCTGGTCCATCTGCTGCGCGCCGGACGGCACTTCCGGCTGCCGGGCGGCGCCAAATGCATCGCCGGGCGCAGCCGCGCGGACAACGAGACGCTGCGGACCGCAGCCGGCCCGGCCGATGTCGTGCTGTGCACGGTGAATGTGCCGGGGCCGACACTGCTGCTGCCGGGCGGCGCGGGAGAGGAGGACATTCAGCGTGCGGCGGGCATTTGCGTCGCGTATGGCGACCGTCATCAGGAGCCCGTCGCCACGGTGGTGCGTGTGGTCCGTCCGGGAGGCAGCGAGGAACGCCCGGTTGAGCCGCTGGCGCGCGAGGTGTTCCAAGCCTGGATGCTGTAGTACGCGATCCGACGGCGCGGCGTGGCGTCGACGGCCGGCATCAACTGCCGGACATCTCGGAGAGCACGAAGACGACCGCGGCGATCAGGATGGCCAGGCCGACCAGCGTGATGACCGCGATCCAGAGCTTGCGGATATCGCGGCGATGGCCGAAGGCGGGGGGCGGGGTGATCTTGACGTTCCCCGACACCTGCGGCCTGATCGTGACCGTTGTGCGCGGAATGGGCTCCATGGCCGATGCCTCGGCCGTGGCGGCTTCAGCTGATGCCGGCACGTCGTCGCCGTCGATCATGAGGGCCTCGTCGCCGATCATGATGATGTCGTTGCGGCTGAGCCGGCCTTCCTGGATTCGCTCGCCGTTGAGACGCGTGCCGTTGGTGGAGCCCAGGTCACGAAGCACGAACGTGGAGTCCACGCGCACGATCTCACAATGCGTACCCGAAATGGACGGCGCATCAAGAACCCAGTCATTGCCGGCCCGCCTGCCGATACGGGTGGTGTCGCCCTTCAACTCGAAGCGCTGGCCCTGACGCGGGCCGTCGGTGAAGACAAGATGTGCCATCAGGCGTGTCCTTGCGTGCGGGTTTGATGCGATCCACCGTACAGCAGCAGTTTAGGGGGGAGCGTTATCGTTTGTCAACGGCTCCTGTACCACAACCGCGCCGATGGCCCGCAGTGCGGCGGCAAAGCCCGGGAACGATTCGTCCGCAATCTCGGCTCCCTGCACCGTGACCGGTCCGTCGGCCGCCAATCCCGCGACGGCCAGCGACATGGCTGTCCGGTGGTCGCCGTGCGATACCACCGTGCCGCCCCGCACGCGTCCGCCTTGCAGGCTGAACCCGTCGTCGGCTTCGGTGACGTCCACCCCCAGTTTGCGGAGCTCGGCGCACTGCTGCGCGATGCGGTCGGATTCCTTGTGACGCAACTCCGTCGCATCGCGCACCGTGGTCTCGCCCTGCGCAAACGCCGCCGCCACGGCGAAAGCCGGAAATTCGTCGATCATGCGCACGACCAGATCCCCCGCCACGGCCGTCCCGTGGAGCGCCGAGCCACGCACGCGCAGGTCGCCGGCCAGTTCGCCCGACACGATGTGCGCGCGCTCGACCGTGATGCTGCCGCCCATGGCCCGCAGCGCGTCCAGCAACCCCGTGCGGGTCGCGTTAAGGCCCACATGGCGGATGACCACCTCCGCGTCCGGCACGATCAACGCCGCGACGATCAGGAAGGCCGCCGCCGAGAAATCCCCAGGCAGTTCGATGCGCAATGGATTCAGGGGGGTGTCCAGCGGATGGACAGTGACCGCGTGGCGGTCCGCCGCGACGTCCAGATGCGCTCCCATGGCGGCCAGCATGCGTTCCGTGTGATCGCGCGAGGGGCCGGGCTCGTTGATGGTTACCGGCGCGTCCGCCGCCAGTGCCGCAAGGATCAGGCAGGACTTCACCTGGGCGCTGGCCACAGGCAGCGTGAAGGAGGCCGCTCGAAGGGCGTGCGACTGCGCCCGCGCGGCGAGCGTCAGCGGCGCATAGGTGCCGTCGCCGGATGTGATCTCCACACCCATGCTGCGCAACGGTTCGACGATACGGACCATCGGTCGCCGCCGCAGGCCGGCCGATCCGTCCAGCGTGGCGCCTACGCCGGAAGCGGCGATTGCGCCCGCGAGCAACCGGAAGGTGGTGGCGGAGTTGCGGCAGTCAACCGCCGTGGCAGGTGTCGACCAGCCGCGCAGCCCGTGACCGGTCACCGTCAGGCGCGTGCCGTCGAGCCGCCACGCCACGCCCAGCGCGGTCAGTGCGTCGAGCATGGCGCGGGTCACGCCGGAGACGAGGAAGTTGCCGATGACGCTCTCGCCGTCGGCCAGCGCGGCAAACAGCGCGGCGCGATGCGAAAGCGATTTGTCGCCCGGCACGTCGACCGTGCCGGATAGCCGGCGCGCGGGGTGTAACGTGAGGTTCATGGAGGACGGGTTCTCCCGCAGGCGACGGGACTGCTCATCATTGCGGTGTCGTAATCCGATGCCAAACGAACAACAGTTCGCCACGCACTCCGAACAGTCTAGCACGTCGGGTTCAGGGTGTGAAGTAGTCAGGTTCGCACAGGCAATCCGGTGCTTTGCGATGCCGCTACCAGCAGGTGTCGCATCCAACTCTCGCAGAATAGGGCCTGGGGTCGGGGGCTCGCCGAGCCGGCGTATTTGCCGTATAGTCTTGGGCATGGGCAGAACGGACCATGATCTGTTGGGCGAGGTCGGGATTCCCGATGGCGTCCTGTGGGGGGCGCACACCGCGCGCGCGGTCGCCAACTTTCCGGTTTCGGGGCGCCCGGCGAATGCCGCGCTGATTCGTGCCGGCGCCGAGGTCAAGCTGGCCTGTTGCCGCGCCAACGCCGAACTGGGGTTCCTGCCGCCCGCACTGGCCGAGGGCATCGCCGCAGCCTGCCGCGAAGTCGCGGCCGGTGACCACGCGGACCAGTTTCCGGTCGACGCGCTGCAGGGCGGCGCCGGCACCAGCACCAACATGGGGTGGAACGAGGTCATCGCAGCCCGGGCCAGCCAACTCTGCGGCCAGCCGGTCGATCCGCTGGCGCACGTCAACCGTCATCAGTCCACCAACGATGTCTATCCGACGGCGCTGCGGGTTGCCGCGATCCGTGAGATTCGCGTTCTGGAGGCTGCAATCGTGCGGCTGCTCGAGTCCTGCCAGGCCAAGGAGCGTGAGTTTGCGGGTGTGGCCAAACTGGGGCGCACCCAGTTGCGCGATGCCGTGCCGACGACACTGGGACGGTCGTTCGGCGCCTGGGCCTCGGCGCTGGCGCGTGATCGCTGGCGCGTTGAGAAGTGCGTCGAGCGGCTGCGCGAGGTGAACCTGGGCGGCACCGCCGTGGGTACCGGCCTGGCGGCGCCGCGCACGTACATCTTTCTCGTCACCGAGAAACTCCGCGAGGTGACCGGACTCAACCTGGCGCGCGCCGACAACCTGATCGACGGCACGCAGAACGCCGATGCCTTCGTCGAAGTGTCGGGCATCCTCAAGGCACACGCGGCCAACCTGACCAAGATGAGCCGCGACCTCCGGCTGCTCTCGAGCGGGCCCGACGGCGGCCTGGGCGAGATCGAACTGCCGGCGGTGCAGGCGGGCAGCAGCATCATGCCCGGCAAGGTCAACCCCGTGATGGCCGAACTCGCCATGCAGGTCGCGTGTCGTGTCATGGCGCACGACATGGAAATCGGCTGGGTGGCGGCAAGCGGCGAACTCGAGCTGAATGCCTTTCTGCCACTGCTGGCTGATGCGCTCTTGGACAGCCTGCAGGTGCTGGCGCGCGCCGACGCGCTGTTGGCCGAACGGTGTGTGGCAGGTGTCACCGCCCATGCCGCGCACTGCCGCGAGCTGATGGAACGGTCGCGCGAAATCGCCGCCGCGCTGATCCCCGTGATCGGCCATGCGCGGGCAGTCGAACTGGCACAGCAGATGAAGGAGACGGGCCAAAGCGTGCGCGAAGCCGCACTGGCCCGCGGTTTCCTGACGTCTGACCAACTCGAACGCCTGCTGAGCGCCGAGAGCCTGTGCGCGCTGGGCTGGCGTCAGCAGATCCCGGGTTGGCCCGCAACTACGCCGTGAGCATTGAACGGCGGTAGTGAGACGGCGCGACGCCGATCTTCTTCTTGAACAGCTTCGAGAACTGCGCGGCATCGTCGTAACCGAGGCCGGCGGCCACGGTCTTGACCCGGGCCGCCGGAGCCTGCAGGTGGTGTGCGGCCTGCTGCATGCGGCACGACAGCAGAAACTCCGTTGGCGCCTGGCCGATCTGGCGGCGGAAGAGACGGCGGAAATGGCTTTCAGACAGGTTCAGCCGCCGGGCGTCATCGGCGCTGTTCCGGTCGGTTTCAGGGCGGCGGCGCATGTCGCTGGCGAGCGCTTCGATCCCCGGGTGCCGGTGGATGGCATCCTGCGGCCACCGGCCCCACTCCGTGATCAGCGCTGCGATGTGCTCCAGGCGCGCAACGGCGGCGGGGTGGCGGCGCGGGTCGTGCATGTCGAGGATGTCCACGAGTTCGCGGAATTCATGCGCCAGAACCTGCGGCGCGGGGACGGCGATGAAACAGTCGCGCGCAAGCGGCATGAGCGCGTGCTCGATGAGGCGGCGGGCGCGGGGCCCGCTGATCTGGACCCAGTGATGGTCCCACCCCCGGCCGTCCACGGCGCCGTACTGGTAGCAGTGCCGCGGGTGATGCCAGAACGCGATGGGGTGTTCGTGGATGACCGGCTCCGCGCCGTCCAGGCCGTAGGCCAAACGGCCGGCCAGCATGAACTCGATGGAGTAGACACCTTCGAAGCGCTGGTTGATCACGGCCTGGCAGCCGGGCATCACGGCACCGCCGATGAACCGGATGTCGTCGAAGTAATCCATGACGATTAATTATGACATGCAAATGAGGAGACGTGCCATTCATTCAGCAGAAACAAAACTGATACTATCTAATCCGGGTTTGCGGTGGCAGTCAGAAATGACATGAGTGGACGGAGGCGGTATGACGGCAAAACGGATCGACGCGACCGGGATGGAAGCCCGGAAGCAGGCCTGGCGTGCATTTATGCGGCCCGATGCGCCCCCGGGATTCCTGTTTGTCGTGCGCTATCACGATCATGATTCTGTGCCGACCGCGCCGCAGCCGTGGCCGGAGAAGGCAGCCGAGCGAATCGAGTACAAGTGGCGGGCCTATCAACGTGGCCTGGAGCGCGCGGCCGTCGTGCACGATGATGCCGTGCCCTACCTGAGCATGGTCACGGGGACCGAGATCTTCGCCGAGGCTTTCGGTTGCCAGGTGCATCGGCCGACAGACAACATGCCGTTCGCGTTGCCGCTGATCCGGTCAGCGGGCGAGGTGGCCGCACTGAAGGTTCCCGAACTGAGCACGTCGAGTTTGGCCTACCTATTCGACATGGCCGACGAACTGCGGCGCCGAGGCGGGCCGGACGCGGCCCTCTGCATGGTGGATATCCAGAGCCCGATGGACATTGCGGCGCTGATCTGGGAGAAGGCGTCCTTCTACATCGGCCTGGTCGAAACACCCGAGGCGGTGAAGGAACTGGCCGGCAAGGTTGCGCAGTTGCTGACGACGTTTCTGGATGAATGGTTTCGCCGTTACGGGGTCGAGTATGTGGCCCACTATCCCGATTACTACATGCCGCGCGGGGTGACGCTCTCCGAGGATGAGGTCGGGGTTGTGAACGGCGAGATGTTCGACACGTTTTTCGGGCCTGAACTGGCGGCGCTGTCGGCGCGTTACGGCGGGTTGGGGATGCACTGCTGTGCGGACGCGCGGCACCAGTGGGAGCGGTTCCGCGCGTTGCCGGGGTTGCGACTGCTGAATCTCGTCAAGCCGCCGACGCGGGGCGAGGCGTACATCCGCGACGCCTACGCATACTTCGCGGGAACCTGCGCACAGATGCACATGGGGTGGACGCCGCCTGGATCGGCTTCCGGGTGGCTGCAGCACCTTCCGACGGAAAGCCGGGTGGTGTTGGAGTTGCACGCCGGCAGTGAAAGCGAGGCGGTGCGTCTGGCCGATACCATGCAGGCCGTGCGCGCGTCGCGCGCTACCGCCAGTCGCCCTGCTTCGCCGCCTCGGCCTTGATGGCGGCGATGTCCAGCCCCTCAATGTAGCGGGGCAGGTTCCGCCAGATGGGGTGGTAGCCGAACCCCCCGTTGACCATCTCGTCCATGGCCTGTTCCTTCGACCAGCCCTCGACAGCGACCCGGTAGATGGCCACCATGGTCCCTGTGCGGTCCGCGCCGTGCTGACAGTGCACCAGCACAGGTTGCAGCGCAGGGGTGGTCACGATGCGCAGGAACGTGACGACATCCTCATCCTCCGGGTGCCACGTCTTGAACCGAATCTGCTCCAGCCGCAGCCCGGTCGTCGCAGGAACCAGAGGCGTGTCGTCGTTGAAGGCGCGCAGCGAAAGCACCGTCCGGATCGGCTGGTCCGTGCCCGTCAGGCCCGGATGCGCGCCCAGGAGTACAAACCCCTCCCGGGTCGGCTGTGCCGAGCGGTAGAGGGTCGCGTTGACGCGATGGAGATTCGGCAGTCCCGCAGCTGCGACCACCGGGGTGGCCCAACTGGCCGGTCGCGCGCCGACAGATGCAGGCTTCATGGGCGCGCATCCGCCCACGAGCGACCACACGAGCGCCAGACAGAGGAACACCTGCCATCGCGTCTTCCGGGCCATTGGTCTGTCGTGCATGTCTATGCCTTGGGTGTCCACGAGTAACCGCACGGTTCATCCGGCGCGATCAGGTCGCGGTCGGCCAGATCACGCGGGTCGATTGGGAACTGGCGGCAGTTCGGCGGGCGGTAGCGGCCGTAGAGCCGGCACGCCGATAGCCCCTTGTCCGCCTCGAGGTGGGGACAGCGCCGGAACAACTGACAGCAGGCGCCGCAGCGCCGGCACTCGCCCAGTCGGCGCGCCAGGCTGGCGCGCATGGCTCCTGGCCGGCACACGTGCCAGAAGAGCCGCCGCAGCACGCCCCACAGCAGGATCAGTCGTACGCGCAGGGAAGGCTTGGCAAGATTCATATACGTAGATCCCATGTGCTTCGTCCGGACACTGCACGTCCGCTTCGGCGGGGTCCTTTCCGCCAACCGGGACCCAGCATAACGTGTTTCGTCCGGTGTGCAATCCGATTCGGGTTCGCACGTTTGCGGCGTGCGGATGTTTGTGCTATAAAGTTCCACTTGGCGGGCGAATGTTCGTTCCGCCGGGGAGTTGTGACCATGCTCTTTTTCGAACGCGGCGGAGCGACTGACCGGATCGACCAGACCGCCCTGCGCGCCAGTCTCTTTCAGGCGCTGGATCGTCTCGGGCCGAAGCGCAAGGTGCTGATCCTGCCGCCCGACTTCACCCGCTTCCATTCCCAGGCCGGCGCGCTGACCCGGTACGCCTGCGAGTACTATGGCGACCGCGTGACCGACATCATGCCGGCGCTCGGGACGCACGTGCCGATGGGCGCCGAGCAGCTCACGGCGATGTTTGGCGACCTGCCGCACCGGCTCTTCCGCGAGCACGACTGGCGTAATGCCGTTGTGACACTCGGCGAGGTGCCGGCCGACTACGTGCGGCAGGTGTCCGGCGGCGTGGTCGACTACGCCTGGCCGGCGCAGGTCAACCGCCTGCTGGTGGAGGGCGGCTTCGACCTGATCCTCTCGCTCGGACAGGTCGTGCCGCACGAAGTCATCGGCATGGCCAACTACAACAAGAACGTCTTTGTCGGCACGGGCGGCCCCGAGGGGATCAACAAGAGCCACTTCCTCGGCGCGGCCTACGGCATGGAGCGGATCATGGGGCGCGCCGACACGCCGGTGCGCCGCGTGCTGAACTACGCCTCCGACCACTTTGCCCGGCATCTGCCGATCATCTATGCGCAGACCGTCGTGAGCCGCGGCGAGGACGACGGCCAGTTGCATGTGCGCGGGTTCTACGTCGGCGACGACGTGGCGTGCTTCGAGCGCGCCGCGGCGTTGTCGCTGCAGGTCAATTTCCAGATGCTCGACGCGCCGCTCAAGAAGGTCGTCGTCTACCTCGATCCGCACGAGTTCCGCAGCACCTGGCTGGGCAACAAGAGCATCTACCGGACGCGCATGGCGATCGCCGATGGCGGCGAACTGGTCGTGCTGGCACCGGGGCTCAAGGAGTTCGGCGAGGACAAGGAGATTGATCGGCTGATCCGTAAGTACGGCTACGCCGGCACGCCGGCCGTGCTGGCCGCGCTGAAGGCCCAGCCCGAGCTCGGCCGGAACCTGAGCGCCGCCGCGCACCTGATTCACGGTTCGTCCGAGGGGCGCTTCACCGTGACATACTGCCCGGGGCATCTCACGCGCGCCGAGATCGAGGGCGTTCACTTCGCCTATGCCGACCTGGCCGCCATGCGTGCGCGCTACGACCCGGCGCGCCTGCGCGAAGGGCGTAACGTTATGCCGGACGGCGAGGAGATTTTCTACATCTCAAACCCGGCGCTGGGCCTGTGGGCCAGTCGCAGCCGGTTTGTCTAAGAGACGTTTTCAGTAAACACCAAGGAAGGTCCAAGCATGTCAGTTCCATTCAAGGTCAACCTGAAGGGCAAGGTAGTCGTGGTTACCGGCGGCGGCGGCATTCTGTGCAGCACGATGGCCAAGGCGCTCGCCGAGTGCGGCGCGTCGATCGCGGTCGCCGATCTCAAGGTCGAGGCAGCCGAGGCCGTCGCCAAGGAGATCGTGGCGGCCGGCGGCAAGGCCATCGCGGTCGGCTGCAACGTGCTGGACAAGGCCAGCCTGGACGCGGCCAACGCCGACGTCGAGAAGCGGCTGGGGCCGGTCGACATCCTGATCAACGGCGCGGGCGGCAACCATCCCAAGGGCACGACCTCGATGGAATACCTGAATCCCGACGACCTGCTCAAGGAAAACCGCGATTTCGTGACCTTCTACGACCTGGATCCCAAAGGGGTCGAGTTCGTATTCAACCTGAACTTCCTGGGCACGCTCCTGCCGACGCAGGCCTTCACGCGCAAGATGGCGCTGAACCGCCGCGGCGTCGTCATCAACGTCTCCTCCATGAACGCCTTCCGGCCGCTGACCAAGATTCCGGCCTACAGCGGCGCGAAGGCAGCAGTGAGCAACTTCACCCAGTGGCTGGCCGTCCATTTCTCGAAGGCGAACATCCGCGTCAACGCGCTGGCGCCGGGATTCTTCCTGACGGACCAGAACCGCAACCTGCTGACGAAGCCGGATGGGTCGCACACGCCGCGCGCGCAGACGATCCTGGGGCACACGCCGCTCGGACGCTATGGCGAGCCGGCCGACCTGGTCGGCGCGCTGCTCTGGCTGGTTTCGGACGAAGCCGCCGGCTTCGTGACCGGCATCGTCGTGCCCGTCGATGGCGGGTTCTCAGCGTTCAGTGGCGTGTAGTAACGACTTTTTTTACAGCAATAGTGGGAGTCTATCGAGATGAGCAAGAAAGCGGATATCGGATTGGTCGGGTTGGCCGTGATGGGCGAGAACCTGATTTTGAACATGGAGAGCAAGGGCTTCACCGTGGCGTGCTACAACCGCACGGTTGAGAAGGTTGACGCCTTCATCAACAGCCGCGGCAAGGGCAAGCGCGTGATCGGCTGCCACAGCGTCAAGGAACTGGCCGACAGTCTGAAGAAGCCGCGCCGCATCATGATGATGGTCAAGGCCGGCAAGGCCGTTGACGAGACGATGGAGACGCTGATCCCGTACCTGGAGAAGGGCGACATCCTCATCGATGGCGGCAACAGCCACTACCCGGATACGATCCGCCGCACCAAGTACCTGGCGAGCAAGGGACTCCGCTTCATCGGCAGCGGCGTGTCCGGCGGCGAGGAAGGCGCGCTCAAGGGACCGGCGA
>CAYQJG010000059.1:0-25824 GCA_964417715.1 uncultured Lentisphaerales bacterium | reverse complement strand
ACGAACCCGTCTGACGCGCGCGTTTCCGGGCGCCTGCGGCGCAACCCGGTCCGCGCCGCATAGCCACCGGCGCGGGTGCCATGGGTGGACATGCAGATTGTGAGGCGGCCCGCGCCGGGGCCTTCGGGCGTGCCGCCGGCGGGACAGCGAGAGAGGCGATCTCCCGGGAGGGCAGCTCCGCGACGCCGTGTGCGAGCGCCCGGTGCGCGCGGTGAGATGCGAAGTCTCTCACGGAGCTCACAGGGGCCACAGAGGAGAAGAGGCGTTGTGCCGGGTGATGCGCGGGCGCTCTTCCGTGGGTCCGAACTCCGATTCGGACCGGTTCCGCTCGGAGGCGGGACCCACGTCAGCCCATCGTGTGGGCGGCCTCTTCTGTCCGCAGCTTGCGCAGATGGCCGCAGATTGGTGGTGTTCCGTTCAAAGCGGCGCCAGGTCGTCGCAGTCCAAACGTGCGCCACAAGCGCACACCTGCCACACGACCGGCAGCAGGCCGTCAGGGACGGTGGTTGCGTCGTCCTCATAGTCGACTGTCTGCCGACCGGTGGGTTTCATTCGACCCTCTCCACCCTCCACCTTCCACCCGCCCACCCGCCCAATCAGGCTCCGGCCGGCGGCGTGCGCCAGCGGCGGTGCGCCCACAGGTACTGCTCGGGGTAGCGCCGGATGAGGGTCTCCAGACGTTGCGTGAGTTCGGTCAGGATGGCGCGCGTATCGGCGTCTCGGTCGCCGGTCGGCGTGTGCCGGATCGGATCTCCGGCGATCATGCGATAGCGCAGCGGGCCCGTACGGACGACGGCGCCGAACAGGATCGGATGGCCGGTGAGCAGGTGCAGCCGCGCCGGCGAGGTGTGCGTGGCGGCCGGTCGGCCGAGGAAGTCGAGCCAGATGCCATGGCGGCCGGCATGCTGGTCCATCAGCAGGATCAACGCGCGCCCTTCACCCCAGCGCCGGATCACATCGGACGAGAGCCCGTGCATCTTGGGGATCAACTCGAGGTTGCCGCGGAAATGCGTGCGGCTCAGGAACCGCTGCACATACGGGTTGTTCATCGTGCGGGCCATGACCATCACCTGCCGCGTTGTCGGGAACAGTTGGAGCGCGGACTCCCAACTCCCCAGATGGCCCGAAACCAGCAGGATCGATTCGCCCGGGTCGGTCAGCAGGCTCACGCTCTCCGCCGGTGCTTCGATATCGAAGCGGTCGAGGCCCTGCAGGCCGCTGGTGGCCGGCAGGCGCAGCGATTCGATTATGTGGCCCAGAAAGTGGCCGAAGGAGGCGCGAGCCAGACGCTCGGCGTCTGCGCGGTCCTTGGCCAGCCCGGAGTGGAGAACGTTGTCGAGCGCGATGGCGCGCCGCCGCCGATCCAGCGCATACCAGCACCGGCCCAGTCGCTGCCCGAGCGGGTAGGCCCACTTGGGCGGCACGGCCGCCAGCAGCAACCAGAATGCACGCAGGGCGGCGTATTCAGAGAGGTATTTTAGTTTCATTGTAACTATTCAGGAGGGAAGGGTTCAAGGTTCACGGTTCAGGGTTCAAGGTTCACGGTTCAGGGTTCAAGGTTCACGGTTCAAGGTTCAAGGTTCAAGGTTCACGGTTCACGGTTCACGGTTCAAGGTTCAAGGTTCACGGTTCACGGTTCAAACCGCAGATTGACGAATGTCGAACCGCAGAACACCGAAGTGCCTCCGGTCGATGCCGACGGCCACTTCGACATTCGAAAATCGACATTCGGCAATCTGCGGTTCTCCCTGCGCGACCCGACGGGCCGTCAGGCAGCGGAGGGACTGGTCTGGGACACCAGGGTTCAGGGTCTCGGGGTTCAGGTGAGAGGATCGGTGCCCGCCAAACCGCAGATTGACGAATGTCGAACCGCAGAACACCGAAGTGCCTCCGGTCGATGCCGACGGCCACTTCGACATTCGAAAATCGACATTCGGCAATCTGCGGTTCTCCCTGCGCGACCCGACGGGCCGTCAGGCAGCGGAGGGACTGGTCTGGGACACCAGGGTTCAGGGTCTCGGGGTTCAGGTGAGAGGATCGGTGCCCGCCAAACCGCAGATTGACGAATGTCGAACCGCAGAACACCGAAGTGCCTCCGGTCGATGCCGACGGCCACTTCGACATTCGAAAATCGACATTCGGCAATCTGCGGTTCTCCCTGCGCGACCCGATGGGCCGTCAGGCAGCGGCGGGACTGAACCCTGGCATCTGACCAGTCACGTCTCATGCAGCCTTCCTTCACTGCCCCAGGAACCCGGGCGCCACGGGGGTTGGTGCGACCAGCGCTGAGAGCGGGGGCAGGGGGTCTGTGCCGGCGAGTCGCGCGAGTTGGGCATAGTACGCTTGCGTGGCGGCGGCATCGCCTGTGGCGTGTGCCGTGCGCAGTCGACCGATCAGGAAGAAGCCGAAGGCCTGGCGCACGCCGGCGGTCGGGAAGATGGCGTAGGTCTCCTCGAAGAAGGCGAGCGTGGCAGGTGTCAGGGCGGGGTTGGGTGCGGTCTGCCACTGTTCTGTGGCCAGGTTGCCGGTGAAGCGGCCCTGCGCCACGCTGGTCATCAAGGCCTGATAGACGGCGCGGCGGCAGGCCAGGCGTTCGTTGCCAGTGGCATGGGGGACGCCCTGCCAGGCCCAGTAGAGCGCATGACTCTCCGGCAGGCGCCAGTCGATGGGACCGAAGCGGGTCTGCAGCGCCCGCATCAGGGTGGCGTCAAGCCGCAGTTCCGCCAGGCCGCTGTCCGATGCGTCGCCTTCCGCCAGCGTGCCATCCGGGCGTACCAGCGGGGCCACGGCTTCAGCGAGCGAGAGCTTGTAGACGAGGTGCGCGGTGTCGCTGTCGCTGCCGACCTTGTGCTGGTAGAGCCAGGCCAGTTCGCGGTAGAGGCGCGCGTTGGTCGGGTTCCACGCCAGCGCGTCGTCGCGCAGCAGCGACACGCCATGCGCTACCCAGCGCAGCCGGTCATCCGGCCGGTTCATCATGGCGCTGATGTTATAGGCCATATTCCAGGCGCTGTAGACCCATGTCTCGGTTGCCCGCGGGTCGAGCCGCGCGATCCAGTCGCTCAACTGCACCAGTTCAACGTAGCGGCCCTCCTGCTGCAGCCGGTCGGCGCGAAACCACAGGATCTCGGCGGCGATGCCCCGGAAGCCGCCCAGGCCGACCATGACCAGGTTGAGCACCGGCGGCACATCCGCCGCGTAGGCCGGCGCGGTGACGAGGCCGCGCCGCCGCACGTCAACCAGTCGGCGGCTCTGGGCCGCCGCGGCCGCGATCAGCGCGGCCAGCAGCAGCATGGCGCCGAGTGTGCGGTTGAGCCTCATGTGATCGCCTCGCGGCGTCGCAAGGCCAGCGTGCCGAGTGCCGCCAGCAGGGCAGGGCCCGCCAGAGCGGCGATACCCGCGGCCCGGCCGACGTCATGCCAGCCGATTCGCTCGCCGGCCGTGAGGCGGTTGATGGGCTCCAGTGCGAACAGCGGCTGGACGGCCGTGCCGATAGCCTGCACCAGCGTGCGGCCGCTGCGTGTGCCCAGGCCGTCGGTGGCCTCGGGGTCAGGGGGGTCGCGCGTGAGCGACGCGCTCACCAGCGTCAGCAACAGGGCCGCGATGGCGCCGAATGCGGCCACGGGGAAGGAGAAGCAGCATCCCAGCGTCAGACCCAGTGCGGCCAGCAGAGACAGCAGGACGAGTTGGACGATGGCGGCGCGGACCAGGTTGCCCGAGAACGTCCCGCCCGGTGTGAGCAGGGCCACATTGCGGCGCGGGTTGATCAGCAGGCCGGCCGCCCCGGCGGGGCCGGTGTGTTCGAACGCGAGTTCCAGATGGTCGGCGCCCGTGAGCCGCGCGCTGTCCAGCGGCACATCGAGCGTGTTCAGGGTGAAGTCGGCGAGTGGCGCCTGTGCCGCCCATGCGGTTGTACCGGCCCGACGTACGCGGCAGACGCCTTGGACATCGGCGCGCGCCCCCCACTCGACATCGAAACGGAACCGTGCGGCCAGCGGTTCGCCCGGCCGCAGCGGTGTCGCCAGCGTCACCGGCCACAGAATGGTGTCGCCAGGGTTGACGACCGCATAGCGGTTGCGCGCCTCCTGCAGACGCTCGTGGTAGAACTGGCGCGCCGTCGTGTCGGCAGGGAGCGCGCGCTGCACGCGGGCCTGCTGCAGGGCGGCACGGGCCTCGTCTTCGGGTGCGGGCAGCACGGGCCGGGAGACCTGGTGGCAGGCCAGCAGCGGCGCAAAGCTGGTGCCGGCCGGGGCGTGGCGCAGCGCGATCTGTGCGCGCACGCCGACCGACACTGCTGCCAGCAGGAGTGCGTTCAGGGCCAGCATACCGAGCCACTTGCCCAGCCACAGTTCGGCGCCGTGGACGGGCTTGACGCGCGTCAGGTCGAGCCGCTGGCTGTCGCGCTCAGTCGCGAGCGCTGCGCAACCAGCCCACAGGGTTGTCAGGGCCAGCACGCCGAAGCAGGCCGACAGGGTGATCTGCAGCAGAATGTCGAGGTCCCCTGTCGGTGTGCCATCGCCCCTGAGCACGCGCGGCAGGCCGAGAACGCAGCCCGCCAGCAGCACCAGCAGCACGGCTACCATGCGCGAGCGCAGGGCGGTGCGCATGGCCAGCAGGGCGATGGCGAGGAGGCGCTGGATCATGGGCGTTCCAACAGAAAGGGCGCCGGCCGGAAGTGGGCGGTAGCCTGGTCACGGTTGGCGGCGCGCGCCACCACGTTCAGGAAATACGACTCCAGACTCATCGCGGGATGGTCGAACGTGACCGGCTGGCCGGCGCGCGTGGCCAGATCGGCGCGCCAGTCCTCGGCCGTCTGGTCGTCCAGTCCGGGAACGATGAAGCGCACGGCATCTGTCCGGCACAGGAGGTCGGCCACATGCCCCTCCGCCTGCAGCACGCCGCGGTGGAGAATGGCGATGCGGTCACACACGTCCTCGACATCGGCCAGAAGGTGCGAGGTCATCAGCAGGGTCACGCCGGTGCCCGCCAGTGTGCGGACCAGATCCTTGACTTCGCGGCAGGCCACCGGATCGAGGCCCGAGGTCGGTTCGTCCAGGATCAGCAGGTCGGGGGCGTTGATCAGCGCCTGGGCGAGCCCGACGCGGCGCGCCATCCCCTTCGAGAATCCGCCGACTGCGCGGTCGGCCGCCCCGGCCAGATCGACCATGTCCAGCAGTTCGGTTGTCCGGCGGCGGCAGGTGGCGGGGGAGAGGCCGAACAGGCCGCCGTAGTAGGCCAGCGTCTCACGCGGCGTCAGGAAGGGGTGCAGATGGGTAATCTCCGGCAGGTAGCCGATCCGCGCCTTGACGCGGACGTCGCAGGGCGGGCGTCCGAGCACGCGGATCGTGCCGGCCGAGGGCCGGAGCAGCCCGAGCAGGATCTTGATGGTGGTGCTCTTGCCGGAACCGTTCGGTCCCAGCAGGCCGAACACCTCGCCGGCCGTGATGGTCAGATCCAGACTGTCGACCGCGCAGACGGTCGGCCGGTGCCAGAAGTCGCGGAAGACCTTGCGCAGGCCGCGGGTCTCGACAAGTGGTGGCATGTTGGCTCGTGTCATGGTGTTCAGCTAACGTTCAGTGTTGCCCGTTGAACCGCAGATTGACGAATGTCGAACCGCAGAACTCCGAAGTACCACTGATTGGGTCCGACAGCCACTTCGACATTAGGAAATCGACATTCGTCAATCTGCGGTTCTCGCATCTGTACGCCCTGCCTCACTGTCTCACCCCAACTCCCGGTGGCGCAGGGCCTGTGTACCGGCGACCAGCGCGGCCGCGCACCATGTTGCTGCCAACAGGGCCGCTGACCCGACGTAACCCCACGGAATCGTGCCGCCGCGGGCGAGCGCGTCGGCAAGCCAGAAGTTCTGGATGTTGGGCAGCGCGCCGCCCAGGAGCGCGCCGAACAGGCCTCGCGGCGAGACGAGCGGGGCCGTAAGCGTGTCGCCGGCCAGACCGAGCAGGGCCAGCAGTGCGCCGATGACGGCTGTGGCGACTGCGGGCAGGCGCGTGGCCAGAGCGGCCGCGAGCGCCGTGCACATGGCGAGGGCCTGCAGCACGAGCAGGGCTGCCGGCACCACGGCCGTGTTCAGACCGGGATGGTAGGGGGCCCATTGCCCCAGGGTGTTCCAGCAGCCGCACGCCAGGGCTACCAACGCGAGCGCCAGCGGGACGCCGACAAATGCGGCGACACCGAAACGCGCCCGCCGGCGGTAGTGGCGGTGCGCGGCGATTGCCAGCGCGGCCACCGGCGCGAGCAGAGCCAGGTGTGTGGTGAGACCGTCCGCAACCGGCGTGAGCACGCCCTCCGCCGTGACGATGTGTTCGGAAGCGCGCTCGGCCAGCAGCGTGGCAAACAGCAGGGCCGCCCAGAACAGGCTCACCAGCGCAAAGATGCCCGCGAACTTGGCTGCCAGGAAGACGCCCCGGGGTACGGGTTTGGCCAGCACGGCTGCGGCCGTGCCGCTTGCGAGTTCCCGGGCGACGGCGCTGCCGGATGCGGTCATGGCCAGCAGCAGGCCGAAGAACAGCATGCAGGCCAGTCCGCCGTCGCGCGCCAGGCGGCCCTCCTCGCCGAAGTGGTGGAACTCGAACAGCGGGGCCAGGGTCGTCACGGTCACCGCCACGAGCAGCAGCATCAAGGCGGCCGGTTGCTGCATGGCCTCGATCAAGGTCGCGCGGGCGATGGACGCGAATGGACGGAGTGCGAGCATGTCTGGGGGAACCCGTGAACCGTGAACCCGTGAACCGTGAACCCGTGAACCGTGAACAGATATGTATCAGGCGCCCGTCGCCGTGTCAATTTCACCCTTGTCCGCGGGGGAGGCCCGCTCTAGACTGGGACAGAGCAGTTGCCATGGCAAAACGCACACCTCATACCCCGCCTGTCTGGAGCCTGGAACGCGGCCTGGCGCTCTCGTTGCTTTCGGGTGCGACGGACCTGCAGGGGTTCCACGACAAGGTGCTGGATCGCGCCCAGACGCACCTCGGCGCTGAGGCGGCTGCACTCTACCTGCGCGACCTGGAGTCCGGCGACTTGGTGCTGCGCGCTGTTTGCGGGTTGAACCGTGCGGCCATCGAGCACGTCCGCTTCCGGCCGGGCGAAGGGCTGGCCGGGCATGCGCTGAGCCATCCGCAAGGGCTGGTCGTGGCGGACCAGCGACAGCATCCCGCTTACCGTTCCGTCGCTGCGTTGGACGCCGCGCAGTATGGCGCTTTTCTGGGCGTGCCGATCGGCTCGGCGTCCGAGACGGCGGGCGTGTTGGCTCTCTACCGGCGATCAACCGGGGCCTTTGGGCCAGGGACCGTCCGGAAGGCCTGTGCGCTGGCGCACCGGCTGGACGCGGTCTTCGAGTTCGCTGCCGCCGTCGCAAGTTTCACGCAGACGCGCGCGACGAGCCGCAAGGCGCGCGAGTTGCCGGCCATGATCCATGGGCGCACCGTGTCGACCGGTTACGCCTGCGGCACCGCGTATGTCCTGAAGCGCCAGGGCGCGGCCGATCTGCTTGAGCACCGCCGCCTGATCGAGGGTGGCGCGGCCGATCCAGACCATCTTGACCGGGCGCTGGCGCGGACGGTGCAGCAGTTTAATCGCTATCAGGAACAGTTGCGCGCGCGCATTCCAGAGGCCGCGACGATGATCTTCGAGTCCCACGCGATGATGTTGCAGGACGATTTCTTCATCGAGAAGATGCGCCGCAGCATCGCGCAGGGCAATGGCGTGGCGCGGGCTGTGGCCGAAGTGGCTGCCGACTACATCCGTCTGTTCGAGGCCAGCGAACACGAGTACGTGCGCGAGAAAGCGCGTGACATCGAGGACCTTGCGCTGCGGTTGCTGGATAACCTGGACGGCACGGGCGAACAGGAAGCGGTGGCCAACGGCGACCACATCGTGATCGCGCGCGACCTGCTGCCATCCGATATCGTGCGCATCGCACAGGCGAATGTGCGCGGCATTGTGCTGGCCAGCGGCGGCAGTACCGCGCATGTGTCGCTGCTGGTGCGCTCGCTCGGCATCCCGATGGTGATCGCGTCGTCGCCCGACCTTCTGCATGTCGAGGATGGCACGGCGTTGCTGCTCGACGCGGCTACGGGGATTCTGTTCATCAATCCGCCGTCGACCGTGGTGCAGACCTTCGAGAAGCGCAACCAGCTGGCCTTGCGCGCCGCTGCCGAAAGCACCCACATGCGCGACCATACGGCCACGCGCGACGGCCACCGCGTGCAGTTGATGGCCAACATCAACCTGCTGTCCGAAATCGACCATGCGCTGCAGCTCAAGGCCGACGGGGTCGGCCTCTACCGCACCGAGTTGCCTTACCTGGTGCGCGACAGCCTGCCCACCGAGGAGGACCAGCTGGCGATCTACACGCAACTGGTCCAGCGCATGGCCGGCAGGCCGGTCACGTTCCGGACGCTTGACGCCGGCGGCGACAAGATGCTGAGCTATTTCGAGGCGGCCCACGAAGCCAACCCGGCGCTGGGATTGCGCTCGATGCGGCTGACGCTCAAGAACCCCGAGATTCTGGATCGCCAGTTGCGCGCGATCCTGCGTGCCGCGCAGGGACATGACGACATCCGGATCATGTTCCCGATGATCGGCTCGCTCGACGAGTGGCGCCAGGCCTGCCGGCGGCTCGACGCCTGCGCGGCTGATGTGGCTGCGGAGACCGGTGTGCCGTGCCGGGTGAAAGTCGGCACGATGGTTGAGCTGCCCGCCGTGGTTGAACTGGCCGATGCCTTCGCGGCCGAGGCCGCGTTCTTCTCGATCGGCACCAATGACTTCATCCAGTACATGCTGGCGGTCGACAGGACAAACGAGAATGTGTCCGAGTACTACTGCCCGCATCACCCGGCGGTTCTGCGCGGACTGCAGCGGGTGATCGCGGCTGCCGTGCGGCGCAACGTGGAGATCTCGGTCTGCGGCGAGATGGGGCACGACCCCCGCTTTGTCCCGTTCTTCATCGGCATTGGCGTTCGCTCGCTGAGCGTGGACCCCGATTTCCTGCCCCAGGTGCAGCGCACGGTGGCGTCGTTCACGCTGGCCGAGGCGCAGGCCTATGCCGTCGACCTGCTGGCGCAGGAGACCATCGCCGGCGTGCATGCGCGGCTGCGGGATTTTGCGGATGCGACGTGAAACGCGATTCACCATTCCGCCCGCCGCCGCGGGTACGCCTCTGGTGACGTTCCTGTCGGTGCGGTTTACGTACCATACCGCGGCCGGGTGGATCGAGCGGGTGACGTCCGGTCGCATCACCGTGAACGGCGCGACCGTGTTTCCCGAGGCGATTCTCGCCACTGGCGACGTGCTGGCCTACGACACGAGCGATATCCCCGAGCCGCCGGTTGATGCGACGTTTGGCATCCTGTTCGACGATGCCGACCTGCTGGTGCTCGACAAGAGCGGCAACCTGCCATGCCATCCGGCGGGACGCTACTTCAACCACACGCTCTGGGCTCTGCTGAAGATGCAATACGGTCTGGCCGACCCGGTCTTCGTCAACCGGCTCGACCGCGAGACGTCCGGGTTGGTGGTTGTGGCCAAGACGTCGGCGGCGGCGCAAGGCTGCCGTGCGCAGTTCGCCGCACGGGATGTGCGCAAACGTTACGTGGTGCTGGTTGAGGGGACCTTTCCGCCGGCCGTTGTGGCGCGTGGCTGGCTGCTGCCGGATCCGGCTGGCATCGTGCGCAAACGGCGCCTGTTCGTCCCCGAGGGAGCCGCCCCGGAGCGCCTGCCGGGCGCCGAGTGGGCCGAAACCGGCTTCCGCCTGATCGCACAGCATGGGCTGGTGGCCGAGATTGAGGCTACGCCGACCACGGGCCGGCTGCACCAGATCCGCGCCACACTCCACGCGCTCGGGTTTCCGGTCGTGGGCGACAAGCTGTATGGCGTCGACGCCCGGTTGTTCCTCAAGCTCTGCCGGGGCACGCTGGACGCGGCCGACCGCGCGTGCCTGCGCCTCGACCGGCAGGCCCTGCACGCGGCGGGGCTGCAGTTTCGTCACCCGGTCTCCAGCCAATCCCTGGCCTTCGACCTGCCGCTGCCGGCGGACATGCAGGGCGTGCTGCGGACGGTGAACAGTGGTGCCTACTCAGGAGGGAAGGGTTCAGGGCCTCAGGGTTCACGTGAGGCGATCGGCGCCCGCCAAACCGCAGATTGACGAATGTCGAACCGCAGAACACCGAAGTGCCTCCGGTCGACGCCGACAGCCACTTCGACATTCGAAAATCGACATTCGTCAATCTGCGGTTCTGTTCACAGTTCCCCGTTCACTGAGCCCTGTGCCGACCTGGGCCGGCAGAGCAGCCAGACCGCAGCCACCAGCGTGGCGCCGACGGCGTTGGCGAGCTCGTCCCACGGGTCGGCTGAACGGTGCAGGGAGGCATGTGACCAGCCTTGCAGGGCCTCCATCAGGGCGCCGTACAGCGCGGTCAGGGCGACCACGCCCCACGCGGTGCGCGCCCGCAGGCGCTGGTTGGGTTGGGGTCGCGCCCAGAGCGCCAGGCCGGTCAGGATGGCGTACATCAGCGCGTGCACGAGCTTGTCGGCGCCGGGCAGGTCCGGGGCGGCATGGGCCATCGAACGGAAGAAGCGCGCCGGCAGGAGCGACAGGGCCGGAATGGCCAGCGCCCAGAGCGTCACACACGCCAGCTTGAGTGAACGGGGGATGCGCACAGGGTCCTTTCGTGTGGGCAGTATCCGCACTTGCGGGCCGTCTTTCAACCCCATTCGCACACGTGCCACGGTATGGGCGAGACCCTGAGAATGGGCTATTGACCCCCGCTTGCGGGCGACCTTATCATCTACCTTCACCAGTTATTGCCCGCCGGGCCGGTTGCAGCCACGGGCGCCGCCGCGTCCGCCGCAGGATGGACGAACACCAGAAAGCTTTCCATGGACCAGAAACCGAACGCCAATAATCCCCAGCCGCCGCCCCAGCCGCCGCCCGCGCCCCCGCGCGGCGGCCGCAGCGGCGGGTCACCCGACAACATGCCGTCCAAGCGGATCTTCGCGGCGTGGGTCGTTGTTTTCGGCCTGATTGTCACCACGCTGTTCCTGCTCAACAGCGGCACGCAGCCGCGCAAGCAGCAGCAGATGGACGAGCTCGACTTCCGCCGGCTGATCGAAGAGAAGCAGATTGCCAAGTGCGAGATCGTGCGCGAGGCGGGCGGCGTAACCTATGTCCGCGGCACCAGGAGCGGGGATGACAAGGCGCGCTTCCGCGTCAACGTCATCAACCCCGAGGAGCTGCAGCAGTTCCTGCTGGCCCGCAACGTCTCGGCGCCGGTGGTGAACGCCAACAATTTCTGGACCCAGATCCTGGCTGAGGTCCTGCCCATCCTGCTCTTCCTGGGACTGCTCTATTTCCTCTTCATGCGGCAGGTGCGCTCCGCCGGCGCCGGCGCGATGAACTTCGGCAAGAGCCGCGCCCGCATGCTGAATCAGGACAAGCAGAAGCTGACCTTCGCGAACGTGGCCGGCATCAAGGAGGCCAAGGAGGAGGTCCAGGAGATCGTCGAGTTTCTCAAGGCGCCGCTGAAGTTCCAGAAGCTGGGCGGCCGCATTCCCAAGGGCGTCCTGCTGATGGGCCCCCCCGGCACCGGCAAGACCCTGTTGGCCAAGGCCATCGCCGGCGAGGCCGGCGTGCCGTTCTTCAGCATCAGCGGCTCCGACTTCGTCGAGATGTTCGTCGGCGTCGGCGCGTCGCGTGTGCGTGACATGTTCGAGCAGGGCAAGAAGCACGCGCCGTGCATCATCTTCATCGACGAGATCGACGCGGTGGGCCGCAGCCGGTTCTCCGGCATCGGCGGCGGGCATGACGAGCGCGAGCAGACCCTGAACGCCCTGCTGGTCGAGATGGACGGGTTCGAGACGTCCGAAGGCGTCATCATCATCGCCGCAACCAACCGTTCGGACGTCCTGGACCCGGCGCTGCTGCGCCTCGTCCGGTTCGACCGGCAGATCGTGATCGACCTGCCGACGCTTGACGGACGCGAGGAGATCCTCAAGCTGCACGCCGGCAAGCTGAAGCTGGCGCCCACGGCCGACCTGCGGCGCGTGGCCCGCGGCACGCCCGGGTTCTCGGGGGCCGACCTCGCCAACCTGCTGAACGAAGCCGCCCTGTTGGCGGCGCGGCTGGACAAGGCCGGCGTGGAACAGGCCGACCTCGAGGAGGCGCGTGACAAGGTGTTGTGGGGACGCGAGCGCCGCAGCCGCGCGATGAACGACTCCGAACGGCGCATCACCGCCTGGCATGAGGCCGGGCACGCGCTCGCGCAGGTGCTGCTGACTCATACCGAGCCGCTGCACAAGGTGACCATCATCCCGCGCGGCATGGCGCTGGGCGCGACCATGACGCTCCCAGACCGAGACATCCTTAACAAGAACCGCGTCGGCCTGCTCGAGGAACTGGTGGTGCTCATGGGCGGCCGCGTGGCCGAGCGGCTGCACACGGGCGACATTTCGACCGGCGCCCGCATGGATATCGCCATGGCCAGCAAGATTGCCCGGCGCATGGTGTGCGAATACGGCATGAGCGATGACATTGGCGCGCAGTCGTTCGGCGACAACCAGGAACTGCTTTTCCTCGGACGCGAAGTGTCGCGGACGCAGCACTACAGCGAGGTGACGGCCCAGCGCATCGATGCCGAGGTCAGCCGCATGCTGCGCGAGGCGATGGCCCGCGCCGAAGCGCTGCTGGCCGAGCATCGCGGCATCCTCGACCTGCTGGTCGTGCGGCTGCTGGAGGCCGAGACCATGGACGGCCGCGAGGTCGAGGAGCTTGTCAAGCATGGACGGTTCCTGACCGCCGAGGAGCGGACCGAGCGCGACGCGGCGCAGGCGGCGGCCACGCCGGCCGCCGCACCCGACGCGCCGGCGACCACCGAGCCGCCGGCTGTGCCGCCGCCGGCCGAGCCGGATGCCGGCCCGGCTGCTCCGCCTGCGGATGTGCCGCCACCCCAGCCCTGAGCGTGTTCAAGCAGGAGACGCGGGAATGGATCGACGCGAAACCAGTGTGGATGCGCCCTGCTGGCGGATGGCCGGCCGCGAGATGCCGCTCGACCGCACGCGCGTGATGGGCATCGTCAATGTAACGCCCGATTCGTTTTCCGACGGTGGCCGGTGGGCCGCGACCGACGCCGCTGTCGCGCATGGGCTGGTCCTGGCCGGACAGGGGGCCGATGTGCTGGACGTGGGCGGCGAGTCGACGCGTCCCGGTGCCGCGGCCGTGTCGCTCGAAGAGGAGCTGCGGCGGGTGGTTCCGACGGTGCGCGAACTCGCGCGCCAGACGGACGTGCCCGTTTCGGTGGATACGTCCAAGGCCGAGGTGGCCCGTCAGGCGCTCGCCGCGGGCGCGTGCATCGTCAACGACGTGACCGCGCTGACGGGCGATCCGGCGATGGGCGCCGTGGTGGCCGCGTCCGGCGCCGGCGTGGTGCTGATGCACATGCGCGGGACGCCGCGCGACATGCAGTGCGAGCCGCGCTACGACGACGTGATTGCCGAGGTGTATGCGGCCTTGGCGGGATACGTGGCGGCCGCGCGGCAGGCCGGGGTCGCGGGTGCGGCCATGCTGGTCGATCCGGGGATCGGGTTTGGCAAGACCGGCCGCCACAATCTCGAGCTGCTCGCGGGTCTGGCCCGCTTTGCCGACCTGGCGCCGGTGCTGGTGGGCGCATCGCGCAAACGGTTCATCGGCGAGTTGACGGGCGCGCCGGTCGAAGCCCGGCTGGCGGGCAGTCTCGCCGTGGCGGTGTGGTGTGCGCGGCAGGGCGCAGCGGTGGTGCGCGTGCATGATGTGCGTGAAACCTGCGACGCGTTGCGCGTGTGGGCCGGGCTGGAGGCCTGCCGGTCCGGGGCGCCGGGACAGGCGGCAAGCGGATGTTGAGCGGACTCCAGATTGGTCTCGGCGACGCCGTGCAGATCGCGATCCTCGCGGCGGTGCTGTACCACGTGCTGGTGTTTCTGCGCGGCACGCGCAGCGCCCAGATGCTGCTCGGTGTCGGCGCGCTGGCGCTGCTGCTGATCGGCATGACCGCGGTCTTCAGCTTCGACGTGCTGGGCTGGCTGCTGAGCGCCCTGTCCGTCTATCTGGCCATCGGCATCGTGATCATCTTCCAGCCCGAGATCCGGCGCGCGCTCGCCATGCTGGGCGGGCGCTCGTTGTTCACGCATGCGGCCATCAAGACCGACGTCGCGGGGAAACTGGTGGGCGTCGTCGAGGCGCTGTCGGCCCAGCGGGTGGGCGCGCTGATCGCCATCGAGGGCGAGGTCGCGCTGAAGTCGTTCGTGGATACGGGGGTCTACCTGGACGCGCCGCTCGTGCCCGAACTGCTGACGAGCCTTTTCTTCCCGCACACGCCGTTGCACGACGGCGGCGCGATCGTGCGGGTTGATCGTATCCTGGCGGCGTCCTGCGTATTTCCGCTGGCACAGCGCGCCGATCTGGCCGGCCTGGGCACGCGGCACCGCGCGGCCATCGGCCTGAGCGAGGAGACCGACGCGGTGGTGATCGTCGTCTCCGAGGAGACCGGGCGGGTGTCGCTGGCGCACGAGGGGCGCCTCTACCGGAACCTGAAGCGGTCGCGGCTGCTGCGTTTCCTGCATGTCCTGCTGCCCGAGGGCCGCGGAAACGAACTCGTTTTCCGTCGGACGATCGAGACGCTGGTCCTGGAGGACCAGGAGGACGACGACCTGCGCGTGCCTGCGAAGGAGGACGACCATGCCTAGGGATCGGCTTGCCGGCCTGCCGCGTCGCCTCCTGTCCGATTGGCCATGGAAGGCGCTCGCCTTGTTTGTGGCCACGGCGGTCTACCTGATGGTGCGCAGCCGCATCAGCTACGTTCAGACTGTCGCGGTTCCGGTGGAGGTCGAACGCGAGCCGGGGATCGCCGTGCTGACCGTCGAGCCACTGTCGGTGCGCGTCACGCTCCGCGGCACGGCAGCCGATATTCAGCGGCTTGCGACGCTGGACCTCAAAGCCGTCGTGCGTCCGCGCGCCACGGCGCGTGGCGGCGCCGAGCGCGTCCCGGTATCCGCGCGCGATATTCGCGGCCGGGGCGCACTGCGGATCGTTGAGCTCGATCCCAAGGCCGTGCGCGTGACGTATGACCGGCAGGGACAGGTGGCGTTTCCGGTGGCCGAGCCGGTGATCGAAGGCAAGCCCTTGCGCGGCCGCGTGCAGATCGAGTACAACCCGCGGATGGCGGTGGTCACCGGCGCCCGGCTGCATCTGGACCAGTCGCTCACCAATGGCGTCCAGTTGCAGACCGAACCGGTGGACGTCGAAGGTCGCGTGCAGGGGTTCACCCGGCGCCTCCGGATCCTGCCGCCTGACGGCGTGTGGATGACGGAGATCCAGCCGCCGGAGGTGACCGCCCGGATCAACATTGTGGCGGACCGCAGCACCAGCGAGCTGCGCGACGTTCCCGTGCTGATCGCCCAGACGCCGGGCGACCCGACACGCTGGCAGGCCGAGCCTCCGGTCGTGAGCATCCGTCTGTCGGCGCGAGCCGAGATCATCCAGGGCATCCGCCCCGAGCTGGTGCGGGCCTTTGTCGATGCGCGGGCCACGGCGACGGCATCGACCAACGGGTTGCCGGTTTTCGTGTATATTCCTCCCGAAGTGGCCGTGGACACGGCGGAGACCGTCCCGCACCACGTTCGCCTGAGGCGGGTCGAGGGGCGCTGAAACAACAGGACGTGCCATGCCGGAAGAGACCAAACAAACGCCGGGCAGCGTGCCGGAGCATCAGACGCGGCAGCGGCTGATCGGTTTCCTGCTGCTGCCGTTGAGCCTGTTTCCGTTGCTCGCGCTGATCACATACGATTGGCGTGATATTGCCTGGCTGCAGGTGCCGCCCAACGACCCGCCGGCCAACTTCATCGGCATCGTCGGCGCCTGGGCGACGTTTGCCGGCTACAGCCTGGTGGGGTTGGCCCTGTGGCTGGTGCCGGTCTGGCTGGTGACCGTCGGCGTGCTGCTTGTGGCGGGGCGGACGGTGCGGCTGGGACGGCGCACGGCCTGGGCGGTCCTGTTTCTGGTCTCGACATGCGCGCTGCTTCAGCTTGCGGACGGGCTGACGGGCGGCTTGCTGACGCGGCTCAATGGGGCGCCCAACGGCGGCGGCGCCATGGGGCAACTGGTGATGTCGGGTGTGCTCGCACGCTGGCTCAGCCCGGTCGGCGGCGGCATTCTGGCCGCCTGCACGCTGGTCGGCTCCGGGGTCATGGTCGTCGGGCCGCGTCACCTGGCCGACGGGTTCCGGCGGCTGGTGGGTGCCGTGCAGGCCTGGCGGACACGGTCGGCCGACCAGGAAGCGGCGCGCGAGCAGGCGCGCACCGAGCAGGATGGCCAGGAGGAACGCGAGCGCCTGCAGCGTGAAAAGGATGCGGCCCGGTTGGCGCGCGAGCAGGCGCGCACCGAGAAGGAGCGGCTGCGCGATGAGGAGCGCCAGCGCAAGGAGGAGGCCGCAGCCGAGCGGCAGCAGGCGGTCGACGAGCGCCGCCGCCAGTTGAGCGAGGAACAGCAACGCGCCGAGGACCGCAAGAACGATTTGCGCCGCAAGGTCGAGGAGTCGCGTGCGGCGGCCCAGCGCGAGAAACAGCCGCCGCCCGCGCCCGCCGCGCCTGCGGCCGCGGTGGCCGAGGTGAGCCAGCCGGCCGAATCCGGGCCTGCGGCCGCGGCCCCGGAGAAGCCGGCCTACATCCTGCCGACCATCGACCTGCTCGACCAGATTCCGGAAGGCGACGCGGTGCACGGCGACGTTGAGCGGACGGCCCAGACGCTGGTGGAATCGCTGAAGACATTCAACCTCGACTGCGAGGTGACGCACATCGAACGCGGCCCCGTGATCACGCAGTACGAACTGCTGCCGGCGCCCGGCATCCGCGTTGAGCGCATCGTCGCGCTGTCGAACACGCTGCAACTCGTGCTCAAGGCGACCAGCCTGCGCGTCCAGGCGCCCGTGCCGGGCAAGGGCGTGGTCGGCATCGAGGTGCCCAACCAGGTCGCCCGCAAGGTCACGTTGCGCGAGGTGCTCGAGGGCGAGGCGTGGACGACCAACCGGATGGAGATTCCGCTGGCCCTGGGCAAGGACGTCAGCGGCCGCGATCTCCTGATCGACCTGGCGCAGGCGCCGCACCTGCTCGTGGCCGGTGCCACCGGTTCGGGCAAGAGCGTCTGCCTGAACGCGATCCTGGCCGGGTTGCTCATGCGGCGCACGCCCGACGAGCTCAAGCTGATCCTGGTGGACCCCAAGCGGGTCGAGTTCCCGCCCTACAACGACCTGCCGCATCTGCTCGTGCCGGTCATCACCGACCCCAAGAAGGTGGCTTTCAGTCTGCGCTGGACGCTGGCCGAGATGGATCGGCGCTACAAGTTGCTTCAGGCGACGAAGCAGCGCAACATCGTCGGGTTCAACAACCGCGCGGCCATGACGCAGGCCGATCTGTTCGAGCGCAACGGCGAGGCCGAATCCGGCGTGCCGGCCAAGCTGCCGTACATCGTCATCGTGATCGACGAGGTCGCTGACCTGATGATGACGGTCGGCCAGGAGATCGAGGGGAGCATCACGCGCCTGGCGCAGCTTTCGCGTGCGGTCGGCATCCACATGGTGCTGGCCACGCAGCGTCCGTCGGTTAACGTCATCACCGGCACGATCAAGGCCAACTTCCCGGGGCGCATCGCGTTCCAGGTGGCCCAGAAGGTCGATAGCCGCACGATTCTCGACTCGTCCGGCGCCGAGACGCTGATCGGACGCGGCGACATGCTGTTCCTGAATCCGAAGACCAGCCGGCTGATGCGCGCGCAGGGCGCGCTGGTCAACGACGGCGAGATCAACCGCCTGGTCGAGTTCATCAAGAAACAAGGCAAGCCGAACTTCGACCTGTCCCTGGCGGCCCGGCTCGAGAAGGTGCAGGAACTCGTCGCCGACGCGGGAGACGACGAAGAGGACGGCGCCGCGCCGGTCGCGCCGGTGGACGGCAAAGACGACGCCGACGAGGAGTTGATCCAGCAGTCGCTGCAGGTGATCCGCGATACGCGCCGCGCCTCCACGTCCTCGCTCCAGCGCCGGCTGCGCATCGGCTACACACGCGCGGCGCGAATCATCGACATTCTGGAAGAGCGCGGTATCCTGGGGCCGCCGCGTGGATCTGATCCGCGTGAGATCCTCATTGATCTGGACGCCGGGATTCCCAATAATCCCACTGACGGCATCGCCGATGATCTTCCGACCGACGCATCGACGGCGTCGGAGGACGAACCCGGGGGCGCGAAAGCCTGACGCAATCCGCGATCGGTGCGGGAAGGATGAGCACTATGGCGCTTGGAGAAACACTGCGCGACGCACGCACGCGCAAGGGATGGTCGACCGCTCAGGTGGCCGATGCGACCCGTATGATGGTGCAGGTCGTCGAGGAGCTCGAGCGCGAGGATTTTCGCCGCATCGCGGCGCCGATCTATGGCCGGGGTTTCATCAAGCTGTACGCCGAGCATGTCGGCGTGGACCCCGAGCCGCTGATCCAGGAATTTGTCGAGATTTACACCGGTGCCCGCGCGCCCCAGGTGGCGCGTCGCGCCGTCGTAACGGCGCCGGAGGCATCCGTGCCGGTCATGCCGGCCGTGCCCGCGACGGTGGCGCCGATGCAGCCGGCGCCGGCCGCCGAGGCAGCGCCTCTTCCCCAGGAGCAGCCCATGGAAAAACAGCCGAGTGCGCCGCGTGCAGCCGTTGAGGATGCCGGCAGGGCGCCCGTTGTGGCCGAGCCGTCACCGTCCGTGGCGCCGGTCGAGGACCCCGTGTCGCCCGCCGCCGAGGACGATCTCTTCGCGGCGGCCAGTCGTCGTCAGCCGTTGGATCCCAAGCCCGACGGCGCCGATGCCACGCCGCCACGGGTGAACCCGGTCGGCGTGCGCGCCATTCGCCGGCCGATGCCGCTCAAGCCGGCCATTCCGGCGGCTGTGCCCGCGCCGGCGCCGGTGGCCAGCCGGTCCCCCACTGCACCGGCGTCGGTCGTGGCCGGGCTGCAGCGCCTGTGGGGTGGGTTCGGGCTGCCGGTCGGCTGGTTCACACGCCGCCGCGTCCTGACACTGTCGGCGGCGGTGTTGGTGATTGTGGCACTGGCCATCGGCATGCGGATGCTCCTGAAGGTGACGGCTCGCGGCGCGGTCCAGGGCGGGTCCCCGGCCTCCGAATACGTACTTCCGCCGCCCGATGCCTACGTCGATTAGCGTGGAACAGAGCAGAGTGAAGATTGAAGAAAGAAGCAAGCGTCAGCGTCGGTTTTGTCAGCCTCGGGTGCGCCAAGAATCTGGTCGATTCGCAGGTCATGGCGGGCGTGCTCCTGGCGGACGGGATTCGGCTGGCACCGTCCCCCGAAGAGGCGGATGTCGTGCTGGTCAACACCTGCGCGTTCATCGGCCCGGCACGCGAGGAAGCGGCCGACGCCATCCTGCGCGCCTGCCAGCATAAGGCCGCGGGCGGCTGTCGGGCCGTGGTCGTTACGGGGTGTCTGCCGCAACGCTACCGCGGCCAGATCCAGACGGCGTTTCCCGATGTGGACGCGTTCGTGGGTATCGACGAGCTGGACGGCATTGCGGCGGTTGTGCGGCGGCTCGCCGCGGGCGAACGCGGCGTGCTCGAAGTGTCCGGCCGGGCGACGCGCCTCTTTCAACCGCGCTTCCCGACGCTGCTGTTCAGTGGTGGGCCGTTCGCCTACCTGAAAGTGGCCGAGGGGTGCGATCATGTCTGCGCCTTCTGTGCGATTCCCGGCATTCGCGGGCGCTTCCGCTCGCGCGGCCTGGACGCGCTGCTCGACGAAGCGCACACGCTGCTCGGGGCCGGCGTGCGTGAATTGAACCTGATCTCGCAGGACACAACCAGCTATGGCCGCGATCTTCCCGGCGGTCCCGACCTGGCCGGACTGCTGCAGGCGCTCGACGCGTTGGAGGGCGACTTCTGGATCCGCGTGCTGTATGGCTATCCGTCGCGCGTGAGCGATGCGCTGCTGAAAGTCATGGCGCGGTCGCGCCATATTGTGCCCTACCTGGATCTGCCGATCCAGCACAGCCACCCCGATGTGCTGCGGGGCATGCGTCGCGCGGATACGCTGCGCGCCGTGGCGACTCTGCCTGTCAGGCTGCGGCACGCGGTGCCGGGCATGGTGCTGCGGACCACGTGCCTGGTCGGGTTCCCCGGCGAGACCGAAGCGCATTTTGAGCACCTGCTGGAGGCCGTCGAAGCGGCGCAGTTCGACCATCTGGGCGTCTTCGTCTACTCGCCGGAGGAGGGCACGGCAGCCCACGACCGCGAGGATGTACCCACGCCCGAGGTGGCCGAGGAACGACGCGACCGGCTGATGCGTCTGCAGCAGCGGCTCGTGGCGGCCAGGCGGCGCGCGCTGGTTGGCACACAGGCCCGCGCGCTGCTGCTGCGGCCGGCCGGCCCCGACGCGTCCGCCGGGGTCTGGATCGGCCGCGTGGCGCGACAGGCGCCGGATGTCGACGGGCAGACGCGCATCCGCGGCTTGGCGCCCGGCGTCAAGCCGGGCGATTTCGCGGACGTGCGGCTTCGCGGGGGCAAGGATTACGATCTGGCGGCCGACGCGTGCGCGTCGCAGGAGACACGATGATCATCAGGCAACTTACGCTCTTTCTGACGGCCGAAGAGATTGGCGCGCGCCTTCGGTCCGCGCTGGCCGGCGTCGAGCAGGTGTCCGATCCGGTTGTGCAACTGGGAGACGGCCGGATCGAGATGACCGGCACCTTCAAGGCGGGGTTGTCGATCCCGTTCGGCACGTCGTGGACGATCGACGTGCGTCCGGGCAACCGGCTGGCGCTGCGGCTGGCCAAGTTCAACGCCGGCCTGTTTGGCGGCGGCGCCCTGGGGGAACGCGTGCTCGAGATGCTGGCCGCCAAGCTGGGCGAACGCGCGGGCCTGACGGTTGAGGGCGACTGCCTGGTGTTTGCGCTTGCGCCGTTGCTGGCCACGTATCACATCGAACTGGCTGGCGAAGTGCGCCAGGTGATCCTGACGTCTGCCGGCATCGAAGTGATCGTGTCCTAGTCGCGCTACCCGCGCGCGCGGTCGGCGCGATAGGTTGCCAACGCGTTCTGGCAGGCGCGGAGGGTTTTCGCCGCCGCGCGATCGGCGTTGAATTGCGAGACAACCCTCTGCCGTCCCGCCGCGCCCATCTGGTTGGCCCGCGCCGGATCGGACAGCAGTTCCAGCACCTTGGCGGCCAGTTCCTCGGGCTCGCACCGCACGGCCAGCAGTCCGGTCTCACAGTCGGCGACGATGCTGGCGGGGCCGGCCTTGTCCACGGCCACGACCGGCACCTGCATGGCCATGGATTCGCAGAGCACGCGGCCAAACGGCTCATCGGCCGGTGGATGAACCAGTACGTCCAGCGCCGCGATCACCTGTGTGGTGTCATCGACCTGGTCGAGCCACACCAGCGCGGAGTCGAGACGCAACTTCTGCGCCTGGGCCTGCAACCGGCCAAGCCACGAAGCATGCTCGCCAAACAGGTCCCGCCCTGCCACAATGAAACGCGTGTTCGGGCGTGCGGCCTTGACGCGCGCCGCGACGGTCAGGAACATGTCATGACGTTTCCAGGGGACCATGTGCGCCAGCATGCCGACCACCGGCACACCGTCCGGCAGTCCGAGTGCCTGCCGTGCCGCCTGGCGGTTCGCAGGTGCGAAGCGCTCGGTGTCAATCCCGTTCACAACCAGTCGGACTTGGCTGAGAGCATGGCGTGGGAGCAGTTCGCAGAGGTGCTCATCGATCGCGTTGGATGCGGCGATGAGACATTGCGCGTGACTGGCAATCGTGCGGGTCGCGCTGATGGGCAGGCGCAGGTCGCGCACATGCCAGACCAGCGGCCGGCGCAACGGGAGGAACGCGGCGGTGAAGGCGCCGGCCAGACTGTTGGCATAGAGCACTTCGGCCTTGGAGACGCGGGCGATACGCAGCAGGCGAAACCAGACCGCAAACACCGAGGTGAGTCCTCCGACGCGCCCGGCGAGGGGTGCATTGCGGCGCGGGCGGAAGGGATTGGTCAGATGTACGCGTATTCCGGCCGCCCGCAGCTTCTCGGCCAGGGGACCCTCGGGGAGAGCCGATTCCACGTGGACGCCTTGCCGGACGAACCGAAGCGCCAGCTCCAGAAGGCTCCACTGGGCACCACCCATGGCAGCGGTTGTATCGATCAGCAGTACGCGCATAACACGGGCGATAATATGCCAGGACGCGTCAGGATGCATAGGAAAAAAGCTGATGCGTTGCTAGCATAGCATCAGGCGACGTGTGCTGCCTGAAGGTAACAGTGTCGAACGCGAGAGGGGCGTATATGGATCTGCGGCCGGTAATCGGATGTGTGCCCAAGAGCGACCTGCATGTGCACCTGGACGGGTCGCTGCGACTGGATACGCTGGTGGAGCTGGCGCGCGCCAGTGGCGTGGCGCTGCCTTCCTATGACGTGACGGACCTGCGCGTGCAGGTCTTCAAGGACCGTTATAGCGATCTTCGTGACTATCTGCGCGGCTTCGGCTACACCTGTGCGGTGTTGCGCACGCCGGAGGCGGTCGAACGGGTGGCCTTCGAACTGGCCGAAGACTCCCTGGCCGACGGGGTGCGCTATATCGAGGTACGCCTGGCGCCGCAGCTTCTGGTGAGCCGCGGCAACGAGGCCGTGGGCATGCTGCGGGCCGTGGGCGATGGCCTCGCGCGTGCGGCACGGCGGTTCAACGCGCTGCCCGCCGTCATGCGCGGTGATGATCTGCCATTTGCGTACGGCATTCTCTGCTGCGCGATGCGTGGACTGGGCCCCGGCATGGGCGCCTACTACGACCAGTTGCTCGGACTTCTCCCCAACATGCCCCCCAAGCAGGTCGCCGCATTGGCATCGCTTGAGGCGGCCCGGATCGCGCTGGAGGCCCGCGACCGGCACGGCGTGCCGGTTGTCGGCTTTGATCTGGCGGGCGAGGAGGCCGGCTACCGCGCCGGTCATCACGAGGCCGCCTACCAGGAGGCCCACCGCCATTTTCTGCGCAAGACCGTTCATGCCGGCGAAGCCTACGGACCCGAGTCGATTTACGAGGCCATCACGCGGTGCCATGCTGAACGGATTGGCCACGGCACCTTCCTGTTCGCGCCGGAGCGCATCGCCGACCCGGCCATCGAGGACCGCGAGGGTTATGTCGAATCACTGGTCGAGTACATGGCCAGCATGCGCATTACGGTCGAGGTTTGTCCGACCAGTAACATCCAGACCATCCCCGAACTGGGCGGGTCGCTTCTCAATCACCCGGTCCGGAAGATGATCGCGCGCCAGTTGGCCGTGGCCATCGCCACCGACAACCGGCTGGTGTCGCATACGACGCTGACGGATGAACTGGCCAGCGTGGCCGGAGCTTGCGAACTGGACCTGGCGGGCGTCCGGCGACTGGTGCTGGCGGGCTTCAAGGGGGCCTTCTTCCCCGGCACCTATGCCGCCAAGCGTGCCTATGTGCGCCAGGCATCCGAGCTTTTCGACCGATGCGCCGCGCGATTCAATGGAGGGGGCAAGTGAACGCACCACGCCGCGTCTTCGACAGTCACGTGCATGTCTATCCGGATGCCATCGGGCCGCGCGTCGTGGCACAACTGGGGGCATGCGTCCAGACCCCGGCCAGCTATGACGGCACGCGCGCCGGGCTCCTGCGCAAGATGTCCGAGGCGGGCATCGCGGGCGCGCTCAACGCGCCCGTGGCTACCCGGCCCGACCAGGTCGCCTCGGTCAACACCTGGGCGGCGTCGCAGAACCGGTGGCCGATGCTGTCGCTCGGGTCGGTTCATCCCGATTTTCCCGACGTCGCCTCCGAGTTGCGCCGCATCCAGGCGCTCGGGTTGCTCGGGATCAAACTGCATCCGGAGTACCAGGCCTTCGCGCCAGACGAACCGCGCCTGGATCCGGTCTGGCGCACCTGCCGCGAATTGGGCCTGCCGGTCCTGATTCATGCCGGCAACGATTTCGCCTTTGAGCCGCCCTGCCGCGCCGCACCCGCTGCAATTGCGCGCGTTGTGCGCGCCTGGCCCGGCCTTACGCTCATCGCGGCGCATTTCGGCGGCTTCCAGTTGTGGGACGAGGTCGAGCGCGAGCTGGTCGGGTTGCCATTGTACATCGACACGTCGTTCGCGCTCGGGTTCGCGCCGGATGAGCAGTTCCTGCGCATCATCCGCCGGCATGGCGTCGAACGCATGCTGTTTGCCACTGATGCGCCCTGGCAGGATCAGGCCGCCTCGCTGGCCGCCTTCCTGCGCCTGCCGCTGTCGCCCGACGAGCAGCACGCCATCCTGTGGCAGAACGCCGACCGCTGCCTAGGGCTCGCCCGGGGCCAGGCGATGGTTGGCCAAGGGCGTGGCGAATTCTGGGGGTCGTTGAAGGGGTCGGTCATGTATGTGGCCCCTGACTTCGACGAGCCCATGGGAGATGGTGACTAGGACAGCCCGCCAAACCGCAGATTGACGAGTGTCGAGCCGCAGAACACCGAGCTGCGCGTCACCCGGCACCCGTGGCGCTTGACACCAACCCCGCCACCGTTGACACTGCCGCCATGACCGATGAACTCACTGCCCCCCTTCAGGAAGAACCCGCGAGCTTGGCGCGCGGCGAACTGGCCGCCGAACTGACCGCCGAAATCCGGCGCCGCGTGTTTGACGAGACGGGGTTCATGCACCTGACGCAGGTGGTGCGGCGGGGCGGCCGGCTCTTCCGGGTCGGCTTGCGCCCCGTGCAGCTCAAGACGGGGCGCTGTCTGCAGGCCGAGACGGTCGACGCAGGGCGCACCACCGTGCGCAATCTCGACGGTGAGGCTGCGGCCGCGGCCATGGACGAGATTCTGACGCAGCCCGGCGCGCGCGAACTGCACCTCGTCACCGCAGCCGGCGACCTGCATGTGCGCGTGACACGCAAAGGCAAGGCGCTGGTTTCGCGCAGCAAGGCGCTGGAGCGCACGGCCGAGGAGGCCCTGCCGCACGACCGCGTCAAGCAGCAACCGCTCACATCCTTCGAGTCGGGTGCGTTGCTGAAGGCGATCGGCATTGCCGATGTCGACGGGCGCATCAAGGCCTCCATGCGCGGCAAGTATGACCAGGTCAACGAGTTCCTGCGGGTGATCGACGGCCTGGCGGCCGACCGTGGCGGCAGCGCCTGGAATGTCGTTGACTGCGGCTGCGGCCGTGCCTACCTGACCTTTGCGGCGCACGCCTATCTCACGGCCGTGCATCACGCCACCGTGCGCGTCCGCGGCGTGGACCGCAATCCGGGCCTGATCGCCACGGCGCGTCAACTGGCGATCGATCTCGACGTGGCGACCGACGTGCAGTTCGTGCAGGCCGACCTGGCCACCTGCCAACTGGACTTTGAGCCCGACCTGCTGCTGAGCCTGCACGCCTGCGACACGGCGACCGACGAGGCGCTGGCGCGCGGCGTGGAGTGGCGTTGCCGGCACATCCTCTGCGCGCCGTGCTGCCAGCACGAACTCCAGCAGCAACTCGCCGGCGGCGGGGCCATGCGCGCGGTGCTGCGCCACGGCATCCTGCGCGAGCGGCTGGCCGACCTGCTGGCCGACACCTTCCGGGCGCAGCTGCTGCGCGTGCTGGGGTACCGCGTACGCGTGACCGAGTTCGTCGCGCCCGATGCCACCGCGCGCAACCTGCTCCTGCGGGCCGAATATGCCGTCGCCCCGGGCCAGGCCGAAGCCGTGGCCGAGTATCTGGCCCTGCGCAACCTGTGGCAGGTGACCCCGTGGCTGGAGACGCGCCTGCGCGAGCGGCTGGCGCG
>CAYQJG010000058.1:0-26411 GCA_964417715.1 uncultured Lentisphaerales bacterium | reverse complement strand
CCCTTTCCTTCGCCGCCTAACTTCGCGCTTTTCCACCAACCGCAATCGCACCCGTCACTGACCCACTACGCCAAAAGGCTTGTCGCTGTGGCAGGGGTCTGCTAGTTTTGTCAAACGAATCCATGCCATGGTTGGCGATTTGCGCCGGCGGCGGTCGGTGGCGGGTTTGAGGACAGGGACTTATGATGACAGGACGCGACGTATTCATTACTGGATTGGGCTCTTTCTCACCGGGCGAGCCCGTTCCGTTCGACCGGATTGAACAGGTTTTGGGGCCGCTGGAGAAAATTCCGCCGAAACTGGGCTCGTGGGTCGAGCGCATGCGTCCGCTCATGAAGGACCTGCTGGGCATCGAGAACTACTACTACGCCATCGATCCGGTCACGCGCAAGCCGACCGAAGACAGCGTGACGATGAGCGTCAAGGCCGCCCGCGTGGCCTTGGACCAGGCCCAGATGAAGCCCGAAGAGGTCGACCTGATCATCTATGCCGGCATCGTCATGCAGGCGGTTTGCCCGCCCACGAGCGTGCTGATCCAGGAAGAGCTCAAGATTCCCTACTGCGCCGACCTGGCCATCCACTCCAACTGTTCGTCGATCTACAAGGCCATCCAGGTGGCCGGCGACCTGATCGCCAACGGCCGTTACCGCAACGCGCTGATCATGACTTCGCAGCTCTCGTCGGCCTTCCTGCGCGCGGAGCACTTCAACCAGCCCAAGATGGAGAAGAGCCACGTTCTGCTGCGCTGGTTCCTCTGCGACGGCTCAGGCGCCCTGGTCCTCTCCAGCGAACCGAAGCCCGGCACGGCCAAACTGAAGATCAAGGATACCTATATCGAGTCAGTCGGACTGGGACTGGGACCGGACATGTACTGCCTGGTGGGCGGCGTACGCTCGAACCCGCTGGAAGCCTACGAGAACGCCTGGCATCACCTGCAGCAGAACTTCGAGAACGTCGCGCGCCTGGCGCCCCGTCTGGGGCAGGAGGCGCTGGACAACATGATCGCCAAGACCGGGCTCGACATGGCCACGGTGAAGTACTTTTTCGCCAACATTCCGACCAAGCACCTGAGCGACCAGGTCGTCGAGTCGCTGCGCAAGGGGCGGCAGCTCGATCACATCGAGTTCTACACGCGACTGGCCGAACGCGGCTACCCGGGGCCCTGCGCGATCATCATCGCGCTCGACGAGTTCTTGCGCGAACGCCGTCCGCCGGCCGGCGAGACCCTTGTCAGCATGGTAACCGAGTCCAGCAAGTGGATGCATGGCGGTTTCATCATGGAAACCGTCTAGCTCCGGAAGCCGCCCCATGACCGTTTTCCAGAACGAAGCCACCGAAATCGTACGCGAGGATGGCATCCTCTGGCTTCGCATCGCGCGGCCACCGAACAATTACCTGATCACCCCCGTTTTCGACGCGCTGCATGAGGCCATGGAACTGATCGAGACCGGCGACGACCGCGTGCTGGCGATCACGGGCGTCGGGCAGGTCTTCTCGAAGGGGTTTGATCTGGGTCTGATGCACAGCTGTCCGGATCGTAAGCAGTTGCGCGTCAACCTCGTACACACGAACGCGATCTTCAGCCGGGTGGCGCGTTCGCCCAAACCGGTGGTCGCCGCCATCAATGGACATTGCCTGGGCGGCGGGTTTGAACTGGCGCTGTGCTGTCACTTTCGCGTCTGCAAAGAGAAGGTCCGGTTGGGCCTGCCCGAGGTCTGGCTGGGCATGGTGCCGGGACTGGGCGGCATCCACCGGCTCGTGCGGCAGGTTGGCATGAGCAAGGCGCTGGAGTTGATCGCCTTCGGCGATCTGTTTACGGCGGAAGACGCCTTGCGGTTCGGTCTGGCCAACCGCGTCTACCCGAAAGACACGTTCGAAGCCGACGCGCGCACCTTCGTCAAGACGCTGGCCACCCTTGATCCAGCCATCATGACGCGCCTGTTGTGCGTTTGTCGTGCGGCACTGCCCGGCAACGACGAAGACAATATTGTTGGCGGCTTGGAGGCCTTCCGCGATCTGGCTCCCTGGCTGGCGAAGCCGCCGGCCTGAGAACCTGCAATCCTGTTGGCGTATCTAATTAACACATAATATGTTACGGCTACTGTCGGCCTTCTGCTACAGGCCGGGCGGGGCGGTTTGCGGACGGATTTGGCAGTTGCATCGGTCCTGATTTCATGTATATTAGCCCAACGCTTTTTTTCGAGGTGTCTCCGTAAGTCGGCCGGGGGAATATTTGCCCAGGTGCCGATGGTATATGGCTTTGGCGTAGCGTATCGCCAGGCCATCCTTTTGTGCACAGACAGAGGAGCGTGTGTTCATGGCCAAGGTGTTGACCGCAGACGAAAAACAGACGATCCTGACCGAAATCCGCGAGTTTCTGGCGGACGAGTTGGGCGTGGAGCTCGATAAGGTGACTCCCGAAGCCAAGATCATCGACGATCTGGGCGGGGATTCGATGATCTACCTTGAGCTGGTTGAGAAATTCAAGAAGAAGTACCAGATTCAGGTTGAGGTCCGCATTATCGGCAAATACCTTCTGGCCCACCCCGTACGCTCCGTTGGTGAAGTTTCCCAGGCGGTTTTTGACATCATTGAAAAGGGCGACGACCTCGTTAAGGAGTAGCCGGATTGATGCGAACCCCGCGACGCGTTGCTATCACTGGTATCGGGATGATCTCCTCGCTCGGCGCGAACGCGGCTGAGTGCTGGCAGGGATTGACTTCTGGTCGCTCCGGCATCGGCACCATTACCCGTTTCGATGTCTCACAGGCGCCCACCCGGATCGGCGGCCAGCTGCCGGACGCCTACTACGAGCTCGAGCGCAAGCACTTCTCCAAGCGCCTTGAGAAGCAGACGCTGCCCACCACGCGGCTGGGTTACATTCTGGCCGACGAGGCACTGGCCGATTCGGGCATCAACCTCGACCTGGTCGACCGTCTGCGCTGTGCCGTCATAACGGGTTCCGGCCAGTCCGACTTCCAGGAAGGCGAGGACATCAAGACGCGCACGGAGGGTCAGTTCGTGATCATCCGCCAGATGGCCAACGCCATTTCGGCTTGGATCTCGATCAAGCACCACTTCCGCGGACCGACCTACAATATCGCGACCGCCTGTGCGTCTGGCGCGTTTGCCGTGGCTGCCGCGCGGGACTACATCGCGACCGGCCGCGGCGATGTCGCCCTGGCCGTCGGCGTCGACATGATGTTGTCACCGGAGAGCATCTTCGGGTTCAGCCAGCTCCAGGCGCTCAGCACGCGCAACGATTCGCCCGGTCAGGCCAGCCGGCCGTTCGACAGGGATCGTGACGGCTTTGTGCTCGCCAACGGCGGCGCGGCGCTCCTGTTCGAGGACGAAGCGGCCGCCCGTAAGCGCGGCGCGCGCATCTACGCCATGATCGACGGCGTGGGCATCTGCTCCGAAGCCTACAACATCGTCGCGCCCGACCCCACCGGCGCCGGCATGGCCAAGTGCATGGAACTGGCCTGCGCCGACGCCGAATGCCCCCTGACGGATATCGGGTACATCAGCGCGCATGGCACATCGACGCACCACAACGACGCCGCCGAAAGCGGCGCCATCAAACTGCTCTTCGGCGACCATAGCCGCAAGTTGGCCGTGAGTTCGCAGAAATCGATGACCGGCCACACCATTGGCGGAGCCGGTGCGATCGAGGCGGCGGCAACCAGCCTGTCGTTGTTCCACGGTCTGCTGACGCCCACGATCAACCAGTTAACCCCCGACCCCGAGTGCGATCTGGACTACGTGCCCAACGTGGCGCGGGCCGCACCCGGCCTCCGGGCCGCCCTCTCCAACTCGTTCGGCTTCGGCGGCCACAACTGCTCGCTCCTGTTCCGGAAGGCCTAGCACGCCGGTCCGGTTGACTGCGGGGCGGGGCTGTTGAGGCCCCGCCCGCTTTTTTCTGGATGTGATGAAAGAAGCCCACCACGCCAAGACGGCTTTCCTCTTTCCCGGCACGAGCCTGGGCTATCTGGAAGAAGCCAAATCCATCCGCAGCGTGCCGTACGGCCAGCTCTTCATGGAGAATGCCGAGCGCGCCCTGCGCCGGGTGTTGACCGGTCGCAGTCGCCCCGCCGCCCGCCAGATCACCGACAACGTCTACATCTATGCGGTTTCCTGTGCCTTCTGCGAACGGCTGCGCCACCAGGGCATCCGGCCGGACATCACCAGCGGCTACAGCCTCGGCCTGCACGCCATGCTCTACTGCGGCGGACTCTATTCGTTCGAGACCGGGCTCGACATCGTCGTGGACTGCCAGGTGTGCGTCACTGAAGCCTATGAAAAGGCCGAGCTCTCCTATGGCATGGGCGGCATCGTGGGATTGACGCGCGCTGAACTGGAACAACGTGTCTTTCCGGTGTCCGGCCCGATCGAGATTGCCGTGGTCAACGGCGAGCGCAATTTCGTCCTGACCGGTCCCGGCGACCGCCTGCAGCGCGCGCTGGATGCGGCCCTGCGCGAGGGGGCTTTCAAGGCCGTGCCGCTGCTGCGCCATTTCGGCTTCCACACCTCGTTCCTGAAACCCCACGCCACCCGCATGGCGCAACGCTGGAGCCGCTACCCGTTCAAGAAGCCGACCTGTCCGACCCTGTCGCCGCTCGACGGCAGCGAGGTGCAGAAGGGCGATGTGATCGACGTGTTGGTCCGCAATCTCCACTCGCCCATCGACTGGGCGGGCGTGTTCGTCAAGCTTGCGAGCACCTACGGCGTGCGCGAAGCCTATGAAGCCGGCCCGGGCAATTCGCTCGCCAAGATCGGCCGCTACCTGTCACACGAAATCCGGTTCGCGCCGGTCCACCTCGGCGCACCGACGGAGCCCCCGCCCGCATGAAAATCGGTTTACTCGGCTATGGCAAGATGGGTCGCGGCATTTTCAGCCTGATCACAGGCGCGGGTCTGCCCATCACCGTCTATGTCCGCACGCAGGAAAAAGCGGACAAAAACAACCTCCAACTCGACAAGCGGCTGCAGCGCGCCCTGCGCGGCGGTGAAATCGATGCGGCCACCGCTGCACGCCTGCGCAGCGAGCAGCGGTTCACCTGCAATCTGGCCGATCTGTCCGGCTGCAACCTGATCATCGAGTCCATCGTCGAGGACTTCGAGCAGAAGACCACGCTGCTGCGCGAACTCAATTGCCACCTGCACCCCGAAGCCATCGTGGCCAGCAACACATCGACCTTCTCCATCGCAGCCCTGGCCACCAGCATCAGCCGGCCCGAGCGCTTCGCCGGCTTTCATCTGTTCCATCCGGTCACCCTCACCGGCCTGATCGAGATCCTGGAGTGGGAGGGTGTCCGCCAGGATGTCATCGCCCGTCTGTCCGAACTCACCCGCCTGCTCGGCAAACAGCCGCTCATCTTCCGCGACACCCCCGGTTCGGCCATCAACAGCATCCTGGCCTGCTACTACTGCGAGGGGCTCTACATCCTCGAACAGGGACTGGCCAGTCCGTCGCAGATCGACCGGCTGACCGCCTCCTTCTGCCGCATCGGACCGTGCGAGTCACTCGACGTGATCGGCCTGCCGTTCTTCACCGAATCGTTCGAACGCATGGCTGATTACCGGCCGCCGCAACTGACCACGCCCACCCTGTTGCATGGCCTGCTGGCCGTCGGCCGCCACGGCAAAGCCGTCGGCAAGGGGGTCTATCTCTACGAACAGGATATCCCCAAGGACGACACGCCCGACGCCTACCGCATTCCGGGGCAGAAGCACTCCAACCCCGCCGCATCCGCCGACCCCGAGACGCTGCGCCAGCGCCTGCTCTATGCCATCTGCTGCGGCGTGCTCTTCAACCTGTCGCGCCGCCTGGGCGCGCCCGACGACATGGACCGCGCGGCCGCCGAAGTGCTGGGCATGGACCGCAGTCCGTTCACGGTCATGCGCGCCATCGGCCGCGGTCCGCTGGCTGCCGATCTCGAACGCCTGGGCCGCGACGTCGGCTGCCGTTTTGATCCCGCCCTGCTTGCCTTCCTGCCCTAACCGTTGCGGAGTCCGTCATGCCGCTGATCGAACTTGATAAGGTCCATAAGAAGTACCACCTCGGCGAGACCACCGTGCACGCGCTGCGCGGGGTCGACCTGAGCATCGGCGCCGGCGAGTTTGTGGCCGTCTGGGGCCCCTCGGGCTCCGGCAAGTCCACGCTCTGCAACCTCATCGGCACGGTCGACACGGCCACCTCCGGCATCGTCCGCGTCAACGACCGCGACGTGCTGACGCTGTCCGACGACGAGCGCTCCGACCATCGCAACCGGTCGGTCGGGTTTGTCTTCCAGCGTTTCAACCTGCTGGCCGTCCTCAACGCCGTCGAGAACGTCATGCTGCCGCTGCAGGTCCGCGGCGATTCGCCCGCCCGCGCCCGCCGCGCGGCGCTGGCCATGCTCGACGAAGTCGGGCTGGCCGAGTACGCCAACACGCTGCCCGACAAATTGTCGGGCGGCCAGCAGCAGCGCGTGGCCATCGCGCGCGCGCTGGTGACCGAGCCGCCCATCGTGATCGCCGACGAGCCGACCGCCAACCTGGACACCGAAAGCGCCACCCGCATCGTTGAACTGATGCGCCGCTTCAACCACTCCAAGGGCGCCACGTTCATCTTTTCCACACATGACCAGCGCCTGCTCGACAAGGTCGGCCGGCGCATCCATCTGCAGGATGGACACATCGTCGAGGACCTGGCGGGGTAAGCGCATGCTGACGTGGCTCAAAATCGCCCTTCGAAACCTGCTCAAGCAGAAGCGCCGTTCGTGCTTCACCATGGGCGCCATCGCGCTCGGGTTCGCGGCCGTGAACGTGTTCGGCGCGTTCATGCAGTACATCTTCACGTCGCTGGGCGATTCGTACATCTACGGCCAGGGCAACGGCCACATCTCGATCTTCCGCAAGGGTTACCGCGAGGAGGGACAGGACAACCGGCCCGCCTTCCTGCTCTCGTCCAACGACCTGGCTACCATTAACGCCGTCCTCGGGCGCGATCCGCGCGTGGTGGCCACGTCGCCCATGCTCGTGATGCAGGGGCTCATCAGCAACGGCCGCAAGTCCACGATCTTCGTCGCCTCCGGCACGTCGCTTACGCAGTCGCAGCGGATCCGCGAGTCCCGCCAGGGCATCTGGAACCGGATGCACATCGGCGAGGGCACGAAGATCTCCGACGAGCGCCCCGGCGACATCGGCATGGGTAACCTGCTCATGCGGCGGCTGGGGCTCAAGTTCGGCGACGACGTCATCCTCTCGGGCGCGACCGTCGAAGGCCAGATGAACGCCATCGACGCCCGCGTGTGCGCCTCCTTCGAAGCCGGCGGCGAGCAGGTGAACGACAAGGCCGTCTTCGGGTCGATCAACCTGTTGCGTCAGCTCTACGACACGGATGGCGCCGACCAGCTCAACGTGCTCCTGACAGACGGACGCCTGACCGACCGCCTGCGGGTCGAATTCGAGACCACCCTCGCGGCGGCGGGTGTGCCGGTCGAGATCGGCACCTGGTACAATCTCTGCCCGATGTACACCAAGACGGTCGCGATGTTCAACGTGATCTTCAAGTTCCTGTTCACCATCGTGCTGGTGATCGTCGTGCTGACCGTCGTCAACACGATCAGCATGGCGGTTATGGAACGGACACGCGAGATCGGCACGCTGCGGTCGCTGGGCCTGCGGCGGCGCGGCGTGGTGGTGCTGTTCGCCGCCGAAAGCCTGCTGCTGGCGTTCCTGGGTTCGCTGGCCGGCCTGGCGCTGACGCTGCTTGCCTGGCTGGGCGTGCACCTGGGCCAGCCGATGTGGTATCCGCCCACGATCTCGGTCGGCATCCCGATCGAGCTGCACCTGGTGCCGCGCTACATGCTGGTGACGCTCGCGCTGCTGATGGCCCTGGCCGTGCTGGCCGCGTTCTTCCCATCGCGCCGCGCCGCCCGCATGAACGTGGTCGACGCCCTCGGCCACGTGTGAGCCGCTATCGCGACGGGCAGGTCTTGAAGAACGCCCAGATCGCCTCGGCGCCGTCGAAGTCCCGGCTGGGTTTGCCGACGTACCGGCGGAACATCAGCCCGCGCGCGTAGGTGGGGCGCCCCGGCCAGCAGTGTCCGCCGCCGTGAATCACCCACAGTTCGACCTTGAAGCCGCCGGGTCCGGGCGGATAGCGCGTGATCTGCGTGGTTGTGCCGTCCTTCGGGTCGGCGTCGGGCAGATCGATCTTCTGCGGCGTGTCGGCGCAGCCGTTCAGGATGCGGAAACGCTCAACGGTGTTCGTCGTCGGCAGCATGGTCGACAGGGACGAGTCGTTGCGGCGACCGTGGCTGAACGATCCGCCTTCGAATGGCACCAGGCGGTCCTTGTCGTTCTGGATGGCCAGCAGCGAGATGCGGTTTGTGGATGGCAAGTGCGCGGCGTTCGCCTCCATCAGCCCGCCGGCCACCGGCGCGATGCCGGCGAAGGACGAGCCGGCCTCGGCGGCCAACGCATAGCAGAGCAATCCGCCGTTCGACATGCCGGTGGCGAACACGCGCCCACGATCCACCGGGTACTGCGCCGCCACGTCGTCGATCAGCGCCAGCACGAAGGCGATGTCGTCCGGCGTGCCGTCCGGCGCGGCAGCCGCACCGGCGGCCGGGCGCGTGGGCGACCAGCGTTTCTTGAGGCCGTCGGGATAGACGACGATGAACTTCTCGCGCGCGGCCACGGGGGTGAAGAGCGTGTAGTTCTCCTGCATGCTGGCGGTGCCCAGGAAGCCATGGAAACTGAACACCAGCGGCATCGGACGCGTCACGCCCTCGGGGGCATAGACACGATACGTGCGCGCGCGGCCGTCGACGGTGATCTTCCGCTCCACGGCGCGGATGTCCGAGCCTGGGAAGTCCGAGATGCAGCCGGTGGCGAGAAGGAGGACGGTCACTGCCAACGCAAGACATCTGGTCGCCATGTGCTGAACTCCTCTGGCTTCTGGCTCCTGCATTCGGGCTTCCGTCTATCTCAGCAGCACATCCATCTGCAGACGCTGCCGGCGCAGGCGGCCGGCTGATGCGTCGGTTGGTGGCGCGGCCTCGACGCGCTGGAAGACCGCCGGTTCGCCCGTCCACACGTTCCAGCCCAGCGGCGCGGCGCGGGTATAGACGACATCCATGGCGTCCAGGAACCGTTCCTGACCGCGCCAGAACGGCAACGCGCCCAGACGCGAGATCAGCGGCGCCGCAACCGCGTTCTTCAGCGCCGGCCCATAGTCCTCGAAGGGCGGCAGGGCATCGCCCCAGAAGGAGCTGAGGTCGGAGGTCCGAGGTCGGAGGCCGGAGATCCGAGGTCCGAGGTCCGAGGTCCGATCTCCGGCATCTGAGGTCGGCCCTCGGACCTCGGGCTTCCGACCTCGGACCTCGGTCCCCGCGTCCCACGCGACCAGGTCCTCCCGACGGATGCCGCGCAGCGTCAGCAGCAGAAAGGGATCGCGGTCGAGTGCCTCGCCCAGCAGGAAGTAGACGGCTGCGAGATGCTTGCAGGGGTTGGCCCAGTCCGGGCAGGTGCACGTCGTCGTGAAGTCGTGCGCCCGTTCCGGAAAGAGCGGACTGCGCGCCTTGCGGAACACCGCCTCGATTTCGCGCGGCAGGTCGCGCACGAGCAGGCGCGCGGCCAGCACGGGCCGGCTGCAGATCGTCTCGAGCACGTGCTTGCGGCCGGCATCGTCCAGTTGGCGCAACCGGATCTCGGCGCGATAGGGTTCCGGGTTGGAGCCTTGCACCGAGGCGGCCACGCATCCCGGACCGATCTCAAGATGCGCGACCTGGCCCGATAGGGCATAGCTGCGGCCGCGCCCCAGGCGGGCGCCCAGCCGGAAACCCTCGATCACATCGAGCCAGCGACGGCTCCACCATGGCCGGCCATATAGGCCGCGGCCGCTCTGGGCGCGGATGCCGCCGCGGATGCTGATCGGCACACGAGGCGCATGTTTGTGGGCGGAACTCATGGTTTGCGCAGCGACTGCCGCAGGTAGGGCAGATACTCGCGCGTGTAGATGACGATGGACGCCAGGTTGATCCCAATGCCCAGGGCTTCCAGCGCGTAGATCGCGGGGCGCGGCAGCCACGCCGGATGCAGCGCGACATAGAGGTAGATCACGCAACCGATTGGAAAGCTGATGGCCGTGCGCAGCTTGCCCATCCAGTTCGCGCGTACGTCGGCGCCGAACGCCGCACCCACCGACCGCAGGAAGCTCACCCACTGGTCGCGCAGGATGTAGAAGACCGTGAAACACAGCATGATCAGGGCATGGGCGGTCTCCGCCTCTCCCTGGCGTCCGAGCAGAAACAGCAGGGTGGGGAAGACGACCAGGTAGAAGACCTTGTCCATCAACGGGTCGGCCATGGCACCGAACCGGGTCGACACCTGCCACCTGCGAGCCAGCAGGCCATCGAACAGATCGGTCAGAGCCGAGACGATCATGCAGAGCAGGGCCGTGAGCGCCAGACCCACCGACGGGTGGTACTCGTCCACGAGCGCCAGCACCATGAAAAAGACCACGAACGGCACCCGCGCGAAGGTGAGGGCGTTTACGATGATCAGGGCTCGGTTGCGTTCCACGTCATAACCTCAAGTAATTGCCAGAACTTGTATCAGAAGGCACGGCGAAAGTCGAGCGGGTGCTACCGGAGGGTGCGATTGCGGTTGGTGGAGAAGCGCGAGGCGTATCTGGCCGGACACTGAACGCAACACGTTGGATTCTTGGCAGGTGGCTGGGCCTGCAACGAGGAACACAAAAGGCACAAGCGGAAGACACAAAAGGCACAAGAAATGCCGGCTATGTTTGGCCTGTAGCGGCCCATCAACCGTTCCTCGATGCATCGCTCCTGTGCCTCTTGGCGCCCAACTTGTGCCTCTTGTGTTCCTTTTCAGGCAGCGCCCCATCCTTGTCCCTCGCGCTCCCCCACCAACAGGAATCGCACCCGCTACCGGACCTCCAGTGCGAAACTCTCCGAGTGGCTGTTGAACTCGGGGGCATACATGCACTGGATACTGGCGATGCCGGTTTGGTACGCGCCCCTGAGCTGAACGCGGACGCTGTACTCGAACACGTAGGCGCCCTTGGGCAGGTAATGAATGAAGAAGTGGCTGGCGGTGTCGCGCGTGCTCTCATAATACGCCAGCCCATCCTGGAACTTCGTCTGGCTGAGCACGTTCACCGGCTCGGTGCCGCTGCCGCGCTGGTCCTTGAGGTGGACGTACTCCATGTCGCGGTCGACGCGCAATTCGATGCGCACGACCAGTTCGTCGCCGACCGCCAGCGCGCCTTTGACCGGCTCCAACACCTGCCCCTTCTTCGTTGTATTCTTGCGGTAAAGCGTCTTCTTCAGCGTCAGCGGCGTCCCTTCGTAGGCCGTGACCTTCGTCATGTCCTCCAGGTACTGCCAGTGAACGCTGCCCCAGCTGACGCCTTCGTCGGTCTTCTTCACGGTGATCCGGCCCATGGACGGCTTGATCTCGCCGCGGACGAACTTCTGCTCGTAGAAACCCGTGCCGGCCTCGACCTTCTCCGGCTTGATCGTCTCGCCGCCGAGGCTGACTTCCACCAGCGCGTCGCTGGCCAGCAGGTTCCTGCCGCGCAGCAGCAGTCCATAAATCGCGTCAGCTGTGGCCTTGGTCGTCTTCCAGTCCTGCGTCTGCTTCTGCTTCAGCAGCCAGACCTTGCACGCCTCGACGGCCGCGGCGTCGCCCATGACCTCGTCAAACGCCTCGATCATCAATGCCTGCGTCTCGATCGGCGCCCGATACCACCACCAGCTCAACTCGAGCTCGCGCCAGAACATCCCCAGCTCCTCGTTGCTGACCGAGCGCTCCTTGATGGAGTTCATGATCGCCGCCGGCGTGACGGTGTCGCCGAATCGCTTCATGCCAATGGCCAGGTGCCCCTGCGACTGGCGGCTGTCGACCTTGAGCCAGAACCTTCGCGACTGCTGCAGGAAGAAGTCCACCGCGGCCTGATGCTCCTTCGCGACCGGCTTGTCTTTGAGGAAGAAGCCGCGCCCGTAGAGGTAGAACGCATCCAGGTAGGTCGGCACGTACTCCTCCGGGTGCGGCAGCTTCAGGATGTCGTGGTAGCGGCCGTCCATCCAGCCGTCGAGCGTGCTCAACGCCTTGATCGCCGCGCTCATGTCGACACCTTCCGCGCCGAGGTGCCGCAGCCGGCCGAAGCCGGTCACGATGTAGAGCGTGATGTACTCGTCGCCCCGGCAGCCGGGGAACCACGGCCACAGTCCGTCGCCGAGCTGCATCTGCGCGAGCTTGTCGAACGTCTGCTTCGTCTCGCTGTCGAGCCGGTTGGCGTCGAACAGAAGGCCGACGTTGCGGCGGGCCTGGCTCTCGGCGTTGGCCTGCCGCAGCCAGGGCGTCTCCTCAAGCATCACCGACTTGAGGTCCTGGTTCTTCTCCATTGGACTGTCGAGCGCCGGCGTGTTCTTCCAGAGATCGAAGATGCGCCGGATCTTCGGGTCGCCGTTGGCGATGAACCGCGCCAGCGTGTTGGCATAGAGCCGATTGAAGACCTGCTCGCTGCACTCGTACGGGAATTCCATCAGGTAGGGCAGGGCCATCACCGCGTACCACGCGGGCTGGGAGACCATCTGCACGGTCAGGTTCTCGCTCTTGAGCGTCCGCGACTTGCCCGACTCGCGCAGCCGGGCGAAGTCGAACGCCTTCGTCTGCGCGCCGCGGATCGGCAGCGGCAGCGACTCGGTCACGAGAATCCGCCGTGACAACACCGGCAGGTAGCCCTCCTCGCCGTCGCTCAGCCGGTCGGTCGCGCCAACGGCCTTGTAGGTGAGGAAGTCCATGCCATCGGGGACCGAGATGCGCCAGGCAAACGCCTTCGATTCCTTCGACGGAATGTCGAAGGACTGTTCCGCATTCCGCATTCCGAGTTCCGCGTTCGAATCCCTCAAGGTTCGTGCATCGGCGAACGTGAGCCGGACCTTGCCGGTCTGGCGCGCCGCGGACTGATTGCTGACCTTGACGGTGAACTCGATCGTGTCGCCCTCGCGCACGAACCGCGGCGGGTTCGGCTCAACCATCAGGTCCTTGCTCGTGACGGCCTTGTCGGTCAGGTACCCGCCCCGCAACTCGCGGTCGTGAGCGAAGCCCATGAACGTCCATTCGGTCAACGCCTCCGGCATGGTGAACTCCATCCGCACGACGCCGTCCGGGCCGCTGAGCAGGCGCGGGAAGAAGAAAGCCGTTTCGTTGAGGTTCTTGCGGGCCGTGACCTTGCCCAGATCCGGTTGCGGTCCTGCGCCGACGTCGGCATCGAGCCGTCCGGATTTGTCCCCGTCCACCTGCCGGTAATTGTAGGCCAGCGCGGCCTGCGGCTCTGTTGGGGCTGTCTGCAAGTCCGAAATCTGTTCGCTCCCCGCTTTGCGCATGAGTCCCCGCACCATGCCCGGTGATTTCAGAGGGGCGACAGCTTCGAAGCGCGCTCCGCCTCCGATTCCCATTCGACCGTCGAAACTCCCGTAGCCCCAGAGGTTGGCGCTGATGTCGCCGGGGTAGTGCCGATAGGTCAATGCGGCGGGCCGGTAGTCCTGCGGCCAACCGCCCGAAATGTGCTGGAATCCGGCCATGCTGTTCTCGAACTGCGGGTAGACGCGGGTATTCTCGCGACGAAACACGTTGAACCCCTGCATCCACGCATGCGGCCGGTACTGGTCGAGCGAGGCGTCATACAGCCCGGCGACCATCTCGGCGACGGCGTGCTTGGCGTCCGGCCCGGTTACGACGGCGGTCCACGTCTCCTTCCTGCCCGGCTCCAACTTGGAGGTGAAGTGCTCCCACTTCACGGTCAGTTTCTTGTTCGACCACGGCACATCCACGATGCGGTTCTCGAGGTACGCCCGGTTCTCGCGGACGTAGGTGACGCGCAGGCTGAACCCGCCGCGCATCTCCTCGGCGACGGCCTGTTCGATGACCTCCTGTGTCCGGCCGGCGGCGGTCCACCAACTGCGCAACAGCTTGCCGCCTTGCTCCAGCTCGACGAACGCGCGTCCTGAATCATAGCCGGTGCCCCAGAGCGCGACGAAGGGCTCGCCCGGTTCGATCGACCACTTCGGCGCCGCCAGGCGGTGCGGCAGCCGGATCGCGTACTTCGCCGCGTTCACGTCCACCACCTGCAGCGTGCGCCGGGCTGTGACCGCCTTGCCGAACCGGTCTTTGGTCTCCAGCATGGCGCGGTAGATGCCGGCCTTGAGCGCGACCGGCAGCTTCAGCGTGCCCGTTGCATCCGTCTCGAACGGCTGTTCAGCGACGACTTCCGCCAGCTCCCACGAATCCGGGTTGGCCGGGTCGGCCTTGGGCTCGGCATTCCTGGGCACGTTGCGCCGGAACCACCCGTAATCATAGGGCGAGGTCGCAAGCTCGGCGCGCGTGACCTTCTCCGGCTGCTTCAGCGCATGGATCTTCAGCGTGCCGGTTGCGGTCTGTGGCTCGTCATCGAGCGAGGTGGTGCGGATGGTCCACACGACCGGTTTGTCGGGCGTCTGCCACTCGTCGGCGCTGACCGTGACCTGCAGGGCCGTGTAGCCGGCCCGGACCGTCTGGCTGTCGGAACGTGTTTCGCCGGTCGCGTCGGTCGCGTCGGCATACACCTGGAACGAGAACGTCGGCTCGGTCTTCTCGGGCACCGACAGATCGGCCGCGGCCACGAACGCGATCGCGAATGCGCCGTCACTGCCGCTGGTCGCGGTTCCGTGGGCGATACTCTGGCTGCTGCCCTGGCCGGGCGGCAGGAAGAGCCGGCCCCACCAGCACCAGTAGGGGAACCGGACCTCACGCACCACCCGCCACTTGATCTTCGCGCCGCCGATGGCTGCGCCGGTGTAGGCCGTGGCCTTGCCTGGCACGACGACTTCGGCGCCAAGTTTCGCGGCCTGCTTCGGGCGCGACAGCTCGACCTGGAACTTCGGCCGTTTGTATTCCTCGACGTTGAAGGACGTCTCGCCCTTGCCGGCGTGACGGATCGTCATGCGCCCCATGACGCGGTCGCGTGGCGCGGTGAACACGCCGTCGAACGAACCGTAGGCACTGCTTCTGTGCGTGGTCCGGGCGATCTCCTTGCCGTTGGCATCGCCGAACTCGACGACGATCTCCTCGTCGGCGATGGTTCCATAGTTGGCAGTGCCTTGGTTGAAGCGGTAGTGGATGCCCTTGTAGGCGATCGTCTGGCCGGGCCGGTAGAGCGCCCGGTCGGTGAAGAAGACCGTGCCATGGTCCACCTGGTCCGTGCTGGCCGAGCCGGTCCAGAACTCGTTGTCGCTGGCCACGGCCTGGTCGCCGCTCTGCGCCAGGAGCACCACTTGCTTTCCGCCCTGGTCGCCGAAGCGGAATAATCCGTCGGCGTCGGTTTTCGTGTTCGGGCCGGGCTTGAGCCACCCCTCGCGGTCGCGCACCCATGCCCGCACCGGCGCGCCCGCGATCGGCGTGCCGGTCAGCGCGTTGAGCACGAACCCGTCGACTGCGCCCTCGGCCTGGCGTTGGCGGACGACGAGCGCCAGGTCGCTGACCCACACACAGACGGTCGAGAGTTGCGTCTTGTCTTTGCTGAATGTGGCGTCGTGACTGGCGAGGACAACATAGAAGCCCGGCTTCAGGTTCTTCGGCACGGGAACCTTCTCGGTGCGCTCGCGATAGTCGGCCGTCGGCGGGAGGACGGCATTCCATGCCGCCGCCGGGGTCATCGCGAGGAGTTCTAGGCCGAACTTCGCGTCCACATTGCCGAACCCCCACTGCTGCCGGGCGACGAACTTCTCGAAATCATACGGCACAGCACGGAAGAAGGCCTGCGTCAGGTTGCGATAGGCGACGTTGATGACCGGCCAGGGCTCGTTCCAGACGCGTTCAGTCGAAAGCGAAACGGACTTCGTCTCGATCTGCTGAACCAGGTTGTAGCACCAGATGCCGCCGGTGCTCTGGGGGTAGACGTCCACGCCGCGTTTTGCGAGCGTGTGCGCCTCGGCCGGTTCGCCCTCGCCATTGAGGACCGTCGCCCAGGCGAACAGCGCGCGGGCCGCGATCTCGTGGTCGGCCCATTCATCCACGAAGCGCTTCAAGGCCGTCTTGTAGGCGTCATTCTTGCCGGGGCCGACAGCCAGCGCGTTGCCCATGCTGAGGCGCCAGAGGTCGGCATCGATGAAGGCCGTCTTGTCGGCGTCGTTCCGGTGGAACGCGAGCAGGTTCTGGAACAGCTTGACGGCCTTGAACTTTGGCGAGCCGGTGTCGGGGGCGTCCGGTTCCCACTTGAGGAATGCCGCGACCGGCCCGAAAACCGGGCTGTCGGCGCTGATCTCGAACTCGTCCTCCGCCTTCGCGCCGCCCTGCTCGCCGGCCTGGTAGAACTGCAGTGCCTCGTGGGCGAGGAAATCGAAGACCGTGGGGCGGTAGGCGTCGGGCGTCGTGCCCGTCTCAAGCAGGTCGGCGTAGTCGGCCACCGGCGTGGCCTTGAGCAGCTTCTCGTTGGCGAGAGCGAGGGTGAAGTGCCGGTCGATCTCGGCGAGGATGGCCGGCAGGTCCCAGGTGGTGAAGTCCTTGCCGGGCGCCTCGGCGGTCCGTGTGCGCTGCTGGAAGCGCCAGCGGTTCTGCTGGAAGTAGTGCCAGTACCAGTTGGCGAGGATCGCCTCCATCATCGGCTTCATCTCGGCCGGTGCCTGCGCGATCTCGGCCTGGAGCCGGGTGACCTTCTCCTCGGGCTTGTTTCCCTCGATGTTTCCCTCGAAGGCGATCTTCGTGGCGATGGCCTTGATCGCCTCGGCGTACCTCCGGTTCTGAAGCGCGTCCGCTATGATCGGCTTGAGTTCCTCGATCGCAGTCTTGGGCAGCCCCTTGTCGCGGGCCTCGTAGACCTTCTGCCAGCTCACGGCCGAAGCCGTGAGGGCTGCAACGGACGCGGTGACGATGACCGCGGTCTTGATCTTGGCTAGAAACATGGTGTGTAACGCTCCTTTCGCAGCGGCGACAATGTGAGGCGCCAGACCGGCGGCCGCCGATCCGCCCGTGACCCAGGCCAATGAATCCCTGACGGCGGCTGCGGCCAGATCCGGCGGCACGGCCGTTGCCGGCGGCCCGGAGGTCGCCATCCAAGACACCAGCGCCGGCACACTGACGCCGATGCCGCGCCGGACCAGCCGTGTCCGCAGACGCTCGCGCGCCCGGTTCAGCCAGACCCGCAACGTGCCGTCCTTGCACTGCAGCACACCGGCCACCTCGGCCAGGCTGCGGCCTTCGAGGTGAAACAGGACGAGGGGGCGGCGGTATTTGGCCGGCAGCGCGTCGATCTCCCGGTCCAGCCACTCCCGCAGGTGGGCGTCGGTTTCCGGCGTCAGTTCCTCGGCCGGGTTTGGTTGCATGGCGGCGGCCTCCTGTTCGCGGCGCAGCCGGCGTGCCCGCGCCAGGCGCTCATTGCGCGCGACGCAGACCGCCACATGGTGGAGCCACCCGCCCAGCGCGCGTTCGCGGTCCAGCGTTCCCGCCTTGCGGGCCAGCGCCAGGAAGACGCCCTGCGCGGCGTCCTGGGCGGCATGATCGTCCCCAAGTACGCGCCGGCACACGCCGACCACCATCGGCAGGTGGCGTCGCACCAGTTCGGCAAAAGCCGCATCCGACCGGTGCGCGACAAAGTCCGCCAGCAGGTCCGATTCCCCGGTTTGCGTCAGATCAGGTGGCACGCGTCCTCGCTTCCTTCATCCCGTACCCCACGCCATCAGGCCAGATGTTACAGCAAAGAGAGCGCGTCCGCATCTGTCGTCGCCAGGACGGAGCAATGGGGGCGCGATTGTGGTTGGTGGCGAAGCGCGAGGCCATCTCGTTATAATGCGTGCCGAGGACCGCGAGTTTTGCGACCATAGCGCGCTGGGCGGCTTGGTGTTGCGCCTCGGACCGCGAACTGGACCACGTCACGCGCTCTGCCGCTGCGGCGCGTGCTGCGGGGCACGAACTGGCCACGCACTCAGCCTGCTGCGGGCAATAGGAGATGGTGACGCGATGGATGCAAACGACACCATGCGGTGCTTCGAAGGCGACGCGCTGACGCAGATCGCCATGCCCATGGGTGGCCTCGGCGCGGGTTGCATCTGCCTCAACGGCTACGGCGGGCTGCAGGATTTCTCGATTGCCAACCGTCCTGCTCTCTCAGCCATGCCCGACGGCCATGGCGTGACCGCATCCGCCTTTGCGCTCCTGCACGTCTGCGGGCCGCACGCGACGACGCGACTCGTCGAGGGCCCCCTGCCCGCAGCCGTGGTCTACAACCAGGGGCTGAAGGGGCAGGGCTACCGGCTGGGCGGTCATGAGGGATTGCCGCGCTTTGAGCAATGCCGTTTCACGGCCGAGTATCCCTTCGGCCACGTTGACCTGTGCGACAGCGAACTGCCGGTCGCCGTCCGCGTCACCGGGTTCAGTCCCTTCGTGCCATTGGACGATGTTGCCTCGGGGCTGCCGTGCGCCATCCTGGTCTACGCGCTGACCAATACATCGCAGGGCGCGGTGGACGTGCGCTTCTCCTACAACCTCTCGCATCTGGCCCCGGCGACGGCCGGCGATGCGGGGTTGCGTTCCGCGGCGATACCGGGCTCAGGCGTCCGCTTCTGGAACACCGATGAGCCGCTCAGCGAGCGTGCCGGCAGCGCGGCGTTCGGGGTCGTGGGGCATGTGCCGCGCATCAAGGGCGAGTGGCTGCGCGGTGGCTGGTTCGATTCGATCACGGCGCTGTGGCGCGAAATCGACGAGGATCGCTTTGTTCCCAATGCAGGCAGTCCGGATGCCGGACGCAAGGGGCGCTGTGGCGGTTCGGTGGAAGTCGGCGCGCGGCTGGAGGCAGGCGCCACGCTGACCATTCCCGTGGTGATCGCCTGGCATTTTCCCAACGTGTATGCGTCGCATGGCTGTGCGGCGCCGGCCGGTCAGCCGGTTGCAGGCTGTGGCTGTGCTGCTCCGAGCGCCCCGGCCTGGCGGCCGCGCTACGTCGCGCATTGGGCGGATGCGGGCGCGGTGCTGGCGTACGTCACGACGCACTACGCATCGCTGGCCGGCCGGACACGCGCCTTCCGCGATGCCCTGGCCGCAAGCACCGTTCCTGCGCCGGTCCTGGACGCCGTGGCCTCCAACCTTGCGATTCTGAAGTCACCCACCGTGCTGCGGCAGGAGAACGGCAATGTCTGGGGGTGGGAAGGGTGCTTTGCCGATCGCGGGTGTTGTCACGGCAGTTGTACGCACGTATGGAATTACGCCCAGGCGCTGCCGCACCTCTTCCCGGCGCTCGAGCGCACGTTGCGCGAGCAGGAGTTGCTGCGGTCCATGGATGCGCGCGGTCATGTCAGTTTTCGCGCGGCACTGCCCGACGGCCCCACCGATCACGGCTGGCATGCCGCCGCCGACGGCCAGCTCGGCGGCATCCTGAAATTCTACCGCGACTGGCAGATCTGCGGCGATCCGGACTGGTTGCGCGGGCTGTACCCGAGCGCCCGGCGGAGTCTCGAATTCTGCATCGCGACCTGGGACCCCGACCGCTGCGGGGCACTCGTCGAGCCGCACCACAACACGTATGACATCGAGTTCTGGGGCCCCGATGGCATGTGCACCACCATCTACTGCGGCGCGCTGCGGGCGCTGGCGCTGATGGCCGGCGCGCTTGGCGAGGAGGCGGACCGGCAGGCCTATGACGCGTTGGCCGTGCGATCCGCTCGCTACCTCGACGGGCAGCTCTTCAACGGCGAGTACTACGTCCAGAAGCCGATGTGGCAGGAGTTGCGGGCGCTTCCGGTCTACCAGGAGAAGCTGGCCAACGCCGAGCGCGAGTCGCCGGAGGTGGCCGGGGTGCTGCGGCGCGAGGGTCCGATCTATCAGTACGGGGCCGGCTGCCTGGCCGACGGCGTGATCGGCGCGTGGATGGCGGCGCTCTACGGCGTGCCGGCCGACGTGGACCGGGCACACGTGCGCCAGCACCTCGCCGCTGTCTTCCGGAACAACTGGAAGGCCGATCTTTTCCGGCACGCCTGCCTGCAGCGCCCCGGCTATGCCGTGGGCCACGAACCGGGCCTGTTGCTGTGCACCTGGCCGCGCGGAGGACGCCCGACGTTGCCATTCGTCTATTGCGACGAGGTCTGGACCGGGTTCGAGTACCAGGTTGCTTCACACCTGATTCTGGAGGGGTTGGTTGAGGAGGGGCTGGCGGTCGTGCGTGGCGCGCGGCAGCGGCACGACGGGCGCACACGCAACCCGTTCAACGAGTACGAATGCGGGAACTACTATGCCCGCGCCATGAGCAGCTATGCGTTGCTGCCGGCGCTGGCGGGCTTCCGCTATTCGGCCGTCGAGCGCACGCTGTGGCTGGAGCCTCGCCTGGCGGTGCGCCCCTTCCGGGCGTTCTTCTCCACGGCCACCGGCTGGGGCACCGTCGCGTTGGAAGGGAAGACCGTGACGGTGACGCTGAGCGAGGGGCGACTGCGCGTCGAGCGGCTGGTTGTCTGCGGTAAAGTGGTCGGTGTAGACTGGGATCTGGACGCAGGGGCGCGCGCGCGCGCCGTCTGCACATACACGTAACACAGGTGAGAGACATGCATGCATTTGATGGTCTGACGTGCAACATGGGCAATCTGGCGCTGCTCTCCGATGCGCAGACGCGTTCGATCTGCTCCGAGAACCGCAGCGGCGCCAAGGCCGGAGGCGCCCGTGACGTGCCGCCGGTCGACGCGCAAGGCAAGCCGACCGGTTGCGCCCGCGACCTCGGCCAGGGCTGGAAAGTTCATCCCTGCGACAAGATCAAGCCCGGCGGGACGTTCGTGCTGGCGGATGTCGAGGGGCCCGGCTGCATCCAGCACATCTGGATGACGCCCACCGGCGACTACCGCACCACGATCCTGCGCATCTACTACGATGGCCAGACGCAGCCCGCGGTTGAGTGTCCGATCGGCGATTTCTTCGCCTCGGCCTACACCAGCTACAAGGTCTTTGCGCCGATCACCTCGCTGGCCGTCTGTGTCAACCCCGGCAACGCCTTCAACTGCTACTGGCCGATGCCGTTCCGCAAGCGCATCCGGATGACGCTTGAGAACGTCCACACGACCGAGGACAAGAACGTCTACTACCAGATCGACTATGCACTGAACACGGTGCCCGCGGACGCGGCCTACTTCCACGCCCAGTTCCGGCGCACCAACCCGGTGAAGGCCGGCGATGTCTACACGCTGCTCGACGGCGTCAAGGGGCAGGGGCATTACGTCGGCACCTACATGGCCTGGCAGCTCAACAACAACGGCTGGTGGGGCGAGGGCGAGATCAAGTTCTACCTCGACGGCGACACCGACCCCAAGCTCTCCGACGGCAGGGTCGTCGCCGGCTCCACCGGCTTCCCGACGATCTGCGGCACGGGCACCGAGGACTACTTCTGCGGCTCGTACAACTTCGAGAACAAGGCCACGCAGCAGTACCAGGAGTTCACCGGCCCCTATACGGGCGTGCCGCACATTGTGCGCCCGAACGGCGTCTACGACGCCAACATGCGCTTCAGCCTCTACCGCTGGCACCTGTCCGACCCGATCCGCTTCCACCAGGACCTGAAGGTCACCATTCAGGCGCTGGGATGGCGTCGCGATGGACGCTACCTGCCGCTGCAGGATGATATCGCCTCGGTGGCGTTCTGGTATCAGACGCTGCCGACGGCGCCGTTCCCTGCTTTGCCGCCGGCCGACGCGCTCGAAATCTTCTGATGCAACACCCCTGCGGGCACGTTCGAGTTCGCGCGCAAGGGCTGCCGCGGCCGGTTTGCGCACCGTGTCGCGAATGGCGCGCTGATCGCATGCGCGCACCCGCGCCAACTCCCGTTGTCAGGATGAACGGTGGATCTGGTCACGGGGCAGATCGTGCGTAACGAGCGGGGCGTTCCGATCACGAACGCCGACGGTGTGCACCGGGTGTCTGGCCCGTGGCCTGGCGGAAGGCCGTGACGCAGTTCTGCGCGTGGGGGTAACCGTAGTATCCGACGGCATAGCCGCCGACCAGCAGGTACTTAACGCGGGCGCCATGCAACAACTTCAAGAACTCTCTGAAGTCGGGCGGCAACCGGTTCACTGCCATAGTTCACCTGCCTCAGATGCTCCATGAACGACAAGCCTTCGCCATCGGTCTACGGGTTCGCGAGTCCGAAGGCGCGCAGCACGTCCGGGTCGAGTTAACGTAAGCCGGGCGCGCCGGTGGCGAACCCCATGATGGACTGATACTCCCAGTGTGCCCAACCCATGCCGTTGGTTTCGCAGGCGCGGCGCACGGTCTCCAGCCAGCGGCAGCGGTCCGCCGCGCCACAGTTGGCCTTGAGCACGCCAAACTCGCCGACAAACATCCGGCGCTCGTGCTGGCGGCCCCAGGAGGCGACCGATCCAAGTTGACTGGCGATGTACGCCGGCGTGCCGCGGCCTTCGGCCACGGCACGTGCCGGAACGGCTGGTACCAGTCCTTCATCCAGACCGCGCCCTGATGCGTGAAGGGGCCCGGGTCGTGGAAGTGCACCGCGTCAACGATGACGGCCAACGTCCCTCACGGGCCCCGGCCCGCCCCTTTCCAGCGCGTGGGAACATTGGCATACCAACTGCGCGTGTGCCGGGTCACGCGCCTCAGAGCGGCGCAACGTCGCCGTTGCTTCCGACGCGATTTTGCCTTATCTTCCTCCGTGTTTCGGCAGCCACCTGCGGATTTGCGGCCGCGATTGTCGCCAGAGTCAGGCGACACGCGGCGGGGCGGCAGGCCGGCCCGGAACGTCAGAGAACCAAGATGAAACAGTATCGAGTCGGTCTGGTCGGCATCGGCGCCGTGGGCACCGAGATGGTCAAGGTCCTGCGCCAGCGCAAGTTTCCGGCATCCGAGATCCGCATCCTGGCGCGCACCGAGCGCGATGAAGAGGTGGCCGGCGAGACCTTCCGTGTGCGCGAGGCGAAGCCCGAGGCGTTCGACGGTCTGGATATCGCGCTCTTCGCCGGCACCGAAGGCTCCAAGGGCGCATCCAAGCTGTACGGCTGGGAAGCCGTCAAGCGCGGGTGCGTGGTGATCGACAACGGTGACGACTTCCGCATGGACGACCGCGTCCCGCTGGTGATCCCCGAGATCAACGGCGACGCGCTGACGAAGCATCAGGGCTTCATTGCCAACCCGAACTGCAGCACGATCATCACGCTGATGGGCCTGGCGCCGCTGCACCGCGCCGTGCCGATCAAGCGCATCACGGCCGTCACCTTCCAGTCGGTGAGCGGCACGGGACGCGCCGCGATCGACGAACTCGACGCCCAGGCGCGCGCCTGGGCCGCCGGCACGCCGATCGAGACCAAGGCCTACCCGCACCAGATCGCATTCAACGTCCTGCCGCAGATCGGCAGCGCCAAGCCGGAGATGCCCGGCTTCACGACTGAAGAAGCCAAGATGTACTTCGAGACGCGCAAGATCCTGTCTGCGCCCGACATCAAGGTCGCCGCGACGTGCGTGCGCGTGCCGGTTTTCTTCGCGCATTCCGTGGCGCTGCATCTCGAGTTCACTGCGCCGATGACGCCGGAACACGCGCGCGCCTTGCTTGCCAAGGCGCCCGGCGTGCAGGTGCTCGACGACCTGGCCGCCTCGAAGTACCCGATGCCGCTCTTCGTGCAGCATACGGACGACACGTTCGTCGGCCGCATCCGCAACGACCCCAGCGTCGAGAATGGCCTGGCGCTATGGGCCGTGGGCGACAACATCCGCAAGGGTGCGGCGCTCAACGCCGTGCAGATCGCGGAGGAGATGATCCGGCGCAAGCTGATCTGATAGGCAGGGCTCAGGGGATGGGCTGAAGGCCGGTTGGTGGGTCTGTGAACCCAGGGTTCAGGGTCTCAGGGTTCAGTCCCGCCGCTGGCCTGCGGCCAGTTGGATCGGAAGAGGGAACTGCAGATTGCCGAATGTCGATTTTCGAATGTCGAAGTGGCCATCGGCATCGACCGGAGGCAGTTCAGTGTTCTGCGGTTCGACATTCGTCAATCTGCGGTTTGGCGGTCACGACGCGTCTCACCTGAACCCCGGACCCCGAACCCTGAACCCGGAACCCCAAACCCGGAGCATGCCATGTCCGCTACACCTGCCACGCTTACAGGCCGTCCCATCGCCCTACGACCATCCCGCACGACGTGCGCGCGGAGCAACCGTTCAAGATGGTGCTTCCGGGTTCTCGTGGGTTCTTTCTCCTAACCAGCGCGCATGACCTCGCTCTGAAGGGCGCTTAAGTGGGACGGTTAAGGGTATCCGGTTAAGAACGGGGGTCAAGGGTGGCGGTTAAGAGTGCGGTTCCCGCCCTACCGGCGCTGTTTCTGACACTTAACCGCCCCACTTACTCGGTTACCCTTAACCGACTCGCTTACTCGGTTCCGTTCACCACACCCCCGTCCATCCGCAGAGAATCCCCCCTCAAACCCGGAAGCGCCTTCAAGATGCTGTTGATCATGATCCGCGATCAGAAGCCGGTCTGAAGTTGTTCACAGCTCGGCGGGCAGCGCGAAGTCGCACACCAGCGGCAGGTGGTCGGAGAGTCCGACCGGCGGCATGGAGAAGTGCGTCAGGCGCAGTTCGGGCGTGTGGCAGATGAAGTCCAGTTCTCGTCGCGGCCGCCAGCTCGGATAGGTCGGCGCGTGCGCCGCGTTGGCACTGGTCAGGCCGGTCGCCGCCAGAAAGAGCCGCATCTCATACGCGCCCGACAGCGCGTTGAAATCGCCTGCCACCACGCATGGTTTGTTCGACAGCCGCACCAGATCATGCAGGTCGGCGAGCTGGCGGTGACGCGTGCGGAAGCCGAGCGACAGGTGCACCAGGAACAGGTTGACTTGTTCCAGCTCCAACTCGATGACCAGGCGTTTGACGCCCTTGTCGAAGTAATGGAACTGTTCGCGCCGGATCTCGTCGCGCGTCAGGAAGGCGTTGGCCTGTTTGCTCAGTACCGGCAGCCAGCGCGCCGGCCCGGAGTTGCGGTACTTGGTGTGGTGACTGTGGAAATGGCCGAGCGCTTCGGCCAGTTCTTCGGCCTGGTTGAGACCGCCGCTGCGATAGGAGCCGCTGTCGATCTCGACCAGACCCACGACGTCCGGATTCCGGCCGTGGATGAAGTCGACAATTTCCGGGAGGTGGCCGGTGGTGCGGCGCAGGACGTCCATCCAGGCCCAGCGCGTGCGTCGCCCCGTGCCGTACCGCAAGTTATAGAGTAGGAAGCGCACGACGGAAGTAGGCGATGGTTCGCCCCAGACCTGTGTCGAGATCGATTTTTGGGGCCCACCCGAGCAACTCGGATGCCCAGGTAATATCGGGCTTGCGACGCTGCGGGTCGTCCTTGGGCAGCGGCTTGTGCACGATCCGGCTACGGCTCTCCGGAATGAGGCACAGCGTTTTTTCGGCCAGTTCGCGGATCGTGAATTCGCCTGGGTTGCCGACGTTCAGCACCGGCAGGGCGAAGCCGCGTTTCTCGAAGAAAGACGCGAGCGTGGCGGCGTCGTGCGACATGAGTGCGAGCGCGGCGTCCAGCAGGTCGTCCACATACTGGAAGCTGCGCGTCTGGTTGCCGTCGCCGTAGAGCGTCAGATCCTGGTTGGCCAGCGCCTGCACAATGAAGTTGCTGACCACGCGGCCATCATGCGGATGCATGTTGGGCCCGTACGTGTTGAAGATCCGCACCAGGCGCACGTCCACGCCATACTCGCGGGCAAAATCGGCGCAGAGCGTTTCCGCGGCACGCTTACCCTCGTCGTAACAGCTCCGGATGCCGACGGTGTTGACGTTGCCCCAGTAAACCTCCGGCTGGGGGTGCAGCAGCGGGTCGCCGTAGACTTCGGACGTCGAGGTGTGCAGCACGCGTGCCTTGGTCTTGAGCGCCAGTTCGAGCACATTGAGCATGCCGACGAAGGACGTCTTGGCCGTCTCAACCGGGTTGCGCTGGTAGTGGATTGGCGAGGCCGGACAGGCCAGATTGTAGATGACGTCGAACTGGCCCCAGAAAGGCTGCGTCACGTCGTGCAGCATGAACGTGAAGCGCGGGTTGTCGAGCAGGTCGTAGATGTTGGCTTTGGTGCCGGTGAAGAGGTTGTCCATGACGGTCACCTCATGGCCCGCGGCCAGCAGCCGACGCGCCAAGTGTGAGCCGATGAACCCCGCTCCGCCCGTGATCAGGCATTTGTTGAGCATGGTCGGTCTCTTCAGGAAGGTGGTCGGGGCGGGGGGATTTGAACCCCCGACTTTCAGCGCCCAAGGCTGACGCGCTACCAGGCTGCGCTACACCCCGCCGACGAGCCACATACTATAGCAGAGATTGCGCCACAGCGAAGCAGGAACCTTTGGGCGGCAGTAATGGGTCAGTGACGTAGGGGCGGCGGGCGGCACAGTGTCCCGATGAAGGT
>CAYQJG010000057.1:0-26558 GCA_964417715.1 uncultured Lentisphaerales bacterium | reverse complement strand
GGCGCCAGCCTCGAAGCGTTCGACATGATCGTGAATGCGCCCGCGCCCGTGTATGCCCCGAAGGACGGGTATCTCGCCGTCAGCGGCGTTGTGACCTGGCCGCGTGCGGTCAAGATGCTCAAGAACAGCCGCGGCGCGTCCTTCCGGGAATGGGGCAGCCCCCAAGGCTATCACGAGGGATTCCTGCGCCTCCAGGGCGGCCCGCTGCCGAAAATCAAGCAGGGCGCGGTCGAGGTGGACGTCGCGGTCGCCCAGGCGGGACGGATCTACCAGATCACATTCAACGGTAAACCCCTGCTGCATGCCCAGCACCCGAACCCCAACAAGCAGGAGGCCGGCAGGACGCCAGTTCTCTTCCGCGGCAGCTTTGAGAACCTAACGGTCAGCCTCTCCAACAAGAAACCGGCCTGTTATGCCTTCCTCCACGAGACGGACCGGCAGGCAACTTCCATCACGATGGAAGGCGACGCCGATGTGGGCAGTTGGCACAGCCCGGAGTTCCGGATCCGGAAGACGGTCGAACTCAAAAACGACGGGACCCTTCGTGTCACCGGTCAAAGTCTGCCCAAGTCCGGCAGGGGCAAGGTGGCTGAACAGGTGACCACAGTGACCGATTACCTCGTGCCGACGGGTTCCACGTTTACCGTGGAGACGTCGCCCGACGGCACTACGTGGAACACGATCGATTCCGCCGCGTTCGTTTCTCCTGTGACAACCAATACACCCCCCGCCAAGGTGAAGCCACCGTTGCAGTGCAGCGTCGTGGGACCTGTGAAGGGCCTGAGGATCGGGTTGCCGGGGAGCGCGGTGACGGTCGAGGATGTCTACGCCGTTCCGGCGGTCGAGAAGGCGGAGTTGGTCTGGGACCAGGTGCAGGGCGTCCTGACGACCGAGGTTACCGCCGCCCCGGATGCGACTGGCAAACGGCCGGAGCGGGAGATCAAATGCAACGGGAGGTGATTCAGTGCAAAGAAAACCAAGAAAAAAGAGGCAGGTTGAAGATGTATGATGTCAAGTTTGTTACCATGCGTTCTCTGCGATCGACCGCGGGCTTCGCAAGCGAAGCCTTTACAGTGGTCGGGGGCCGGTTGACGGCTACCGATAACTGAAGACCGTGGACCCGAACGAGCAGGAGCAAGACAATGAACGCATGTCAATTGACCATCTGTGTGCTGAGCCTTGCAGCGATCCTGCCGGTGCGGGCGGGGGCGGAGGGCACCGCGGCGGCGGGCGCGGGGGCGTCCGGCACGGTCATCGCCGGGGTGGCGCCGTTCCGGGACCGGCGGGCGCCTGACCTGAAGCCGGCGCCGGGGAACGCGCTGAAGGGCATCGAGGCGGTTGGCGCGCCGACGGAGTTCGTGCCGCGCGCGTTTCGCATCTTCGCGGACAAGGATATCCAGCAGGTCGAGATGGATGCCTTTGCCCTGACGGGACCTGGGAAGTTCGACGCGGCCAACGTGGATGTCAGTGTGCTGCGCTCGCTGGCGCTGGGCCGCAAAGGGGACATGTCGCCGGAACTCTTCGTCAAGGACGACCGGGAAGTCCTGAAAGGCGTGTTTCCGGCCGGGCCGGAATATCCGTCGGTCCGCGCGACGGGTCCGGTGAAGACCGCGATCAAGGCGGGCGAATCCAAGGAGTTCTGGGTCACGTTTCACATCCCGGAAGGGACCCCGCCGGGCACATACAAGGGCGCGCTCGTCGTGACGCTGGACGGCGCGAAGCAGTCCCTGCCCTGCACGCTCGAGGTGCTGCCCATCCAGCTCCAGAAACCGGATGACGTGCTCTGGGGGATCTGGTTCCAGATCGGGTGGACGGACAAGGACTGGGGCACGCTTCCCGACGACGAACGGCGCAAGTTGAACGCCTCGCGCACCTTTTCCTGGGAGGTCTACCAGAAGTACTTCAAGTTGACGGCCGATTGCGGGTTCAACATCGTCAGCGCCCCGGCCTGGGATTCGGGCGCGTACCCCAAGATCGCGGGTCTCATGAAGAAATACGGCATGAACGCCAAGGTGCTGTTTTCCAACGGCTGTCCCTGGCCCTATGCGGACAAGGGCAAACCTGAGACCTTCACCTACAAGGGAATGAGCCTCACCGAGTACACGCGCAGGGGCGTGGAATTCGCGAAAACCAATGGCTATCCCCTGCCGCTGCTGGGCATGGAGGACGAGAACACGGACTGGAAGCTCCAGGAGAGGCGGCGGGCGCTGATCAAACCCGCGGGATCGGAGACCTGGATGTGCGTGAACAACGGCTGGGATGAGATGCACAAGGTCATGGGCTACCCGATGGGCAACGGTGGTCCTTGGACGCGCTCAAAGGCCCGCGAGGCGCATCGCTACGGGGCGGCGGCGGGCGGTTACATTCAGTCTTGGAATTCGGGTTCGGCCAACGGCTGTCAGTTGAAGAGCCTGGCCGGGTACAGCGCCTGGAACCTTTCGGCGGACTGCTACCTGCACTACACGATGCTGACCTTCTTCGGCGACCCGTATGACGGGACCGATGGCCAGTATGAGGATTACAACACCATCGGCTGTTCCAAGGAAGGCCCGGTGCTGACGGTGCGCTATGTAGGACACCGCGCGGGCGTGGACGACTACCGTTACGTCTACACGCTGGAGAACCTGATCGAGGCCAGGGAGAAGACCTATGCGGCCGATGCCGACCGGATGAACAGCCTTGCCATGATCCGGGCCGACCTCGACGACGTGCTGATCCGCAACGCGTATGGGGGCGGGAACGACGAGAAGGACCGGCGCTTCGTGGCGAACCTGATCCTGAAAGCGCAGGGGATATGAAGAAGGGTTCAGGTGTCAGGTTTCAGGTTTCAGTCCAGCCGCTGGCGCAAGGCCAGTTGGATCGCGCAGGGGGAACCGCAGATTGCCGAATGTCGATTTTAGAATGTCGAAGTGACCGTCGGCGGGGACCGGAGGCACTTCGGTGTTCTGCGGTTCGACATTCGTCACTCTGCGGTTTGGCGGGTCCAGCACCACGTTGCTACTCTCACCTGAACCCCGAGTCCGAAGCCTTGGTTCCCAGACCAGAACGGTTGACGAGGAGAGAATGCAGAATCGTTGTCCGTTCTCGTCGCCGTAATCGTCAACCGGGACACCAGACAGTATTTTTTGACGGCTTACAACAGTTTAGAAAGGACCAACCATGAGATCGCTTGCGAAGTCAGCATCCACACTCACGATCCTCTTCCTCGCGGCTGTTTCCTCCTTCGCGGCGGATACGAACGCGGTGACGTTCGCGGGGGGCAAGACGCTGCTGGTGGCCTTGTCGCTGGACGGCGCCTTGGGTTCGGAGACGCCGGGCCCCGCCCTGAAGGTCGAGGGCAAGCAGGAGTTCCGGGAAGGGAAGTTCGGCCAGGGGCTCTACGTGGGGCCGGGGACTTCGGCGCGGCTGCCGCTGAACGCGAAGACGCTGAACCGGACCGAGGGGACGATCGGCCTCTGGTTCAAGCCGGATGGCGAGTTGAAGGACGGCAAGTTCCGGCGGCTGCTGGCGATCGGCAATGCGGTCACGCTGAGCAAGAACCAGTATGACCGTCTTTCCTTCCGTCTCGGGACCAAGCACGTGACCACAAAGGATGTATCCTGGAAGGCTGGCGCCTGGCACCACGTGGCGATAACCTGGAAGAACGCCGAGGGCGAAGGCGACCTCGCGCTCTATCTCGACGGGGACCAGTACACCACCTATCTCGGCAAGGGGCGCGGCTTCTTCACCGACGAGATCAAAGCCGATTGGCTCGATATTGCCAGCTTCGGCGTGAAGGAATGCCAACTCGAGGCGGTGATTGACGACGTGGCCGTGTTCGGCACGGCGCTGGACTCGGAGGATCTGCGAGCGCTGTACGGTCGCGGGGTGAGTCTCAAGGAGATCCTGGCCGGCAAGCCGCCGAAACGGTTTTCGCCGAACGTGAATCTGGCGTTCAAGAAGCCGGTCACCTGCCAGCACCCCGCGCGCATGTGGTTTCCCTGGGCTAATTTCACGGACGGCGAGGTCAGCACGTATACCGACTGCGAGGTGAAGTTCTATGGGACAGGGCCGATCTGGCTGCAGGTGGACCTCGGCGTCGCGCAGAAAGTCAACATGATCCGCCTGTGGCACCGTACGACGGAGGTGTTCAATGATGTGAAGGTTGCGGCCTCGGCCACCGGGGCATTCCAGGGCGAGGAATTCGTGGTGTGGGATGTCGCCAGGAACGGGACCTACGAGGAGACGTCCGACGGCCGGCTGTTTATCTTCCCGACGCAGGAGGCGCGTTACATCCGCTGCTGGAACAGCGGGTTTAGCAAGGATAAGACATCGAAGAGTTACGGCCAGCCCGAGTGGCGCGAGATTTCGGTGTTCTATGACGAGTTGAAGGGGCGAGCGGGGAAGTGAGGGGGCGGGAACGGATAAAGAAGGAGCACGAACATGCGAACGAATCAAGCAAGCTGGATCTCTTGGCCGGTATTGGCCCTGACACTGGCGTTACCCCTGGCTGCTGGCGCCTGGCCGGCGGATCTGAACCCGGTCACGTTCCGCCAGAAGCCGGCGGGTGCGGAGGTCGTGCTGGTTGAGGGAGGCAAGAGCGCGGCCTCGATTGTTGCCATGCCCAACGCCGCAGGGGCGAAGGAGTTGCAGCGTTACATCCGCGAGGCCACGGGCGTGGAACTGCCGATCGTCAAGACGGTGACGCCACCGGCGATCGTGCTGGGCGACTGCCCGGAGGCCGCCGCGCAGGGACTGGTCGGCAAGGAGATGCCGCCCGAGGGGTTCGCCATCAAGACCGCCGATCGGCTGGTCTTCATCGTCGGCAACCAGACCGGCGGCGCCAATGGCGTCGAGTGGGGCGTGTACGAGTTCCTGGAGCGCTTTGTCGGCATGCGCTGGTATTTCCCGCAGGCCGTGGAGACCGGCCCGGAGATCGGGCAGGACATTCCGAAAAGCGACAAGTTGGCGGTGCCGCCGGTCTGGCTCGAGGACGCGCCAGTATTCCGCATGCGCGAGATCTGGCCGGCCAGTTCCAACCCATGGAACGGGTCAGGCATCAATATGGGGCCGCTGCAGCGGTTCCACCGCAGTGCCAACACCTGGCCGGTGCAGTTACTGGTTCATTCGCCGAACTGGAGCAAGTCTCCCGAACTCGTCAAGGAGCGCCCCGAGGTGTTCCAGATGAAGAAGGACGGCTCGCGCCAGCATGATGTGCTCTGCTACGGCAATCCCAGGACGCTGGAAACCTACCTCGAAGGCATTCAGGCATTCCTGAACAAGACGAAGCCGGTCTACGCCCCGATTGCGGGTCGAGCCATTACCGTTTCGCCGGCCGACGTTGAACTGGCCTGCTATTGTCCCGACTGCCTCAAGCTCTGGGACGACAAGGGCGGCCAATACGGGGGCGCCTCGAAGGTCATGGCGACCTTCGTGGATAAGCTGGCGCGTGAAGTGAAGAAGCGCTGGCCGAACGAGGGCTTCATCATCATCTTCCTGCCCTATCTGAACTATACGGCAGCGCCGGACGGCTTCAAGTTCCCGGACAATGTCGAGGTGCAGATCTGCGGCATGCCGGGCATGGCCAGCCTGAAAGAGCCTGCCATCCGCGACGGCGAGCAGGCGAACATCGACAAGTGGCGGGCGATCAGCGGGCGCAAGGTGCAGACCTGGCTCTACGACTGCTGGCCCGCCGCCCAGACGAAAGCCGCCTACCAGTACCCGCACGTGGTGCGTGACTTCTACAAGGCAAACCGCGACAAGACCGTCGGGAGCTTCGTGAACGGCGAGTATAACCACTGGCCGCGCCAGCACATCAGCCTCTACTGCTGGCAGAAGACGCTCTGGAATCCCGAGTACAACGTGGACGCCGCGCTGGACGCTTTCTGCACGCGCATGTTCGGGCCGGCCGCCGCCACCATGCGGCAACTGCTCGCCCTGCAGACCGACGGCTGGGAGAAGAGCGCCTGGCCCGGCGGCCGTTTCTCGGCCAAGGGCATCTACGAGGTCAGTTTCCCGCCCGCCACGGTCGAAACGATGCGGAAGTTGTTCGCCAAGGCCCAGGCGGAGGCCAAGGGCGACGCCCTGGTGACGACCCGCTTGAACTATTACTACGAAGGCGCCCTGAAGGACTTCTTCACCGAGTCCGACGCCATGTCCGGCAAGGGGCTGAAACCGCTCCTGATACAGAAGGTCGGCGAAAACCCCGTCATTGACGGCACGCTCGACGACCCGGCCTGGGCGCGTGCCGTGCCGGTCAGTTTCGTCACGGCCACCGGCCAGGAGCAGGGCCAGCCGCCCAAGTATCCGACCACGGTACAGGCGTTGTGGACCTTCGAAGGCGTCACCTTCGGCTTCCGCATGAGCGAGCCGACCCCCGACCTGCTCGAAACCAAGAACGGCGGGCATGACAACGGTGGGATCTGGTGGGACGACAATATTGAAATGTTCCTGGACGCGACAGGCAAGCGCGAGGGGCGGTACTACCAGTTCATCGTCAACCCGGACTGCAACACCTTTGACGCGAAGGACGGCGACACCACGTGGGAATGCCAGGGCCTTCAGGCGAAGACCTTCCGCGGCAAGGATTTCTGGAGCATGGAGGTCTATATCCCGTACGCCGCACTGCCCGGGGCGCTGAAGCCGGGACCCGGCGTGGTTCCCGCCTGGGCCGGGAACTTCATGCGGCACCGGCTTGCCGACCAGGGACAGAACTCGACCAAGCCAAAACAGGCCGGCAGCGTGGCCGAATACCAGCGCATGAACACCCTCGGCTCGGCGGTCAGCGCCAACCAGGCCGACTTCGCCGAGATTCGGTTTGTGGAGTGAGAACCCGAGAAGAGACGATGAAGCACATGGCAAACCAAAGGAAACGAGCGATGAAGATCGCAGTACTCGGAGCAGGCGGCATGGGGGGCGGGATCTGGTCTACGCTGAAGGACCACCCGCTGGTAAACGACATCGTCATGGTCGACAACCGCGAGGAGTGCGTCCGGATGTGGCGCACCAAGCACAAGGCCAAGGCAACGACCGACCTCCAGTCGGTGCTGGCCGACCCCGAGGTCCGGCTGGTCTTCGTCACGGCCTCCAACGGCGCCCACAAGCCGCTGTGCCTGGCGGCGTTCGAGGCGGGCAAGGCGGTCATGTGCGAGAAGCCGATCGCCACGACGCTCCAGGACTCCCTCGAGATGGTGGAGATGGCGGAGCGCAAGAAACTGTTCTTCCAGATCGGGTTCGAACTGCGCTACTCGAAACTCTACACGACCGTCAAGGATTGGATCGACGCCGGTCTGCTCGGACAGGTGGTCAACACACAGTATTCCTACTACGGAAGCGAGTTCCACGGCAAGGGCTCCTGGCGGAACAAGAAGGAGACCGGTGGGAGCATGTTCGGCGAGAAGCTTTGCCACTACGTCGACCTGCCGCGCTGGTGGATCGGCTCCGAGGTGACGGAGGTGCACTCCATCTGCGCGCCGAATGTAGTCCCGTATTTCGAGGTGCACGACAATTACCACACCCTCTACCGCTTCGCCAATGGCGCAGTGTGCTCGCTGTCCTTTGTGATGTACGCCGCGCACACCTTCGACGGCGACCCGCTGATGAACGTCGTTAGCCAGCAGCAGGGCGACGGACACCAGCTCACCTACCTGATTGTTGGCACGAAGGGCGCCGCCGCCACGGACGTGTTCCACCGCACGCTGAAGCGCTGGGAATTCGGCGATTCGCCGAAGTGCATGACCAGCAAACTGGTCGAGACGCGCACCTGGGAAGCGGCGGAGGATCAACGCTACTTTCACGACGGGACCACGCAGACGCTGGACATCGTGCGCCGCGTCCATGAGGGACTGCCCCCCGCCACGCCGGCCCGCGACGCCTACGAGACCATGCGCGTGGTTTTCGCCGCCGAGAAGTCGGCGGATGAAGGGCGCGCGGTGAGAATGGACGAGGTCTGAACGATGACCATGCAAGACTTCAAGCCTGATGGAAACGTCCGTGGACGAGCGGGTCGCCTGGCCCTGATCCGGCAGCGCGCGGAAAGCACGTTGAAGGACAATGTCCTGCCGTTCTGGACCCGGAATACCTGGGACCAGGAGTACGGCGGCTTCCTGACGCGTCTTGACCGGCGGGGCGAACTGCTGGACAAGTCAGAGAAGGTCCTGATGATGCAGGCGCGGATGATCATCAGCCTGTCGGCGGCGCATTCGCATGGACTGACAGACCGGGGGTATTTGGACCTGGCCCACAAGGGGTTTGAGTATCTCACGGGGACCATGTGGGATCAACGGGAGGGCGGGTTCTATTTTTCCGTCACCCGTGACGGCAAACCCAAATGCCTGCGGAAGAACACCGACTTCCACATGTATGTCATCATGGCCTTCTCGCAGTACTACACAGCGTCCAAACATCCCGAGGCGCTGCAGTGGGCCGACAGGGTTTTCGACCTGATTCAGGCCAAGGCGCGCGATGGCGCGTTGGGCTATTTCGAGGAGTTCGACGGGCTCCCCTGGCCCGCCCTGAACGCCGAGCAGATGGATCTGGGCGGGGAGCGGACGGATGTAAAGACGATCGACATGCACGTCAATATCCTCGAGGGGTTCTGGTACCTGTGCCGGGTGTCGGGAACGCCCGCACACAAGCAAGCCCTCCGGGAAATCCTGGACCTTATCGTGGCGAAGGGCCTGCATCCGCGTTATGGCGGGACGATCACCGCGCTTGACCGTGATTGGAACTCGCTTGGGGATCGGTTTGGCAACCGGGTGACCTCCTACGGCCTGAATCTCGAGGCGGCCTGGCTGATGATGGAGGCGCTGGACACGCTGGGAATTCCCCGGGAGAAGTATCGCCTGCCTGTTCTCGGCCTGATCGACCACGCGCTGGAGTTCGGGTTCGATGAGGCCAAGGGCGGCCTGTACGCCTATGGCCCCGAAACCGGCAAGGTCGTGGAGTCCAACCCGCCCCGGCGTGCCCTGATCAAGGCCTGGTGGGAGCAGGTGGAAGGATTGAACGCCTTCATGGCCGCCTACGAGTGGACCCGCGACGAGCGGTATCTGCGGGCGTTTGAGCGCACGTTCGACTGGTGCTGGAAGTATCAGATCGATCATGAATGCGGCGACTGGTATCAGGATGTGGATCCGGATTCCGGACAACCCCTGTACACGGAGAAGGGCGGCGAGTTCAAGACCGCCTTCCATGTCAGCCGCTGCCTGATCCGGCTTTCGAATGCCTTGACAGCCCTTGAGGAGCATGGACCTTATGCATAGCCACGTCTTGAATGACCGCCAGATCGCACAGATTCACGGTGCTTCCATGCGATTGCTCGAGCGCGTGGGGGTCATTGTGCCGCATCCCGACATGCTGGACCGCCTGGAATCGGCGGGGGCGAAGGTGGATCGCGTTACTCAGCGGGTCAGAATTCCCGAGTCCCTCGTGCTCGATTCCGTGCGGCAGGCCGGCAAACGATTTACCCTCTATGGACGGGATCTGGCGCGTACCGCGGAGTTCGGCACGGGACAGCGGAACTTCAACGCCACGGCCGGTCAGGCCTCATGGGTCGAGACACCTGGAGGGGACCGGCGGTATGCCGCGCTCAAGGATGTCGGCACAGCCGCGCGGTTCTGCGATGGACTCGATTGCATCAACATGGCGGGTGCAATGGCCGACCCGCATGACCTGCCGGTTTCGGTGCGCTGCATCGCGGTCCTGATCGAAATGCTCCGGGCCACGACCAAGCCGGTGACGTTCTGGTATCACGACCGCGCCTCGGCGCGTTACCTCAACGAAATCCTGATCGCCCTGCGCGGCGACGAACAGCGGGCGGCGCAGTACCCGGTGTGCTATCCATTTTTCGAGCCGATCAGCCCGCTGCGCTTCCCCTTCAACGGCATCGATCTGCTCTACGAAACGGCGCGCCTGAACCTGCCGGTTCCCATCGGGCCCATGGCGCAGATGGGGCTTTCCGCGCCGGCCACCGTCGCCGGCACACTGGCCCAGCAAAACGCTGAAATCTTGGCCGGGGTGGTCATAACGCAGCTCATCCGCTCCGGGATGCCCGTCTGCTACGGCGGCATCTGCCACGCCTTCGACATGCGCACCACCCAACTGATCTTTGCCGGGCCCGAACAGGCCATTTTTGGCGTGGCGATGACCCAGATGGGCAAGCATTATGGGCTTCCCGTCTATATCAACGTGGGGCTGAGCGACAGTAAGCGGCCGGATGCTCAAGCCGGTTTGGAGTCGGGCGTCACGCTGGCCATGGGCGCCGCCGCCGACGCGGATATCTTCGGGCACATGGGCATCAGCGGTGTGGACCAGGCCGCTTCGCTGGATATGCTTGTGCTCCAGGACGAAGTCATCAGTTATGTCGAAAGCACGCTGCGCGAGTTCGAAGTCTCCGACGAAACACTGGGACTCGAGGTTACGAAGGAAATTGGCCCCGGCGGCACCTTCATTGACACGGAACACACCGCGTTACATTTCCGGAACGAATTGTGGTTCCCCGGCATGCTCGACCGCCAGTACTACCAGGCGTGGAAAGATGCGGGTGCGCCCAGCCTCGAGCAGCGTTGCCGGGAACGCAAGGAGCAGATTCTTGCCTCGCACACGGTGGAACCGTTGCCGGCGGATGTGGACCGTGAGTTCGACCGGATACTTGCCGCCGCACGACGTGAACTGGTGAATTGAAGCAATAAAGGAAAGCGAAGAACGCACATGAATTCACGTGAACGTGTGATGACAGCCGTGGCGCTGGCCCAGCCGGACCGGACGCCGATGGATTTTGCCGCCAACGCCCAGACCCAGGCGCGGCTGTACCGCGACCTCGGCGTGAGCACCCATGCGGCACTGCTGCGGCGCCTGCACGCCGACATCGTGGACCTGCGCGGCGTGGTGGACCCCATCTGGCGCGGACCGGGCTCCCTGACGCGCGTGCTGCCCAGCGGCGCCATCGAGAACTACTGGGGCTGGCGCACCAAGACGGTGCCGACCGAGACCGGGGACGACACCACCCATTTCTGCGACTTCGCCCTGGCGGACTGCACGACGGTGGAGGAACTGGCGGCGCATCGCTGGCCCTCGCCGGACTGGTTCGACTTCACGGGCTTCGCGGAACGACTGGAACCCTGGCGGGAATTCGCCGTCATGGCCAGCGGCGCCAGTTTCTGGCAGCACCCGAGTTTTCTGCGCGGACTCGACGCGCTGCTGATGGATCTGGCCGCCGAGCCGGAGATGGCGAATTACCAACTGGACCGTTTCACGGATTTCTACGTCGCCTTCTTCGACCGGATGTTCAGCGCCGCGCCCGGCTGGATCGACATCCTGCGCATTGCCGACGACCTCGGCATGCAGGACCGACTGCTGTTCAGCCCTGAGACGTTCGAGCACTACATGACGCCGCGGCTGCGCCGCCTCGTGGATATGGCCCACAGCCATGGGGTCAAGGTGATGTTCCATTCCTGCGGCGCCATCGTGCCGTTGATCGATTCCATCATCGCGGCGGGAGTGGACATTCTCGATCCGCTCCAGGTGGCCGCCAAGGGGATGGAACCGGGCTATCTCAAATCCCAATTCGGTTCCCGCATCTGCCTGCACGGCTCGATCGACACACAATACCTGCTGCCGCAAGGCACGCCCGAAGAGGTCGCCCGCACCGTCCGCGAGATGATCGCCACGCTCGGCGCCGGCGGCGGCTTCATCCTCGCCCCCAGCCATGTGTTTCAGTTTGATGTGCCGACCGCGAACATCCTGGCTCTGTACGAGACTCCCTGGTCGGAAAGCCTCTGAACACAGGAATCAACAACAGGAGAAACGATGATGAACATGAGAAATCTGGCGGCAATTCGAATTGGCAAGGCAGGGCGCTGCTCGTCCTGGGACACGAGCGGGCGCAACGGCGACTGGTGGACCATCCCGGCAGGGGAGTCGCGCGTGCTGGCGGACATCCGCGGGCCGGGCGTGATCACACATATCTGGATGACCCAGTTGGCCAACTACCGCGAGTGTCTGTTGAAGATCACCTGGGACGACGCGCCCGCCCCGAGCGTGCTCTGCCCGCTGGGCGATTTCTTCGGACTCGGCAACGGGTTTGTCAACTCGTACCAGTCGCTGCTCTTCACCGCCTCGACCAGCAGGAACAATCAGGTGGACCAGGGCTGCGCCCTCAACTGCTACGCGCAGATGCCGTTCCGCAAGCGGGCTGTCATCGAGCTGCTGAATGAAGGCACAACGGTCCAACGGCAGTTCTTCTACGTGGACTACGAACAGACGGACGCCAGCGACCTGAAGGGCCTGGGCTGTTTCCACGCCGAGTTCCGGCGCGCCTGCCCGTTCCAGGGGTGGGCCCCGGAAATGTGGGTGAATCAGGTTGACTACATGGACATTCCGAACCTCGGGCGCGAGGCGTGGAACAACAACTACGTCATCCTGGAGACCAAGGGGCGCGGCCATTACCTGGGCTGCAATCTGTCGGTCACGAACATCCAGAGCTCGTGGTGGGGCGAGGGCGATGACATCATCTGGGTGGACGGCTACAAGTGGCCGCCGGACCTGCACGGGACCGGCAGCGAGGACTACCTGAATCAGGCCTGGGGCATGCAGCCCAACGCCTTCCTGCGCAATGGCACCTCCCTGCACGAGAAGGACACCGGCGGCTACCAGACGAGCTATGTGCACCACATCGAGAACCCGGTGCGTTTCGACAAGGAGATCAAGGTCACCATCGAGCATGGTCACGCCAACCACCTCTGCAACGAGATGGCCAGCGTCGCGTATTGGTATGCAGAGGAGCCGACCGCGGCGATTGCCGTACCGCCGGTGGCCAAGCGCCTGCGGGTGCCGAAAGTCGATGGCAAGTGGTTCATCCATCCCGCCCTGCGCTGGCCGGGAAAACCGCTCGTTATCGATGAAGCGGTGCTGGCGAAGGCGCGCGCTGAGTTTGCGGAGTACCAGATGCTGACCCACTCCCGGCGCATGAGCGAGCGCCATTCCCAGTTCCTCGAAACCGGCTGGCAGGCTTCGGAACTGTTTCCTCTGACGGACGTCACCCAGGCGCCGTACATAGGACTCGGCGGGGCTCACGGCTGGAGCGAAGTTCCGGCGCAGATGAAGCTCCCGATGGTTCAGGTGAATGGGCTGCGGGGCCCGCAGGGGCTTGTGTATCTGGCCCGCAAGGTGCGTGTGGCAGAGGCCGGCGAGTGGATCCTGCATGTCGGTCACGACGGCGGGGTCCGCGTGTTCGTGGACGGCAAGCCCGTGGCGGTCACCGGCGGCACGATCAATCCCGCGCCCCTGACTCGGACAAAGAAGCGGCTGGAACTGGGCGCCGGCGAGCACGAGATCGTGGTCGCGCTCGACCGCGACGGCGGGCTGGGCTGGGGGATATTTGTGTCGTTCGAGCTGACCGGGAAGAGCGGTGCCAAAGGCCAGATTGTCGCGTTTCCGGAGCCGGTGTGAAGGGGATGACCACTCATCTCACACCGCTGATGGAGGAGTACAAGTCGCGGGGCTGCCGCGGCATCGGCGAGGTCGTGGCGAAAATGGCGTTCGACGATCCGCACTGCCTGAACTTCTACCGGCAGGCGGGCCAGTGCGGCCTGCCTGTCCTCTTCCATCTGGAAGACCGGGCCGAGGGTTACGGATTGCGTGACACCCCGGGCCTTCCCGGAATGGAACGCGCCATGCGCGAGTGTCTGCACACGGCGTTCATCGGGCACGGCCCCACATTCTGGGCGGAGATATCCGACGGTCTGTCAGCTTCACCTGGATGTGGCGGGGGCGTGTCTTGAAAGCTGTGGTCAGACTTGGCGTCGTCGGATATGGAAAGCGCAGCCATGCGGTGGTCACCAAGGCGTTGCGTGGCGCGGATCCCGAGGTGCGGGTCGTGGGGATTGTCGACCCCGACGAGGCCGGCGTGCGTTTGCGCATGGAAGAGGCGGATAAGACTGAAGCCGTCTTCTACAAGACCTTGCCCGAGATGGTTCGGCGCGCCAAACTCGATGGTTTGGTCATTGGCACGGCCTGTCATCTGCACACGCCTTATGCCATACAGGCCGCACGGTATGACATCCCGCTCTTTCTCGAAAAGCCGGTGGCGACCTCGATCCGCCAGGGCCTCGCGCTGGAACATGCCTTTGCCAAGAGCAAGTGCGAGGTGGTGGTCAGTTTCCCCTACCGGATGTCGCCGCTGTGCGGGCTGGCCTGCGAACGGATCGCGCAGGGCGGCGTGGGCACGCCGGAGCACATTTCGGCGGTTGATTATGCCGTTTGGGGTTCGGGTCACTTCGAGGAAGGGCCCGGCTTCTTCAACAAATCACAGGGATTGTTCCTGCACCGGGCCTCGCATGACTTCGATTACATGAGCCTTCTGATGGGCTCGCCGATCGTCCGGGTCGCAGCCATGACCACCGAGGGGCATGTCTTCGGTGGCCGAAAGAAGTCCGGGCTGACTTGCGCGAAGTGCAAGGAACAGGAGACTTGCCCGGAGAGCCCGCAGAATCGGAGGCGGAACCGTTACGAAGGGGGATGGGGCGACCACCCCTGCACTTTTGGCGTGGATTGCGGAACTCCGCAGACCGGGATGTGCTCGGATTCCGCCAGCGCGCTGGTTGAATTCGCCTCCGGCGCTCATGGTGTCTTCACGCAGGTGGTCTTCGCCCGGCGCGACGCCGCCGCCCGTGGCGCCACCGTCAGCGGTTACAAGGGCATCATCAAGTTCGACTGGTTCCAGAACACGCTGCAGCACGTGCGGCACCATGTCCCGATCAATGACCTCGTCAAGCGCGACGCCGGCCCGGATCGCGTCGGCGGTGACACCGCCCTGGGGCTGCACTTCCTGGCCTGCATCAAGGGGGCGGAAAAGTCCCGGTCGCCGCTGGCCGCCGGTCTGCAGAGCGTCTACGTCGGCCTTGCCGCCAAAGAGTCGGCCGCCACCGGCCGGTTCGTCAAGGTTCGTCCCTTTGGGGGTGAGTAATGGGGAGCAATATACCATGAACCGAACAACCATGGACCTGAAACAGGAACGGCGCAAACTGGCGGCCCGCCGCCGGCGGCTCATCTTCAATAATGACGGCAACGATTGCTGGCATCCCAAGCCGGTGGAGCCGCGGACGGCCGAGAACTTCCTGGCCCAGCGCACCGCGCCGCTGGCGGACTCGCAGGTGGACGCCATTGCCTACTGCGACGGCGTAGTCAACCGATACATGCACCACAGCGCCGAGACCGAATTGATCAAGCGCGGGGACAACAATATGGAGAACTGGGCGCACGAACTGCTCCAGATCGCCGGGCGCGACAATCTCCAGATCATCACGGAGTTCAGTCACGCGCAGGGCTGGGAGGCTTTCTGGTCCATGCGCATGAACGACACCCACGATGCCGGCGATCCGGCGCTGCTGGGCCAATGGAAGAAGGATCATCCGCACCTGCTCATGGGCAAGTTCGGCGACAGCTTTCCCTACGGCGGCTACAGCCGCTGGTCGGCGTTGGATTATGGCTTACCGGAGGTCCGCGAGAAGATCTTCCGCATCCTGCGCGACGTCGGCACGCGCTACGACGTGGATGGCCTGGAACTGGACTTCGACCGCCACCCCCACTACTTCCGTCCGCAGATGTTCGGCGAACCCGTCACCCAGGATCACTGCGACCAGATGACCGGGCTGCTGCGCCGCGTGCGGGAGATGGGCGACGAACGCGGCAAGGCGCGGGGGCGGCCGCTGCTGATGGTGGCGCATGTCCAGGACTCGCTGGCCTACGCCAAGGGAATCGGTTTGGATGTGCAGCGTTGGCTGGAGGATGACTTGATCGACATCCTTGTCGTGGGTGGATACCTGAACCTCGCGCCGTGGGAGGAGATGGTGGCTCTGGGCCGGCGATACGAGGTGCCGGTCTATGTGTGCCTGAGCGCCTCGCGCGTTGCGGCTGCGCTCCATGACGGCCTGGAGGAACTGCAACAGGCGCATCTCAAACTCCTCCGCGGGCAGGCGTTGCGGGCCTGGGAAGCGGGCGCCAGCGGCATCCACCTGTTCAACTACAATCCACCCCAGCAGTTTTTACGGGAGCTTGGCGACCCGGTCCTGCTCCGCCGTCTCGAGCGCACGGTCGCCTATCTTCCGGGGAACGACTACTGGCTTAATTTCCTGAAGGACGGAGCGAAGTACCGGACGATCGAAAACAAGGTCTAGGAAACAACAACACAAGGAGAAACCATCATGTCGAAGAATGCATTCACGAAGTTCGAAGGAATTATCACGCCGCTCTTGAGCCCTTTGGACAAGAACGAGCGCCTCATCGCGAAGGATCTTGCAAGACTCGTCCGCTACCAGGTCGAGAGCGGGGTCCAGGCCCTTCTCGCGCCCAGCGGGTCAGGGGAATGCTTCGCGTTGCCGGATGACGAGCGGCAGCGTCTCGTGGAAATCGTTGTTGAGGCCGCGGCCGGGAAGATTCCGGTCATTGCCATGACTGCCGACTGCGGAACCCGCAAGGTGCTGAAGCACATCGAGACGGCGCGCAAAGCCGGTGCCGATGGTGTCATGGTGCCGCCGGTTTATTACACCGTCATCGACCAGGCGGCGCTCAAGTCTTTCTTCCTCAGGCTGGCCGATGAAAGCGGTCTGCCGCTCTGGTTGTATCAGCAGCCGCAGGAGACCAAGTTGACGCTGGAACCGAACACGATCGCGGAACTGGCCCGGCATCCGAACATCGTCGGCATCAAGATCAGCCACGGCGCGGACATGCTGGACTACCACCGGGTCGTTCGGGCCACGCGCAACAATCCCAACTTCAGCGTCCTGATGGGCGAGGACATTAACGATCTGAGCGGTTGGGTTCTCGGCGGGCATGGCGGCGTCTGTACGCTGGCCAACATTATTCCGAAGGAGTTTGTCGGCCTTTGGAATGCGGTCAAGAACGGTGACCTGACGATGGCCCGCCAACTGCAGGACCGGATCATGGACGTGTGCGAGTTGCTGATCCTGAAGCCGCGTTGCTTCCAGAGCGCCTGCAAACTGGTGCTGCAGAAGCGGGGAATCTTCTCCACCACAATCAACACCCATCCGCTGCCCGCCCTGGATACCGCCGGCCAGAAGAAGATTTTGACCGAAGGCAAGAAGCTGGGATTATTCTAGCAGCTTGTGCCAAAGATGGAGTCTGCGAACGCATTCCCAGTCTTTAAGGCGCTAACAGTAACTAGAAGAGAAGAGGTAGGAGTTCCCCCCATGCAGTTTCGATTGGCAAAGTTGTTTAGTGATCACATGGTTCTTCAACAGGGCGTGTCTATTCCCGTCTGGGGTTGGGATGCCCCCGGACAGATGGTGCGGGTCACGCTCGGCCGGCAGATGGTAAGCGCTTGCGCCGCCGCGGATGGACGGTGGCAGGTGCGGCTCGATCCCGTCGCGGCGGGTGGCCCGTGGGTGCTCCAGATTGACGGCTCGGGTTCGGCGACCGTCACCGACTTGATGGTGGGCGAGGTCTGGATCTGCTCGGGTCAGTCGAACATGCAATGGTCTGTGGCGCAGACCCAGAATGCCCAGGCGGAAATCAGCGGCGCCGCTGATGCCGGGCTGCGGCTCTTCAAGGTGCCGAATCTTACCGCCAAAACACCCCAGGCCGATTTCCCCGCTGCGCAGTGGGAAATCTGTTCGCCCCAGAGCGTCATGGACTTCAGCGCGGTCGCGTATTTCTTTGGCCGCGAACTGCGGCAGAAACTCGGCGTACCGGTCGGGCTGATCCATAGCTCCGTGGGCGGCACGCGTGCCGAGGTGTGGATGAGCCCCGCGAGTTCGGAAAGAATCCAGGACGAATGGGATGCCCAGATGAAGCCCATCCTGGAGCGGACCCGGGACATAGATAACGCCGGCTGGCCGCGCGGATGGGCCGACCTGCCGACTCCGGCGGGCGACTGGCAGGAGATGCAGTTGCCCACGTACTGGCAGCAGGCTGGCGTGAAGTTCAACGGCATTCTCTGGTTCCGCAAGGAGGTCGATGTGCCGGCCGCATGGGCGGGCCAGGAGCTCGAGTTGGGCATCGGGGCCTGCGACAAGAGCGACGTCACCTACATCAATAACGTCCAGGTTGGCAGTGTCACGATGCAGGAGCGTGATGATGCCTGGTCGCTGGTGCGCACGTATCGCGTGCCAGCCAAACTGGTCCGGCCTGGGCGCAACGTGATCGCCGTGCGCGTGCACAGCGACATCTTCGGGGGTGGCATGACGGGGCCGGTCGACGCGATGCAGCTCACCTGTCCCGCCGTGCAGGGCGCGGCGCCGCTGCCGCTGGCGGGCCTCTGGCGCTATGCGGTTGAGGCGAACTACGGCCAGGTGGTTGTGCCGCCGCAGCTCGGAGGCTGGTATTGTCCGTCGAGTCACTATTGCGGCATGATCGCGCCCCTGGTCCCTTACGGTGTGCGCGGCGCCATCTGGTACCAGGGGGAGTCGAATGTCGACCGTGCGGCTCAATACCGGGATCTGTTCCAGGCGTTGATTCGCGACTGGCGCACGCAGTGGGGTCAGGATCATTTTGCGTTCCTGTTTGTCCAGCTCGCCAATATTCATCCCACCCTTGAATATCCGGCTTCGAGCCCGTGGGCCGAGCTGCGCGAAGCCCAGGCCGCCGCGCTGGAATTACCTGAGACCAGCATGGCGGTGGCCATTGACGTGGGTGAAGCCAACGCCATTCATCCGACGAACAAGCAGGATGTCGGCCATCGCCTGGCCTGTTCCGCGCTGGCCGCGGTGTACAAGGTGCCGGACGTGCCAGCCAGCGGCCCGCTCTTTGCCAGCGCGCTGAGCAGCGGGTCGAGCATGCGGATTACCTTTACGCATACCCACGGGGGGCTGCTGGCGCGCGGCGGTTGTTTGACCGGATTCGCCCTGGCGGGCGCCGACCGTCACTTCGTCTGGGCCGAGGCCCGGATTGACGGCGACAGCGTGCTTGTTTCCAGTCCGGCGGTGGCCGCGCCCGTGGCCGTGCGCTACGCCTGGGCCGACAACCCGGTGTGCAACCTTTACAACGGCGCCAACCTGCCGGCAGCGCCCTTCCGAACGGACGAGTGGACGGAATAGAAACAACCATGCACATACAATCTGTAGATCCAGCGACCATCCTCTCCACCCTTCGCCGGGGTCATCCGCGCCTGCTGCTGACGCCGCAACGGCTGGCTCAGTTTCGCCAGCAGTCGAGGGACAACCGCGCCAGGGTCATCCGGCTGGGTCTGCCCATGGACCGCAAGCCCGCCGACAGTGTTCCCCGTCAATGGCCGTGACGCCATTCTCCGGCGCTCGCGCCGCCGGAGCGTCCGGTCGGGCGTGGAAAGGAATGAATGATTGGAAACAAAGAGTGAGAAAATGATGAACCGCTTGGCGATTTCGTTCTGGGTCTGGGGGCTGACGCTGCGCAAGTTCGCGGCCTTGGCTCTCGGCTTGGGTGCAATGATCCTGCCGGTGTGGAGGTGAAGAGTGGATTGGTGTTCAACGCAAAGGACAAACTCCGTATGAGCCCGCGCGATTGGGCTTGCAGGATAGCCGCTGGTCTTCGCGACATCGGCGTTGTTGCCGGGGACACCGTCCTGGTGCACTCCTCGTTCAAGTCGCTGGGGCCTGTCCCGGGCGGCATCGAAACCGTTGTGCAGGGGCTGCTCCTGGCGGTCGGGTCGGAAGGGACCCTGCTGATGCCGGCGTTGAGCTGGGCACTGCGGCCGCCGGAGATTTTTGACGTCCGGTTGACCACCTCGAATGTGGGCGCCATCCCGGAGTACTTCCGGACCGCCGGGCAGGTCCTGCATTTCCTGGCCGCGCACTATGTCGTGGGCGATCCCGAACCCGCCGACAAGATCCTGCGCGCCATGCTGGAGCGGCAGGGCCGCGGTGAGTTCCAGAACGGCGTGCGCGACGCCTATCCTACGGGCATGGACTGGACGACCTGGGACGGCAAACCTTCGGGGTACGAGGGTTACCTGGCCGACAGTTTCCGTTTTCTCCAGGCGGTGCTGCTGCACGAATCAAAGTTTCGGGACAGACTGTACCGGCCGTTGAATCGCTAACTTACGGATAGGAGGACAAAATGATGACATCGCGTGAGATTGTATGCCGGGCCGTTCACTTTCGCAACCCGCCGCGGTTGCCCGTGACCATGGGTTCATGGTCTTTCCCTTTGGCGCACCAACCGCCATGCGTTCCACGAGATTGCCGTTTTCGCTAGACGAAGGACCGCTCTTCTGCTATCACATGGTGGGATGAAAGCACAACAGGCGGGAAGGGCGCGGGCGGTTGCGGGGGTGGTACCCATACGCGGACTACAGGTGATGATGGTGACAACGAACGCCGACGCGGCGCGATTTGACGCGTTGTTGGCGGATGAACACTGGCTGGGCGCGACCCGTTCTGTGGGGCGGTTCATGCGGCAAGTGGTCGCGGATGAGACCGGCCGGTGGTTGGGGCTTTTGGCGTGGGGTCCGGCGGCCATGCACCTGAAGGACCGGGACGCGTGGATCGGGTGGGACGCAGCCCGGAGAGCGACACGGCTGAACCTGGTGGTGCAGAACCGGCGGTTTCTGGTGCCGGAGGCCGCACGGGAACCCAACCTGGCCTCGCAGGTGTTGTCGGCTGCGTTGCGGGCACTGCCGGAGCAGTGGCAGGCCGCGTTTGGCTACGCGCCGCTACTTGCCGAGACCTTTACCGACCCTGAAGCGCACGCCGGCACGTGTTATCGGGCGTCGGGATGGGAGCCGCTGGGGTTCACGGCCGGGTTTGGCCGACATCGGCGGGACTATTACGTCGAGCACCGGCACCCCAAGTGTCTGTGGGTCCGCGAACTCGCGCCGCAGGCCCGCGCCCGAATGTGTGCGCCGCAACTCGCCGAACGCGACGCGCCCGCCGCGACTGCGCCGCTGACGCGCAAACTGCCACTCGACGCGGCGCGACTGGAAAGCCTGCTGGAGGCGCTGCGCCGAGTGCCCGACCCGCGGGCGGGGAACTGGACGTTTCCCCTGCCGACCGTGTTGGGCACCGTCGCCCTGGCACTGCTTTGCGGCCACAAGGGCGTGAAAGCCTTCACACGTTTCGGCCAACGTCTGACCAACGCCCAGCGCCGTACGTTGGGTGTGCCGCGGCGCGAAGCCACGAACTACCGCCCCGCGCCCTCCTACAAAGTCTACTACAACCTGTTGCGCACGCTGGACCTCGAGGAGTTTGCGCGCGTGCTGTCCGACTGGCTACAGAGCCAACGCGACCGCCTGCCCGTCAGCCTGGCCTTGGACGGCAAGATGATCCGCGATCAGATCGGCCTCGTCAGTCTGGTCGAATACGACACCGGCGCCGTCGTCGCCATGGCACCCATGCGCCACAAGGAAGGCGATGCCCCCGACGGCGAGATCACCGTCGCCCGCCAACTCCTCGCGAATCATCCTCCGCCCCCCGGATCCCTCGTCACTGCCGACAGCCTGCACGCACAAAAGACCACCCTGCGCACCGTCGTCGCGGCGGGCAGCGATTACCTCGTGCAGGTCAAAGACAACCAACCCACCCTGCACAAACGCCTTCACGCGGCTTTCGATGGCCGCACCCCCTTTTTGCCCTGCCGCCGGAAAACGCCCGCGGACTCGTGACCGAGTACGCCGCCGCCACTCAGGCGCTCGAAGCCGACCAGGCTGGCCTCCCCGGCGTGCGTTGCTGTGCCCGCATCAACACGCGACGCACCCACAAGCGCACCGGCAAAACCACCCGCGAAAACCGCGAGTTCGTCTGCTCCCGCGAGAGCGTCCTCCTGCCGCACCGGCCCGAGCCGCCGCGACCGCCGCGGCAACCCCGCCCGTGCCACCGCCCACCACGAGCACATCCGTCTTCTCTTCGTTCATGCCGTTTCCCTCCCGCCGGGCTCCCGAAAAGCGTTCCCCACGTCCACGCGCCGGGCATCTGCGGCCCAGGGCAACTGCATCTCCGAGAACAGCGCACCTTGTTCGTATCCGTTCCGCATGCCTTCCTGCAACCCGCAAACATGGGTCAGAACCGAACCGTTCTTCAGGGGTTCGCGCACGACAAGATTCGGCGCAAAGTCGCGAATCGGCATCTTCCCCATCGCGTCGACGCACAAGGCGTGCGCCATCGCCGCCTCGGGTCCGCAGATCTCCGGTTTCCTTTCCGGCGCACTGCACATCTCGATTGCGTGGCGAAGTTTCCTCATCGCGTCGCACCCCGGATTGCCGTAACTTTGCTCCCGGCCATTCCGGAACCGGGCGCAGATGTCTCCTTCGCCCTTGTATTCCACAATCGCATCGTCGAACACGAATCTGAACAATGGACCCACTCTGTTTTTCACGCAGTGGGCGGTGAAAAAAAGAACATCGACCTTCTCCGCGGTCTCCACGCGGCAGCAGGCGGCGTCGAAACTTTCGATTGGATTGGCCCGGTAGCATTCACCCGTGATCGCGAGCGGCGTGGCCGAGGAGCCTATGGAAGGCCCCAGCACATAGAGCATGTTGTGCAAGAAATGCGCCGTGGCGTTGTTGGCCGGACTGTCAAACACCCCTCTCCCCATGGCGTCGCGGATCCGGCCTACCCAGTCGTTGCGGCGGTAGTAGTCGCTGTCGCGCGGCCACGCAACCCACGTCTTGAGATGGCGCGGCGCCCCCAGGCGTCCCGTGAGGATATCCAACTTCAGTCGCTGGACTGCCTCGCTGAACGACCAGTCGAACCCGATCTCAAGAAACCGGCCCGACGCATCCCGGGCGTCCCGCATGCGCAACGCATCCCCAAAAGTCGCCGCCATGGGCTTCTCGCATAGCACATTCATGCCTGCGTTCAGGGCCAATACGCTCTGTTCAGCATGAAAGGCGATCGGCGAGGAGATCACCGCTAGGTCGGCATGCGTCCCGGTCTCGACGAACGCCTCGACCCTGTCGAAACAAGGGATACCTGCGGCGGCCAGGTTAGGCCAACTCGAGGCCTGTTCCGCCATCGGATCGACAACCGCGCAGATTCGTGTCCCGCCGTTCGCATGCCTTTCCCGGATGGCATCAACATACAATCGCCCGTAACCCCCGATCCCAATCAGTATGATATTCACGATTCCCTTTCCAGGGCACATGGTCTTGGCCATTCTGGTGTGGGGGCGGCACTTGAAACTGCCGTGGCAACCCGAAACGCACACCCCTGATTTGTGTTCATGCCAAGCGCCCCGTCAGCGCTCGAGAGGTAAAGCGTTGAGAACGATCCATCAATGCGCTAATGTTATCAACGAGGTGGTGTCGAAGGAATGGTAGGAACCGCCGAAAGGATGGTATAATTCAACGGTTCATCCCGGGTTTTGGGGTAAAATGAAACGATCGCTCAAACAACTCACCGCCGATGCCTGGGAGAACCCCGACCCCGCCGGACTAACGGACAGGCAGGCAACCGGTCTGGCGGCCCTGGCCTGCGCCGAGATCGAAGTCTTGTCGGCAAGTCATCTCATTCAAAAGGTTCGGCAACTCGTACGGCCCGGGCGCAGACTCAGTCACACATGGCTTTATGCACCGTTGCGCGGCACGATCGCGGTGCAAATCGGGACGCAGAGGCGGGTCGTCACCCCGAACGACATTCTCCTGCTTCCCGCCGCGGAACCCCACAGCGCAGTGGCCCTCACCAATCGCTTCGAGGTCGTTTCTGTCCATCTGCGCATCTGTTTTCCAGGGGCGGTGCACGACCATGCGATCTTCAGGCAGCCGGTTCACCGACTGCCCGATCCGGGAACCTGGCATCGCGGCCTTGACACCGTGGTCTCACTGGAACATAAACCGGATTGGAGGCATGGTGGCGTGCCCATCCTCCGTTATCTCCTGATGGACTTGGCAATGCACGGCGAACCGTTATCGCCCAACCGGTCGTATATCGACCCACGCATCGAGCGCGCGCTCAAACTAATACGGGAAGGACTGGAGACCCGAAGGTCGCTCCAGGATGTCCGGCAACTGGTTGGCCTGGGCGCCAGCCAGTTCCACCGGTTGTTCCTGGAGGCAACCGGCATGCCTCCGAGGGCCTATCTCAAGGGCATCCGCATCGACGGTGCGCTGGAATTGCTTCGCAACCCGGCACTCTCCATCAAGGAGATAGCAACCCGTCTTGGCTATTACGACGCCCAGCATCTGGAAAAAGAGTTCAAAATCACGTTCGGCATGACTCCCGGGAGATTTCGACTGAAACTGTAACCCTTCGCGTTTCAGAAGGAGGGCGCCAATCAGGCGGGCGCCGTTCATCCTCTGAACCGTATCTGCACGAGAAGCAAGGGAATCCGACAGAGGACATTAGGCCGAGGCGGCCACCGCCCGGCCAACTGGAGTTTGTTGTCATAATCACCACGCGCGCGATCAGGTGGCCAAACCTCTGGTTTGTGGTGATCTTGCCGTTAACGGTCATCACCTCCGACACGCCCACAACACACGCACCGACGCACATGCTTCTCTGTGTCGTGGCCGGTGGTCTGCCGGCCGCGTGCCAGGTATGGAACGAACGCGGCGGCGACTAGACGACCCGAGACTGCTGGTTGAAACGGTCCTGAAATTCACCAACGCCCCGCAACAGATCATCGAAGGCAGGGACCTCGCCGAAGAACATCGGACCCTGCATGGCCCGGTAGTCGGCCCGCCAGTTCGCCAGATGACTCTCGGGCGGGACAAGGCGGAAGGTGCCGGGTTTGTACGTGCTATAGTCCACCCACGAGAAACGGAAGAACAACTCCCGGTGTTCAGCAACCCGCCGGAAAAGGCCGATGTCGGCAAGCGCACGGTCGCCGACGCCGGCACGCAGGAGACACCAAAGGTCGTAATAGTGTCGGGCCATACGCGACTTCCGTGGCTTGTCTACGGGGCGAAAGGTCTCTTCATGGAGCAGGCACGCCTTTTCCCAGAAGGTGCGCTCCGCCGCTAGGGCACGCACGGGGACGGCCGGGTTTGGGTCAAACGCCGGGAAACTCTCCAACACGTAGGGTGCGATCGTCTTCTCCACATGCGGCCAGTCATCGGATCGGGCCCCGAACTCCATCTTCACAACGGGACGCACATAACCGGCGGCGCCCGGCGGGAAGACGGATGGATAGTGGAACAGGAGGCACTGCCCATCCGGCATGTCCGGGTCCACGTCCAACGTCCAACCCGCACCTCCGAGATTGGCATGGACCCGCTCCGCAAACGCGGGCTGCAGTGTTTGCTGCACCCAGTCGCGGCACGCATCCATCAGTTTCTCCAAACGTGCGCGGCGCTGCTTGTTGCTGGGGGCACACTCCGGCGCCGCCTCACCACCGAACCCGAGGACATTCTTGTCCACAATCAGGTCGATGTCCTCGGAAAAGCGCTGGATGACCTTCCACACCTTGGATAACGATGTCCCGCCCTTGAAGGTCAGGTTGTCGCCAACGCCGGGCATCCGGTGCAGTTCCCGCAACGTCCAGCACACCCAGAAATCCTTTTCCACACTCAATGCCTGCAACCCCATCGTGGCCTCAACCTGCTGGAAGGCGAGACGACGTTCGGTGGCAGGGAGTTGGCGAAAACTGTCCATGGGGCAGGGCTCCGATTACGGTGTGGTCAACGGCCGAAGAAGGTCGGCTATCCACGCCGGCGCATGACAAAGGTCCTTACGGATGGACTCACGATCCGCATCGTCGATGTGGCGGCGCAACGTCTTGAGAACGGCGTCGTCGACCTGCGCCTGTCCCAGGTAACGCAAAGCTTGGATGATCAACCCACCCTTGCGACCGGCGGTAGCCATGTTCCGCGGGGTTGTATGCTGGAGAATGATCTCCTGCTTGCCGAGTTTTACCTTGCGTGCCGGACCGTCGGTCAGAAACACGACACGGGAGGGCACTTGGTCGGAAAGTCCCAACACATTGGCCGCATAGGCTCCGGACGGTTGTAGCCGGACCGCATCACGGACGACAAGCGCCCGTGCGATGGCATCTGCGGATGGCGCCACCGTCCCAAGCACGGGATGTTGCACAGGGTAGTCGTAGAGCCCTCGGCAAAGCTGGCGGATGATTCCATCGGCCTTGATACGGCGCAGCGCGGAATCGATCGCCGAGGTACTGCCAACGCCCTGGAAATGCCTCGGGGTGAACACCCAACCCCGTCCATGCCCTTGGATTCTACTGCGAACCTGCTGTTCAACAGATTGGCCCACTGTTGGCACCGGTTTCATGACGGGAAAAGTACCCTGTTTTTCCGTCAGAAGCAAGCGCGTTCCGAACGCCGCACGCACACGAGTTTCCGGGCGATATGCTCGTCGAGAATATCCCGGACCATCAACGACCGAATCACGACGTGATCCACCCGCCACCCCAACGGCCCCATCGCTCGCGGCCGGCTGTCGCCATCGGGTCTGGACACGCCGCCTGCGCCCGACTACGGGACGCCAGGCGTCGCGCCAGCCCCGAGACGCCAGCCCGCCGCTTCGCTACCGGGTTATCGGCACGCACGCCAAGGACCGATCCAGGCCGTGCCGCGGATGGCTGGGCCGCGGCTGATCCCGGCGACTACGCCGGGGCCGCGGCTACGCCACCGCGTCCCGTCCCGGCCGGCCTTCGCGTGCTCGTCATCACGAGAACGAGAGCGCCTGGATACAGGCTTA
>CAYQJG010000056.1:0-26786 GCA_964417715.1 uncultured Lentisphaerales bacterium | reverse complement strand
TGGCCTGCGCGGCGATCTGCCAGCAGTCGGTCAACGTGCAGCGCCTGGCGGTGGAAGCCGCCGTGGCGGGCGACGTGTTCCTGCTCAAGCAGGCCATGATGCTCGACCCGCTGGTGGGCGCCGTCTGCACGCCGCCCGAGATCTCGCAGATGACGGACGAGATGCTCGTCGCGCAGGCCAGGTGGCTGCCGCAGTACAAGGCCGCCATCCCGGCCGCGCGCAGGCGCTTCACCGCCGAACCGCGTCTCGGCACGCAGAGCACGCGGGGTGCGGCACGCAAGGAGGTGGCGGGCGTCAAGGCCGTCGCCGCGCGCAACGCCAAGACCGCGGCTTCGCGCAAGGCCGGCAAGAAGCTGGACATCGCCGAGCCGGAAGGTTGATATGCTTTGCCGCACACTCGGCAACACGGGTCTCCGCGTCTCCCAGCTCGGATTCGGCGCCATGCGCCTGCCGATGACCGGCGAGGGCAAGGAGGCGCGGGTCGACCGTGCCCTGGCCATCCCCATGATGCACCGCGCCTTCGAGGCGGGCGTGAACTACATCGACACGGCCGTCGGCTACTGCAACCAGGACAGCCAGCGCGCGGTCGGCGAGGCGCTCAAGGGCTGGCGCGACCGGATCGTGCTCTCCACCAAGAACCCGTACTACGGCGAGACCGAGAAGGAGTGGTGGACCAACCTGGAGCAGAGCCTGGAGCGGTTGCAGGTTTCGCATATCGACATCTACAACCACCATGGCGTCAACGCCAAGTCACTCGCTGAGCATGTGCTGCCGCGCCTGTCGCACTGGATGCGGAAGGCGCAGGCACAGGGCCTGATCCGGCACATCTGCTGTTCATTCCATGACAACGGCGACGGCCTGCTGAACCTCGTGCAGAGCGGCTACCCGGCGGTCATCACCTTGCAGTACAACCTGCTGGACCGGCAGCTCGAGCGCGGCATCGCAGCCGCGCACGCAGCCGGCATCGGCGTGGTGGCCATGGGCCCGGTCGCCGGCGGCCGCCTCGGCGACAGCAGTGACGTCCTGGCCGGACTTGTCCCGGGCATCGAACGTGTACCTGAGCTGGCCCTGCGCTTCGTGCTCGCCAATCCGCACGTGTCGCTGGCCCTCTCGGGCATGAGCACGCTGGCCCAGGTCGAGGAGAATGTCCGCGTGGCCGCCGATCCCGTGGCCCTGACAGCCACCGACCAGGACGCCATCGCGGCCCACCTCGAGCGCCTCAAGAAGATGGCCGATCTCTACTGCACCGGCTGCAACTACTGCCTGCCCTGCCCGCAGGACGTCGCCATCCCCAAGATCTTCGAGCGCTACAACCGCGGCCGCGTGTATGGGCTGTGGGACAACGCGCGCACGGTCTACGCCAACCTCGGACACGAGTGGGACAAGGGCCGACGCGCCGACGCCTGCACCGGTTGCGGCGCGTGCGAGGCCAAGTGCCCGCAACGCATTCCCATCCGCCAACAACTCAAAGAAGCCCACCAGGCGCTCGGATAGGAAACCTGCATTATTCTGCGGTTTCCGGGGAACCAGGTGACCGCCCATGACAGATACACTCCACATCCACAACTGCCGCGCAGGGCTGGGTCTCGGCATCGACGCCGGCGGCACCTACACGGACGCCGTGCTCTTCGACTGGAGCACAACGCGCGTGCTGGCCAAGGCCAAGGCGCCCACCACGCACTGGGACTACGCGATCGGCATCGACGCGGCCCTCGACAGACTGCCGGCCGACCGGCTGGCGCAGGTGCGGCAAGTCGCCGTCTCAACCACCCTGGCCACGAATGCAATCGTCGAAGGGCGCGGCCAGAAGGTCGGCCTGCTGCTGATGCCGCCCGAGGGCGACCACGACACGGACCGGCTGCGCCATCAGCCCGTGCGCGTGGTTCGCGGACGACTGGCCATCGACGGGACCGAACTCCAACCGGTCGATCTGGATGAGATCACGCGCGTCGCCCGCGTACTCGCCACCGGTGCCGAGGCCGTGCGGGCCTTCGCGGTCACCGGCTACGCGAGTCACGTCAACCCGGCCCACGAACTCGCAGCCCAGGCCGCAATCCGGCAGGCGACCGGCCTGCCCGTCACCTGCGGGCACGAAGTGTCGGCCATCCGTAACTACCGTGTGCGCGCCGAGACGGCCGCGCTCAATGCCCGCATCATCCCCTGCCTGCAAGCCTTCCTCGGCCGGCTGCGCGCCAGCCTCGACCGGCACAGCGTCGCCGCGCCGGCCATGATCGTGCGCAGCGACGGTTCGCTCATGAACGTCGCCACCGCCATCGAACGACCGGTCGAGACACTGCTCTCGGGACCGGCCGCCAGCGTCGCGGGCGCCCGTTTCCTGTGCGCGCGGTCGGACGCGCTGGTGGTCGACATAGGGGGCACGACCTCCGACACCGCCGTCCTCCACGACGGCCACGTGCGGACGGACCCCGACGGTGCGACCGTCGGCCATTGGCGCACGCATGTGCGCGCGCTGGCCGTGCGTACGTTGGGGCTGGGCGGCGACAGCGAGGTCAGCCGCGACCGCCACCGCTGGCACGTCGGACCCCGGCGGGTCACACCCATCTGTCGCCTCGGCGAGACCGCCGACGCCACCACGGTGGATGCCTGCCTGGGCTGGCTTGAACAGCATCGTCCGTCCGAGCCGGGCCTCTGGGCCATCCACGCCTGCCTGCCCGGCGCATCCGCCGACGGTCTCGACGCGCGGCAGCGCCAGATCCTCGACCTGTTGCGCGCCGGCCCGCAACCCGTGGGCAACCTGATGCTGGCGACGGACTGCCCGCGCCCTTCTTTCCTGGGGCTCGACGCCCTGGTCGACCGGCAGATCATGCGCACGTATGGGTTTACGCCCACCGACGCCCTGCACCTGCTGGGCCGGATGGATCTCTGGGACACGTCGCTCGCGCGCCGCTACGCCGCGCTCCTGACCGGTGACGCAACCGGGCCCGAGTCGCTGGCACAGCAGGTGATCGAACGCGTCGAACGCCAGCTCGCGCGCGAGTTGCTGCTGACCCGGCTCGCGGATCTGACCGGCTCGCGCGCCACCGAGGGCGAACACGGCTTTGTCGCCAAGGCGTTGCTCGACCGCGGCCTCGGCGAAACACGCGACGCCCTCGGCGTGCGCTTCACGCTCGGCGTGCCGGTGATCGGCATCGGCGCGCCGGCCGCCTTCTTCCTGCCGGCGGCCGCCGCACAGCTCCAGACGGAGGCGATCCTGCCCCCGGACGGCGACGTCGCCAACGCCATCGGCGCCATCACGAGCGGCGTGCATGTTGAGCGGCAGGCGACGATCTCGCCGGACGAACTCGGGCGCTTTCACGTCAGCGGGCTGACCGGTGCGCCGGTGTTCGTCGAGTTGTCCGAGGCACAGGCTTTCGCCGAGGCGGCGCTCCGCGCGCGCGTGCTGGAACTGGCCCGGCAGGCCGGCGCCGCGGAACCGGAGATTGCGGTCTGGTCACAGGACCACACGGCCGTCGCGACCGACGATCTGCTGATCTTTGTCGGCCGAACGGTCAGCGCGCGCGCCAGCGGGCTGCCGGCGTGAGGCTGGACATCACGTCGCGCGGAGAGCCGCTATTGCGGCCTTGCCGACCGGCCGCTTGGACGCGATGTCACGTATTCATACGCCCCAACATCCGGCAATCCCTGGATACTGTGGCCATCACAGTCCACCGTCAGGCCGACCTTTACTCCGGCGTCAATGACAGGCGAGGTGGCTGTCGGATGAAAATCCGAGCCGGATGTGAACTCCGGGGGCGCCCGCACGGAATGACTCGTTCCGCCGTATGCGGTCTCCCAAGCGGCATAGGTCGATCTGCAGACCCCGCTGCCCCATTCTATGAAATCCTCGGTTTCCGAGCCTAATGCATTGTAGACATAAACATTGCCACTTCCGTTGAGGCCATCGTTCTCGCCGCCGTTCAGCGCCCGTAGCGCCCGCGATGTATTCCCGGCAAGGATGTTGTTCTTGACGACATTGTCTGTGACCCCTGCTGCCGCCGGCTCCCAGGAGGTGATCCAGATGCCATCCCGGTTGCCATAACAAACATTGTTGTAGATTTCGTTGCGATGAACGTCTGTATCCACCTGAATACCCGCGCCAGTCGCTTGCCCATAGGATACATTGTAGTAGAGCTTCACACCGGTTGACTTCTCAATGTTGAACCCATCGAAGTGATTGTCATGAACCTTGTTGTAGCGGATGACATTCCCTGGTCCGACCGTGTCCACGTAGATTCCCCAGCCGGTATTGCCAGCATAGGTGCGGCCTTCACCGTTACGATAGGACTCATTGTACTCAATGGTCTGATCGGTCACATGGCGGCCAAACCACTTCATTCCAGCATAGTCGATCTGACTGCTCCAGCAATTGTGATGCGTCCGATTATGGCTCCACGTCGAATGTGTGAGCGCACTCCCTGCATCCGGGGCATTCCCACGCATGCCAAATGCGCCATTCAGAGCGGCTTCATTGCGAGAGACCAAGAGGTTGCTGATTGTGTGTCCGGCATAGGCGATCGCCCACATCCCCCCCTCGGCGTTATAATCCAGGAGATTGCCGATGATGTTCACACCCATGCCATCGGCGCCGTACGCATCGAAGCTGATGCCGACTTTGTTGGCTTTCGTTGCGTGCAGGCCAGCAATTGTGACATAGCTCTTTCCCGACACCCGGATGGCGTACTCCCTTTGACCGCCCTCGATTTGGCCGGGATAAGTCGTATTCGGGTCCACGCCACCGTATGTGTAAAGCCGGTTGCTCGCCCAGTACCATTTCTTTTCTCCATTACAGGCGCTCACGGAGGCAACCTTTGTTCCGATGGCCCCATTGAATAGGACGATCATGGGTTCGGTGGCCACCTCGGCATACCAGGTACTGGCAGCCCCCGACGGAGTGTTGTCGGTCCATGCGGACAGTACATCGGCGCCGCTGATTACCGGGGCCGCTCCGTCCCCAAACGCGCCGTAGGTGATCGGACTCCCCTGGCTGCCGTCGGTGGACACCGTCAACTGCTCGCGCCACGCCTGTCCCCTTCGAAACAGCACGGTGTCGCCGGCGGATGGTCGAAGCCTGTTTATATCGGCAACGGTCTTGAAAACAGGGGATGTTCCCGTGTTCACCGCGAATGTGACGGGGCTATACGTCGTAAAGTCCGGCATGGAACTGGCGACGTGCGTATCGATGATCGCCTGATCGACGTAGTATGTCACCGGTCCAACGTTTCCGCCGAGGGCCATTGATGTGCCGACCGCGGTCGTTGCCGCCCACAGCCGCACGTTCATGCAGACCACGTGGGCGACCAACTCTTGAATTCGAGTTCTCACCTTGTCTCCGGTGTGAGTTGTTGTTGGTGCACGCGGGTCAATTTGTCTGGTATCCGTTCTGGTACTCTTTGACGGCATCGAACATGGCCGTGATGTTCGCCACCGGCGTCCGGGCCTGGATGTTGTGCACGGCATTGAAGACGAAGCCGCCATGCGGCGCGAAGATCTCGCAGCGCTCCAGCACCTGCTGCCGTACCTGCGCGGGCGTCCCGAACGGGAGCGTCCGCTGCGTGTCCACACCGCCGCCCCAGAAGACGATGTGGTCGCCGTAGCGAGCTTTCAAGGTCTTCGGGTCCATCCCTGCCGCGGAGCACTGCACCGGGTTGACGATGTCAAACCCGGAGTCGATGAACCGCGAGAGGAACGGCTCCACGGCGCCGCAGGAGTGTTTGAAGCTCTTCCACGCCGTATGGCGGTGGATCCATTCATTGACCCGACGGTAGTAGGGCGCATACAGGTTGTCGTATGTCTCGGCAGAGCAGAACTGCGAAATCTGCGTGCCGAAGTCAGTGCCGCACACGAACACCACGTCGAACACGTCGCCGGCCACGGCATGCACGCGCCGGAGGTTCTCGATCGCGATGTCGCACTGCCGGGAGAAGACCTCATGGAGGTAGTCGCGGCGCAGCGCGGTCGAGATGTACCACTCCTGCACGTCGCGGATCCCCTTCGGGCGCTTCAGAAACATGGCGGGCACGAGGGCGATGTCGCCAAACGCGGTCCCGCCCACGCCGCCGACGACCGCACGCGGCGACGATGCCAGTCGCTGGGCCTGGGTGGCGTAGTGTTGGAGGTCGCCTTCGGAGAGCGGCTGGAACTCCTCGAGGTTGTCCTCCGGGTTCAGGCGGTCGTCGTCGATGGGGTCCTGCCGGATGATGGCATCGAAGAAGAAGCCGCCCACGGGCATGCGCCCGCTCGGAGGGACGCTCGCATCGCCCTGCGGGTGGAGGAGCAGGTCGCCGTTGGCATCCACCGAGGTGTTGAACAGCCGCGGCACCAGCAGTTCCTGCTTCCAGGGGGCGCGGAAGGCCTTCCACTCCTCGTTGCGGAAGCCGAACATGTTGCTTGGGGCGGGAAAAGCCACGGTGTCAACGCCGAGGACATCCAGCAGGTCGTCCTCGATCTCACCGAGCATCTGGAACGGTTCGCACACCTTCACGGGGCGCCTTTCCAGTCCGTAGTGGTCGCGCAGGGCGGCCACGCACGTGACGTGCATACCGGTCACGGCGGTGCTGCCGAAATCCACAGCCACACGGTCGGATGCCTTGTGGTTCAAGGCGCACTGAACGCGTTCTTTGCTTGTCATCATGTACTCCATTGTGCGTCGTCGCCAGCCTCAATCAGCCCTTTCGCATCATGCCTTTGGATGCGGTTTCGACCGAAACGGCCAACACCGCGGCCGCAATCAGTGCAGCGCCCGTCAGCAAGAGGCCCCATTGGGCCAGCGAGGCGTCCGACTGTCCTGTTAGCGCGAAGAGTGAAAGAAGGCACAACGTGGACAGCACCGGCGTCGCTGCGCCCATGAGGCCGAGCCTGGTTGCGGGGACACGATGCAGCGCCAGTTCCCAAAGCATGTAGCCGGCCGCGTGGGGCACCAAACCCGAGTAGAGCAAAGCCATCCATGTCCAGGCGTCGACCATTCGCCAATCGCCCTTCGCGAGGCAAACGGCCGCGCCACACACACTGATCATGAGGAAACCAGCCGGCGCCGTGGCGTAGCGCTGGCTCCACTCCCGCCACCGCGAGATCAGCGCGGAATAGAGCGCCCAGAGACTCCCCGCTAGACCGCCCAACAGGTAAGGCAGCGCCGAACCGGGCTGCCGAAACTGACACCGTGCATCCCAGTTGGCAACTACAAGCCCCGCCAAGGAGATGGCCAACGCCATGCCCAGACGCGCAGTCATCCGGTTGCCGGGCACAAGAACAAGGCAGAACAGCACGGTCAGAACAGGCCAGAGGTAGTTCATCAGGCTCACGCCCGTCGCCTCCGTGTTGGAAATGGCAAGGACCATGCCCAGCGTGAAACAGAGCGAGTAGAAGACGAACCCCACTGCGGTCGCAGCCCATAAGCGCAGCGGCATGACAAAGAGGTTCCGCGGACCGCGTCCCAGCATGGAATAGAAGGCCACCTGTCCAACCGCGGCGATCAGCCCATTTATGGCCAGGTATTGCCAAACCCCTAACTGCCGGCCGATCCACAAAACACAGACCGTTGAAGTAGCCCAGCAAACAATAGCAGCCCACCCCATCATCATGCCGATGGTCTGTCGACGGTGCGTCATTGAATTGCAATCTCCAGCACGCTCAGGCTGGCCGGCGGAAGCGTGAGCGTGGTGGCCATCGTCACGCGTTTGGTTTCGATACCGACCCGGTTCGGGTGATCGAGCGTGTTTTCGGCCAGCAGGTTTTCACCCCCGGTCAGCCGGTGCAGGGTCATCTCTCTCCCGGCAAACGCCACACCGTGCATGTCGAGTTTCACGGTCATCGGGCGGTCGGCGAGCTTTTGAACGATGGATATCGCCAGTTTCTTGCGCGCGTCATCCACGCTGGTCACTACGTCAATCGCCTCCACATCATTGAAATGCTGCAGCGTCGGAAGCGTTTCATTCTTGGCCTTCTCGGCGTCGACAATGCCGCAGAAGAAACGCTCATGTTTGGCCTTGAACACGGGACTGTCCATGACTACCGTCTCCACCACCCGGCCGGTGTGCGCATCGCGCAGCATTTTCTGCGGATACCAAGGCGTCTGCCGCACCAGGCGGTCCCGATCCGTAAAGAGGAGCGCAATCGTGTTGACCGCCAGGGAGAAGTTGGCCAACTCAATGGTCTGCGCGTGCCGCAGGATGCTATGCATCAAGGCGGCCGTGGTCAGGGCATCGGTGTAATTGTAGATCTCCTCGACATCCTGCATCGGTTCATGGCGACTGCGATACCAGATGCCCCACTCGTCGAATGCAATGCCCGGACGCCGGGTCACGGTGGGAGGTTCGCCAAGTTCACGGTGGACACGCGAGCTGACGCCCAATGGCAGGTCCATGGCCTCGTCGATGATCGCATTCGTGGCATCCAGCATCCGGGTGGCAATGCGCGAGGCGGCCATGCAGTCCGTAAAGACCGGCCGACCAAAATAGTTGTGCACACTGATCATGTCCGCTAGGCCGATCGTACGGAAAAGTACGGTGCGGTCCCACTCCAGATCGGCCCGGCCCAGTCCGCAGACCACCACGCGGATTGCCGGATCCACGCGCTTCATCTGCATGATCGCCTCCGCGCACCAGGCGGCGTAGGCTGCGGCTGTCTTCTGGCCGGCCTGCCAGTTTCCGTAGATCTCGTTACCAAGGCCGAAGAGCTTGACGCCATACGGTTCCTCGCGGCCATGCGCACGACGTAAATCGGCATACCGGGTCGGTGTCGTGGCGTTGAGGTACTCCACCAAGTTGGCGGCGTCTTCGGGCGACTGCGTATGGGCATTAACGGTCAGGTAGAGTTCCGCGCCCAGTTCGCGGCAGAGACTCCAGGCCTCGGGAATGCCAAACGCGGTGGACTGCGCCGCATTTGTCATGCGGAAGAGTTTTGCCCGCGGCCGGCTTTCACGCGGGCCGACCAGATCCTGCCAGTCAAAATAGGAGGCGCCGCAGCCGCCGGGATAACGGATGTAGCCGGGGCGCAGTTCGCAGAGCGCCTCAAGAATATCCGTACGCACACCATCGGCGCGGGCAAGAGGACTGGATGGATCATACAAGCCGTCGTTGATGCAGCGACCGGCCAGCTCGATGAACTGGCCGAACATCTGATCATGAATGGTTCCCACCGTTCGGTTAGCCAGAATGATGATTTCAGCGACATTCGGGGGTTCCATATACTGCGCTCCTTTCTCCTACTTCCCGGTCTCGTATGCTTTAGAGTAATAGTAGTAGAACCCGTCCCGGCACTCTTTGCTCCGCAAGACCTGTTTTGGGGTGCTGCCGCGCTTGGTGAGAAACTGCACCGAGTCGCCCCACGTCATGGTGCACCAGTAGAACCAGCTCAGGTCCGTTTTTCCTGACTGGGCTCCGTCAATGCAATTGGCCTGCGCGTTGGCCATCGCACGTGCCTCACGCTCACCCATCGCCGCCTCTTTCCGTTTCGCAACCGCCTTACCGACCTGTTCGTTTTGAACGGCCTGGTCATAGGTGAACGGCAGCCAGGATCGCAAGTTCTCGCCGACCTGGTCGGCCATCACAAGCGACGTTCCGAACTCCCGGTAGGCGCTCTCGCATGCCTCGGACGCAAGCTCCCTCTTCCCGTCATACAGGGCACGGGCCGTAACCAGGGCGAGTTGCTCCGGAATCAGGTAGGAATCGGGGCATTGTTTGACCCATGACTGGAAGGCAGGAACACTGTACGTGCCGCATTCGATGAAGCGGGCATGACCCCAGTAGCAGGCCCATTCCTTCTGCAGTAGATTTCCGGACATGTCGATGAGCATCGCGGCAATCCGCGTGCATTCGGGCTCAACGCCCGACTTGCACAGTTTGGCCAGTTGCCGGCGCTGGTACAACCGGCTGGCCGGGAAAGCCACGTTCAGGGCATTCGTACTCATGGCCAGGATGGTGCGCCTGTCGGCCTCGGCACTTCCATTGTCGAGGACGAGAACCGTCAGTGCCTCGAACGCCCTTCGGGCTTGGACTGTATCCGGGTTCGATGCAACGAACCGGCTCAGCGACTCAGCTTGCGAAAGGCGGTCTTTGCGCGCTGATTCGAGCATCGGCTGGAGTTGGTCGTTGCGGTTGGTTTCGGCCGCCGCGCACCCTTGCGCGACCGCGGCAAGCGCCTGCCATGACGGATCGCCTTTCTCAACCCAGCTTTTTCCTGCTGTGTAGAGCACGCTCCATGCGGGAGTTTTCCGGTACGTGGACAGATACTTCGCAACTACCTGACCCGCTTCTTCACGCCGCGCCGGTTCCCGCCCCGCCGTCACCGCCCACTGCATGTACTTGACGATGGCGGCCGCACAGGCAGGTTCATGCGGATAGACCTCGGCGCAGCGCATGGCCGCATACGCAAGTCGCTCGGTGGAGTTGACTGCCGACGCCGGGCGGGCTGGGGTTACAGGGGGACGCCGCAAGATGACAGGCTTGGCCTTCGACGTTGTGCTTGGGGCCGCGGGCCAGGCCGCCGACGGGAGCATGCGCGCGGACGATTGGATGACTCTTGCCACCTCGCCGGTCGATGCTGTACCGAGCGTAGCGGCGCGCGCGGCATGGATCGTCACCGCCAGGTCCAGAAACTCGGGCTCCCATGTGCAGTCCTTGTAGGCGGCCAGACAGGATTCCACCAAGCGCGCCGCCTGGTCCAGTTTGCCTTTCGCCAGCAGATGCCCGAGGCCGGCGGACATCGTGTCGGATGCGCCGAGTGCGGTCAGGTGCTTGTCATGGTATTCCTGCATCCGAGCGGACAGTTGATCGCGCTGCTCCGGCAGGTACGGCAGGGTGGCGATGATAATCTCGAGCCATCTCCTCGCCTCCCATGACCAGCCATAGTCGCGATAGCATTCCTCAGCGATTCGCAGGGCATCCGCGTACTTTCCCTCTCCCATGAAGCGTTGATAGAGAATGTGGAAATCCGCCGTGCGGTTCGGCTTGTATTGACTCGCCCAGAATGCGCGCAGATCCTTCTCCAGTTGATCCACTTTGTGACCAAGCACACTGTAGCGGATTCGAAGAGTGAGCAATGCGTGTCGCGCCAGGTCGCGAACGGGATCGATCTCCTTACCCGTACCCATGCCGGCCAGACAACGTTCCCACGTATACTCGTCCACCCGGAAGCTCGCCGCCTGGTCCGCTTCGTTGCGGACATGTTCGCTGATCGTTTTCTGCGCGTTCCAATACGCAGTCTGAGCCGCCCAAAACTGCGCACCTTGTTCGGCGGCGCACACGCCGCTTACCGACGGCAGCAGCGCCGTCAGCACAAGGCATACGTACGGCACCCTCGCTACACCATAGCACCTGCTCATGATCAATCCTCCGTGTTGTGATTAGCCATGTGTTCGTGCCTCCACACGCGGCGCTGATGCCGCATCCGCGTGTTCAAAGAAGCAGGAGCTTGGCGCCTGGTAGTTCAGCCGTCCGCCGAGTTTCTTCCAAGCCGCATAAACGCGCCAGATGAAGATGCATCCGATGACCTGAAACCCGGCCGCCCAGATGTACATCCAGCGGTAGTATTCCTTGTCGCCATGATAGAGAAGCTTCATGGCGTCCAGAAAGAAGCCTGCCGCCACGCTGCCCACGACGACCGTGATGGACCGCACCATGGCCTCTGCCGACCCGAACTGGCCGAAGCGCTCCTTGGGAAAGAGCAGCCACAGCAGGGGCGCCCGGGCGGCCCCCAGGAACTGGAAGATGGGGAACGAGATCAGCGTCACAGCGACCATGCTACGGAAATCATGCACCACAAAGAACGACACGACCGCCATTACGGGCGCCAGGATGGTGAACCAGACAATAACGCGGATGGGATGCAACCGGTCACACAGGACCCCCAGCGGGACCATCAGCACCAACCCCGGAATCAGCATCAACGCGTTGAACTTCCCCAACTGGTCAAGTGAGATGCCCAGGTGCAGGTAGAACAAGTTGGTCACGAAATTGCAGGCGCCTGCCACCTGCCACAACGCCCCGTAGGCAAATATCTTCAGGTAATAGGGATGCGTGAAGCACTCCCGCGCATACGTCTCGATGCTGGCCCGAAAACCCTTGCGATTGCCGGCAAGGGGCGGCGGCGATGGATACTCGCCTTCCTTCAAGCCGAAGCACATGGACATGAAGCCGAGAAAATAGCAGATGGCCGCGCCGATGAAGATCAGCCGCAGATGTGTCTGTGCGTGAGGAAAGACGAAGTAATTGAAGACCATGCTGGCCAGGCTCCCCACCAGCCGGAAGGCCGCCATGAAACGCGCCAGATAGGCGGCAGGCACGACATCATTGAAGAGATAGAAGTAGACGGATGAAATGAACATGTTGAAGAACTGAAAGACGACCAGCAGGACCCCGATCATGCCGATGATCACCGTGTTCTTCGCGAAGCCGCCATAGGCGGACATAATCCTATGCGCCCAGGCGCCGATCTCCGGAGCGAAGGCGATCGCCACAAGAGCGCCGGCGATGAACGGCGTCGGCACCAACAGGAACGGGATCCGTCGGCCCCAGCGCCCGCGATGGCGGTCACTCCGGAAACTCACAGCCGGATTGACCAGGAAGTTCATGATGCTCGGGATGGTGACGACAAAGAGTCCCGTCACTTTGTTGGACGCCCCCAGTGCATCAAACTGCAGCGGGAGGACAGCCGGCAGCACTTCCTCCATAAGCGTCATGGTGAAGTCGCCCCACAGGAGCCAGAAGAACACCATGAACAAGCCGACGGTCGTGTATTTGAGCGTGCCGCATGTGTAGGTACGCGGCCCCGGATGGCGCATGGCCTTCCGGGTCACGCGGTCCAGGAACCGGTCCATGCGGGCAGATAGCTTATCCGTGAGCATCCAAGTTCCATTCTGGCCGGTCAGCCATGTTGTCGGGAAGGTTGCCTACTTGGAACTACAGGTGCCGTTTGAAAAACTCAACCGACTTGTTGGCGCCCCATCCGTGTCCGCCGGCATGCAGATCCAGGAGAAGGCTATCCGGCGCACCGGAGGCCCGATAGATCCTTTCCAGTCGTTTGTAGCACTCCATGGCGGTGTCGACCTTGAAGCAGGAGTCGTTCGCGCCGATGTCGATCAGCAGTGGCCGAGGCGCCAGTAGTCCCTGCAGGTCTGGCAAGTCCACCAGTTTGTACAGCCCCGGCGCAACCTGCATGCCGCAGTAGTTGATGTCGCGGATGCCGAAGTGAGCCCAGAGGTCACTGTAGCAGATAATCTCGGCCGCCTTCAGCCGTTCGTCGCACAGCGCCATCCAGAGGGTCATGGTTCCGCCACCGCTCAACCCCATGACGCCCAGGCGGTCTGCGTCCACATTCGGCAGGGAGCAGGCAAAGTCGACGGCGGCTTTGCCGTGGGTTACGTTAATCGACAGCGACGTCATGCCAAGCATGGTGGCGTGCAGGTAGTAGAGGTTGCACCAGTCCCGTCCGACGTTGGTGTTGAGATGGTTCGGCTTGTGGCTGTCGTTGCGTTCGCCAAAGCCGATCCAGTCGATGGCGAGGGTGACAAAACCCTGTTTCGCCATACGGTGCCCGTAGTTGTAACCGTATCGCTCGATATCGGCCCGCAATTCCGGCGAGGAGTCATTGCCCATCACGGGCTCCTTGCCATGCTCTCCGTGGCCATGGCAGCAGAGGATCGCGGGGCGTTTCTCTCCTTTGCCCGCATCTTTCGGGATGTTTACCAGCATGGTGGCGGAGAGGTGGCGATGGACGTCGATGAGCCACTTCTGCTTGCGAAGACCGTCATGCTCCCATTCCGCTATCAGATGCGGGTTGGGCTCCACCTTCTCCGGAAAATCCCCCAACGTCTGCAACACCGCCGGCAGCGTGGTCTGTTTCCAGGATGCGAAGTCTCCGCCCGAATAGGCGTTGGACGGCGTGTGCTCGGCCGCCATACGGATGAACATCTGCTGGGGACTCAAGTTTCTCAGACTCATCGTTGCTTCCTCTCTTGGTCCGCCTTGCCGCTCCACCGTAAGGAGGCGCCCGGCTTCAGACTTACGGCGGTCCCACCGGCGCCACCGACCCGAAGCGACAATTCCTGCAGTTGCGGCGAATCGTTGTGCAATACCGCCTGGAGTTTGCCGGAGCGGTTCCACTCCGCGTCAACCACGATACCGCCCGAAACGCGGAATCCCTGGAAGGCGCCTTCGCGCCAAGGCAACTGGCGAAAGCCAAGCGGGAAGAGACTTAGGTGATCGCCCTGCCGTTGCAGGCAGAGATCAACCAGTGCCGCCAGGTACACGCCGTGCGCGCCGACATACCAGTCGCGCGACGGCTCGCCATGCATCCAATGGTACTCCGGGAACCCGCCGAAGAAGTTGGTGTACTGCAGCATCCCTTCCAGATACGGGAACCCCCTGGGGTCGCCATTCAGCGCCATGGCCCAGGCGAATTGACCCTCGACCCAAGGAAAAGTGGCGCAGCGCATCCGCGAGGTCTCGCCGCAGCCCAAGCCGCGGGGCTCCCGGCACCTGCGCAGCGCGTCATCAATCGCGATCTTGAAGCGCCGGGTGTCGGGCAGGTGAATGAACGCATTGGGCGTGGCCATGCCGCCGCCATCCGCGCCCTCGTACGAACGCCACACGCCCCTCTTCCACAACCCGCGCAACACCGCATCCAGCCCCTTCTCGGCGGCAAGCAGATCCCTGTCTGCGGGCAGGCCTGTCAATGCTGATGCCTCCCGGATCATCCGAAGCCCGCGGCGGGCAATGGCGGTTGCCGTGAGTTCATCCCGTTTGAGTTTCCCGGACTCGTCCACACCCTGCAGTTCGATGAGGTGCCAACGCCCCCGCGCATCCTTCCGGAGCGCAAATTCAACAAGAAAGCGAACGCTGTCCTGGATCAACGGGAATGACTCACGCAGAAGTTTCCGGTCGCCGGTGTACAGACACTGTTCAAAGATGTTAATGGTCGGCACAACATTATTGTGGATTTGCAGGTCGTCCTCGGTGGAATGGGCGTACGGAGTCCCGTTTTCCAGCAGCACCCACGGATAACGGGCACCACCCACGCCATGCTCACGGGCCAGCCGCCGGGCCAGCGGATAAACGGAGCGCCAGAAGTCCACCAGGCGTCGGGCTTCGGCCACGTGGTTGGTTCGCAACAAACCACTGCCGGCAAACCAGGAATCCCAATAGGTTCCCATACCATGATTGCACGGCACCGCAAGCGCGGGCGACACGGACCCGCCCGGGTGTTGCGCCATCCGGCAGACCGCCAGCGAAGTCTCGAACCCCTGCGCAACCAGCGGGTTCGAACAAGCGAATGACGAGCGCGCGGAATACGCCTCCCATTTCCCAACATGTTCCGCGCGGATTTCGTCGACCGGGCGGTGTACGTGGCGCGCATGGATTTTCCGCGCCTCCGTCTCCCACGAAGGCGAATCCTGATCGTCCATCAGTGTTGTGATCCGCACAATCCTGGCCCCGGTGCGTAGCCGCGACACCGTGATGCTGGACTCGGGTTCAATGGGCTGCTGGACCAGATCCACCCCGCCCGTAACGCCTCCGCCGCCCTCCACATGCACTCCGGTCAGGCCGATGCCCCGGTGCTTCACGCCCTCATCGGCGAACTGGTAGTGAAAGACCGCCACCCGGTCTTCCGCGGATACGCGGATCGCACCGGGCAGCGCCCCCAACGAGCGCACGGGTTTGAAGGTGTAAGTTACCTTGGGAAAGGTCTGCTCCAAACGAAACGCGCCCTTGCGGGCGTCGCACTTGCGCACATGGAAGATCTCCACCAGCGTGTGATCATCCGTGAGCAACACCTCCACGTCGAGTTCCAACTGGTAGAACGAAAGGCGGGTCATCAGGCGTGCGGTGCGCGCATCCAGCCGCTGCTCGAACCGCCCCGCCTCGACCTTCCCCTTGTCGGAGAGAAAGGAGTACCTCAGCTTGACGATGCCGGTGGGGTCGGCGGCATGCGGACGCCCGCGCTTGAACCAGAAGGAGTAGTACCCTTTGATGTGATCCTTGAACCCCATCGACCCGCTGGGGTCGAGCATGCAGAAATCCACGCCGTTTGCCAGAATCGGCAGCGTGTAGTAACCACGGTGGATGAACTCAGGCTGGGCCAGTCGCCCGTCCCAAGACACGTTCTCTTCTCGTTGCGTGCGTAACAAAGCCACAATGTCGTTCCTTTCGAATCACGTTGGCAACTACCGGCATATCATGATCGTACCTGACTGCGAAAAACTCTCCGTTCGGTGTATGGCCGTCGCACGCAACTGCGAGAGCATCTCCGTGCCGTAGCAGACAATCACCACGCCGGAACCGCCTCTGCCGCCGACCCCGACTGGTGCTCCGCCGCCGCCACCGCCGCCCGTGTTGTCTTGCCCGGCTTGCGCGCTTGCGCCACTGCCACCACCTTTGCCACCACCACCGTATCCGCCCGCGCCACCGCTATCGCCTGGCCAGGAACTGCTTCCGCCGCCGCCGCCACCATAGCCGACCGGTTCCCCGGAAATGTCGCTTGTGATTCCACTTCCCCCGGGAGCGCATCCGTTGGCGTTGGCATCGAAGAACCCATTGCTTCCCGGACTGGCAGCTCCGCCACCGCCACCGCCATCCCACCACGGATTTCCCCCATTATTGCCATTGCCTCCGGCATGCCCCTGTCCCGCAATTCCAACAGCCCCGGTGTAGTTCGCGGGTTGCCACCCGTTTCCGCCGCCCCCCGAGCCGCCGCTGGTGGCAAGCTGGCCCGATTTGTCGCCGGCGCCGCCTCCACCTCCCGTGGCCACGATCAGCGACGAAAGACTGCTATTGCTTCCCACCGAGCCACTGTCCCCCCAACTACCTGCTTCAATGCCTCCCGCGCCACCCTCGCCAACCGTCACGGCGTATGTACCGGCAGCCAGGGTGAGCGTCTGGGTGATGACGCCGCCGCCGCCACCGCCGCCACCTTCGCCACCGCCGCCACCGCCGCCGCCACCGACCACCAGCGCTCTACAGCGTACGTCTCCGTAGACCGTGAGCGTCCCGCTGTTGGTGAAGATATGGGCAGCGAAGTTGGTGCCGTTGGCAACATAGGTCTTGATCAAACCGCCACTCATCATCTGACTCGGCGTCACACGGCTGACGTAGCGGAGGATCACGATCCCGGAACCACCCATGCCGCCGACCCCACTTGGTGCGCCGCCACCGCCACCGCCGCCCGTGTTGTCTTGCCCGGCTTGCGCACTTGCGCCACTGCCGCCACCTTTGCCGCCACCACCGTATCCACCCGCGCCACCGCTATCGCCTGGCCAGGAACTACCTCCGCCACCGCCGCCACCATAGTCGGCTGGTTCCCCGGATATGGCGCTCACCATTCCACGTCCCCCGGACGCGCATCCGTTGACGCTGGCGTTGTAGAACCCATTGCTTCCCGGACCGCCAGCTCCGCCACCTCCACCCCCGTCCCACCAAAGACTCCCGCCATTGTTGCCATTGCCTCCGGCATGCCCCTGTCCTGCAATGCCGGCGGCCCCGGCGTAGTTCGCGGCTTGCCACCCGTTTCCGCCGCCTCCCGAGCCGCCGCTGGCGGCAAGCTGGCCGGATTTGTCCCCGGCACCGCCGCCACCTCCCGTGGCCACGATCAACGACGAAAGACTGCTATTGCTTCCCACCGAGCCACTGTTGCCCCAGCCGCCTGCTTCCATGCCTCCCGCGCCACCCTCTCCGACCGTCACGGCGTATGTACCGGTGGCCAGGTTGAGCGTCTGGGTGATGACTCCACCGCCGCCGCCGCCACCACCTTCGCCGCCGCCACCGCCACCGCCGCCGCCGACCACCAGCACTTGGCAGCATACGTCACTGTTAACCGTGAGCGTCCCGCTGCTGGTAAAGAAGAGGGAGTTGTAGTTGGTGCCATTGACGGTATAGGTCTTTACCGGCCCGCCACTCATCATCAGACTCGGTATCAGGCCACCGACATAGCGAACGATCACGATGCCGGAACCACCCGTGCCGCCGGCCTTGATCCAGCCGCCCCCGCCGCCACCACTACCGCTGTTGGCCGCTCCGTTGGACCCGGCTTCGGCACCCAAGCCTCCGCTACCTCCTCCGCCAGACCCGCCATTGCCCGCAGTACCGCCGCCGCCCGTGTAGGCGAAACACCCGCCACCGCCGCCGGCATAGTTGGCCGGGACGCCGGACGCGAAGTCGAAGGTCAACCCGTCCCCGCCCTTGCCGCCTTGAGTTGACGTTCCATTGCCACCCACGGAACCAGCACCACCGCCACCCCCGCCGGTATAGGGAAAGCCGCCCTTGCCGTTACCGCCGGCATGTCCCTGCCCGGCGATCCCGGCAGCCCCATTGGTCACGGACGATGCCGTAAAGGCTTCTCCGCCGCCCCCCGATGCGCCGCTGAGCGCGGGCACAAGATAGCTGCTGCCCCCGCCGCCGCCGAAGGCCGTCACCGCCAGCGGAAACGCCCCGAACACACTGTTTCCGCCCTGCCCGCTTGGCAAATCCACAGGACCGGCCGTGCCGCCCGCGCCCACCGTCACGGGGTACGTGCCCGGTGGCAGAAGGAATGATCGAACCACCGCGCCGCCGGCCCCGCCGCCGCCCGCACAGTCCCCGCCGCCGCCACCGCCGCCCGCCACCACGAGCACCTCGCAATAGACATTGCTGTTGACCGTGAACGTCCCGCTTTCAGTGAAGCTGTGGGCCGTGAAGTTGGTGCCATTCAGCGTGTAGTTCGTCACGGTTCCGCCGGTCGCCCACTCGGTATCTGCGACCGTGGAAGGGTAAGGCGTCAGACCATCGGCCACGGCAATATCGTGCGGCACCAACAGTAATTCCGGTGCCAACGCCCATAGGTTCGGAATCGAATACAGGTAGGGCTGCAATTGATGCAGTCCGCCCATAAACTTCGCGATCGACCCGTCCTCGCCCGGATTGAGCGTGATCCGACAGGTCACGTCGCGCGGGATCGAGACCACCCGTGTCGGCGTCAGTCCGGTGGACGGCAACCCCGTGTAGAGTTGAACGCTTCGAACGGTTGACCCGGGTTCCACATCGAGGCTCCGCGTCCCCTTGGGAATGTATACATACGTATCCGGAAACCAAATATAGGTCATCGTATTCAGTTGATTGAACGTCAGGCCATGCGGGATGGCGACGCTGGCGTTGGTCCTGTTCACACTGTCGTAACCCAACGTCGTCAACGTCGCCGAGCTACCGGGCAAGGTCCCCAGGGCTATGCGGTAGGTGCCGGCCGACGGGGCGGAATACTGGACCGTGGTCAGGGACGCGGTGCCATTGTTCGTGAGCACGCCATAAACGGCCCTGTTGACAACATTCTCCCACTGCTGCTGCTCGGAGTTCCACCGGTCGATGCCATAGGTGAGGAGAGCCAAATCACTTGACTCCCTGCTGATCGCGCAGCCGATGACATCGCCCGCACAATCGGCCGTGATCAGCGGCACAGGCATGACATAATGGTTAGGGTAGTAGGGATAACCTGTCGCCGTCTGGTTGGCACTGTGAAACTCCTCGACGCCAACCAGATTGTTCAGATCCACGGCCGCGGCTGCCTGGCCGTTCGTCAATACCGCGTCGGCCCAAAAACTGACCGGGGTATAAGGCCAATGCGCCAGCATCTTGGCCCACCAACCGGACGTTTCGGTTGCCGTGTAATGGGGTGGCGCGATATAGCCTGAGCCGGAGGAATAGAACAGATTGGTCCCCGTGCTGAAATAGGTGTTGGTGCCTCCCGCGCTGCCGACCAGGAAGGTGTTGGTGCCGGCGCAGAATCCCGCCCCGCCACGGCCATGGACAACGTTGGTGTAAGGCCCGACCAGTTGCCACTGAAACATGTACGCCGCATTCATGTAGGACATCTCGCTCTTCCAGATGAATTCCTGCACCGCCGGCAGGAGCGAGATGGTGACGTTGGTGCCCGCCTGCGTGGTCGTCGTCAGTCCCGTATCCTGAAGATAGTAGCAGTACCAGAACTGTTTCAGGTCGTCCAAGCGCGCCTTCTCCGGCGTCCCGGCCACGGTCACCGAATCTGCCTGTTGAATGCAGTGCAGCGCCTGCGCGTAGAAGTTTGGCGCGTTGAAGAAGTTCTTCGGCTGCATGAGACTATAGTAGTCGAGCATAAACGGCAGGGCGTCAGTCCCGTAGGCGCGTGTGATCCAGCGTGTGCGCAAGGCATCCAGTTGCGCGACCGTAAGAGACGGATTCCAGAACATCTTGGAGTACAGGTAGTAGTCCAGCCCCAACTTGCCGAAGTTGTAGTCCATCTGGGCGAGGATGGCCCGGCAGCCCGCATTGTAGGGACCCTGCACAGCCGCATGAATGTCGGACGCGGAGGAGAAGGCATCCGCGGCAATGTTTTCCAGCCCCCAATCGGAAGGGATGCTCTGGGCGAGGATCCAATAAACGATGGAAGGTTGGGGCGTCAGATAACTGAACGCCTTCATGACATCGGCCTTCGTGGCGCAACCCATCCACTTGCCGAGTCCGCGGTGCTCCGGATAGTCGGCCACCGACACGCAAACACGCGGGTCATCGTTGAAGTTGGGCGGCACGTCATGGCGACCGTAACTCAGGCAAGAAACGAGAACCAGGTTCGTCTTCGAAAGGCCGCCGGAGACACGGTTCGTGGCGGGCAGGCCGGCTACGTACTTGTCGAACTCACTCAACAGCCAGTTATTGAAGGCGTGCACGGTGTCGGACTGGACGTTGGCCACGTCCTGGGTGCCGAGACTCGAACTCCAGCCCCCCGCCGTATGGACACTCCACCAGCTTTCCGTCGTCTGGCTCGGCACTGGGCCGACGCTCGTGCCGTTCAGCGCGTAGGTGCCCCAGGACTGCCCATTCGCCGCCCGGTAGTCCGCATACCAGTTCGGATTCGCCGTGTATCGGACAAAGTCCGTATCGACAACCCCGCCATCGGCGGGCTCGGCCGAGAAGGAATACATTTGGCCAGGGTTCGCCTGCCAGAACTTTTCCGCTTCAGTCACCATGTTTGTCAGGACCATGCCTCGCACGAACGGCACCGACACGTCGATGAACGCCGTGCCGTCGGTATTCAGCCCTCCACTGCTGTTCAAGTCATATTGAGCCCAGGCGGTGCCGCTACTCACGTAGGCCTGGTACTGCTGCGGCCCGGAATTATCGGTGTTGATCCAGATCATCCCTGCGTTGCCAGTGGCTGCCGTCGGCCGATCAGCATTCAACCCCAGCTGCGTCGGCTGAACGAAGCCCTGCGTGACGCGCGTGGCGAGAATGTGCCGGGCAACGGGGCTGTTGAATGTCTGCAGGATCTGCTTGCCGGCGTCTGGAAACGATTTAGCGTAGACGCGCGCGCCCATCTGCCACTGGTTGTCGCTGACTTCCACGGTCTGATCCGGCGCGGCCAGTCCATCAGCAAATCCATCGGCTACGAGCTGAATCTGGGAGAGGGTGCCAATCCCGTCATACTGCGCACGCTCGGGCACCAATTGCCGACTGTAATAGCCGGGGCGGCCGGAATACTCCATGTTGAATGTCAGACTGGAGGTGGTGAAGTCCGGCGCGTAGGTCCAGTTCGGCCCCATCCCGAGCGTCTCGTAACCGATCTCGCCGCCCGCCAGGGCGTTGTCGCCAGCCAGCAGTTCGACCACGGCGTCGTCCAAGCCACCCCAGGTATTCGCGACGATGTAGACGCCGCCAGTTTCCGTGTGGATGTAAAACGCCTCTGCCTGATCGTAGACATTCCCGACGCTCAACGCGGCCACGGCGTTGCTCACCACATCGGACGGCGCGTTGGGCGAATTGGTCAACGCCGCCAATGTGGTTAGCATGATGACGTTATTGAGGGGATACTGATGATGGCTCGCCGTCGGCAAGCGCTGGCCGGTCATTTTGCAGATTCCATCGCTCAGGTATTTCGCCGCCGACCAAATGGCCACCTCATAATGAAGCGGATTGTAGTAGGCGGAGTCGGCTCCACGCGTGATATCATACAGCCCTTGTGCGTTCAGGTTGGTGATGCCCCCGGCCCATACAAGATCGGTCGTGACGTAGGTTCCCGTGATGGTCTGCACAACAACCTTCATGTTGTCGGCGAGCACGATCGTCGGCAGATTGATGTGGTTGGCTGGAACGGCGCAGAACGGCGCCTGCGCGCCCGCAAGCGCGGAGCCGACGCCCACGAGAACAGCGATCAGCCCGAGCAGACAGCGGCAATGAACGGCTGCTGGCTGGGATCTCACTGCCACGCAGCCGATATCCTGCATTGTTCTCATGTGTATGCCCCCTATGAGCACTTCTCCATGGAATCCATGACAGCCTGGACGTTCTCCACCGGCAACCCCGGATAAAGGCCATACATCATCGTGAGTCCGCCATCCTTGGAACCCAATTGCCGGACCAGGGAAGCCACATGCTTTTCGATCGCGCCGGGGGTGCCAAAACGCGTGATCTCCTGGCGATCAATGTCAATGTCGATGCAGATGCGTCCCTTGAGCCGCCGGGCGATCCAATCCACACCGTTGACCAAGTCCTGCAGGTTCAGGCAATTCACGCCGCACTCCAGCAGGGGCTCAATCAATTGATGCAAATCCCCGTCGGAATGCATGTGAATGGGGATACCTGCGTCGCGTGCCGGTTGCATGAGGCGCAGGTAGGACGGCTGGATATACTTCCGGAATAGCGCCTCGGAGATCATGGGCCCCTTCTGCATCCCGAGATCCTCCGGGTAGGACATCACATCGACACCGGCATCCAGGTAGCATTTGACAATCTCGGCATTGAAGGATTCGACCATCTCGATCAATCGGTCAAGCCGTGGCTCCTCGTCCATCATGTCGAAGAGCAGGTTCTCATAGCCGCGCAGATAGGTCAGCAGCAGGAATGTGTGCCCGTGGACGAGGCCCCCGTACGCCACTGCGCCTTCCGCCTTCGTCTGCGCGATGGACCGCTTGAAGGCCTCGCGGTCGACCGGCGTCAGGCCGTCGGTCCGCGCCGGATCGGGCGGGCTGTAGGTGCCGAAATCCGTCCACTCCTTCAACGGATGGCGCGTCACCGCCCCCATGATCCCATCCTGCGAGGTCTCCCAGACGCACCCCCAGGCATCCGTGAACGGCTGACCCGCGTGGGCGGTCGGCGAGCACCATGGCTGGAAGGTCTTCCAGTCCACGTTGCGCCCCCAGGGAAAAAGCAACGGATGCTCCTGCACCCAGTCGCGCATTCGTTCGACCCCATAGTGAGCCCAGCAGGAATAGTTGATATTCAAACTGATGGGAATCCGTTCCGGCTTTTCGAAACGGATGGCCCGAAGAAGAAGTTCGCGCTCGGTCATATTGTCTTCTTCCTAACCGTTGTTGTTCGTGATGGGTTGACGGGGATGGTTGGCCTCATCATCGCCGCACACGTCCTCGATCAGGAGCACCGACCGAGGCCAGACTCTCCAGGAATCCCGCCGGGATCCGCGCGGCAAAGACCTGCGGTATGCCCGTTTCGTCGGAGTTGTAGATCACGTGGCGGTTGTCCGCTGTCAGATAGGGATGCGTGTGCGTGCACTGGTTGCCGCCGCTTGTGCCCGCCGTGTTCTCCACCAGGGTCCGGTATCTGCCGGTCTCGAGGTTACCGATGACGAGCGCCACCGGCTTGCAGCGGCCGTTCTCGAACAGGCCTGGGCCTGTGTGGGAATCAGCCACGAAATACCGCCCGCACCGCGAGGCGGAAATGTGGTTGAAGCGATGCTCCGGCGCCTCGAAGACCACGACCGTCTCGTCCCCCGGCCGCGCCGTGAAGAGGTTGCCCCTCGGCTGTTGCGGAGTATGGCGCCAGTCGTAGTCGCTCTGTTGCACCCACATTCCGGAATACAGCACGCGTCCCGTATCCGCAATGAAACACTCATGCCCGGTGAACCCGTCCACATCCGGCAGGTAGCGCAGGTTGCCGCCGTCCGCGTCAATCACGAACAACCGGCCGCCCGAAGCTTTGTAACGCTCCACCGAACCATCCTTCCGCAATCGCTCCCCCTCATTATTCTGCACCAGGATCTGCCGCCCGTGGACCGGGTTGAACTGCAGGTGCGGGTTGCAGATCTCCGGATGTTCGAAGATCACCTCGCGCACCTTCTTCTTCAGATCCAGACGGATGATCTGGAACACCGGCGCTCCCCGTCCCTTGAGCCGCGGTGCCATTCCGATCACATAGCGTTGGTCGGGCGACACCGAGCGGTCGATCAGTGGGGCCGAGGGATCCTCCTCAGCGTAAACTTCCTTCTGCTCCAGCGTCAGGAGAGACAACTGCATCAGCCTGCGCTCGGGCGTCCAGTAGTACACCAGCCCGCTCCAGGCCGCGTTGAACACGCCGCGCACGCCCTTCATCCGCCGCACCACCATCGTGATCCGCAAGGTTGCCAGCTCGTGGACCAGCAGAGATCCCTCCTGGTCCCAGCAGAAATCCTGGCAGCGCGTAACGACAACCCGGTTGCCGTCGGGAGACGTATACGGTTGTTCGCCATACACATTGTTGCTGATGGCGGCCGCGCTGGTCAGTTGAATGATCCGAGCGCCGCTGACGGGATCGTCCCGGCGTTCGGCGGATTCCAGCCGCCACTGTACAGGCGCCGAAACCGTCCGTATAGCGGCTTTGGACTGCTTCTGCGACTCGACACGCCTGCTCTTCGCACCAGGTTTCATGAACGCAACTCCCATCCACTCCCTTGATAGGCCACATCAGGCACTGTGCTAATCGCAAACCTACCAGTTGTCCGTGCGAAAAGGCGATGCCGGCAACCCTTCGGTATTGTAGAGATTGGCTCCATCCGGATTGTTGGCCCACGCGTAGCGCACCGCCATGGGGAAGCGCACCTGCCGGCTGCTTACAACAAGGGTTTCGCCATCGATCACGGCCTCGGCCGGATGAAACTCGCGAGTCATATCCGCAACTACACATGTCCGCAGCGATCCGCCCCTGGCCACCAGACCGCCGCCCACATGGCGGAACCGGATGCGAATCCGATCGCCCTCAATCGTGGCCGACTCGAACAGCGGCCCGGCAGGCACGCCAGCCACGCCGTAGGCACGAACCAGCGCCCATTGTGCAAGGCGCATGCCGACATCGCGCTTGTTGCGCGGATGAATGTCGTCCGCCTCGCCAATGTCGATCGTCACGGCCAGTCCGGTTTCCGGCAGAGCAAGAGAGCGGAGTTGCGCCTCCCGCACAAGCGCCCAGGTGTTGCCGCGTTCCTGGGCAGGATCGGCACGATAATTCGGCAATTGCACCGTCAGGAACACGAAGTCGCCCTGCCCCCACACATGCCGCCAGTCGCGGATCAAACGCTCCAGCCTTGCCCCGTAATGATCGGCATCGGTCGCGGTGTTGCTCTCCCCTTGATACCAGAGCGCGCCACGGATGGCATACGGCACCAGCGGCGCGATCATGTTGTCGTACAGGATGCCACTGGACTTCTCGTTGCCGGGCCCCGGCACGCACGCGAACGGCTGCACAACGCCAAGGTTATGCTCCACCGCGAACTTCCACTCGCCATGCAGAGGTATCCCGCCGCCCGTCTCTCCGGACGGCGTAAGCATCATGGTGTCCCGCGGACCCAGCATGCCACCGGCATAAATGAACGAGTAGACGCGCACGGCGATCACGTTGCGGCCAGCTTTGACAAGACGGCCGGGAACACGATACTGCCGCGGCGTGCTCCAGTGCTGGGTTTCAAAACCCTTGCCCATGGCGCCCGCCGGTTCGCCATTGAAATAGGTCACATCCATCTTGTCCACGGCGCCTATTCCGAGCACCAGATCGCGGCCTGCCCATGCCGCAGGGATCTCGACCGTGCGCCTGAACCAGAAAACGCCGCTGTAGTTGTGCCCCTGGCTTTGCCACGAACCGGGCAGTCGCATCGTCTCCCATGTCCGGTCGTCACAATCCGGAGCAGCCCACCCCCTGCCCAGGGCCATGTTGCCCGGATCAGCCGGGCACAGCTTTTCGGCGAGAAAGTTGTCACGCTGCACCGGGTCCGAGAAGTCACAGGGGTTGGTTCCCCGCCAGAACTCCGAGTTGTTCAGAGTGGCGTCGGCATACTCAACACCCAACCGCAGTTCAGGATCCTCAACGAGAGACTCGCGACTGATCCACGCCTCGACCGGCGTACCGCCCCACGACGCGTTCACCACACCGACCGGCACATGCAGCCGCGCCTGGAGGGTCCTGGCGAAGTGATAACCAACGGCGGTGAAATCGCCGGCGGTCTCCGGGTTGCATACCTCCCACGCGGCAACAACATCCGATTGCCGCCCGGCCAGGGCCAGCCGTGGAATCGTGACGGAGCGCAACAAAGGGAGGTCGGCAGCCTCACTTTCCTTCAAACCATCGCTGCCGGTCTCCTTCAACCGCATCTCCATGTTGGATTGCCCTGAACAGAGCCAGACCTCCCCCACAAACACGTCGTTAACGACAACGCGTTCGGATGAATCGGATGTTGTGACCTCCATCGTGAAGGGGCCGCCCGCCGACATCGGCGGCAGGCGAGCGATAAACCGGCCATCCGCACCGGAGAGCGTCTCCGCAAGATGCACGCCGAGTTTGACGCGCACCCGGGTTCGCGGTTGGGTCCAGCCCCATACCGGAACAGGGCGGTCTCGCTGCAACACCGCATGGTCGCTGAATAGTGCCGCCAGTTTCATGCCTTCTGTCTCCGATGTGGTCGCGCCTGTCCAACGAAGCTACGCCGCGAAACCTGACACCTGTAACTCACCCATGGATCCGCCAGCCCGCGGGCAGATAGGCGCGTTCCTTCGCCAGCATCTCGTTCATGCAGGCGTCAACGTCCGGGATGCTGACCGC
>CAYQJG010000055.1:0-26892 GCA_964417715.1 uncultured Lentisphaerales bacterium | reverse complement strand
TACTTGGCGAGACCGTGCCGCACAATCGTGTTGCCCGAGATCGGGCCCTTGCCACAAATTTCACACACCTTCGCCATGGCCGTCTTCTCCTTGCAAAATGGGTCCGTATGGTATCAACCCGGCCCGCCGCCAGGCAAGGTAAAACGGCACCCCGGCATCCAAAGCCGTTGGTACAGGGGGACTATAGCACGCAGGCGCAGGTCTGTACAGGCGTCGGTGCGATCCCCGAGCGCGCCGCTGCGGTCTGCGCGGCGTCACGCCGTGCGGACGTGTCGTGACGATGCGCGCTCGAACTCGGTGTCGAGCATCGCGTACGAGACGGTGTTCGTCCACTCGCCGCGCAGCAGCCGGTCCTGGAGGAACTCGCCCTCGCGGCGCAATCCGGTCTTCTCCAGCATGCGGCAGGCAGCCGCGTTGCGGCTGTCGCAGGTTACCACCACGCGGTGCAGGTTGATGCCGGCAAAGCCGAAGCCGAGCAGCGCCCGGACGGCCTCGGTGCCAAGGCCGCAGCGTTGGGACGCCGGGGCTATGACGACAAAGACCGAACCTTGCGTGCGTTCCTGATCGAGGTAGTTGAACCAGGCCATGCCGATGGCCTGGTCCCCCATCTCGATGACCAGGCAGATCGTGCCCTCGTGCGTCAGCCGGTTGGACCACGGCCCTTCAATCGCCGCTTCGATCTCCTCCGGGGCCGAGACCATCTGCTCGCAGTAGCCGAACGCGGCCGGGTCACACATGAACGCCGCCAGCTGGGTCACATCGGCGAGGGCAGGCAGCCGCAGTTGCAGGCGCGACGTCGTGATCGGCAGGGGGAGTTTCGCGGCCATCGCGGACTTGTCCCTGGGCACGACCAGGATCTCATTGCACATGGGGCAGTCCTGCACGATTCCCGCGGTGCGCTCCGGGAATGCGAGCGTGTGCTGACAATGCGGGCACGTCGCGTCAAAGAAGATCTCTTCCGACTCGTTCATCGTACGCTCCCTTGGGTGTCCCGGGTTCAGTCCCGCCGCTGGCCTACGGCCAGTTGGATCGTTCAGGGAAAACCGCGGAATATCCAATAACCAACCGCAGAATGTCGAAGGGGCCGCCGATGCCGTGCCGAAGGGCACTTCGACATTGGACATTCGTTACTCGATATTCTGCGGTTCTGAAGCCCTGGGACTGAACCCCAAGTCCCTGAACGCTTGGTTCGCAGACCAGGGCTCAAGTTGGGCAGTGTACTGGATTTCGTGCGACGGCGCCATTTCCTCCTGATTGGCGATGCTGCCGCCGCAAAGCCGGGCTTCACGCCGGGGCGGCAAGTGCGCTAGCATAGGCAGCTCTATGGACACAGCCACCATCCTTCTCTGGAGTCTGGGTGCCGCGGGGGCCTACCTGCTGGGCGCCATTCCGTTCGGCTTCCTGATCGCCCGCGCCAAGGGCATCGACATCCGCACGGTCGGCAGCTGCAATACCGGCGCGACCAACGTCTTCCGCTGTGTCGGCAAACCTGCGGGCATCGCCACGTTTGCCCTCGACATGGCCAAGGGGGCGGTCGGGTGCCGGCTGTTGCCGTGGGCGCTGGCGCAGGTGATCGGCACAAGCACGGGCCCGGAAATCACGCCCCTTCATGTCTTCTGCGGCTGTCTGGCCGTGGTCGGACACAACTGGCCCGTGTTCCTGGGTTTCAGGGGTGGCAAAGGGATCGCCACCAGCGCCGGGTTGCTGCTCGCGCTGGCGCCGGCCGCGTGCGGCGTCGCGTTGCTGGTTTGGTTGCCGGTCGTGGCCGCCACGCGCTATGTCTCGCTGGCGTCGATCGCCGCCGCCGCGGCGCTGGGCATCGCGGCGTGGCCGCTGTACCTGGCCGGCGGCATCTGGTTCCCGCTCGTGCTGGACGGCCTGGCCGCGCTGGCCATCTGGCGGCACCAGGCCAATATTCTTCGCCTGATCGCAGGCTCGGAGTCGCGCGTCAACTTCCGGCGACCACCGAAGCCGCGATGACCTCACCTCCGGTTTGCTGTTGACCGCGTGCGATGTGCGCGTATACTTGTTTACGTTCGATGGAGTTGTAAACAGCATGCAGACAGTCACCCTTTCCGTGCGCGTGCCGAAGTCCGAGGCTGACCGGTGGCAACGGCTCGCGCACGATGCCGGTATGGACCGGGCCACGCTCCTGAAACAGGCACTGCGCACGGGTTGCGTGAGCGCGCTCTTTGAACGGGCCTGCGCGGCATACCGGCGCGGCGACATCACTCTGGCACGGGCGGCGGAATCGACGGGGTTGAGTCTGCGCGAGATGCTTCTGCGCATGCCACAGGCGGGCCTTGAGCTTCATTACAGCGTCCGCGATCTCGAGAAGGATCTTGATCCATGATCGTCGTGGCGGATGCCAGTCCGCTGATTTTTCTGGGAAGGATCGGCCAACTGGGGTTGATTTCTTCGCTCTTCGAGGGGTCGGTGTGGATTCCGGCGTCCGTCCGGGACGAGGTGCTTGCGCCACCCATCTCGCCCGCGGAAGACCGCGTCCTGCGCGCCTTCCTCGAAACCTGCCACATCGTCACCGTGACGCAACCGGAGCATTTCTCCGCGGCCATGAGTCGCGCTGACAACGACGCCCTGACCTTGGCGCTGCGCAAGCGCGCCGACCTGCTGCTGACGGATGAGCGGTTGATGCGCGAGATGTCCGCCGTCGAACGTATCAAGCCGGTCGGAACCCTGGGAGTTCTGTTGCTCGCCATGCGGAAAGGCGTACTGACGGCCACGGAAGCCCGTCAGCACCTGGATGCCCTGGTTCGTGACCATCGGTTCCGCATCGGCATCGCACTTTACGAAGCCGTCCTGGCCCGCATTGCCGGGAACACGTGAAAACGTTAGGCAACCGAAGCCGGGATGATCCCGCGGTGCCGGAGTTCGGCCATGATCGTCGTGACGGCCTGCGCGATGGTGCAGGTGGCCGTCTCGATGCGCAGGTCAGGCGCTTCGGGCGCTTCATACGGGGCTGAGATCCCGGTGAAGGATGCGATCTCGCCCGCGCGGGCCTTGCGGTAGAGCCCCTTGACGTCGCGCTGCTCGCAGACTTCCAGCGGCGTGTCGATGAAGATCTCGATGAAGCGTTCCTCGCCCACGATCTCGCGCGCCTGACGGCGGTCCTGGCTGTAGGGCGAGATAAATGATGTGATGGCGATCACGCCGGCGTCGTTGAAGAGGCCGCAGACTTCAGCCACGCGGCGGATGTTCTCGCCGCGGTCCTCGGCCGAAAAGCCCAGATCGCGGTTCAATCCGTGGCGCACGTTGTCGCCGTCCAGAATGAACGCCGCCTGACCGGCCTCGACCAGCCGCTGTTCCAGCGCCTGGGCGATCGAGGACTTGCCCGAGCCGCTCAGGCCGGTCATCCAGAGCGTCACCGGCTTCTGGCGCATCAGCACGGCGCGCTGACCGGCGGTGACGAAGCCCGGTTCGCGCGTGATGTTGCGGCTGACGGTCGCCGGCTGCTCGCGCTGCATGAGACGATCCACGATCATGCCGGCACCGACGGTGGCGTTGGTGAGCGGGTCGATGATGATGAAGGCCCCGGTCACGCGGTTACGGTCGTAGGGATCCCACAGCAGCGGCTTGAAGGCGTCCAGCGTCACGCGGCCGATGTCGTTGAGCCCGAGCGACTCGGCCTCGATCCGGTGCAGCGTGTTGGGATCGACGCGGTAGTGCAGCTTGCTGAAGGTGCCGCGCACGCTCTGCGTCGTATGCTTGATCAGGTAGGGCGAACCGGGACGCAGGGGCGTCTCGTGCATCCAGACGACCATGGCTTCGACGGTCCGGCCGATGCGCGGCAGGTTGTTCGGATGGCAGATCAGGTGGCCCCGGCCGATGTCGATCTCATGCTCGAGGCAGAGCGTCACCGACTGGCCCGCGAACGCAAACGCCTGTTCGCCATCAAACGTCATGATCGACTTCACGCGCGTGCGCCGGCCCGACGGCTGCACGGCCACTTCGTCGCCGACGCGCACCACGCCCGAAGCCACGGTGCCGCAGAAGCCGCGGAAGTTCAGGGTCGGCCGGTTTACAAACTGCACCGGGAAACGGAAGTCCACGAGGTTGCGGTCGGAGTCGGTGCCCACGCTTTCAAGATGGTTCAGCAGGGTCGGGCCGGTGTACCACGGCATGGCCGTGCTGCGATCAACGACGTTGTCGCCGCGCAAGGCGCTGATCGGGATGTAGATGATATCCGGGATCTTCAGGCGCGCGGTAAACTCGGTGTAGTCGCGCCGGATCTGCTCGAAGACCTCCTGCGAGTAGCCCATCAGGTCCATCTTGTTGATGCAGACGACGATGTGCGGAATGCCCAGCAGCGAGGCGATGAACCCGTGGCGCTTGGACTGGGTCAGCACGCCGTGGCGCGCATCGATCAGCACGATGGCCAGGCTGGCGGTCGAGGCGCCGGTGGCCATGTTGCGGGTATACTGCTCGTGGCCGGGCGTGTCGGCGATGATGAAGCGGCGGGCCGGCGTGGAGAAGTAGCGGTAGGCGACGTCGATCGTGATCCCCTGCTCGCGCTCCGACTTCAGTCCGTCGGTCAGCAGCGCCAGATCGACTTCCTCGCGGTTGAGGCGCTTGGAGTCGGCCGTGACGGCAGCGAGGGTGTCGTCGTAGATGCACTTGCAGTCGCTCAGCAGGCGGCCGATCAGGGTTGATTTGCCGTCATCCACGCTGCCGGCGGTTGAAAAGCGCAGGACATCGGCGTCCTGGTTCTGCCTGAGAAACGTCTGGATATCAATGTCGGACATAGCCGTCTCACCCACCCATTAGAAATAGCCTTCGCGCTTCTTCTGCTCCATGGAACTGTCCTGGTCGTGATCGATCACGCGCGTGATGCGTTCGGAGTGCCGCACGACCATCATCTCCTGGATGATGTCGGTAACCGTCTTGGCGTCGGACCGGATCGCGCCGGTGCAGGGCCAGCAGCCCAGCGTGCGGAAGCGGCAGACGGCGGTCTCGACGCGGTCGGTCGGCCGCAGCCGGGCCTCATCCATCACGGGGATCAGCAGTTCGCCGCGCGGGATCACGCGCCGGGAGGCGGCGAAATACATCGGCACCACCGGAATGGACTCGAGGTGGACGTAGTGCCAGACGTCGAGTTCGGTCCAGTTCGAGAGCGGGAAGACGCGGATCGACTCGCCGGGGTTGATACGCGCGTTGTACAGACTCCACAGCTCGGGGCGCTGGTTGCGCGGCTCCCACTGGCCGTGCGTGTCGCGGAACGAGAAGATGCGCTCCTTGGCGCGCGACTTCTCCTCGTCGCGGCGCGCGCCGCCAAACGCGGCGTCGTAGTTGCCTTCGCGCAAGCCCTTCAGCAGCGCCTGGGTCTTGAGCGCGGCGCAGCACTTGACCGTGCCCCAGCTCCAGGGGTTGGCATCCTGCGCGATCGCCTCCGTGTTCTGGTGCACGATCAGCCGGGCGCCGATCTCGCTGCAGAAGCGGTCGCGGAACTGGATCATCTCGGGAAACTTGAACCCCGTGTCGACATGCAGCAGCGGAAACGGGATCGGCGCGGGGTGGAACGCCTTGCGCGCCAGGTGGACCATCACGGAAGAGTCCTTGCCGATCGAGTAAAGCATCACGGGACGCTCGAACTCGGCGACGACTTCGCGGATGATGTGGATGCTCTCCGCTTCCAACGCCTTCAGATTGCTCAGCCGGTAATTTTCCATGCGCCAACCCTAATGATGGACCGAATCCGCGCGGCAAGTTGCGGTTCCTAAAGAATGCCCGATACGAGGCGCGGACGCAATGCGAATCCAGCGAGTCGAGGATCTTCTCGGGCTCCATGATGCCGATATGCCCTTGCGCACCAAGGCCGTGCTGTTCGTCTTCTCGGCTTGCCATGCCGGCGCGTGATGGACAAAGCGAGCGGTCTCGCCGGTTTGAGCGTGAAGGTGATCGGCCACAGCAGTCCGTCCGCGAGGATGCGGCCCGTGGTGGCCGTCTGCGCCGTGGCCGTCTGCGCCGCCTGCAGCGCGATGTCCCAGAAACAGATATCGCCGTGCCTGACCGCAATCACGTTGGGCGCCCGGAACGAGGAGCGCGGGGCGCGGGCCTGCAGAACCACCTGGCCCATGGTCTTTCCCTTTGGCCTTCAAAACCGCCGCCGAAGGAGTAGTTGCATTGCCAGGGATCTGCGTTCGGCGAGGCGTTCGATCTCGCCGTCGGGGGCATCGCCTTCCTTGTGGCGCATGGGTGCCATGGCGACGACGGCGCCGGTGTCGTATTCGACCAGACTGACGAGGCCGATCTGATCGCGGATCATCTTGCCGTCCAAGGCCAGGCTGACGGGCAGGCGGTCGCGTTGGCTCTGTAGCCAGTCGGACAGCACGCGCGCAAACTCCTCGAGGTCCAGCGTGCGCAACAGGTTGTAGTAGACTTTGTAGGAGGGCGCGGGGCGGTAGTTCGTGGCTTTGCGCCGCGGCATACCCAACGTACGGCGCTGGGCGTTGGTCAGGCGTTGGGCGCCTTCCGCACACCCTCGCGCAGCAACTCTCGCAGAACAGGGTGTTGTGCTATAGTGGGCCGCAAAGCCTGTTGTGTTTCGCACGGATTGCCCATGCCACGCTCTGCCGACACCAACGCATCTTCACCCGATTCGTCCGGCCCGCCGGACTACCTATTCAAGAACCTGACATCAGCCGGCCTGCACACGGCACTGGCGCCGCTGGGGGTGGATGCGCGGCTGGCGCGGCGGCTGCAGGCCGCCGTGGTGCGACGGGACGAACTGCCGGTGGAGCTTCCGGAAGCATCGGCGGCGCTGTTGGCGCGCATCGGCGCCAGGACGACCGTCCCGCGCCTGACCCTGATGGAGAGGGCCGTCTCGCCAGCCGATGGCTTCGCCAAGTACCTGTTCCGCGGCGCGGGACCGGAACTGTTCGAGACGGTCCGGATCCCCCTGCTCCACCGGCCGGACGACGCGAAGTACATCGTCTGCATCAGTTCGCAGGTGGGCTGTGCCATGGGTTGCGCCTTCTGCGCCACGGGCCGGATGGGGTTCACGCGGAACCTGGCCACATGGGAGATGGTGGACCAGGTCATCCAGGTTCAGGCCGATTCGCCGCAACCCGTGCGCGGCGCCGTCTTCATGGGCATGGGCGAACCGTTGCTGAACTACGACGCCGTGATGCGCGCGGCTGCGATCCTGTCCGAACCCTGCGGATTCGCCATGTCCGCCAAGGCGATCACGATCTCGACGGTCGGCATTGTGCCGGCCATCCGCCGCTTCACGGACGAAGCCCACCCCTACCGGCTGGTGGTGTCGCTTACCTCAGCCGATCCGCAGCAGCGCCGCGCCCTGCTGCCGGCGGAAGACGCCTATCCCCTGCCCGACCTGATCGACGCCCTGCGCGCCTACCATGCCGCCACCGGACGGCGCGTGACGCTGGCCTGGACGCAGATCGCCGGAGTCAACACGCGCCCCGCCGATGCCGTCCAGTTGGCTGCGCTCGTGCGCGGCCTGCCGGTCAAACTCGACCTGATCGACGTGAATGACGCGACCGGCCGCTTCCAGCCGCCCGACGCTGCCGAACAGGCGATCTTCCGCGACGCCCTGCGCGCGCACCTCGACGCACCCGTCGCACGCCGCTACAGCGGCGGCCGCGACATCGCCGCGGCCTGCGGCATGCTGGCGGGAACGGCACAAGAAGTGTGAGCGTTGGGCGCGAGGAGGGCGGAAGGCGACCGCAAGCACTTCCACACCTCCGGAGGTGTGGAAGTGCGGCAGGAGTGGTTTGACAAATGCGCCGCGGCCGCAGAGACTAGTTGAGCCATCAATCAGCATATGGGGAAGCGAGACCATGAAGACGCCCGCGTTGATTGCGTTACTGGCTCTGGCATCGCCTGCTGCGCGGGCCGACCAGCTGGTGATCACGGGGTCGTCCAAGGAAGGCGCCTTCCAGCGCTTCGAGGACGGCAAGTTTGAGTTCATGCCAGCCAAAGGCCGTCTGATCAAACAGGCCGGGGTCAACCGGTTCAGCCAGGCGAAAAGGGCCTTCGACGCGTTCGTCAGCGAAAACGCGGCGATGGTGAAGGAGATGGACCTGTCCAAAGGCGCCAGGCGACTGGCGCTCCTTGATCGGCTTCGCGAACGCAAACTCGCGGAGCAACCGCTCAGGAACGAGCTTGTCGCCGCCTACACGTCCCTGACCGAACTCTTTCCCGACCCGGCCGAAAGCCCGCGCGGCGCGGCGAACCGCAAACGGTGAACGGAGCCGACATGAACGTACGGCAGCGATTGGCAGGCATGGCGAAGGCGGCGGCGATTCTGACATGCGTGGTGTCTGCGACACCGGCCCTTGCCGAAGCGCCGCCCGTGGCCAGGGAGGCGCTCACGTTCGCACAGGAGGTGACGGACGTCCCCAGGACGGCCGTGAACGTGCTGCGCCTGCCGCTGGGGCTGGTGGAATGCGTGTTCTCGCCACTGCCGGAAGTCGAGTTCATGTCCGGCCTGCGTCACATCGGACAAGGCATCGTGGCCCCCTTCAAGTTTGTCGAGGCGGTGGTCTCGCTGCCGTTCGACGCCGTCAAGGCCGCAACAGGCATAGCCGCCGCCGTGCCGCAGGCAGCGCTCCTGCCGGCCGTCATCCCGGTTCCCTGATCACCCACACCTGAGAGCGCCATGAGCCACCGTCTGCCTGAAACACCGTTGCGCGTCGCGATCGTACAGAATGCCGCCGGACCGGATGGGGCCGCCAACCGGGCCTGGCTCGACGACCACCTGCCACGGCCGGGCACGGCGGACCTGATCGCACTGCCGGAGGTATTCGGCCTGCGCGGCAGCGATGCGGCGTACCGGGCGTCGGCTGAGCCGCTCGATGGTCCCACGGCTGCATGGCTGGCCGGACTGGCGCGCAGCCGCCGCGCCTGGCTGTTGGCCGGCAGCATCCTTGAGCAGGCCGGACCGACGATCTACAACACCTGCCTGCTCTTCGACCCGGCCGGCACGCGCGTGGCCGCCTACCGCAAAATCCACTTGTTTGAGGCTATTCTGGACGACGGCCGCGTGATCCGCGAAAGCGACCTCTACGCAGCCGGCACCGATCCGGTGCTGGTCGACCTGAACGGCTGGCGCTGCGGGCTCTCGATCTGTTACGACGTGCGCTTCCCCGAACTCTACCGGCACTACTCGAAACACGGCGCGAACCTGCTGCTGGCGCCATCCAATTTCACGCAGCGCACCGGCCGTGACCACTGGAACGTGCTGGTACGCGCCCGCGCCATCGAGAACCAGTGCTTCGTCGTGGCGCCCAACCAGTGCGGCCAGAACCGCGCCACGCGCGTGGCGAGTCACGGTCACAGCCTGATCGTCAGCCCCTGGGGCGAGGTGCTGGCCGAGGCCGGCAAACGCCCAACCGTGGTGGAAGCCACGCTCGACCCGGCCCTGCTTCACCTGACACGCACACGCGTGCCCGCCCTGAGCCACCGGCGCATGTGACGGCCATTACGGTTCGGCCGTCCTGCTGAATTCGTGCAGGATGATCGGAAGATGTCTGGCAAAGTGCAGGAAGTCGCCGTCCGCGGTGAAGATGGCCAACTCACGCCTGACGGCCACGGCGCAGATCAGGAAATCGGTATTCGACCCTTGAATCCCTCTCGCGCGGCATAGGTTGAAGAACCGGGCGGCTGTCACGTGGTCATCGGCCTGCAGGGGCAAGTCGGGAAAAGCAGTCAGGCGCGCCTCCAGCCGATCAAACTGCGCCGTATCGCGTACTCCAGAGAGAACCTCCTGCCGGATCGGCCCGATGATCTCGGCCACGTGGGCGGTTACCAAGCGCCGCAACTCCAACACGCCCGGGCTTTGGGCCGAACTGGATCGACGCAATGCCAGCGACCAAATGCTCGTGTCCACAAGCACGTTCACGCCCGCGCCCTCTGCCGCTTGTGATCGTACTCGGGGTCGAAATCCACCTTGCCGAACAGATCAAGTATCTCCTCCTGCTTCAGATGTGAAACATAGTCGTTCAGCGCCTGCATCACAGCCGCCTTCTTTGTCCGATGTCCGCCCAGTTTCACAGCCTGCACGATCAGTCCATCGTCCAGTTCAAGGTTTGTCGCCATGGCTTCACCTCCACACATATCTTCACACACTAACATGCTTAGCGTCAACGCTCCTGCCGAAGCCACTGGACCTGCCCGGCGGTGAGCTGCACCGACGTCGATCCGAGCGCGTCGGCCAGATGATCGAGCTTCGTGGTGCCCAGAATCGGGATCACCGGGAATGGCTGCGCCAGCAGCCACGCGAGGGCGATCTGGTTGGGCGTCACGCCCAGTTGGGCTGCGAGCTGCCATGCACGCTGGTGGCGGACGCGGCTGACCGGGTTGTCAAAGGGTCGCCCCGCAACCGGGTCCGGGCTGGCAAAGTAGCCACACGCCGTCGGCGAATAGGCGACAACCGGAAACTGATGGCGAGTGTGCCATCGTTCGTCGTCCTCACAGACGAACCGCATCGTCGGGTCGGACGGCGGATTGGGCTGTGCCAGATTCCACTGCGGCTGCGACGCCACAAACCCCTGCAAACCGCGCCTGACCGCATAGGCATTGGCCGCCTCGATCCGGACCGTGCCCCAGTTGCTCGCGCCCAGACAGCGGAGCCGGCCGCGGGCGACTTCGGCGTTCAGCGCATCCATGATCTCCGCCACCGGCACGCGCGGGTCGTCGCGATGCAGGAAGAAGAGGTCGATCCGATCCACGCCCAGGCGCTCCAGACTATCGTGAACGTCGGCGGCAATCACCTCCGGCGCGAGATACGCATCGGGACGGGGATACGTGGGCGGAACGGCTGGATGGCCGCCCTTCGTCCCAATCACAACCTGGGCGCGATCACCGCTGCGGCGCAGGCACTCGCCCAGTGCGCGCTCGCTGGCGCCGATGCCGTCCGCCATCCAGAAACAGTAGCAGTGCGCCGTATCGAAGAAATTGCCTCCCGCCTGCCTGAAGGCATCGTACAACCGGTGCATGTCCGCGCCACGAACAGACGTCCCGAAGGGCGCCGCGCTCTGGCACAGGCACGACACGTCCATCTCCGTGCCGGCCAAGCGATAACGTTTCACGGCAACTCCAGTCTGACGCGGTGGATCACGGTTCCATACTGTAGCCAGCGCCGTCGTGCGCGGACAAGCTTTTTGGCTGGCGATGCGGCGCGAACGCGTGCACACTGGCGAGCATAACGCGAATGCCCACGTTCGTCCAACTGCTGGTGGCCGTGACCGTCACGGGGCTGCTGGTCGGATTCGACCGGCCGGCGCTGCTCGTGGTCGGGGCGGCGGCGGGTGTATGGCCCGATTTCCTGGCCTGGGTGCTGACGCCTCTGCTGCCATGGCCCGATCTCCTGGTCACACCCGATCCCGACCGGCCGGACCCGGCCACCGTGACGGCCGGCCTGCGCACGGCGGTGCAGGGCGCGGTCGCGCAGGGACGCCCCTGGCGCGTGCGGCTGAACCCCGTGCCGGTGCCGCGCGGACCTGCCGTGGCCTACGAGCTCGATCTCGTTCGGTTGCATACCGCCGTCGTCCGCCTGAACGCGCGGTCTGACGAGTCTGAGTGGCGCGGCTGGCTGCCGCGCCACCCCCTGCCCGTGCAGGTCGCCGGCGAAGCGGTCGACCTCGTGCTGACGCCTCAGGCGGGCGGACGGATCGCCAGCGGTCTGGCACCGGTCGCGCACCCGGCCGGACACACCTGGCTATGGCCGCCGGTGTGGCTGACGGCGGCCCTGGCATACCCGGAGGCGGCACTCGTGGCAGGTGTCGTCACCGCCCTGCATCTCGCGCTGGACTACGGCAGTCATACGACGCTGGCGCCGCTGTGGCCTGTCTCGAAGCGCATCACGGTCGGCCTGCGCACATGGGATGGCGCGCGGCGGGCGACCGTCCTCAGGTTGGGGGGCGTGGCGGCGCTGGCGTTGCTGATGGCGGTACTGGCCGCAATGCCGACCGGCTGGATCGCGGCGCACCCCGCACGTGCGCTCATCCTGGCCGCGGGACTGACCGGACTGGCCGGGGCTGGCGTACGGCGGCTCAGGCTCGTCCGGCGATTTGGTGAACGTCTTTTCGACCTTGCTTTCGGGGACTGAGGCAGGCATACTATTGCCCTTTCTTTTTCCGCCATGGAGGCGGCAGTCTCGGAGTGCAACATGCCCAGAACCATACCGCTCGACCACGTTCGCAACATCGGCATCATGGCCCACATCGATGCCGGCAAGACCACCTGCAGCGAGCGCATCCTTTTCTACTCCGGCAAGAACTACAAGATCGGCGAAGTGCATGACGGCGCCGCGACCATGGATTACATGGTCCAGGAGCAGGAGCGCGGCATCACGATCACCTCCGCGGCCACGGTCGTGCAGTGGCAGGACTACCAGATCAGCCTGATCGACACCCCCGGCCATGTGGACTTCACGGCCGAGGTCGAACGCTCGCTGCGCGTGCTGGACGGCGCCGTGGCGCTGTTCTGCGCCGTGGGCGGCGTCCAGCCGCAGACGGAACAGGTTTGGCGCCAGAGCGAGAAGTACGAAGTGCCGAAGCTCTGCTTCATCAACAAGATGGACCGCGTGGGCGCCGATTTCATGGGCGTGATCGAGGAGATCCGCTCCGAGCTGGGCGGCAACCCGGTCCCGATGGTCTACCCGATCGGCCAGGGCGAGCACTTCACCGGACTGGTCGACATCTTCAAGATGAAGTCCATCCAGTTTGATGAAGCCTCCAAGGGTGTGAAGCTGATCTACGGCGATGTCCCGGCCGACCTCCTTGAGACCTGCCAGCTGTGGCGCCATAACATGGTCGAGCGCGCCGCCGAACAGGACGAGAAACTGCTTGAGAAGTTCTTCGCCGAAGGCACGTTGTCGGACGAGGAAGTGATGATCGGCCTGCGCAAGGGATGCATCTCGCGCACGCTGGTGCCGGTGTACTGCGGCACGGCCTTCAAGAACAAGGGCGTGCAGCCGCTGCTCGACGGCGTGGTCAGCTTCCTGCCGTCACCGCTCGACGTCGGCTCCGTGCACCAGGCCGACGACCCGACCAAGGTCCGCAACCCGAGCGATGACGAGCCGTTCTCAGGGCTGGCCTTCAAGATCCTGTCCGACAAGCACATGGGCAAGATCACGTTTGTGCGTCTCTATTCCGGCACCCTGCGCGTCGGCTCGACGGTCCTCAACACGACGCTGGGCCAGGACGCGCGCATCGGCCGCCTGTTCCGCATGCATGCCAACCGCCAGGAGGCGATCGAAGAGGCCCACGCCGGCGACATCGTCGCGGTGGTGGGTCTGACCAAGACGCGCACGGGCGACACGCTCTGCGATCCCAACCACCCCATCGTGCTCGAGTCGATCGAATTCCCGGCACCGGTGATTTCGATCTCCATCCGTCCGGCCAGCCGCAATGACAACGAGAAGCTCGGCGTCTCGCTGCACACGCTCGCCGGCGAGGATCCCACCTTCCTGGTCGCCTATGACCAGGAGACGGGCGAGACCATCATCTCGGGCATGGGCGAACTGCACCTGGAGATCATCGTGGACCGCCTGCGCCGCGAGTTCGGCGTGGGGTGCGAAGTGGGTCGCCCCGAGGTCGCCTACCGCGAGACCGTCACCACGGCCTCGGAAGGCTCGTACAAGCACGTCAAGCAGTCGGGCGGCCGCGGCCAGTACGCGCACGTCTGCCTGCGCATCGAACCGCAGACGGCGGGCACCGGCTTCGTCTTCGAAAACGAAGTCAAGGGCGGCACAATCCCGACGGAATACATTCCCGCCGTCGAGAAGGGCGTCATCAAGGCCATGGCGCATGGCCCGTACGCCGGCTATCCCATCGTGGACGTCAAGGTCACCGTCTATGACGGTTCCTACCACGAGGTGGACTCGAACGAGTTCGCGTTCATCGAAGCCGCACGCGTCTGCTTCCGCTCGCTGTTCCTCAAGGGCAGCCCGGAGCTGCTCGAGCCGGTCATGGATGTCGAAGTGACCGTGCCGGAAGACTACATGGGCGCGGCCACGGGCTCGATCTGTCAGCGCCGCGGACGCGTGGAAGGCATGGAAGACAAGGGCGGCGCCAAGCTGGTGCGCGGGTTTGTGCCGCTGGGCGAGATGTTCGGTTACTCCAGCGCCATCCGCACCGTGACGCAGGGACGCGGCTCGTTCACGATGCACTTCGAACGCTACGAGACCGTGCCTTACGAGTTGACCGAGACGATCATCGCGAAGCGGACCAAGGAAAACAAGATCCGCTGAACGCAGCGACTTGGATCCGTCACACGGCCGGCCCCAACGGGCCGGCCGTTCTGTTTCACGGAGCCGCCGTCTACGCCCGCGGCCGCATCGATTCCAGGCGCACCTCGGCCGCCACGCCCAGGCGGCTGAAGAACTCGGTCTCGATCTGGTACTGCAGGGCCATCAGCGTTCGGATGGTGTCGCCCATCAGATCCGCCGTGATCTCAACGGCGATGATCACCCGATCGGCCTCGACGCTGAAGCGATACGGCTGGCCGCTGGCACGCGTCTGCCCGAGCACCTCGTGAATCTGGGCCGGGTAGATATCGGTCTCACCCACCCGCAAACGGTCGTCGAGCCTGACGCCGGGTGTCAACGTCACGCCGGTGCGTCCGCAGGCACAACGGTCGTGTGATAATGCAACCGCCTGGCGCGTGCGGTAGCGCAGCAACGGGATGGCCTCGCGGCAGAGCGTCGTCACGACCAGCTCGCCGTCCACGGATTCCACCAGGAACTGGTCCTCGTTCACGTGGAAGCGCCCCTCCGGACACTCCACGCACAATCCCGGGTTCAGCACCTCGGCCACGCCGAAGTTGCAGCGCACGGTTGCGAACAGTCCGGCCGACAGGGCCTGGCGTGCCGCATCGTCGACCGGCCGCGACAGCAGCACGGCGCGCAGGTGCAGCGCCTGCGGATCGATGCGCCGCGCCTCCATCAGGCGCGCCAGCGCGGTGGCGTTGGCGGGCGTCGTGACCAGCACCGTGACGCGGTAGTTCTGCAGCATCGCCAGCTGGTAGTCGATATGCAGCGGATCCTCAGGAATCAGGGAGGCGCCGAGCAGTTCGGCGCCAAGCTGGTAGCCGGACGCCTGTTTGGCCAGGCTGCCGCCGAAGCCGAGCTGGACGACGTCGTTGGCCGTGACGCCGGCCGCCGCCAGCTGGCGTGCGACCAGGCGACCCCACAGCGTCAGGTCGTTGCGGGTATGCCCGATCACGAGTTGCCGGCCATCCGGACCGACGGTCGAGTGCAGGCGGATCACCTCGTGCAGCGGCAGGGCAAACATGCCGTAGGGAAAGGCCGCCACCAGGTCGGCGGGCGCGGTCAGCGGCAGCCCGGCCAGGCCGGACAGGTCGGTCACACGGCGATCGCCCAGCAGGTCGCGGGCGCGCCGCACGTTGCGCTTGAGGCGGGCGATGAGCGCCTGCAGCCGTTCGAGCTGGAGCTGCTCCAGGTCGGCGCGCGACAGGCATTCGTGGGCGCGGTCGAAAACGGTCATTCCCACACCTCCTTGTACCCCTTGCCCATATAGGCACGCTGCACCTCGGGGTTGTGCAACAGGTCGGCGGCCGCGCCTTCCGCGACGATCTCGCCGGTCTCAAGGACATAGGCGCGGTCGGCGATCTGCAGCGCCGCCACGGCGTTCTGTTCGATCAGGAAGATGGTCACGCCGCGTTCGCGCAGCTCACGGATGATGCCGAACACCTCGCGCACCATCAGCGGCGCAAGCCCCATCGACGGCTCGTCCAGCAACAGCAGCCGGGGCCGGGCCACCAGCGCACGGCCGATGGCCAGCATCTGCTGCTCGCCGCCGGAAAGCGTGCCGGCGCTCTGGTGCGCCCGCTCGCGCAGCCGCGGGAACCGCTCCAGAACCCGGTCGATCACCCGCTGGCGATCAGGGTTGCGGTAGCCGCCGACCGCCAGGTTGTCGAGCACGCTCATGTCGGCAAACAGCTGCCGCCCCTCGGGCACCAGGACGACATGGTGCTGCACGCCGCGCCACGGCGCCAGGCGCGTCGTCGCGACGCCGGCCACCTCGATGCTGCCGGACCAGGGCGGCACCAGCCCCGCGATCGCCTTGAGCAGCGTGCTCTTGCCGGCGCCGTTGGCGCCGATCAGGGTCACGATCTCGCCTGCGGACACGTGCAGGCTGATCCCCTTGACCACCTCCAGGCCCTGATAGCCGCAGCGTAGATTGCGGATCCGCAGCATGACGCCTAAAACTCCCCGCCCAGGTAGACCTTGACGACTTCGGGATTGGCGCGCACCGCGGCCGGCGTCCCGGATGCGATCGGCGTGCCGAAATTCAGAACGACCACGTGGTCGGCCACATCCATCACCAGCGACATGTCGTGCTCGACCAGCAGCACGGTGATGCCGCGGTCGCGAACCGCACGGATGCTCCCCGCCAGGGCCTCCGACTCATGCGTGTTGAGGCCGCTGGCCGGCTCGTCGAGCAGCAGCAGGCGCGGCTCGGTGGCCAGTGCGCGCGCCCACTCGACCATCCGCCGCTGGCCGAACGACAGCGTGCCCACGAGGCTTTCCGCCCGGCCGGCCAGCCCGACCTCCTCCAGGTGCCGCCACGCCACCGCGCGCATGGCGCGCTCCTCGCGCACCTGCCACGGCAGCCGCAGGGCACAGGCCAGCAGACCGGCGCGCGCGCGCAGGTGCCGGCCAATCATGACGTTCTCCAGCACGGTCATCCGCGGAAACAGGCTGACGTTCTGAAACGTCCGTGATACCCCGCGCTGCGCGATCCGATGGGGCGGCAGGCCGCCGATCGCCTCGTCGTCCAGCGTGATCGTCCCGCTGTCGGGGCGCAGCACGCCCGAAATCGTATTGAACAGCGTCGTCTTGCCGGCGCCATTCGGGCCGATCACAGCCGTGATGCGGCCGCGCGCCGCCTCGAACGAGACGCCGTTGAGCGCCTGCACGCCGCCGAACCGGCGGCTCACGTTGCTGACGGTCAGGAACGACATGCTACGCCACGCCCGACGGCGCCTCCTTATCCAGCCCCTTCCGCAGGCGGCGTCCGAGTCCGCGCGTGATCGCGTGCACCGGTCCTTCGGGGGTCAACGCGACAATCAGGATCAGCAGCGCGCCGAAGACGGCCTCGTCGAACGACCCGAACACGCCGCGCAGCGACAGCACGTTCAGCACCGCGCTGACGACCAGCGCGCCCCACAGGTTGGCCATGCCGCCGGCCGCCACGAGGGCCACATAGCGCACGGACTTCATCGCGCTGGCCTCGGAGGGGCCGATGCCGCCGCTGTAGTGGGTGGTCAGCGCGCCCGCAGCCGCGCTCAGCACGGCGCTGAGCACGAAGACGCGCAACTTGGCGGAAGCGGTGTCCACCCCCATCGCGTTGGCAGCCAGTTCGCCGTCGTGAATGGCGCGCAGCGCGCGGCCGGCGCGCGACCGCACGACGTTGAGCAGCAGCACGAGCACGAACAACGCGAACCCCCAGGCCAGGTAGTAGTTGAAAACCTGGAACTCGCTCTTCTGGGTCACCGCGTACGGTCCCAGCATCAGCGGCGGCACGCCGTGGATGCCATCGGCGGCGCCGGTCAGGTTGCTGCCCAGGATGAGTCGGTAGACGATCAGGCCGAAGCCCAGCGTGGCCATGGCCAGATAGTGTCCCTTCAGGCGCAAGGCCGGGTAGCCGATCAGCACCGCCACGGCGGCAACCAGCAGCAGCCCCGCCACCAGCGCCGGACTGGACGCGACCACCAGCAGGCGGCTGCCGTAGACGTCGGTGCGCTCGACGAGCAGGTGCAACGCCCGCAACACGCGCACGACACCGGCACCCTGCAGGACGGTCAGATCATGCGTGGTCAGCACGGCGGAAGTGTATCCGCCCAGGGCAAAGAAGGCGCCATGCCCCAGCGAGATCTGCCCGGCATACCCCATCACGAGGCAGAGGCCGAGAACGACCACCGTGTAGTAGGCGGCCATGCTGAGCTGCGTCAGGTAGTAGTCGCGACCGATGGCATGCGCGCCAAGTTGGATCAGCGCCACCGCAAGGGCGCAGACGGCAACCGGCAGCCAGATCGAACGCGTCTTCATCCTAACACTCCCGCACCTTGCCGGCCGCACGGCCACCGAAAAGCCCCTGAGGCCGCACAAACAGGACCAGCAACAGGATGGCGAAAGCCGTCGCGTCCTTATAGGCGGCCGGCAGGACGCGGACACTCAACGACTCGGCCACGCCCACCAGCAATCCCCCGAGCACGCCCGCCAGCGGATTGCCGAGTCCGCCGAGAATCGCCGCGGCAAATCCCTTGATGGCCAGGCTCGAGCCCATGTCGTACTTGGTCATCGTGATCGGCGACATCACGCATCCCGCCAGCGCACCCAGCGCCGCGCTCAGCAGGAAAGCCAGCGCCCGCATGTTGTAGATGTTGATCCCCGCGAGCATGGCCGCCGCGGGATTGGAGGCGCACGCGCGCATGGCCTTGCCGACCAGCGTGCGGCTGAGGAACGCGTGCAGCGCCAGCACCACCACGGCCACCGTGCCCAGCACCCAGAACACCTGCGGCGATAGCGCCGCGCCGGAGACGCGTACGGACGAGCACTCGTCGCCCGTGAAGTAAGGCAGCGCCCGCACCTGCTCATCCCAGAGATGCAGCGCGACTTCCTGGATCACGATCGACAAGCCGATGGTGATCACGATCATGTGCAGCAGCGAATGCGACCGCAGACGACGGAAGAGCGCGAAGTCCAACAGCGCCCCCACGCCGCCCGTCACCACCACGGCGGCGGCGATCGCCAGCGGCAGCGGCAGGAAGCGCGAGAAGGTGACGGCGGTCATCCCGCCCAGCATTACGAATTCGCCCTGTGCAAAATTCAGGATGCCGGTCGTGCTGTAGATCAGGTTGAACCCGATCGCCACGATCGCGTAGATGCCGCCCGCCGTGATGCCGGAAAACAGGTACTGGAGCATCGGGTTACGGTCGGTAGATGGTGAAGCGGCCGTCCTTGACGGTGAGCATCTCGAAGGCTTCCAGACCAAGTCCATTGTGGTCCGTCGCCGAGAGGTTGAAGACGCCGGCGGTGCCCGGCAGGTTCGTCAGGCTCTCGATTGCATCGCGTACCTTGGCGCGGTCGTCGGTGCCCGCTTTCTTGACGCCCTCGACCACGAACAGAACCGCGTCGTAGCCATGGCCGCCGAATGTGCTGACGTCTTCCTTGTAGGCCGCCTCGTAGTCCTTCTTGTAGGCCGCCAGAACGGCCTTCTGCGGATGCGTTTCGGGCAGAGCATCGACGACCAGCAGGCGGCCGCACGGGAACAGGATCCCTTCGGCAGCCTTGCCGGCGGCCTCCACATACTTGATGTTGCCGAAGCCATGGCTCTGGAACAGCGGCACGGTCATCCCCATCTGGCGCATGTTCTTGGCGAGAATCGACTGCGCCGGAACGATCGACCAGTTGACGACGGCCTCGGCACCGGAAGCCTTGACCTTGGTCAGGATGTCTGTCAGGTCCGTCGCTGCCTTATCGTAGACCTCGCTCGCGACCACCGTCAGCCCCTGTTCGGGCGCGAGTTTCTCGAGCTGGTCCTTGCCGGCCTTGCCGAAACCGGAGTTGTCCGAAAGCACGGCGATCTTGCCGATGCCCTGCGCCTTCATGGTCTTGAATATCCAGGTCGCGGCCTGGCTGTCCTTCTGCGGCGTCTTGAACACGTACTTGGCCTGCGGATTGACGATGACCTCGGCGGCGGCGCAGGAGACGAGGATCATGCCGGCCTCTTCGCAAAGCGACTTGATGGCCATGGTCTCGCCGCTGGTGGAAGGCCCGACGATGGCGAGGACCTTCTCCTCCTCGATCAACTGCTTCGCAAACGAGACCGCCTTTTCGGGGCTGCCGCCGCTGTCCTTGACTACCAGTTCGACCGGGCGTCCCAGCAGGCCGCCGGACGCGTTCAGCTTCTCGATCAGCATGCGGGCGGTCTTCTCCTCAGGCGCGCCCAGGTTGGAGGCCGGGCCGGTGACGGCCAGAATCGCGCCGATCCGGATGGGCTTGCCAACCGGTTTGGCCGGCGCATCCGCGGCGCACAGCAGCGCGGGTGACAGAGCGAGCAACGTCGTCAGGAGCCGCATGATTCCACGCATGGCACTACCTCCGAGGCCGACGGGCGACACCATGCCGCCCTGCCAACCGCTACATACCGAAATGTAGCGCAACGGGTCCGAAAAGAGAATCAGAATGTTCCGCTACGTAGAAACGGGGCGGTGCTCAGTGTCAATGTGGTTACAGGGGAACGGGCACCGGCAATGACAGACGGGTACTGGTGCGACTGATGTGACCACAATGGGCCTTGCGCGTCGCGGGGCCCTCGCGCCGGGTACGGCGCGATTGGGTCTGCAAGCGGGACACGGCGGGTTAAGGCGACCCGTCGCAGGCCCGTTCCCGCGCGAAGAGCGGTGTATCGCACAAATGAGAACCGTCGCACTTCTGCGAGGCGCCGCCGCAAACGTGATCGCGATGCTGTGCGAAAAACCGTCCACCGTGGTGGCGTCGACGGCTCGCAGGCTTCTGCGAGGCATTTCCACGGCCCGTACGAGCAGCGCCGGTGCCTCTGACGGGCACGATCACGTCGTTGTGGTGCGCCGGACGCGGTTGGCACAGTAAGTGCATCAGATTGGGAAGGGCCTGCGAAGAGGTGGCCACACGTACTACCAAAGGAGTATCCCATGAACGCACGACAGCGGCTGTCTGCCGCCTTTGCCTTGGCCGTTCTCTGCACCGCATCCGGCTTCGCACACGCGGCCGGCGCCACCATCGGCGGCCGCATCACACAGCAGAAGACCGGTGCGCCGCTCATCGGTGCCGCGGTGACTTTCTCCGCCGGCGGCGGGTCCGCCATGACAGACAGCAACGGCGTCTATACGCTGGTCGTTCCGGCCGGTTGGAGCGGCACGGCCACGCCGTCGTACGGCACCGCAGGCACGTTCTCGCCGCAGTCGCGCCGGTATAACAAGGTGAAGAGCGACCGCCTGAACCAGAACTACCTCTGGAAGCCGACGCCGGCACTTGCCATCAGCGGGCGCGTCATCCTCGCGGATGTCGAGACGCCGGTCGCGGGCGTTGTGGTTGCTTTCGCGGGGTTGGGATCGGCGACGACCGACACGAACGGGCTCTACAGCTTCGTCGTGCCGACCGGCTGGTCGGGAACCGCGTCGGCTTCGTTCGCGGGCGGCGGGCGCTTCTCGCCGGCCACGCGCCGCTACACGAAGGTGAAGAGCGCCAAGCCCCAACAGGGGTACGTGTGGCATGCGCCCGCCCTGCTGACCACGGCCGGCTCCGCAACCTGGTACGGCACGAACGCGACCGCCGTGCTGGCGCTGCCGAACCTGCTGACGGTCGACACGGCCGGAGTGACCCTCCTTTACCCGGTGGCGGACCCCGCCGACGCGACCTTCTCCGCGACGGCCAACGTCGCGGCGATCCAGGGCGTGCTCGGCGTGGACCCGACCGGCGTCACACTGGTTGTCGTGCATATCACCGGCGGCACCGCAACCGTCGAAGCACTCGTGCCGGGCACCACGGTTACCGGCACGGTGGTTCTACAGGTCGAGGCCGACTGGACATCCCTCCTCTGGGACCTCGAACTGACCGCGCCGTAGACGCGCCAGTGGAACCCGTCCAAACGCGCCGCCTGAAAAGGCGGCGCGTTTCTTTTGGGATGGCATTGAGTAACAATATATGAAAAGCACGCATCCCGGCGTGAAATGTGTCGTCGCCGCCGTGGCCCTCGGCCTGGCCGCCACGCCTTTCGCCTCCCCCGCCGAATCGACGGTCAAGGCATCGGAGGAATACCCGGACTTCTACTCGGGCAATGCGACAAAGGGAATCGACTTCGTCCAGTCGATCGCCGTCCTCGCCCCAGCCTACTGCTCGAACGTCAAAGGCGACGTCACCGTCGTCTTCAAAGCCCCGCGGATGACCCTCGCGAAGGCGTTCTGCTGGCAACAGCCCACGAAGGACAACCCCAGTGAATGGGGACACGATGCGCTGTTGGCCGACCTCACACTCGGCGCCGACGCCACCGGTAGTTTCATCCTCCACGCCGATGAGTTTCCCAACGGACCGCTCACGATCCGCATCCAGGCCAAGGACGAGAAGAATCGTCAGGACTACTGCGAGCTTCAACTCTTCAACCTCGGCGGCGTCATGTGGAAGCAAGGCATTCCCAAGGCCGATCCGCCGGGTTCCAAGGGTATGAAACTCGTCTTCGCCGACGACTTCAGCGGTCCCCTCTCCATCTCACCCAACGGCATGAATGCCACGTACTCGGCCCACAAGACCGGCGGCGGCGACTTCAGCGGCTGGCCATTCTCGGATCCTGCGGGTGAGAACGAGCCCTTCGGACAAGCCGGCACGTTCCTGCGCATCCACGCCTCCAAGCCCTTCGGCACGAAGGGCCGCTCTGGCATCCTCTCCTCCATGCGCCCCGACGGCAGCGGTGTCGCCGTGTCGATCCCTTCGTACTTCGAGTGCCGTTTCGTGGCACAATCCGCTCCGGGCACCTGGCCCGCCTTCTGGACGCTCACCAAAGGCACGGTCGGCATGGACAAGACCGACCCGCTGTTTGACGCCATCTCAAAGATGGGCTGCGACGAACTTGACGTGATCGAGGGCTACGGCGGCTACGGCCCCAAGAACCCGAACTCCGGCGGCATCTACTGTAGCGTCAGCCATTTCTGGGGACAACCGAAGTTCGACTGGACCGAGAAGAAACTCGCCGACGGCTCGCCCAATCCCAAGTACAGGCCGAGCAGCTTCCGCACCGACACGCTCGCGCTCGCGGGGAAATCCTCGTGGTCGTGGACCTTCCACACGTACGCCGTCGCCATCACCGAGACCGATACGGTCTACTACCTGGATGACGTCGAAGTCGGCCGCCACCCCACGGGTCCAACCTCGAAGGCCCTGCCCACCTGGTTCCTGATCAACTACGCCATCGGCGGCATCAGCGGCTGGCAGATCGACATGGATCGCTACGGCAACCAGACCGATATGTGGGTGGACTACGTCCGCGTCTACTCGGGCTGCATCCAAATGCCTGCCATCGTCTCCGCCGGATTCCCCGGCGCAAAACCTGCAACCGTCACCCTCTCCTGTGTCACGGACGGTGCGCCGATCCACTACACGACGGATGACTCGGAACCCACGGAGAATTCGCCGCTCTACCAAGGGCCCGTTACCCTCTCCAAAGCCTGCACCGTGAAGGCAAAGGCATTCGGCAAAGGCCTGGCGCCAAGCCCGACGGCCAAATGCATCGTCACCGCCGCGCCGGGCGTCGCCGGCAGCATCGGCATCAACTTCGTCACCACAGCAGGCGATGACCAAGCGCTCGGCGCCAACGACATCGCCGGCATCGGCCCCGAGGCGCAGGCCAACTGGAATGCTGTCGGGGCAGACGCGAAAACCGCCACCGGCTTCATCACCTCGGACGGAGCCCCCTCGCCTGTCTCCCTCTCAATCGAAGGCGAAGCCAAGCCTGCGACGGGAGAGCCCTGGGGCTTTGGCGGCAACGACCTCAAGCTCAAGCGCGGCAATCTCGCCTCCAACCCACGCCTGATTCTCAAAGGGATTCCCTACGCCAAGTACGATGTCATCGTGATTCTCGGAGCCGGCATCCACAATGTTCAGGGCGAAGTCTCCCTTACTCCGCTCGGAAGCGAGACGCCCTCCGATGCCTTCTCATTCGACTACGGATGGAATGGCGGGAAACACGCCGTCGCCACGACCAAACCCGGCGAAGCCGCCAAGGGAACGAACTACATCAAGTTCAAGGGCGCAACCGCTCCGGACATTGCGGTGACGATGAAATGGCTCGCAGGCAAAGGCTGGACCGGCATCTCTGCCCTCCAGATCGTTCCTCGCCAATAGGGCGGAAGATGGCGGCGGGCGTCTGCTCCGCCACTTGCAGCAACCGTAGAGCCGGTCCGCCAAGGTTGCGCCGGCCGGTTTCCCAACGGCAACGATCACCAGCGGCGGACAGCATCGGAACAACCGCAAACCGTTCTGTTGCCGCTGGTGCATCGCTTGGTTCGCATGGAATCTATGCCGGGGCTTTCTCCAGCCGATCAGCAATCCAGACTTTGATAATGGACTGGCGTGTGACTCCCAGCCGTTTGGCTTCTTTGTCCAAAGAACCGATCATCCATTCCGGGAAATCGACATTCACTCGCCTGGGTTGTTGGCCAAGCCGATGCGCTTTGGACAGATCCAGCGCATGGGTGACGTCATCTCCACGGTCAAACTGAGCGTCAAAGTCCTTCGCTTTCATAAATCGCCAACTCCTTACCGGCGACCCCGGCCAGCAGACCGGCCAGCAGGCCGGCCCTCATCCACCTGCAAGCGTGCCGCTCGTACATTGTTGCACCCCGTGTCGTCTCAGCGCGGCGCCGTCCTCGACCGGGCCCGCTCGATCCAGTCCACGATGCGCTCGGCCACGTCCCGCTTGGACAGCAGCGGCAGCGCCTCGGGTGCGCCGTCGCGGGGCAGCAGCACGACGCGGTTGGTGTCCACCGCAAAACCCGCATCGGGCTGAGAGACATCGTTGGCCACCATCAGGTCGAGCCCCTTGGCCGCCAACTTGCGGCGCGCCTCGGCCAGCGGATCGCCGGTTTCGGCGGCAAACCCGACGAAGAGCCGGTCGCCTTTCGACGGCTGCACGGTCAGCAGCACATCGGGGTTGGGCTCGAGTTCAAGCGTGGGGTTCATCGCGCGCTTCTTGAGCTTGACCGCGCTAACGGTCCTGGGGCGCCAGTCGGCTACAGCCGCGGCCATGACCAGCACATCGGTCTGTGGCAGGTGGTGCTGCACGGCGGCCAGCAGGTCCAGGGCGCTCACAACATCCACGCGCGTCACGCCGGCGGGAGTCGCGAGGGCGACCGGCCCCGCCACCAGCACGACATCATGGCCGCGGGCGGCGGCCCGTTCGGCCACGGCGAACCCCATCTTGCCCGTCGAGCGGTTGCTGATGAACCGCACCGGGTCGATGTGCTCGCGCGTGGGACCGGCTGTAACCAGAATTCGCACGTTCACCTTCCGCTCACTGCCACGCGATTTCGACCCATCCATGCGCAGGGCCGGTGCCGCGGCCGCGGCTGATGGCCTCCTCCGCGCCACGACTGTCGAGCGGCGTGTCGTCCTTCTCGATCAGGAGCTGACTCACGCGCCCGGCCGCGTCGAGATCGACATGACTGCGGACGCGGCCCGGCGCAGCCGGCAGGCCCGCCCGCGGCATTTCGAAGGCGAAGGCGGCCCGGCGCAGGCCCGGCGAGAGCACGGTGCGGACGCCGTTCGTCGCCGGCGCCACGGGCGCGACCGGCGCCTCGGCGGGCGGCTCGGACAGACGCGGCACGAGGAGCGGCGGCACGGTTACGGCGGCGAGGCGCCAGGGCCCGTCGACGCGCGTCGGCAGCCGCTCGGGCGGCAGGCGCACGCGCGCCACGGGTGCCTCGCGCGCATCCAACCCGCCCTGCATCCGGCCATACCCCAGCACGGACGGGCTGGTGAAAATATCCAACTTCAGGTAGAGCGACTGGGCGCCCTCGTCCAGGGTCACATAGGCGGCGCCCGGTTCCGGCAGCCGCATCGACCGCGGCGCCGCGCCGTACCGGCCATGCGCATGCGGCCAAAGCAGCCACAGCCCGCCCGCCAGCAGCGTGAGCAGCACGGCCGGCCACCAGAACAGCACGGTCGGCCGCGAGAGCCGCGGCTGCCAGCCCCGCACCGCGAGCGCGCCGGGACCATTATGGACCATCTGTTTCATTCTGGCTTGGCGGCCACATTGATGCGCTGGATGCCGGCGGCGCGCGCCAGTTCCACGGCTGCCATGACATCGCCGTGCGACACGCGCCGATCGGCCAGCAGCAGCAGTTCGCGGCGGGTCTCGCGTGCCGCGCGGTTGCGGAGCGCCTCGCCGAGTTGCCGCACCTGCGCCGGAACGGCCGTGCTGTAGGGCTCATCCTCGAAGAACACCAGCGTTTCGCTCTGGCCGGACGGCCGGCTGACCGGCAGCATCACGGCCGTCAGGCCGTAGTGCATCCCCTCTCGGAACGGCGCGGGCGGCAGATCGAACGCCACGCCCGGCTGCACGCGCATCCGGTCGCCAACGACCCAGAACAGCCCGGCGATCAGAATCACGCTGATCCACGGCACGGCCGACAGCCAGGCCTGCGCGATGCGGCTGCGCGGACGGAAGCGCTCGCGCAACACGTCGGCCCGCCAGTTGCCCCAATGACTGCGCAATTCGCTCATCGCTCGGCCTCGCTGCGATCAGGTCTCATGTGCGCGCCCGTTCACCCTTGTCGTCGCCCGGCGAAGCGGTCAGGAAGGCTACGATTTCGCTGGCCGCGGTCTCCATGTCGAACACCAGGCGGTCGATCCGCACGACCAACAGGTTGTACATGCCATAGCACGGAATGGCCACCATCAGGCCGGCAGCCGTGGTGATCAGCGCGCGCAGCAGGCCGCCGGTGACGGCCGTGGCGTCGACCAGCGGCACCTGGTCGTGCAGCACCAGCACGGTCTCGAGGATGCCGAGAACCGTGCCCAGCAGGCCCAGCAGCGGCGCGATCTGGCTGAGCGTGGCCAGTGTGGCCAGGCGCCGTTCCATACGCGAGATCTCGGCGCGTCCCGTCGTATCGACGGCCTCGCGGATGGTATGGCGCGCCTCATGCCGGTGCAGGATCGCAACGCGCACGAGCGCGGCCACGGGGCCGGGGGTCTCCTCGCAGATCGTGACCGCCTCGCCGGCATTGCCCTTGCCGAGCACGTTGCGGATACCCTTCAGGAAGTCGCCCGGGTCGATGCCGGCCCGCCGCAGGTGCAGCAGCCGCTCGAAGAAGACGGCCAGGGCCGCAATCCCGCAGAAGATGATGAGCCAGAGC
>CAYQJG010000054.1:0-27946 GCA_964417715.1 uncultured Lentisphaerales bacterium | reverse complement strand
GCGCCAGAGGCGCCTACCGCCCGTCGCCCCAATCGCTTAGCCGTAGATTTGGGTGGGGATGCGGGGTCGCATCCGCGATTCGGTGCAGCGCCGTCCAACCGCGAGGACGTCTGCCGCGCTAATCAGCGGTCCCGTAGGTCCCGCTGTACTGTCGGTGCCGCGCGGTACAGCGGGACCTACGGGACCGCTGCGGCTCGCGTCACGCGAGCGTGACGTGCACCGAATCGCGGATGCGCCCGGGGAACACGCAAAGCCGATGCGCACCGGATGCAGCTTGTCGTTGTATCCCGTCTGCGCTACAGTTCGCCCAGAAATGGAGGCGCCATCATGCGCAAGAGCGCAATGGTGCGGGCCAGGTTGGAGCCCACCTTGAAGGATCACGTCGAGACGGTTTCTCAACGTCTGGGTCTGAACGCAACGCAAGCCATCACGATCTTCTACAAACAGGTTCAACTTCGCGACGGACTTCCGTTTGACGTGGTCGTGCCGACGGGCACCACGCAACGGGCATTCGCGGCGTCCGAAGCGGGTCGCGACCTGGTCGTCTGCGTTGACGCCGACGACATGTTCCGCGAACTGGGGATCTGATGCACAGAGCGAATGGGCACGCATTCCGATTTGTTCAAGAAATAGGACGGCCTATGCGGTCTTCACGTGCCGAGGGCGGAGTTCTGCCTCGACCCTCTCCGCAGGAAAGACCTTCCGCTTTGCCTTCGCCCAGTCGAGAAACTCCTACGCGTCAAGCGCGATTCAAGTAACCAGCCGCAAAATGTCGATGGGACGCGGCCTTCGCGCGTGCGAGGCCAGGCACTTATCCGGCATCCGGGCTCGCGGAGCTCGCCCCTCCCGAGCGTCGCGCGGGCCGAAGTACGGGTACGGCATGACAACGGCAACCGGCAGCCCGTTCCACTCACCTGCGATAGCGTACGGGCTACGACGCAGACTTGAGTCGGCAATGTAATCACCACGACCCACGCACTTCCATTCCACGCGTGAAGTCAAAGGGGTGTTCTTTCGCCCGAAGACCTCAATGTGGGTGATAGACGCCCCGCCACGAACCGCATCGGAGACCTCGCAGCGAAAGGCACCATCACTGGATACAGACTTCAGCCTTACGGTTCGCTCAAATCTCCCAATCGCAGTCCACCAGAACAAACTGATGAGGAGCGCCGCGAGGGTCGCTGCACCGATCAGCACCTTGGCGAGTTGAGTAGTCATTTCGTTCCCGGAGAACGACACGGCGGAGGCACTATACTCTGTCGCCTCCCGCCGGTGGTTCTGCGTCTCCGGTCATTGTAGGTCCCGGTCTTACAGGGATCATGGCTGTGGACCAAAACAACACCGTGCTTGTGACGGCTTCGAGCGATCCCGATCCTGGGTGGCCTGGCGGCTATCTGACCGTGCTGCGGGAGGCGAGGCGAAGGGAGATCGGAGCGTTCCTCTCGGAAGTGGTTGCGCACCCCGGGGTCAGCAACTGGCAGGTCCAGCAGGCCCGCGATGCGCTGGAACTGAGATTCGGGCGCGACTGGCACACCGGGAGGGGCGAGCTCCGCGAGACCAGGCGCCCGTCCGGCATCCGGGCTCGCGGAGCTCGCCCCTCCCGGGCGTCGCGCGGGCCGAAGCACGAGTACGACATGAAAACGGCGACCGGCAACCCGCTCCACGTGCTCTTACACGTACTCGTACACGCCCATCTCTCATGGTTCGATCGCTCCATTCCTCTTCACGTTATGATGATTGACGCAAGTCCCGCCAACAAGGCCAGTGGACCGTAGATAAGTGCAGGCCAGTGTGGTTCTTGTTTGAGCGCGAATCCTGCCAGAACGACAGCGACTAGACCACCGAGTCGGTACCATTCAAGGCCGTTGAGTATGGAGAGCCACTGTTCGCGTTCGAGTTCCGACATGCTCTGATAGTTGCGGAGCAAGATGTCCCCGTGGACGTGGCCATACAGCTTGCACAGTCCAAGCGTGACGCACGACGAAGAGACACTTGCGATTGCGAACCCCCATGACGTGAGTTGTGTCCTATTGCCCATTTTGACCAAATCGACCAGCTCATTGAGGATCACAATTAACAGGGCGAAGAGCCGGTTTATCACTTGTGGCAGATCCACGTTCTGCCTGATGGCCAACATCTTACGATTCAGACCTGATCCCGAGCAAGGGCAATAGGGATCATGGCTGTGGACCAAGACAACACCGTGCTTGTGACGGCTTCCAGCGATCCCGATCCTGAGTAGCCTGGCGGTCATCTGACGGTACTGCGGGAGGCGAGGCGAAGGGAGATCGGAGCGCTTCCCTCGGAAGTGGTTGCGCACCCCGGGGTCAGCAACTGGCAGGTCCAGCAGGCCGCGATGCGCTGGAACTGAGATTCGGGCGCGACTGGCACACCGGGAGGGGCGAGCTCCGCGAGACCAGGCGCCCGTCCGGCATCCGGGCTCGCGGAGCTCGCCCCTCCCGAGCGTCGCGCGGGCCAAAGTACGGGTACGGCATGACAACGGCGACCGGCAGCCCGTTCCACGTGCTCTTGCACGCACTCGTACACGCCAATCTCCCGTCGGCATCCCAGCGGCGCGCGGGTCGAATCACGCGTGTCAAACCGGCGGGGTTCGCCGCCCCTCGCAGCGCGCATCGAGAACCGGGTGACGCCAGGACTGTGGATAGCCGCGACACTGGGCCGGTTTGGCGTCCTGAATCCGACAGGCGTTGGTTTCGTTCAGGAAGACGCAGGTGCCATCGGTCTGCTCCGCGAGAACAAGCCCGCTGCGGTCGCCGGCCAGGCGGGTGTAGCGCGACGTGAACGTGTAGGGGTCGAGAGCCAACAGCGCCGCGATCGCCTCGACTTCACCGGCCCGCAGCCGAACATCGCCGGCCGCCCGGCAGCAGGCGCCGCAGCGCCGGCAGACAAATGAGTTTTCGTCGGAATCGGAAGGCACCATTTGACCCGCTGCGGTTCGCATCCCTGCCTCTTCTATACGGTGGCACGGCACGCTCGGCTACCGTGCGGTCCCCAACCCCACACCTGCCACGAGCACATACGTGCGCCCGTCGGCACCGGGCGCGTCCAACCTGAACACCAGCCGCCCCACGGCGTCAGCCGGCAGATCAACCGGCACCTGCACGCGCGTCCAGGTCGAGCGGTCACCGGACAGCGCCACGCGCCCCAGTTCCATCTCCTCCCATTGGACAACCAGTTCGGCCGGCGTCGACACCTGCCACGCGACATCGAAGGTCACACGCGAGACGCGCTCCGGCAACGCCGTCCAGTTGTGACGCACGAACGGCTGGTCCGGCGTCAGCGGCAGCGCATGGCGATCCCTGAAGCCGATCGCCAGCAGGTTCCAGGCGCGTGCCCAGGCGGCTGGGGTGCCGCCGTGGTAGATCCAGCCCGCCAGGCTGCCGTCGACAAGGTCGCCGTTGTAGAGCCCCCCCGCGTCGCCGGGCGGCGGCCCCGGCACACGCTCCGGGTAGATCAGGGGCACCCGCGTGGTGATGACAGGCGTCTCCAGGCAGACGTCGCCTTGCGCGGCCAGCAAGCCGCTGGGATCGGTCGTCACATAGGCCCAATCGGCAAAGAACTCCGGAAAGGCCGTATGGTCAAGCCGATCGCCGCCGCGCGGCACGCCGGCAATGAAGGTGCCCTGCGGCCACCGCAGCAGCGCGATGTCGTTGCCTTCGGCCAGCGGCTGACCGCCCGTGTGCGTCACCGCCGAGCCGATGCCCGACAGGCTCCCGACGCCCAACGCATCGCAAACCTGACGGTACTGGTCGGCACGCGTGCCCAGCCAGCCGTGGAAGCCGGCATCCGCATAGCCGTCGATCCCCAGCAGCGGCATCCCCGCGCCCCATCCCTCGCCGTCCAGGTACAGGCATTGGAAACCGGCGGTGCCGCGCCGCACCAGCCGTCGTGCCGCCTCGGATGTCACGACCGCGCCGCGGCTGTGCGCCACGAATGTCATCACACGGCCAGCCAGCGCATGGCGCACGAGCAGCGCATACAGGGCGTCGCCCGCCGCACCGGCGTAGCCATTGTCTACATCCGTATAGGGTGCCAGGTAGTTGCTGGCTTCGTCCCAGTCGAAGAACAGCACGTGATGACGGTCATCCGACTCGACCGCCAGGGGATCCTCGATGTAGACGCCCGCCGCATCGTCCCATGTTTCGAGGCTCTGCGTATCGCGGCGCATGCGGTGCAGGCGCACCGGCGTGGCGTTCACGGTCTGCAGACGCCGGGCGATGTTCCAGGCCCATCCCCCCGGCGCGCCGGGCGCCGTCGCCGCCAGGTACTCGGCCGTCTGCGCCTCGTTTTGCCAGGATTGCGCCGGTTCGCCCAACAGGCCGCCCAGGCGCCCGTCGGAGAGCGTCTTGCCGTGCACGATGACCGTCCAGCGATCCGGTGGCAGGGCGGGCGTGCGAAAGACGGGGCCGCCGCGTGTCACAACCGGGATCAGGCGCGCCTGCGAATCCAGCCAACCCGCATCGAGACTCAGCGCGACATCCTCGTCCCAGCCCGCATGCAGTTCGAACAGCCACTCAACCCGCTGTCCACTACGCGTGCGCTGCACGGTCACGTCGCGCACGCGTCCCAGCGCATCCGCGGACGTCGCGCTGACGATCGGCCACGTCAGGTTCAGCGTGTGCGCCGCGTTGCCGGCCGTCTGCGTGATGCGCAAGCCCATGGGACGGTTCAGGGCCGCACGCCCGGTTGGCAGGTCGACAACCATCCGGTACGGCCGGCCGCACCAGACGACTTCGGCCGGCCGGCGCTGCCAGTCGGTCAAACCGCCCGCGGACAACGCGGCGCCCGCCGTGCCAACGCCCGCGGCACCCACAAACGCCACCACCTGCCACAGCCCCGCGACGTGTCTTAAGCACATGGCCATATCTTACCACACCCGCACCGGACCCGCCATGCAGGGCCGCTGAAGTGCGAGCGTTGAGCGCAAGGCAAAAGGCGGACGCGGACAATCCCAAATCCCGTCGGCGGTACGCTCGCAGACTCCGTCCCGGTCCGCGACGCGGATTCCATCCATCGATGGCCCGCTCATACTTCCGGAAGTATGATCGGGTCAAGAGACAGAAACAGGCCCCCCAACGTGCGAGGGTGCGATTCAACTTCGTTGAACTCGTACAGGCGTCAGGAGACAGAATCCAGAAGCCAGGATGCCTGGATTCTGACTCCTCAATTCTGAATTCTGGGTGCGAACCAACGAAGTCGAATCGCACCTGCGCGTTGCGGTGCGCATGACGCCATTGATCCAGCGCGCGGGAAGCGCTAGAGTATTCACGTCGGATGCTTCACCCGTTCGCAAGGAGCTCAAGCCATGAAACAGTTGCCAGGATTGTCGGTACTGACGGCGTTCGTGATGATGACGGCGCCCGCCGTGTTCGCTCAGGGCCCGGGGGCGTCTCCCGATAGCCTCGCGAGCGCACGACTCGCCAAGCTGTTCGGCACGGACCGCGCATTCACGGCGACCGCAGTCATGTCCATGAAGGAGGGCGGGAAGAAGGGCGTACAGACCATGGAGATGGAGTTTGCCACCCTCGCGGGCAAGGTCCGCACCGAGATCGACATGACCAAGGGGTCGATGGCCGGCGCCGACAACGAGGCCAAACAGCAGATGGCCGCCATGGGCATGAGCCGCATCGTATCGATCTCGCGCCCGGATCTGAAGAAGACCTTCATGATCTACCCGGGACTCAAGGCCTACTGCGAGATCGCGCAGAATGTCGCCGAGAAGATCGCCGAGAAGACTCCCAAGATCGAAAAGAAGGAACTCGGCCGCGAGACGCTGGACGGACACCCCTGCGTGAAGCAGCAGGTGACGATGACCGAAGAGGGCGGACAGTCGCTGACGGCCTTGATGTGGGAAGCCACCGACTTGGGCGGGTTCCCCATCCAGACCCAGATGACAACCGAGAAGAATGGCGAAGTCACGACGCGGTTCACGAACATCAAGAACGAGAAGCCTGCGGCCTCGTTGTTCGACCCACCGACCGGTTTCCAGCGCTATGGATCCATGCAGGAGATGATGATGGGCGCCATGCAGAAGCAAATGCAGGGGTTCGGCCGGTAGCACACCTATACGGTCTGCACCAGCCGGCCGCCGCGGTTGCCCGTGAAACGTCCCCGGTCGTAGGACAGGCGCCCGTTGACCACCACCTGCCGCACGCCTGTGGCAAACTGGTGCGGTTTGGCGTACGTGGCATGGTCGCGAATCACGGCCGGTTCGAACACGACCACATCGGCAAACGCGCCGACCACCAACCGGCCGCGACCGTTCAGGCCGAACGCATCGGCAGGCAGACTGGTGCAGCGCCGGATGGCCTCAGGCAGCGGCATCAGCCCTTCGTCCTGCGTCAGCCGCAGGAACCGCGGGAACGCCCCGTAGGCGCGCGGGTGCGGGTGGCTGTCGGCCAGGGGACCTGTCGGCGCCCGCACCGAGGCGTCGGACCCGACCATCACCCACGGCTGCGCGTAGATGCGCCGCAGATTCTGCTCGCACATGCCGAAGAAGAAGGCCTCCGTGCGCGTCTCGTCGGTGGCAATCATCCAGACCAGTGCGCTGCCGGGGGAACACGCGCGCGCCGCGGCCACCTCGGGCAGCGTCTGCCCCGTGAAGGCGGCCACGGCCGGGTGCCGGGCGCCCCCGATCATGACCCCCGACCAGTCGCGATCCATCGCGTCGAGCTCGTCGATCACGCGTGCGCGCGTCGCAAGATCGGCCAGGTTCTTCAGGATGGCATCGCGCCCGCCGGCCGACGCCCAGTCGGGCAACACCACGTCGAGATCGGTGCCGCCGGCCAGGTACGGATAGCGGTCGGCATGCACGCCCAGGCCGGCGCGGCGCGCGCATTCGATGCGCTCGATCACGGCATCCAGTTTGCTCCAGTTGGACGCGCCGGAGGTCTTCAGGTGCGAGATCTGCACGCGGATGCCGGCATCGCGCGCCAGGTCGAGCACTTCGTCGACCGACTCCAGTAACCGGTCGCCTTCGCTGCGCATGTGCGTGGCATAGCGCGCCCCGCGGCGGGCCGCCACGCGGGCCAGAGACAGGACCTCGTCCGCCGCGGCGTACTTGCCGGGCTGGTAGATCAGCCCCGTGCTGAACCCGCTGCCGCCTTCGTCCAGCGCCTGGTCAAGCTGCCGCGCCATGGCGGCCACTTCGTCGGCCGTGGCGGCGCGCGGCTCATACCCCATCACGGCCTTGCGGATGGTGTTATGGCCGATGAACAGCACGACATTCACGGCAGGCCGGACCTGGTCCAGCAACTCACGGTACTCGGCCACGGTCGTCCAGGTGGGACCGACGTGCGCCGTGCGGAGATCCGACGTCCGACCTCGGATCTCGGGATAGCGCAGCGCCGTCCAATCGGACGGCAGGCGCGTGCGATTGGGCACGACCGGCGCGCCGGAGCCGCCGCACTGGCCGCAGATCTCCGTGGTCACGCCCTGCGTGAGCTTGCTGGGCGCGTCGGGTTCGATCAGCAGAAAGGTGTCGGAATGCGTGTGGGCATCGATGAATCCGGGGCAGACGACGACGCCGGCGGCATCGACGACCTGCGCGGCGGAGGCGGCGACCAGGTCGCCGATGGCCGCGATGCGGTCACCGCGCACGCCCACGTCCGCGCGCAAGGCCGGGGCACCGGTGCCATCCAGCACGGAGCCGTTGCGGATGATCAGGTCGAAGGGGGCGGACATGCGGCCTCCAGCGGCGCATCGACAGTCTGCAGGTGTCCCGTGCCGCTCAGCAGTGCCACCACCTGCTGCTGGACCTCGCCGATCTGGTCGAGGCGCAGGCGGGGATCGAGCACGACGAACGAATCGCCGGTCTTGCGGTGCTCGTAGACGCGCAGGATACCGCCGCTCTCGTGGGGTTTGGCGTCGCGCTCGACGAGCTGCTTGCCGCGCTCCAGCATCACCGCCAGCACGTAGACGACATTCTGCATGGCCGGGTCTTCCAGCGCGACCAACCGGCGCAGCAGCGTCTCCGCCGTGTCCTTCTTGACCGGCTCCTCCTTGACCACCGCCACCGGCGCCTCGTAGGCGCCTTCCCACAGGCTGAACGGCTCCCAGTCGCGGGGGGCCGCCTTCCAGCATGCCTGACAGCAATCCAGCCGGTCAAAACCCTCCGCGGTCGCACGCAGCGCAGATACGCACGGTTGTTTGTCGGCGAACTTCTTCTGGCACACGTGGCAGACATGCCCGCGTGACCGTATATTCCATTCCTGTGCCATGGCGCGTCAGTGTAGCAGGTTTGCCGCCGGGGTGCATCCGTCGCCCGCGACGCAGGCAAGAACCATGCTTGCGCAGCCACGGCCGCATCGGGCATTATCACTCTGACGGATCCCGTCTCACGGCTGTGCGACCCCTGAAAGCAGAGATGAACATGGCGCAAACCCAGGAATTGCGAATCGGTGTGATCGGCGCCGGCGGACGGGGCAGCTTGGCTCGCCTGGCGCACAAACCCGAGGACGGCGTGCGGCTGGTGGCGGCAGCCGATCCGGTGCAAGGGGCACTGGACGACTTCTCCCGCCGGTTCGGACCGGATGTTTTCGTCACGCCGGACTACCGCGAGTTGCTTGCCCGCTCCGATGTTCAGGCGGTCTTCATCACATCGCCGGACTACCTCCACGAGGAGCAGGCCATCGCCGCGCTGGCTGCCGGCAAGCACGTCTACCTCGAGAAGCCGATGGCCATCACCACAACCGGCTGCGACCGGATTCTTGAAGCCGCGCGGCTCCACGGGATGAAGCTCTATCTCGGGCACAACATGCGGCACATGAGCTTCGTGCTCAAGATGAAGGAATGGATCGACGCCGGCCGTATCGGCGAGGTGCGCGCCGGCTGGTGCCGCCATTTCATCGCCTATGGCTGCGATGCCTACTTCAAGGACTGGCATGCCGACCGCGGCAAGTCGACCAGCCTGCTGCTGCAGAAGGCGGCACACGACATCGATGTGCTGCACTGGCTGTGCGGCGGATTCACCCGGCGCGTAACCGCGATGGGCAACCTCAGCGTCTACAACCGCATTCAGGACCGTCACGCACCCGGCGAACGCGGCGATGCCTCCTGGCATCCCGAGAACTGGCCGCCCCTTTCCCAGAAAGGGCTCAACCCGGTCATCGACGTAGAGGACCTGAGCCACGTCCTGATGGCGCTGGACAATGGGGTGCTGTGTACCTACATGCAGTGTCACTACACGCCCGATGCCTGGCGCAACTATACGATCATCGGCACCGAGGGGCGCATCGAGAACTTCGGCGACAATCCGGGTGAATGCGTGGTGCGACTCTGGAACCGCCGAGGCAGTTACAATCCAGAGGGTGACGAGCACTACGCCGTGCCCAGCGCGACAGGCTCCCATGGTGGCGCCGACCCGAACATCGTGGCTGAGTTTGTCCGGCACGTCCGCCAGAACGCCCCCACAACCACATCGCCCATCGCCGCCCGCCACAGCGTCGCCACCGGATGCGCGGCGACGCACTCGCTGCGGAACGGCAGCGTCCCGGTGGACGTGCCGCCGTTGGCGCCGCGGATCACGTCCTATTTCAATGCGTAAACATCAGAGAAAAGAAGGATCCACACGTGAAAGTTGCCCCTTTCGTCGCCCTCGCCGTTGCGTTTGTCGCAGCGGGCTGCGGCACCACTGCGAAGTTCGTCTACCCTGCAAACAACACCGCTCTGGTACGCATCGCTGAATCGCCGGCAACCGGCAAGAAGGTCGCCGTGCCGCCATTCGACGACCAACGCGGCGACGCCAACCAGGCTGGCACGATGTTCCTGTACATGGTTCCCCTCATGCCGTTCGGCTGGGTGGACTATGACCGGCCCGATGCGGGGCGCATGTTCCTTTCCATCGTCGAGTTCGAATTCACGCCTTCCGAGGACCTGTCCAAGGCCGCCGCCTACAGCCTGCGCCGTTCGGGCCTCTTCGCGGACGCCTTCTTCACCTTCGGCGGCGAACGCGACAAGGCCGACTTCGTCCTCGAAGGCCAGGTACAATCAACCCGCTACAAGGGGTCGATTTGGTCATATGGTACGTCCGTGTTCTGCCCCCTTCTCTGGTTCGTCGGACTCCCGGCCGGACAATCCGACAATCGCCTGACACTTGCACTGCAACTGAGGGACGCCAGGACGCGCAGCATCGTCTGGGAAAAGGACTACGACCTGGACAGAACCATCACGCAGGGACTGTACTACAAGATGGGCCACGATATCCGCGGCTACGCGTACCTGATGCAGCAGGTCATGAACGACGCCGTCGTGGGCATGGATGTGGCCCTGCGCGCCACAGGCACCACGGGCGCGCCGGGCCCCGCAATAACGAACCCGTAGAGCCCGGGGTGCGTTCGGGGAACGCGCCCTACCCGCATAGGGGATCTGGCATGGCGTTCGCTCGGGATTGGCGTTTGCCCTCGGATGGGTGGACGCCTCGGGCGCAACACGCTAGACTACGCGGCATGAAACGATCCGCTCTGGTCTGTCTGCTGCTCTCCGCCTGCCTGCCGCTGGTTGGGGTCCTTGCCGGTCCCCTGCCCCCGCCCTTCCCGGATCCGGCGGCCGTGCTGGCCGACGCCCGCGCCGTCACGTCCGCGCGCTACCCCGACGCCGACACCGTGCTGATCGATGATCTGGTGCATGAGCGCTACAACCCCGACGGCACGTCGGTCTCCTGGGACGACGAGTACACCAAGATCCTGACCGAGAAGGGCCGCCGCGACAGCGGCATGCGCACCTTCTGGTTCCAGCAGCCCTATGGCACGGTGACCGTCGTGCGCGCCGAGATCTTCAAGCCCGACGGCCGCTGCGTGCCCATCGACGTGGCCGCGCAGAGCCGCGTCATGATCGACTCCAGCCAGATGAGCGCCAACATCTACGACCCCGGCAGCAAGGTCCTGCAACTCTCGCTTTCAGGCCTCGAGATCGGCGACACCTGCCACATCCTGGTGCAGCGCGACAACTACAAGTCACGTGTCCCCGATACGTGGGGCGACTACAACGTCTTTGAAGGCGATGCGCCGATCCGCAAACTCACCTACGAGGTCTCTGCACCGGATGCGCGCCCGCTGCGCAGGCAGATGCTGCGTGACCCGGTCACGAACTCCGTGACCTACGCGGCCATTCCCCAACCCGACGCCCGCACGCTGCACCGCTGGACGGTGCGCGAGGTGCCGCAGATGTTCCCGGAACCCGACATGCCTGCCGTCCACACGGTCGTACAACGCCTGCTGCTGAGCACCTCGCCGGATTGGCCCACGGTGTCGCGCTGGTACTGGGAGCTCTGCCAGCGCCCGCTCGCAGCGGCGGTGCCCGAGATGGCCGCCACGGTTTCGAACCTGGTGGACGGCGTCGCGGACCGCGATGATCGCATCCGGCGCGTCTTCAAGTTCGTGTCGCAGAAGATCCGCTACATGGGCATCACCACCGAAAACGTCGCGCCCGGCTACGAGCCGCATGACGTGGGCGTCACCTTCAAGAACCGCTACGGCGTCTGCCGCGACAAGGCGGCGCTGCTCGTGGCCATGCTGCGACTGGCCGGCCTGGAAGCCTATCCCGTGCTGATCCATGCCGGCGCCCGGATGGACCCCGACGTGCCGGTGCCGTTCTTCAACCACGCGATCGTGGCGATGGCCAAACCCGGCGGCGGCTACCAGCTCATGGACCCGACCAACGAGAACACGCGCGACCTGTTTCCGGCCTACCTGTGCAACCGCAGCTACCTAGTGGCCCACCCCACCGGCGAGCCGCTGCGCGTCTCCGCCGTCGACCCCGCCGAGAGCAACCTGCTGCAGGTCGCATCGGAGGGCGAACTGGACGCCGCCGGCACGCTGACGTACCGGACACGCATCGCCTTTGACGGCATCAACGACACCGTCTACCGCGGGCATTTCCTGCGCCTCAAGCCCGACCAGCGCCGCAAGTTCTTCGAGGGGCTGATGAAAGCCCGCCTGGCCGGCGCCGAGCTCGCGGACTTCGCGCTCACCCCCGACGACCTGCAGGATACAACCCAACCGCTCGTCGCCACGCTCACCTGCCGTGTCCGGGATTGGCCGGTGCGCGGCGACGGACTCGACGTGGCGGCGCTGCCGTGGCTGGGCACGTCGCTGGGCTATGTCAACTTCGTGGTCGGCACCACCGGACTGAAGACCCGCAAGTACCCGCTTGAAACGGAGGTGGCGTGCGGCGTCAACGAGACGGTCGACCTGGACGTCCGTGCCGGCCTGGGCGCGCCGCGCCAGATCCCGGACCGCATGACGTTCGACCGTTCCGGCGTCACATTCACGCTCGACACCCAGGCTGCGGCCGGCCATCTGAAGGGCACGCTGCGCTACCTGGTGCGTCAGCCCGACTTCTCGCCGGCCGAGTACCTAAACCTGCGGCGCTCGCTGCAGGACATCGAATATGCGGCGCGCCGCCGGCCGACATTCGAGCCGGCCGGCGCGGACACGCCCGATGTGCGCGTCCTGAACGACGAAACACGGATCGAGCTGGCCTCGCCGCAGACGTGGACCACCACCCGCGCCACGGCGCGGCAGGTGCTCACCTACGACGGCAAGAAGCGCAACTCCGAACTGAAACTGGCCTATAACCCGGCCTGGCAGTCGGTCGCGCTGGTCTCGGCTGTCGTCTCCAACCTGGACGGCAGCGTGCATACGGTCGTCCCGCAGGAAATGAACTGCATGGACGCAGGATGGGCCGGCAGCGCGCCGCGCTATCCGGCCGGTAAGACCCTCGTCGTCAGCCTGCCCGGCGTCGAAACCGGCAGCGTGATCTGTGTCGTCACGCGCTTCAGCCAGACCAACGCGCCCTTCTTCTCGATCGAGCACGGGTTCGGCGGCGCCGAACCCGTGGCACACGCCGCCCTTGAAATCGCGACACCGTCCGGCGTTGCACTCGCAGCGAGCACCTGCCACAGCGAGACGCTGCGCGCAACGGAGAGCCGCCGCGGCACCCTCGCGGTACGCCGCTGGGAAGCCGGTCCGCTGGCGGCCACGCGGGCCGAGGACAACCTGCCGCCATGGGGCATGTTCAGACCGGTCGTGCTCGCGTCCACGGGCGACTGGGCGAAACACGCCGCGCGCCTGCGAGAGGCCTTCGAAGGCGCCATGCACCACCAACCGCAGGCGGAGGCCCGCGCGCGCGCCATCGTCGCCAGGCTGCCGAACGCGCCGGCCCTGCGCATCCGGGCGATCCGCGACGACGTGCTTCGAACCATCCGCCAGGCCGGACCGTCGTTCCTCGATCTGCCGCTCGACTGCCTGACGCCCGCCGACCGGACGCTGGCCGACGGCTATGGCCACGGTGCGGATCGCGTGATCCTGCTCGCCACCATGCTGCGCGCGGCCGGTTTCGAGGCGGACCCGGTGCTGGCCGCAGCTTCAGCCGGACTGCCGGAGGATGCCTTCGCCCCCCTGCGCCTGCTGCCGCAACTCGACCTCTACGAAGCGCCGCTGGTGCATGTCGCACCGGTCACACCGCGTCGCTCGTTCCATTTCATGGGGCCGCGCTTCGGCGGCATGGCCGGCGCCATGCCACCGCTCTTTCTCGGCGATGGCGACCAGTATGCGCCCCTCGGTGCATCGGCCCTTCACCGCAACCCATACCTGGACCTGAGCGGCCGGTCCGAGCGCAAAGGGGCCAAACTGACCGGACGGGTCACGGTCGCGTCGCAGTACCGCAACCGCAACCGTACGGCCTGGACCGTCGCGTTGGATCAGGCCGGCACGGCCACGATCACGGTGACCAACTGGTTCTACGGCACGGCATGCGGCAGCTTCCGCAAGCAATACGACGAGATGCCGCCGGAGGATCGCCGCCGCCACCACCTGGAGCTGGTCAGCGGCGTCTCGCGTGCCGCCGAGGCTGTGAGCGAGCTGATCACCGACACGGCGGCCTACCCGGGGTTCCGCGCCTTCACCGTGCGCGCGGAGCGCTATGCCATCGCCGATGGCCGCCTGCTGACCGTGCTGCTGCCGGACGCGCCGAGCCAGGTCCTGTCGCTGCGCGCCGATCGTCGCACGAATCCGCTGTTCGCCGCGGGTTTCACCGAGCTCGACTGGTCCTGCCGGCTCGTGCTGCCCGCAGGCTTGTCGCGTCTGCCGGTCGTGCCGCCTTCGGGCACGTGGGAACTGCCGGCCGGGCTGGGGCGCGTGGAGGCCGGCACCACCACGACGGAAGGCGCGGACGGAAGAACGGAAGTGTCATTCACGCGCACCGTCGTTACGGAAAGCGCCATCCTGGCCCCCGAGCTCTACCCCGCGCTGATCGAGTTCAATCGCAAGTTGCAGCACCCGGGAATGCGCACGGTGGTGGCGGAGGCAGCGGATGCCCGTTGACGACCGCATGCATACTCTGGTAGTATGCATCCATACTTCTTGAGGAGACAACCATGCTGACAGCCATTGTTGCCGAACGCGGACAGGTGACCATCCCCAAAGCCTTGAGGGACCGCATGGGCATACGCCCGTCCATGGTTTTGGAGTTCAGCGTAAAGGACGGCGCGCTCATCGCCGTCAAGGCGATGCGGAAGGATCCGGTTTCGGCGGTTCTCGGTTGCCTGAAGACGGACCGCTCCAGCGACGACTGGATGACCGAACTGCGAGGCAAGGCGTGATCACGGCTGTCGACACCAACGTGCTGCTGGATGTGTTCATGAACGACCGGCGCTTTGGGGCGTCCTCCGCACACGCCCTGCGAACCTGTCTGGCCGAAGGCGCGCTGATCGTATGCGATGTAGTGTGGGCCGAGACGTTGTCGGTCTTTGCCGATGACGAGCTTTTCGAACGCACGATGGCGCAGGTGCAGATCGGATTCTCACCGCTCACCTCCTCTGCCGCCTCGCAGGCAGGACGGCTCTGGCGTGCGGCTCGCCAGCGCAGGTTACCCCGCCATGAACGGGTCGTGGCGGATTTTCTGGTTGCCGCACATGCGGCAGAGTGTGCGGACCGGCTGCTGACCCGTGATCGCGGTTTCTACCGCACCTACTTCGAGGGTCTCACGGTCTTGGACCCGCAGAGTCAGTAGCCGGACACGCTGGCGACAGAAAAGTCCAATCGATTGGACCTTGTGTAATCCGCCCTGTTCACCGCACTAGCTCCTTACCGCGACGACGCGACTGTCGCAGAACGCCCGCCGGCCAATGCCCACGCCTTCAGCAATCGCCAATTGGCAATCGCCAATTGTCAATCATCACACGCTTTCCCCAACTCGCTCACCGGTTGCGCCAGGGCGCGGTCCAGCCCCGATTCCAGACTCACGCCGATGGCCAGCACATCCGGATCGAGTCCGTTCAGCCCCAGCGCCTGCGGCGGCACGCCATCGTGCAGGACGATACGGGCCACGTCGGCGACGCTCATTTGCGACAGGTCGCGGCAGGGCAGATACGCGCGCTCGCCGCCCTCGACCCGCAACAGCACGCCTTCCCTCACCAGGTCGCCCAGCACATCCGCCGCCAGCCGCGCCGACACGCGCCGCTCCAGGGCATAGGCCTCGGCGGCGAACGCCTCGCCGCGCTCGCGCACTGATCGCGCAGCCTCGGCGCAGAACGCCACGGCCAGCAGCACCCGCGTGTACGGACTCGCGCGGCCGGCCGACGTCTCCATGCGGCAGGTGTCGCCATTCTGCAGCGCAAAGGCGAACTCGGCCCCGAGCAGGATGATCTGCCAGCTCGTGTAGACCCACACCAGCAGGATCGGCAGCATGGCAAAGCCGCCGTACAGCGCGCTGTACTTCACGATCCCGACCTGCAGCATGGCGCAAAGCCTCAGCCACCCGCTGAACAGCACCGCCGTCAGCGCGCCGCCCGCCAGCGCCGGCCAGACGTGCACGCGCGTGTTGGGCATGAACACCAGCAGGAAAGAGAAGGTCAGCGTACCGAAGCCCAGCACAAGCACCTTCTTGAGGAAGATCGACCCCACCACGGTCTTGACGGTATCGCCGGCCACGCCGCCCATGCTGTGCGTAATCATGTCCATCACCGGGACGGTGGATGCCGCCGTGATCAGGAACGGCACAATCAGCACCACAAACAGGTAGTCGCTGAACTTGCGCCACAACGAACGGCCGCAGGTGACGCCCCAGACGCGGTTGAAGCTCGACTCAACCCGCCCCAACACGCCCACGACCATCCAGAGCAGCGCGACCGCGCCGAGCCCGCCCAGCGTGCCGAAACTGACGCTGTGGATCTGGTCAAACAGTTGCTGGGCCACGGACTGGAACTGCGCCACAAAGGCGTTGATCACGCGGGCGTCGGCCCCCGTCGCGACGGCACCCGTCTCGGCGACGGCCGCCTGCTGCATCCCCCCCAGCCACTGGGTCAGGCTGCGCTGCATCTGGGCGCGGACCAGTTCATCGCCACCGAAAACGCGGCCCAACGACAGGGCCAGCGCGAGCACGGGAACGATCGCCATGAGCGTGTAGTAGGTCAGCGCCGTGGCATGCAGGGAGCAGTCGTCATGCACAAAGCCGCGCCAGACCGCCAGCACGAACCGCGCGGTGCGCAGCGCCAGCCGTCGCGGCAGGGGCATCGCACTGGGCGCCAGTTGCCAGATGTCGTGACTGAGGAATCGCGTCAGGCGCTCACGTATTCCAAGCCGACTCTTCTTCATGCCCGCCTCCCCCGCTGCCACAGGTGCCAGATCGCGATGCTCCTGGCATCCACGCGGACGCTCTCACGCACCGATCGCCGGCCGTCGGGCAACTCGACATCGACCACGTCCAGCCGCAAAGCGTATCATAACCAAAGGCCGTGTTCAGTCTGTTTCGCAGCGGGGCGCAACGGGGTCAGGGGTGCGATCATCTTCGTGTGCCGAACGGCGCGGACGAAGTTCAGCGCGGTTAGCGCCGCAACTTCCATCCTCTTGTTCTGCCTCTCTCTTCCCGCACCAGATCCACCAGTTCGCCTGTCGAGATCCGTGCCCCGACCGACGGAACATCCAAGGGGGAGACCGGCGACTTCTGGGGAACCAAGGTGAAGCTCCTGCCGTCCCGCCGCCGGATGATAACGCTGCCCGTCGATTCTGCTTTGTCGAGAACACTGGACAACTTCTGTCTTGCTTCTGAGTACGTATAGACCTGCATTTCACACCTCCAAGAGACTGATGCCGATGTCTCTGGCTGCTTGTTTGAGATCTCGGTCCAACGTCAGCAGCGGCGCTGCATGGCGAGCGGCACAGTCAAGGAAGTAGGCGTCGTATGCGTACAATCCCGTTTGGTGGGCCAGAGAGAGCGCATTGGCCAAGTCCACCTTCACGTAACGCATGGGAATCATGTGAAAGATCCGCAACCCCTCCTGGGCTTCAGCCAATGTCAGTCGGCGGCCCTTGAGCATTGCCGAGAACGCATTCCCCACTTCCCACGGAATGGCCCCCGGGCCGAGAAGGGTGTGGTTGGAAGTGAGTTCGACTATGCGGTCGCGCTCTGTTTCGCCCACGATGATGGCGTGCCCTCTCTGTGTCGGAGCGCACTCGGCATCGGGATCGACTGCGCGCCCATTCGCTTTGGACCAGCCGTTTGACATCCTGGGACATCCTCCGCTATGGTTCTCTTTTGTCCATCGGCAGACCTGAATGCCTGTGGAGGAGGCAAGATGCAATTGACTGTGCGGGATGCGGCCAGGCTGCTGGCTGTGTCCGAGAAGACGATTTACCGTTGGATCAAGCAGGAAGTCCTGCCTGTCTACCGGGTCAACGAGCAACTGCGGTTCAACCGGGCCGAGTTGCTGGAGTGGGCGACCTCGCGGCGGGTGAAGATCTCGCCGGACATCTTCACCGAAGATGAGTCGTCCCAGAGTCCCCTCCCCACGCTCATCGATGCGCTGAAAGCCGGCGGCGTCGCCTACCGGCTCAGCGGGAACGACCAGCCGTCGGTGCTGCGCGCAGTCGTGGACGCGATGAAACTGCCGGAGGAGGTCGACCGCGAGTTCCTCTACCAGGTGCTGCTGGCGCGCGAAACGCTGGGGTCCACCGGCATCGGCGACGGCATCGCCATTCCCCATGTGCGCAACCCCGTGGTACTGCACGTGACCAAGCCGATGATCACGCTCTGCTTCCTGGACCACCCGATCGACTTCGGCGCGCTGGACGGACAGCCGGTCAGCATCCTGTTCGCCATGATCAGCCCGACCGTCAAGGCGCACCTGCACATGCTCTCGCGCCTGGGCTTCGTGCTGCAGAACCCCGATTTTAAGGGCGCCCTGACGCGCCAAGCCTCGCGGGACGACCTGGTGACCGCCCTGACACGCGCCGAGGCCGCGCTGCCGGCGGCAGCTGGCGTGAAGACGACGTAGGTGTTAGGGGATGGGCGGTCGGTCGGTACGACCGGCATCCCATTCGACATTCGCAAATCGACAATGGAAGTAGGTCCCCGGCTGCCATGTGCGCGCCCCTCACGCTGGTCCTGATCGCGACGGCCTTGTCGGCCGCCAGCGGGTGGCCCGGACTGTGCCTGAGCCGGCACTCGCCGTGGGGTCAACGCATCGCGGCGGTCCTGATGGTCGCTGCGGCCGCGCTCGGGCTCGCCGGGGCGGTCCTCGCGCTTCAGGCCGACGTGCCGCCCAGCCTGACGGTCACCTGGCCCCTGGCCGGCCGTGTCACCGTGACGGCCGACGCGCTGAGCGCCTTCTTCCTCGTGCCGATCTTCCTGATGGGCGGCCTGGGGGCTGTCTACGGACTGGCCTACTGGCGCCAGGCCGACCATGTCACGAACGGCCGCAAACTGCGGCTCTTCTGGGGCCTGGTCGTAGCCGGCATGGCCCTGCAGGTGGTGGCGCATCACGCGATGGTTTTCCTGTTCGGCTGGGAGATCATGGCACTGTCGGCGTTCTTCCTGATCGACACCGAGGACCACCTGGCGGAGGTGCGCGCAACGGGCTGGCTCTACCTGGTCGCCACGCATGTCGGCACGCTGACACTGTTTGCCATGTTCAGCCTGATGCGCCGGGCCACGGGCTCATTTGACCTGGCGCCGATCGGCGCGTCGCAGGCCGGACTGGGCCTGCTGACGGCGATCTTCTTCCTGGCCCTGCTGGGCTTCGGCCTCAAAGCGGGTCTCATGCCCCTGCACTTCTGGCTGCCTTCGGCCCACGCCAATGCCCCGTGCCACGTCTCGGCCATCATGTCCGGCGTGCTGATCAAGATGGGCATCTACGGTCTGGTGCGCATCACCGGGCTGTTGCCCGAACCACCGTTGGCCTGGGGCGGGCTGCTGCTGATTCTGGGCGGCATCAGCGGCGTGCTCGGCGTCGTGTTCGCGCTGGCCCAGCACGACCTGAAACGCCTGTTGGCCTACCATAGCGTGGAGAACATCGGCATCATCGTCATGGGCATGGGGTTGGCCATGACGGGACGGTCGCTGGGCCGGCCCGAATGGGTCTGTCTCGGCCTGGCCGGCTGCCTGCTGCACGTCTGGAACCACGCGCTGTTCAAGGGACTGCTCTTCCTGAGCACGGGCTCGATTGTGCATGCCGTGCACACGCGGGTGATCGACCGCCTCGGCGGCCTGGCCAAACCCATGCCGTGGACCGCCGGTCTGTTCCTGGTTGGCGCCGTGGCCATCTGCGGCCTGCCTCCGCTCAACGGCTTTGTCAGCGAACTGCTGATCTACCTCGGGCTGTTCCGAAGCGTCAGCCTGGACGGCGGACGGGCCGGCATGGCGGCCGCGGCGGGAGCGCCGGTGCTGGCCCTGATCGGCGCGCTGGCGATCGCCTGTTTCGTCAAGGTGTATGGAACCGTGTTCCTGGGCACCGCGCGCAGCGCCGACACCTGCCACGCGCATGAGGCGCCAGCAAGCATGCTCGCGCCGATGGGCGTGCTGGCCGCCTGCTGCGCCGCCATCGGCGTGCTGCCATTCGCGGTGGCGCCCGCGCTGGACCGGGCCATCGGCGCGTGGACGCCGCTGGCCGCCGACCGCGGCATGCACGTTGCCACGCTGGCGCCGCTGTCCTGGATCACCGCTCTGGCCATCGCCCTGCTGGCACTGGCGGGCGGCTTGGGGTTGCTGCTGCGACGCCGGATGACGCACGGTCCCGCACGCCCGGCATGCACGTGGGACTGCGGCTATGCGCGGCCAACCGCCAGGATTCAGTACACCGCCAGTTCGTTTGCGCAGATGCTGGTCGATCTTTTCGCCTGGGTCGTGCGACCCTCGCGGCACGGTCCCGCTCTGGGCAACAGGTTGTGGGCCGCGCCATCCCGGTTTGAGGGCCACGTGGGCGATCCGGTGCTGGACCGCCAGATCGTGCCGGTTGCGAAGTCGATCCGGCGCTGGCTGGGCCAGTCACGCGAACTGCAGCAAGGCCTGACCCAGCACTACGTACTCTATATTCTGATCACGGTCATCGCGCTACTGGTCTGGGCCGTGCCGATCAAGTCGCTGATCGTACGAGTGTTTTCGCGGTAGCGGAGATCGGAATCCAGAAGACAGAAGTCAGAAGACAGAATGGAAAAGCCAACCGACACCCTCCCGCCCTCGGCCGCATGCCAAGGAAGGCGTAGCAGCGGACACGATAGTCCGCCCTCCCGTGTGGACACCAACGCGCGACGGGTGAACGCTCTGGAGGGCGCCGCTCTGTCGGCGCCTTGTCAGGATCGCGTTGGGCGCATGTGCAGCCGGTCCATGGGCCATCCGGTCTCGCGAAGCTCGACCCTCCCTTTCATCAGGCGAGCGTCGGTTGGTGCGCCGGACTCGGGAGGGCGGAGCTCCGCGACGCCGCCGCACACCGGGTTTGTGCGTCATCAGCGCCGTCGGACACTCGTCTCCCGGCGAGCGGTGCCATTCTGTCTACTGGATTCTGACTTCTGCCTGCCTGCGCCGTACGCTAACGTCTCCCACTAGCATCCCCTCCATATGACAAGTTTATCATTGGTTTTGCTGGCGATAGCGACTCTGAGCCTGAGCGGCGTGCCGGCCCTGTTCGGTTCGCGCCGCGCGATGGCCGGGCAGCGCATGGCCGTGGCGCTCATGCTCCTGGGGAGCGCGACGGGGCTGGCCGGCGCCGTGTGGGCTCTGATCGCGCCAACACCCGTGGCGCTTGACCTCGCGGGCGTGCTTCCGATGGGCAGGTTCTCGGTTGCGCTCGACGCCCTGGGCGCCGTCTTCCTGATGCCGGTGTTTGTGGTTCCGGCGCTGGGCGCCGTCTATGGTCTCGACTACTGGCGCCAGCCGTCGCACCCCGCCAACGGCCGCAAGCTGAGTCTCACGTATGGGCTCCTCGCCGGCGCGATGGCGCTGGTGGTGATCGCGCGAGACGGCGTGCTGTTCCTGACGGCGTGGGAGATCATGGCGCTGGCGGCGTTCTTCGCATCGACGGCCGACGACCACGAACCGGCCGTGCGCCAGGCCGGCTGGATCTACCTGATCGCCACGCACGCGGGAACGCTGTGTCTGATTGCGCTCTTCACCCTGTGGCAGCGCACGACGGGCCTGTTTGCATGGGGTCCGCTCGCGCCCGATGCGGCCATGCGTCCCGGTTTCGCCACGGCACTCTTCCTGCTGGCGCTGATCGGGTTCGGCTTCAAGGCCGGCCTCATGCCCCTGCACGTGTGGCTGCCGGGAGCACACGCCAACGCACCGAGCCATGTATCGGCCGTGATGTCGGGCGTGATGCTGAAGATGGGCATCTACGGCATCGTGCGGGTGGCGGGCTGGCTGCCGGCGCCGCCGGTCTGGTGGGGCGGACTCCTGCTGGGAATGGGCGCCGTCACCGGCATACTGGGGATCGCCTTCGCGATCGCCCAGCGCGATCTGAAACGCCTGTTGGCCTACAGCAGCATCGAGAACATCGGCATTATCGTGATCGGCGTGGGTCTGGCCCTGACCGGGCGTTCGCTTGGGCGGCCCGATCTGGTCGTGCTTGGACTGGGCGGCGCGTTGCTGCATGTTTGGAACCACAGTCTGTTCAAGGGGTTGCTGTTCCTGAATGCCGGCGCGATCATCCACGCCACGGGCACGCGCGATATCGAGCGGCTGGGCGGACTGGCCAAACGCATGCCGCGCACAGCCGGGCTGTTTCTGCTCGGGGCAACGGCCATCTGCGCCCTGCCGCCGCTCAATGGGTTTGTCAGTGAATGGCTGATCTACGTCGGCCTCTTCCGAACCACCGCGCCTGCTGCCGGCGGGCCGGCCTGGCCCATGGCCGGACTGGGCGTGGTCGCGCTGGCGATGATCGGTGCGCTGGCGGCGGGGTGCTTCTGCCGCGCGTTCGGCGTGGTCTTCCTCGGGGCGGCGCGCAGCGATGCCACGGAGCACGCGCACGATCCGGGCCTGCGCCTGCTTGGGCCGATGGCGGCACTGGCGGCCGGCTGCCTGATGATCGGGTTCCTGCCGGTGTGGATCGCTCCAGCCCTTGAGCACGCGGCAGGTGTCTGGGCGGGCGCGCCGGGCCGGGCGACACAGTCGCTGGCGGACCTGGCGCCATTGGGGTGGATCGGCCTGCTGGCGGTGGCCCTCGCCGGTCTTGCGCTGGCCACGGGGTTGCTGCTGCGCCTCCTGTGGCGGCGCTATCCGTGCGCGTCCGCCGAGACCTGGGGCTGCGGCTATGCCCGGCCGACGGCACGGATTCAGTACACCGGCTCCTCATTCGGCCAGACGCTGGTCTCGCTGTTCGCCTGGGCCTTATGGCCGATCACGCGCGCCCCGCGAATCGTCGCGCCCTTCCCGCGATCGCGCGGGTTCAGCAGCACCGTGCCGGACACCGTGCTGGACCGGCTGGCGCTGCCGGTCTTCAACCTGGCCGCGCGCGGTCTGCTCTGGCTCCGATTCGTGCAACAAGGGCGCATCCAAGTCTATGTCGCATACTTTCTGGCAGCCTTGCTGACGCTGCTTCTGCTGGGAAGGTGGGGAAACCATGTCTAACCTGCTCATCCATGTCGCGTTGCTTCTGGTCATGCCGCCGCTGCTGCTGGGCGTCATCAACAAGACGAAGGCCCTCTTCGCAGGTCGCGTGGGGCCGCCGCTGCTGCAGTCCTATTTCGACATCGCCAAGCTCATGCGCAAAGGGCTCACGATCAGCACAACCACCACGTGGGTGTTCGTCATGGCGCCCGTGATCACGCTGGCCACGGTGGTCCTGGCCGGCCTGCTTGTCCCGCTGGGCCCCTTCGCGTCGCCCCTCTCCTTCGCGGGCGACGCCATCCTGTTCATCTACCTCTTCGGGCTGGGCCGGTTCTTCACCACCGCGGCGGCGCTCGACACGGGCTCGGCCTTCGAAGGCATGGGCGCGGCCCGCGAAGTGACGTTCGCCTGCCTGGCCGAACCCGCCACGTTCTTCGCGCTGCTGGTGCTGGCGCGCATCTCGGGATCACTGTCGCTGACGGGCATGCTGCACGGTCCGCTGGCCGCGCCGCTGGGCGCGGTCGCAGCGCCGCTGGTGCTGGTCGCCATCGGGCTGTTCATCGTGCTGCTGGCCGAGAACTGCCGCATCCCGGTCGATGACCCGAACACGCACCTTGAGCTCACCATGATCCACGAAGTGATGGTGCTTGACCACGGCGGGCCGCTGCTCGGGCTCGTGCTGTACGGGGCGGCAATCAAGTTGTTCGTGCTTGGCGCAGTCTTCCTGCATATCGTCATGCCCTTCCAGTGCGGGCGCCCCTGGCTGGACTGGCCCCTCTTTGTCGCGCAACTCCTCGGGCTGGCGGCAGTGATCGGCATATTCGAGTCGGTGATGGCCCGCCTGCAGATGCGGCATGTTCCCTATCTGCTGATCGCCGCCGTGCTGTTCTGCGGATTTGGCTTTATCCTGTTGGTGAGGTAGCACACATGAGTTCCATCCTGAATTCCCTGCTGGTGGCGGTGCTGGCGCTGAACCTGTTCGCGCTGGGCACCAGCCGGCTTCAGACGGTCATCCGCATCGTGGCCATCCAGGGCATCCTGCTCGGACTGATGCCGCTGTTTGCCCATGCCGGCACGGGATTGGCCACGATCGGCATCGCGCTGGCCGCCATCCTGCTGAAAGGCGTGGTCATCCCCGGCATGCTGTCGCGCGCGCTGCGCGACGCGTCGATCAAGAAGGAGATTGAGCCGCTGATCGGGTTCGTTCCCTCGATGATCCTGGGCGCCGTGGCCACGGGCTTTGCCCTGCTCTTTGCCGAGCAGTTGCCGCTGATCGACGCCCACACGGTCCCGCTGCTGGTGCCGGCCTCGCTGTCGACCGTCCTGATCGGATTCATCCTGCTGACCACGCGCTTCAAGGCCATCAGCCAGGTGATCGGCTACCTGATCCTTGAAAACGGGATCTTCATCTTCGGCCTGTTGCTGGTCGAATCCATGCCGCTGGTCGTCGAGATGGGCGTCCTGCTGGACCTGTTCGTGGGCATCTTCGTCATCTGTATCATCGTCAACCACATCAACCGTGCGTTTTCGTCGCTGGACACGCGCCGGCTGGTTGAACTGAAGGAATAGAACATGGCTCTCGCCCTCATTCTGTTTCCCGCGTTGATGGCCGCCCTGGCCTGGCTGGTCCCGTCCAACCGCTGGCGGCCCTGGCTGCTGCCGGTGACGGGCGTCGTGCACGCGGCGCTCGTCGGCGTCGCCCTGACGCACCCGGACTTGACGGTCCAGTCGAGCTGGCTGGTGCTGGACCCGCCGGGGCGCCTGGTGCTGGCGTCCATCAGCGGCCTGTTCTGCTTCTGCTCGTTCTACACGGTGGGCTACCTGCGGCACCGCCAGGAACGCCCCAACCGCCTCTTCTGCGCCTGTCTGTGCACCTTCCTGGGGGTGCTGACGCTCGTGACGTGGGCCCACCACCTGGGGCTCATGTGGGTGGCCATCGAGGCGACGGCGCTGACGACCGCCCCGCTGATCTACTTCAACCACACGCCGCGCTCGATCGAAGCCACGTGGAAGTACCTGCTGGTCGGCTCCATCGGCATCGCCCTGGCGCTGCTGGGGTCCTTCTTCCTGGCCTATGCGATGCTGCACGCCGGGTTGGAAACATCGCTCACCTTCGAGCATCTGCTGCGCGAGGCGCCCCGCCTCTCCAAGCCGTGGCTGCATGCGGGGTTCGTGCTGCTGCTGGTCGGCTACGGCACGAAGATGGGGCTGGCGCCGATGCACACGTGGAAACCCGATGCCTATGGCGAGGCGCCGGGAGTCGTCGGCGCCCTGATGGCCGGTGGCGTGACCAGTTGCGCGTTCCTCGCCATCGTGCGCGTCTATCACATCTGCCTGGCCGCGGGCGAAGGCCCGTACGTGGCGCGCCTGCTGATCTTCATGGGGCTGTTTTCGATGGCGTTGGCCGGTGCCTTCATGGTGGGCCAGCGTGACTTCAAGCGCATGCTGGCCTACTCCAGCGTGGAGCACATGGGCATCCTGGTGCTGGGTCTCGGTATCGGCGGCCCGGCGATCTACGGCACGCTGCTGCACATGGTGAATAACACGGTCGCCAAGGGCGTGATGTTCCTGTCGGCTGGCAACATCCACCGCGCCTACGGCAGCAAGACGACCGACACGGTTTCCGGGGCGATGCGCCGGCTGCCGCTCTCGGGCACGCTGTTTCTGGTCGGCTTCCTGGCGATCACCGGGTCGCCGCCATTCGGTCCGTTCATCAGCGAGTTCGCCATCCTCAACTCGGCCTTCGACACCGGTCGCTTCTGGGTCGGGGGGCTTTTCCTGCTCTTCCTGCTGGTGGTGTTCGTCGGCATGGGCGCGACCGTCCTGGCCGTCGTGCAGGGCCGCGTGCCGCCGGCGGCGCGCACGACCGCTTACCGCGACAGCTTGCTGACGGCGCTGCCGCCGCTGGTACTGATGGCGCTGGTGCTCCTGCTGGGGGTGCACATTCCGGGCCCGCTCACTGACCTGCTGAACGCGGCTGTCCGCTACCTGGAGGTCAACCCGTGACTTCTCCCCTTCCCGACCTGCTGACCCTGAACAACGGCCAGGCGGTTGACATCGCGGCCATCCCGCGCCTCAGCCTGACCGACTTCGGCCGCCAGGTGGTCCAGTCCGTGGGCGCCGGCGCGCGCGTCTCGGCGCTCTACGCGGCGGCGACCGGTGAGGCCGACCGTACCGACCTGTTCGTGGTCCTGGCGGACGATGCCACCAACCGGCTGCGCGTGGGCCGGACAACCGTCGAGGGCGACCGCTTCGATTCGCTGACGCCGCAGTGTCCCCAGGTGCACCTGTTCGAGCGCGAAATGGCCGAACAGTTCGGCCTGTGCCCGGAAGGCCATCCCTGGCTCAAGCCCGTGCGCTACCGCCCGTCCTGGCGCCCCGGCCACGACGCCTGGGACCGTCCGGCCGGCGAGCCGATCCTCCCCGGTGTCACGGATTTCTACCGCGTCGAGGGCGACCAGGTCCACGAAGTCGGCGTGGGGCCCGTGCACGCCGGCGTGATCGAACCCGGCCATTTCCGCTTCCAGTGCCACGGCGAGCAGGTCTTCCATCTGGAGATTGCCCTCGGCTATCAGCACCGCGGCATCGAGGAGGCCCTGATCGGCGGTCCCGGGCCGCGTGCACTGCACTTCGCTCAGACGCTCGCCGGCGACACGTCCGTCGGACACGCCACCGCCTACTGCCAGGCCATTGAGGCGCTGGTGAAGCGCCAGCCGCCCCCGCGCGGCCAGGCCCTGCGCGGCATCGCCTTGGAACTCGAGCGGCTGGCCAACCACGTCGGCGATCTGGGCGCCCTGGCGATGGACGTGGGGTATCTGCCCACCGCCTCATACTGCGGCCGCATCCGCGGCGACTTCCTCAACATGACGGCCACACTGTGCGGCAACCGTTTCGGGCGTGGCCTGGTCCGGCCGGGCGGGGTGGCATTCGACGTCGAACCCGAGCGACTCGCGGACCTGCTCACGCGCCTCGATGCCCACGCGCGCGACGTCGAAAACGCGGTGAACCTGCTGTGGGACACACCTTCGGTCATGGCGCGTTTCGAAGACACGGGGCCGCTGCCCATGGACGTGGCCCAGCAGCTTGGCATCGTCGGGCCCGCCGCGCGCGCGTCGGGGCTCAACCGCGACGTGCGGCAGGACCAACCGGCCGGAATCTACCGTTTCGCCCAGATCCCAGTCTCCACCTGGGATACCGGCGATGTCTTCGCCCGCGCGTATGTCCGTTGGCTGGAGATTCAGCAGTCGATCGAGTTTGTGCGCGAACAACTGGGTTCGCTGCCCGAAGGCGCCATCTGGGCCGCCACCGGCGACCTCGCACCAAACCGGCTGGCGGTCGCTCTGGTCGAAGGATGGCGCGGCGAAATCTGCCATGTGGCCAGCACCGACCCCAACGGCCGGTTTGCCCGCTACAAGGTCGTCGACCCCTCGTTCCACAACTGGAGCGCCCTGGCCCACACGCTGCGCAACCAGCAGATCTCCGATTTCCCCATCTGCAACAAGAGCTTCAACCTGTCCTACTGCGGACATGACCTTTGACCCTCCCGCGCGCCGACCCGCGCGCCTTGGAATGGAACGAGCACCATGATTAAGACTGTCCTGGCCCGGTGGCAACAGGGACACCGGACAATGCGCTTCCCGGCCGGCGCCCCGCCGGCTCTGCCCGACCGCTTCCGCGGCCGCCCCACCATCGACCGGGCACTGTGCCCGAAAGACTGCCGGGCCTGTGCGGAGGCCTGCCCGACGAACGCCATCCGGCTGGGCACGCCGACCTGCATCGATCTCGGCACGTGCCTCTTCTGCACCGACTGCCGACAGGCCTGTCCGACGGGCGCGCTGACCCACTCTACAGACTACCGCCTGGCCGTGCGGCACCGCACCGATCTAGTCGTCGATCAGGCGCAGCAGAAGCTGGAACTGGCCGCCGAACTCGGAACCGAGCTGAAATCACTTCTGGGGCGGTCACTGAAACTGCGGCAGGTGTCGGCCGGCGGCTGCAATGCCTGCGAAGCTGACACAAACGTGCTCAACACCGTAGGGTGGGATCTCGGGCGGTTCGGCATCCAGTTCGTGGCCTCGCCGCGCCACGCCGACGGCCTGCTGGTGACCGG
>CAYQJG010000053.1:0-28262 GCA_964417715.1 uncultured Lentisphaerales bacterium | reverse complement strand
TTTCACTTTTCCAGATTATCCCCCTCTCGCTCCCCCACCAACTTCACTCGCACCCGTCAGTGACGTAGGGGTACCCGACCCCGGCGGCCTTGCGCCGCCGGTGAAGGAGGCGTGAGGGGAGATGCGCCGTGGCGCATCTCCCCTCACGCCTTGCGGTCCGGCGAGGCAAGCTCGCCGGGGCCGCCCCGACATCACTGACCCATTGCCTCTTGGCGACTACGCCTCTGCCGCCCAGCGCAATGTGCGCTGGACGGCGCGCTGCCAGCGGGCGCAACGGTCCTGCCGCGTCGCTTCGTCCATGTGCGGGGTGAAGGTGCGTCCGGTCGCGCGGCGGGTGGCAAGCGCGGCCTGATCCCAAAGACCGACGGCGATCCCCGCCAGGCAGGCGGCGCCGAGGGCGGTCGACTCGAGCACCTGGGGGCGTTCCACCGGGACGCCGAGCAGGTCGGCCTGGAACTGCATCAGGAAACCGTTGGCCGCCGCACCGCCATCCACGCGCAAGGCCTTGAGCGTGATGCCGGTGTCGGCCTGCATGGCGGTCAACACGTCGCGCGTCTGAAAGGCGAGCGATTCGAGCGTGGCGCGGACGATCTGCGCCCGTGACGTGTCGCGGGTCAGCCCGAAGATGGCACCGCGGGCGTACATGTCCCAGTGGGGCGCGCCAAGGCCCGCGAAAGCCGGCACCACGTAGACGTCGCTGACTTCGGCCTGCGCGGCCAGCGCTTCGGATTCCGCCGCCGTGTCGATGATCTGCAGACCGTCGCGCAGCCACTGGATCGCGGCGCCCGCCACCAGCACGCTCCCCTCCAGGGCGTACTGGACACGGCCATTCAGCCCCCAGGCGATGGTGGAGATCAGGCCGCTCTGGCTGTGGCAGAGGCGGTCGCCGGTGTTCATCAGCAGGAAGCAACCGGTGCCATAGGTGTTCTTGGCCAGCCCCGCCTCGAAACAGGACTGCCCGAACAGGGCGGCCTGCTGATCGCCGGCCACGCCGCAGATGGGTATCTTCACGCCCTGGTAGGTACACACGCCAAAGGAGCCGGACGAGTCCCGAACTTCGGGCAGCACGGCGGCAGGAATGTCCAGTGCGTCGAGCAGCTTCGGGTCCCAGGCCAGCTGCCGGATGTTGTAGAGCAGTGTGCGGCTGGCGTTGGAGGCGTCGGTGGCGTGCACGGCGCCGTTCGTGAGTTTCCAGATCAGCCACGTATCCACCGTGCCGAACAGCAATTCGCCGCGGCGGGCGCGGTCGCGGCTGCCGGGGTACTGGTCGAGCAGCCACGCGAGCTTGGTCCCCGAGAAATAGGGATCGACCATCAGCCCGGTGTTCTGCCGGATGTAGTCGGTCAGACCCGCAGCCTTGAGCGCTTCGCAACGCGGCGCGGTGCGCCGGTCCTGCCAGACGATCGCCGGCGCGACCGGCCGGCCGGTCGCGCGCTCCCACAGAATCGTCGTCTCGCGCTGGTTGGCAATGCCGATGGCGGCGATTTCCGACGGCTGGAGCCCCTGTTCGCGAACCACCTGCTCGAAGGTGGCCCACTGCGATTCCCAGATCTCCTGCGGATCGTGCTCGACCCAGCCGGGCTGGGGATAGTGCTGCGTCAGTTCACGCTGCGCCTGGCGCACGATCCGGCCTTCGCCGTCGAAGAGCACGGCCCGCGAACTCGACGTGCCCTGGTCAAGGGCGATGATGTAGGACTTGGACATATCGAGATGACACGGGTCTGGAAACCAAGGGTTCAGGGTCTCGGGGTTCAGGTGAAAGGCGCAATGCCCGCCAAACCGCAGATTGACGAATGTCGAACCGCAGAACACCGAAGTGCCTCCGGTTGGTACCGATGGCCACTTCGACATTCGGAAATCGACATTCGATATTCTGCGGTTTCTGTGTCGTCGCAACGCTGAGATTCCGAGTGCGGGCTGCCGCCCTTTCCTCCCGTCAGCTTCCCGCTAGAACTTGAAATCGTACCCCTTCAACCCCAACTCGTTCCGCATGGTCAGCATCTCCTGCTGCGTGACGCGGGTCAGGGGCACGCCCTTGTCGCGACGGTCGAGCCAGGCCAGGTATTCGCGTTCGCCGCAGGTGTAGATCCGGTCGGCGCCGGGCGCCTTGCGCGACGCGCGCAGCTCGCGCAGCAGGTCGCCGGCGCTCTTCTTGAACGCTGCCAGATCGCAGAAGGCCTCGATATCCATGGCCAGGAAGAAATGCCCGAGTTTGTAAGGCGCCTTGTGGCCGTCTTCAATGCCGGTGAGCTGCTTGAGGAAGGCGCCCTGCTGCAGGGCGGACGAGAGGATCTCAACCACGGTGGCGTAACCATAGCCCTTGTAACCGCCCAGTTCCTCGCCGATGCCGCCGAGCGGCGCCAGCGCGGCCGTGTCGGCCACCAGTTCCTTCAACACGCTGCCGGCGTTCGTGCAGGCGTGCCCCTGCTGGTCGATCACCCAGCCGGGTGGCATGGGCTTGTCGAGACGCGCGTAGAGTTCGATCTTGCCGCGCTGCGTGATCGACGTGGCGTAGTCGTTGGTGAACGGGAAATCCTCGTCCGTCGGGATCCCGAACACCAGCGGGTTCGTGCCGAGCATGGGCTCGACGCCGAAGGTGGGCGCGATCGAAGGGCGCGCGTTCGTGCCGCTTAACCCGACCATGCCGGCCTCACAGGCCATCATGGGGTAGTAGCCGGCGATACCGTAGTGGGTCGAGTTGCGTGCCACCACCATGCCGACACCATGCTGGCGGGCCTTCTCGATGGCCATGGCCATGCAGCGCTTGGCGATCACCATGCCCATGCCGTGGTGGCCGTCCACGACGGCGGTGGCCTTCACGTCGCGCACGATCTCGAACCGTGTGACGGGCTGCTGAATCTTGTCCCTGACGATCCGGTCGTAGTAGATCGTCTTCAGCCGGGCCACGCCATGCGAGTCGATCCCGCGCTTGTCGGCGGTGATCAGGACGTCCGCGCAGACGGCGGCGTCATCGGACGGCACGCCGACGCCGATCAGCACATCGCGGACGAACCGTTCAACAAGATCAAAAGATGTCCAGCAGGCTTGTGTGTCCATATGCTTCTCTCCTCGTGACTGGTCGGCAAGTTCATTTCGCCAGCCGGTTGATCATGGCGGCGGCCACGCCGGCGCCAAAGCCGTTGTCGATATTCACCACGCTGACACCCGACGCGCAACTGTTCAACATGCCCAGCAGGGCGGCGATGCCGTTCAGGCTGGCGCCGTAGCCGACGCTGGTGGGGACGGCGATCACGGGTTTATCGACAAGGCCGGCGACGACGGACGGTAGCGCGCCCTCCATGCCCGCGACGACGATCAGCGCATTCGCGTCGCCAAACTGCTCTGTGCGCGACAGCAGCCGATGCAGGCCGGCGACACCCACATCGAACAGACGCACCACCTGGGCGCCCATGCGCTCGGCGGTGATCGCGGCCTCTTCGGCCACCGGCACATCGGAGGTGCCGGCGCAGAGCACGGCCACCTTGCCGCGGCGTTCGGGCAGGGGCGCCACATCGCGCGTCAGCGTACGGGCCACGGCGTGGTAGACGGTCTCCGGAATCGCCTGCTGCACGGCGGCCGCGTGTTCCGGCGTGACCCGCGTGGCAAAGGCGTTCTGGCCGGCGTCCGCCAGGGCGTGGAAGATCGCGATAAGCTGTTCGGCGGTCTTGCCGGCGCCGTAGACGACCTCGGGCACGCCGCGCCGGCGCAGACGGTCCAGATCAAGTTTGGCAAAGCCGAGATCGGTCTCGCGGCCGTGATGGCAGGTGGCAGACATAACAGGGCCTTCCAAGTGCGTGGGTCTTCTGACGCGGTGAAGTCTATAAACTCCGCCCATGCGTGTCCATTGCCAATGGTCGCCCCTGTCGCGCAAAGCGCGCTTGACACGTTTCGGCAGGCATGGTTCACTCGTAACGTAAGTGCGGGTCTGAAATCCACCCGTGCCGGCCGCCCGCGGGAGCCGGAAGGAGTATTTCGAATGCCAAAGTCCTGTCGTGCCGTGACCCGCCGGCTTGTGCGCGGGGTCCTGCTGTCGGCCATGCTGTTCGGCCTGTCGGGGTGCTACGAGCAAAACACCCGTGTGATTGTCTACCCGGACGGCTCCGGACGGATCGTCATGTCGCGCTTCTTCCCGGCCACAACGGTGCGGCTGATGGACGGGATGCAGTCCATGCAGGGCGGCATGGGCGACGGCATCCGGATGGAGGAGCTCTTCTACTCCGAGGCGCGCCTCAAGCGTGAAGCCAAAACCCTGTTCGGCAAGGGCGTGCGTTTCGTCTCGGCCCGGCGCGTGGACGCCAACAGCGGCCGCGGCTCAGTGGCGGTCTATGCCTTTGACAAGGTGGCCGGCCTGTCGCTCGCGCCCGAGACCCTGGCGCAGAATGCCATGTCGGGCATGTACGGGCACGGCATGAATGACGACGACATCGAGGAGGAGGTCGACGAGCCGGAGACGCCTGCTGCGGAAAACGAAGACGAGGACGAGGATGCGCGCTACCGCCCCGGCGGCGCGGGCTACCGTTTCACGTTCACGGCCGGCCCGCAGCCGCAGCTGGCGGTCAAGGTGCCGAAAGTCCTGCGCGGCGCAACCGACGAGACGGACGACGACAATCTCGCCGAGCAGGAGGAGATGATGGCGGACCAGATGGATGATCCTGAGGGCTCCGAGCAGTACCGCAAGATACTGATGGCCGGCGGCAACCCGCTCAAACTCACGGGCACGGAGACGATGCTCGAGATCATGACCAGGTTGTACAAGGGGGTGAAGATCTCCCTGGACGTCGAAGTGCGCGGCGCGGCGACGACCGTGGCGGCAACCTATCCGGATCCGTTCCAGTCCGGCCGTTGCACACTGATGGGGCTGGACGGCGAAGCCATGTTCGGCGACGAGGCCATGCGCAAGAAGCTGCCGGCGCTGATGGATTACATGGGCGGCTCCCAGCTGGCGCGTCTGATTGGCAAGCCGGGCGTCCGGTTCGAGACCCGGCCGGAAGTCACCTTCACCTTTGCAGCACCGGCCGCTTCCCGCTGAACCGCCGACATCGCCTTCGGCTCCATCGCCGTCCAAGGAGATTCCCATGACCCGCCTGTCCGCCCATCCGTCGACCACTGTTCTGGCCTGTCTTGCCGCCCTCGGCTCCCTCGCGCTGATCCCGTTCGCCGGCGCGCAGACCAAGTCGACCGTACCACCCGCCGCGCCGCCCGCTGCGGTCGCGCCGGACTTCAAGCCGGGTTTCGCCGCCCTGCACCGCCTCGGCGTGACCAACGTGAGCCGCGCCACCTTCGTGAGCTTCAGCGGTCTCATGCAGTACCAGATGCGAGGCGGCCGCTCCGAGTTGACGGGTTCGCTGCAGCGTTTCGGCTGGCAACTCGCCGGCGATGCTTCGTCCGGCGTGTTCCTGCTCGCGGACGGCATCACCGTGCGGCGCGCCTCGTCCGCCACGCCGGTCGCCTCGCCCAACATGTACGGACGCTGGAATGGCGACGAGGACGAGATGGAACTGGCGGCGGCCACACAGACGGTCGAAGGGGTAACCTGGAAGGCCGCCGACCTGGACGCCGAAACCACGCGGCTGACGGAGAAGCTGCAGAAGGCAGTCGCCAAGCGCGACGCCGCGCTGGCAAAGTCCGGCGCGGAAGGGGAAGAAATGACGCGGCGCATGATGCAGATGTCGGGCCAGAGCGCCGAGCAACTCGCCCCTGTGCTCTTCTTCGCGACGCACGTGGCCGACCAGGGCCGAACCCAGGAGGCCAACCAACTGGTCGCCCAAGCCATCAACCTGGCCGGCAGCCGACAGAGCCTGCTCGAGGCGGCCGTGAACGAACTGGCCGGCAGCGCATACCTGGAGAGCTGGCGCCGTTTTCGCAGCAGCGGCGATTGGAGCAGTTACGGCCGGGATCTGTCGACCCTGGTCACACGTTTCGCGCGCGGCTGGCGCGACGCAACCAATGCGGTTGAACTCGCGCGCCGCGTGCAGGTCTTCACGGCGGCCGGCAGGAAGCCAGCCGCCCTGCCCAACTCCCTGACCGCAGCGGAACGCGCGCTGGCGGATGCCCTCGCCACTGCTCCGCGACCCGGCCACGCTGCCGGATTGCGTGTCCTGCAGCCGGGCTTCTGGGTGCTGCCGCCGGACACCAACGACATGATGGGTGCCTGGATCTCCACCAACGCCCATCCGCTGGCGCGCCTGCTGCGCGGCGGCACCAACTCGATCCCCGTGCTGCTGGCTATGCTCGACGACCACACCACACTGACCCAGCTAGCCACCACCCGCGCGCTGGTGCAACCGGTGGCGGACGAGTCCGGATCGGACGAGATGGCGATGATGATGCGGCGTGACCTCATGATGCGCGGAGTATCCGGCGGATTCCCCCACCCCGCGTCGCGTGCGGACATTGCCGCAATCCTGCTGGAGCCGCTGGTCGGCCAGAACGAGTCCTCCTACCGCAGCAGCCGCGGTCGGCCAGCCCAGGGCACACCGAAGTCGCTGGCCGACCGGGTGCGCACGTGGCAGGCTGCGCATGCCGGCCTCGGGCTGGAGGAGATCGCGTTCCGCAACCTGACATCAAGGGATTACAGCGCCGTCCGCCAGTCAGCCACGTACCTGGCCCGGTCGTCCTCGACCTCGGCCTGGCAGCGGCTGGAGCAACACATCCTGCGCAGCCGGGACCCGGACAATCTGGCCGACGTCGCAGAACAGTACGTCCGCCACCGTGGCAAGCAGGCGCTCCCCTTCGTCGAAGCCTACGCCAAGCGCCTTTCAGGCGGCGCGCCCGCCGCCGACGTGACGGAGGACGTCGACCCGCAGCTCTTCAACAACAAGGCCGCCGCATCCGACCAATACGCGAAGTACCGTCAGAAACAGGCGGCGCGCATCGTGGCCCGACTGAAGCGCATCGTGGAGAGCAAACCCGCCACGGCCGTGCTCGACGAGGTCGCCGCGGGCAAGCTGACACTGGGGGACGCGCGCGAGGAACTGCAGGACCTCTGGCGGATGCCACCGCAGGACCTGCTGAACGCCTTCGTCACCAGCGCGGCCAAGGCCAGCAACAGCACCACGCGCGTGGAACTCCTGAGCGCCACCGAGTGGATACCGCGCATGATGCAGTACCACATGTACGCCCCGCCGGCTGCCCGCGTCGTGCCCGACAAGGCGCTGCTTTCGCCGCTTCCCGCGGCCGACGCCTGGCGGCAACTGCTGGCGGACACGCGCCTGCCGACCAACTCCCATCCCGTGGCCTGGCAGCCGGCAACCACGGTGCGCGCATGCGCCGCCGCATACATGGAACGGGTGTGTGCGCCCGGCGCCACCGGCGACGTCTCCACCCTGGTCAACCGGCTGGGTGAACCCGCCTGCGACCTGCTCCTGCGTCGCGCCGCGTCGCGCCTGTCGGGCGCCAAGGACGTGCAGCCGCCGCTGCCCGACGCCAGCCGCGTGCCGGCATCGCGCCTGCTGGCCCTCACCAATGCCGCGCCGTCCGCAGCCGTTCTCGCCGGTCTGACGCCGGACGAGCGGCTGGCGCTGGCACTGGCCGCTCTGCAAAACCCCGCGCTGGCGCCGGCCATCGCCGTCCATACGCACCGCGTGCGCATCGCCCCGCTGCCGGCCGAACTCGCCGCAGCCGGCGCGGCGCTCAAGGCCGGCGCGGACCGCCCGCTCTCGGTCGCCTTCCTGCGCGACCTCGCGGCGCAGTGCGTTGCCCTCGCCAAGCAGGGACAGCGCGTGACCTTTGAACTGCGGCAGGCCCCCGGTTTCGCCGGCGTGGAGGCGTCCGTACGGCTGTCACGACCCGACGATGCGCAGCCGTCGCCGGCCGGCGGCGTGGCCGTGAGCATGCTGCGGTGCGAGGGCTCTGACGAACGTTTCGTCCACCACCCCGGGGCCGCACCGGCCAAGCCGCCCGTCGCGGAGGACCCGCTGAAGCGGCCGACGGACGACGAACTGCTGGCAGCCGAGGTCAGTCGCATCGAGCGCGGCCCGCTGTCGCCCGCCGAAGCCGAAGCCGCCGCCTGGAAACGCGTGGACGCCTTCTGTGTGGGCGACGAATCGATCGGCTTCCCGGCCATCCTGGCCATCACTGCCGTCCCCACGTCGTAGGAGAGCCCTTATGTCCACCATCACACCCGAGTCCTGGCAGCAGGTACAGACCAACGTCAACCGCCTGAAGAGCGAGATCGCCACGGTCGTGGTCGGCCAGCAGGCGATCATCGAGCAGATGCTCGTGGCCCTGCTCTGCCGCGGCCATTGCCTGATCGTCGGCGTGCCTGGACTGGCCAAGACGCTGCTCGTCAGCACGCTGGGCCGCATCCTCGGGCTGCGCTTCCGGCGCATCCAGTTCACGCCCGACCTCATGCCCATGGATATCCTCGGCGGCGAGATCCTGCAGGATGATGGCCGCGGCCGCCGGAGTTTCGAGTTCGTGCCCGGACCGGTGTTCGCCAACCTGATCCTGGCCGACGAGATCAACCGCACGCCGCCGAAGACGCAGTCCGCGCTGCTCGAGGCCATGCAGGAGAAGCAGGTCACCGTCGCCGGCCAGACGCGCCCGCTGTGCGAGCCGTTCATCGTCTACGCCACGCAGAACCCGATCGAGCACGAGGGCACGTATCCGCTGCCCGAGGCCCAACTCGACCGTTTCTTCTTCATGCTGAAGATCGACTATCCCGACCTGGCGGAGGAGCGTGACATCGTGTTGCGCACCACGGTCCGCGGCGGCGCCGAAGCGCAGGCCGTCCTCGACGCCCCGGGCGTGCTCGCACTGCAGGACGCCGCCCTCGACGTGCCGCTGCCCGACCATGTGCTCGACGCCGTGCTCAAGCTGGTGCGCGCCTCGCGGCCGGACGGCGGCACGGCTGACGACTACGTCCGCAACTACGTGGCCTGGGGCGCCGGCCCGCGCGCGTCGCAGAACCTCGTGCGCGCCGCCAAGGCGCTCGCCCTGCTGCGCGGCCAGCCTGCCGCCTCGCTCGAGGAAGTGCGTGACGTCGCCCGTCCCGTGCTGCGTCACCGCGTGATCCCGAACTACAACGCCACCGGCGAAGGCATCGCCGCCGAACAGATCGTGGAGCACCTGCTGGAGAAGCTGTGACCCGTTCGCGCTTCAAGTACCTGCGGCCCGAGGATCTGCGCCAGCTCGGGCGCTTCGACATCGCGCCGCGGGCGCTGGTCGAGGGCTACCTCGCCGGGCGGCACCGCTCGCGGGCGCGCGGCTCCTCCATCGAGTTCCGCGACTACCGTCCCTATGTGCCCGGCGACGACTGCGCCCTGATCGACTGGCGCGTCTATGCCCGCACGGACCGCCACTACCTGCGCACGTTCGAGCAGGAGACGAATCTCGAGTGCCACGTGTTTCTCGACAGCAGCGCCTCCATGGGGTACGGCGCGCCGCACTCCAAACTCGACTACGCCTCGTTCTTCGCCGCGGCGCTCTGCTGGCTCGTGGTGCGCGGCTCGGACCGCGTGTCGCTGCAGCTCTTCGACGACCACGTGCGCCAGTTCTTCCCGCCCGGCGGCACCACCCGCCACCTGCACAACCTGCTGCTGGCGCTCGAGCGCAACAAGCCCGGCAACCGCACGTCGCTGGCCGCGGCCCTGCGGCGCAGTTTCCCGCTGCTGGCGCGTCGCGGCACGCTGGTGGTGATCTCCGACTTCTTCGACGACCCGGCCGCCATCTTCCACGCGCTCGCGCCGTATCTGCACCGCGGGTTCGGCGTGCACCTCTTCCACGTGCTGCACCCGGACGAGTGCGACCTGCCCGACCGCGGCCTGGCCACGTTCGTGGACATGGAGGACGGCCGGCGCGTGGTCGCGCACGTGGAGAGCATCCGGCCTCGCTACCGCGCGGCGCTGCAGGACCACATCAACGCCCTGCGCCAGCTCTCCACCCGCCGTCAGGTGGACTACTGCCTCGCCCGCACCGACGCGTCGTACTACCCGCTGTTTGACAGGTTGGCGAAGTAACAGGAGCCACGCCCACTGAGCCCGTAACGACATATTGATTGCAGAACGGCTCAAGAAGTCGTTACAGTTACCTGGTTGATATCCATTTAGAGGTTACAATGCCCGGAAAGCCCTTCCAGTCGAAACTGATTCCCTATACGGACGAGATTCTCGCCCGGCTTGAGGCAGGTGGATCGTACCGGCAGGTTGCGGAGGGTCTGAACAGGAAACACGGGCTTACGGTCACGCATAACGCCGTATTCTCGTTTGCCAAGCGTCGCCGCACGAAGCGCGGCAGCCAGCTCTTCTACGAGGGATTGTCGCCAGATATCCGCGAGCAACTTCTGAAACAGGTCGCCGCCTGCTGGACGCACGACTCCACCGCCATTGAAGGGAACACGTTGACGCTGGGCGAAACGGTCAAGGTGCTGGAGTTGGGGCTTACGATCCGCGGCAAGCCGCTGCGTGAGCATCAGGAAGTCTACGGGCATGCCCGGGCCATCAATCTGGTTTACCGGATGCTGCGTCGGCCGGCTGTTACGGAGGAAGACCTGTTTGCCCTGCATCGTGCGGTGATGGATCCCTCACCACTGGATGTGCTGAATCCCGTCGGGGATTGGAAGCAGTCGGACAACGGCACCACCGGCGTGGTCAACGGCCGGGTCGCCTACAAGACCTACGCCGACCCGTTGGACGTGCCGCACCTCATGAAACGCTGGTTGGTGGAGTTCAATCGCACCCTTGATGCGGCGCACCGCCCGACAACCGCCATCGAAGCCTATGTCCGGGCGCACATGGGGTTCGTGCGGATCCATCCGTTTTTCGATGGCAACGGACGCGTGGCGCGGCTGATCGCCAACATTCCGGTGCTGCGGGGCGGCTTGCCGCCGATCGTGATCCCCAAGGAGCGCCGCGGCGACTACATCGAACTGCTGTGGGACTACCAGAACGCGCAGGGAACGATTCAACGCAAGTCGCCGCTCATGCCACCGCACCCCGCCATCGAGCGCTTCAAGGCGCTGTTGAACGAGGAATGGCAGCGCACCCTCGTATTGGTCGAAGACGCCCGAAAACGCGAGATCAAGCGGCAGGCACGCCTCAAGTCCCCAAAGCCCCGCCCGCTTCGGCTGAAAGCACGATTGGGATCCACACCACGAAGGCCGGAATGATGCGGAGCCGCTCATCTCGGCGCCTTGAGGAGACAACGCATGCCTGCGCCCCGACGATCAGCAACGACCGAACCCACGGCACCGGCGCTGCGGCTGGCAGCGCCGATGAGCCGCCGTCTGGACAGACGCCGGCAGCGCAGGCGTTGTGGTGCAGTCACCCACTCGGGATTGCCTCGCGGGTGGCCCGGGCGCTCCGCGCACGGGACCGATGCCGCCCACGCACGCGACATGCACGTGTCCCGCGCGCGACTGCTGTTCATTCTTCGTTACCGGGTCTTGGACGCAGGAGTAGGTCACATACCATGAAGTCACCAATAGGTCCGGAATTCATTCGCTTTTTCAAGCCGATTCTGCGACTCCTCGCTGAATCGGGTGGGTCAGGTACGCCTGCCGAGATCGTCGACCGTTCGGTTGAGTTGGCTGAGGTATCTGAGTCGGAGCAGGAAGCCGTCAACAAGAACGGCCAATCGCGTATCAAGAACCAGGTTCACTGGGCGCGCCAGTACCTCGTAAGGGCATAATAATCACCACCGGCACATTCACCCTTGAGGCGAAGAAGGAAGCGCGGCGCGACGGTGTGCCGCCGATCGAACTCGTTGACGGAGATGCCCTGGTCGATCTGTTCGAGCGCTATGAGATCGGCCTGATTCCGAAGCGAACCTACGACGTGGACGAACGATTCTTTGATGAGTTCAGGAAGTAGCACCCCCTTGAACAACGAACGCCTCCAGAGCCGAGCCGGGGCCCCAATTGGAGTTGGGGCCTGCGGATGCCTTCTCGACGCCTCCCGTCCGCGGAGCGGCCGGGCCACCTCGCGTGTTTCGCTCTGTTCACTCCATTGTCTCCACCTCCCACCGTCCACCTTCCACCCCTCCAAATGACCTTGGCCTTCGACAACCGCGCACTTCTGCCCTTGGCCGTGCTGGTCGCGCTGCCGCTGTTGCTGCATCTCTTTGCGCGCAGCCGGCCGCCGAAACTGCTGTTCGGGTCGACTGAACTGCTGCGCCGGGCCGTGCGTTCCACGATCCGTTTGCGCCGGCCCAAGGACTGGCTGCTGCTGGCGCTGCGCACGCTGCTGGTGGCGGCTGCCGTGGGCCTGTTCCTCCGGCCCGTGCTCTTCTCCGGCCGACAGGCGCCCGCCGCCGGGGCGGGCCGGCATGTGGTGGTGATCGTCGATGCCACCGCCTCCATGGCGTACGCCGAAGGCGGGCAGACGCGCTTCGGCGCGGCCTGCGCCGAAGCGGAAGAAGTCCTGCGCGGCCTCGGCAACCGCGACACGGCCAACGTGGTCTGGCTGCGCGCCGAGCCCGAGGCGGTCTTTCCCGAAATGGCCGTCAACCTGGCGGGACTGCGCGATGCGCTGCGTCGCGCGGGCGCGCGACCCGAGGCCGGCAGTCCGGCCGCCGCCCTGGCGCTGGCCATCGACCTGCTCCGCCCGCAGACCGGCCGGCGCGAAGTCGTCGTGATCTCCGATTTCCAACGCACTACGTGGTCGCAGCCGCCAGCGGCACCGCCTGACATCACGCTCTCGTACGTGCGCGTGGGCAACGGCGACACCCCGAACGCGGCCGTGGCCGCCGTGGCTGTTCAGCCGCCTGCGCCGCTGGCCGGGGAGCCGCTGACCGTAACCGTCGACGTGCGCAACTTCGCGTCCGCGCCGGCCAACCGCACGGTCTTCCTCGCCGCCGGGGAGACTCGCCAGTCGCGGCAGGTGGTGATCGCGCCGTGGGGCGCGGCCAACGCCACCTTCGCCCTGCCGTCCGCTGCCGCCCACAGCCTGGCCATCGAAGCCGGCCTGGACGAGGACGCGTTCCCCGGAGACGATCGGCGCTGGCTGGTCGTCGAGGTGCAGCCGCATCTGCGCGTCGGCATGATCGGCGGCGATCCCGCGTATGCGCCGGCCTGGACGCGCGCGCTGCGCAGTCTCGACTGGGCGCGCGTACTGCCGGCGACGCTGGCGGAACTCGGCGCGGACGCCGCGTCGTTCGATGCCCTTCTGCTTGCCGGCTGGGACGGCAGCGGCTCGGACGCGCTCGTGGCCGCCGCGCGCCGCGGCTGCACGCTCGTCGTCGCGCCCGCGGCGGGCGTCGCGCCGGCCGCGCTGGCCAGCCTGCTGGACATCCCGCCGTCGGGCGCCACGCCGCTCCTGCGTGAGAGGCACCCCGATGGCCTGACGCTCGTGTGCCGCCGGCCGGACGATCCGTTGCTGCGCGTGTTCGAAAACGGGGGCCGCGGCGACCCGGCTCGCTCGCGGGTGCGCAGTCGGCTGCAACTCGCGCCCGACGCGCTGCCGGCCGACGATGTGATCCTGGCCTATGCCGATGGCGTGCCGGCGCTCGCGCGTCATACACCTGCCACAGGCGGCGCGCGCTGGTTCTGGAACGTGCCGCTCGACGCCGCCTCGGGTGCCTTCGCCACGCAACCGGAGTTTGTCTGCCTGCTGGGCGAGTTGCTCCTGACGAGTCGCGCCACGCCGTCGCGCGCCGACACGGAGACGGCCTCGGGCGGCCGCGTGCGACGCCCGCTTGCGGCGGCTGGCGCCGCCACGCTCGTGAACGACGCCGGCGCGACGCTGCCCGTGACGATGGAGAACGGGCGCCTGGTCAGCGCCACACCGCCGCTGCCGGGGCTCTATCGCTGGTTGCGCGGCGACGAATGCGAGACCCATGCGGTTGTGAACTTCCCGGCGGAGGAATCGGATCTGCGCGCCACGCCGCCTGGCGCCGTGCGCACGGCCGGGGCCGCCGTGGCCGGCAGCGGCGTCGACGTGCGCCGCCTGCGCGACGGCCTGCCGCTCTGGCCGTGGCTGCTGGGCGCGGTCGCGGCATGCGCGCTGATCGAGGGGCTGGTCGCGTGGTCGGCCGGCGGGGCCGCGGGTGGCAGGTGAGCGGCGGGGGGTGGGATCAAGGTGAAGGGTGGAAGTCGGCGGGTGGGTGGCAGGAGACGGAAGGTCGCGACGATGGCACAGTTGAACTCATTTCGGGATCTGAGAGTGTATCAGGAACTGCGACGGCTGCATCTTGCGGTACATGAAGAGAGTCTGCGTTTCCCGAAGTTTGAACTGTACGAACTGGGGGCACAAGTTCGACGATCCTCTAATGCCGCACCCGCCATCGTCGCTGAAGGATGGGGAAGCAGACACACCAACATCTACATCGAAGCCGTCGATCGGGCCAAAGGCGAGGTGCGGGAAACGCAACACCACCTGGACATGGCCCACGCAAAAGGCTACATCGATGCATCCCGGTGGGCCGAACTCGACACCGCCTATGAGATATGCGGCAAAATGCTGGAACGTCTTCACGACAGCCTGAGCGAGTGGCGGAACACAACCAGAACCGGTTCCACTGTTCGCGAAAGCGTCGGTCCATACTGCACGCACCCTGACGAAGGCGAATCCCTAGTCGCTATCACCGCTTCCGTAATGGCCGGATTCGCCCCCACCCACCTGCCACCTGCCACCTCTCTTCTCCCACCCCCCACCTCCCACCTTCCACCCGCCCCACCGGCCACCGGCCACCCATGAACCCACTCTTCTCCATAGAGTTGCTCCTGCTGGCTGCGGCACTGGCCGTCGGCCTGGGCGCGTGGCTGGCGTGGCGGTCGTCGGCCGGCTGCGGCCGGTGGCGGCGGCTCGTGATCGCCGCGCTGCGCGCACTGGCCGTGGCGTGCCTCGCCGTGATCGCGCTCAACCCCGGCCGCTGGCGGCAGCGGTCCGAGCCGGCGCGACAGCGCTGGACCGTGCTGGTCGACCGCAGTCGCAGCATGGCCGTGGCCGACGTTGACGGCCGCTCGCGCTGGCAGGCGGCGGTGGCGCTGGCGCGCCAGGCGCGCCACCTCTCGGCCCTGCCCTCGGTTGTGGACATGGCCACCTTCGCCGATGGACTCGACGCGACACCTGCCACGCTGGACGCCGCGGCGCCCGACGGCCCGGCCAGCGACATCCTCGGGGCGCTGCAGGCCACATTGGACCGCGCCGCGGCGCGCGGCGCCGCGCTGAACGGCGTGCTGCTGCTGTCCGACGGCCGGCAGGTTGGCGCCTCGGGCCACGCCGATGCCGCCGAGCGTGCCGGCGCGCGCAACGTGCCGGTCTATACGGTGGCGCTGGGCGGCGCCGTACGCACACCCGACCTCGAGCTGACAGCCGTGCGGCGCCACATCGTGGCCTTCGGCGGACAGCCGACACCGCTGCTCGTGGACGCCGCCAACTCCGGCCTGGGCAACGTGCGGCCGACCATCCAGGTGCGCGCGCCGGACGGCCGTATCCTCGCCAGCCAGGCCGTCGAACTCGCCGACGGCCAGCGCCGTCGCGTGCGCCTCGAGATCACAGCGCCGCTGCAGGCCGGCTACCTGCCGCTCACGGCGGAACTCGTCGGCGGACCGGGCGACAGCCGGCCGGACACGGACCGCGCCGCCATCGGATTGCTCACGCTCAACACGCGCCTGCGCGTGCTCCTGATCGAGGGTGAGCCGTTCTGGGACAGCAAGTTCCTCGTGCAACTGCTGCGCAAGTTGCCGGTAACGGACGTGACCAGCGTGTATCGCCTCGCATCCGACCGCTTCTTCCGCGTGGACAGCGACCTGGCCAGCGCACAGGAGGCCGCACACGCCGGTTTCCCGGACACCGACGACGAACTGGATACCTACGACGTGGTGGCGATCGGCCGCGGCGCCGAGTACTTTCTCACCGCCGAGCGCATCGCGCGGCTGCAGCGTTTCGTCCGCGATCATGGCGGCTGCCTGCTCTTCACGCGCGGCAAGCCCAGCCGTCAGCCCATTGCCGAACTGGAGCCGCTCGAACCGTTGACATGGGATGCCCCCGTGGAGGGCGCGTTTCGCATCGCGCCGACGACGGCCGGCGAGGAGGCGGGACTGTTCGGCGAGTTGCTGCCCGCCGCGGACGACCGCCTGTGGCAGGTGTTGCCGCCGCTGCGCCAGATGCAGCCGGGGCGGCCGGCCGGTGCCTTCGTGCAGGTACTGGCCGAGGCTGTGGATGGCGGCCGCCGCCTGCCGCTCGTGGCGTCGCGGCGTCTCGGCAAGGGTCTGACGGTCAGCGTCGGCGGCGACGGCCTGTGGCAATGGAGCTTCTTCCCCGAAGTCGTCGAAGCCTCCGACGCCTACGCGCGCTTCTGGTCACAACTGTTACAGTGGGCCGCGATGGGCGGCGACTTCCTGCCGGGACAGGAGTACGCGCTGCAGGCCGACGCGCATGTCACTGACGTGGGCGCGTCGGTGCGACTGCGCGTCCGCGGCCGCGCGGCGACACCAAGCGGCGCACCGGGCGTGCAGGTGTGGCGTGACGGTCAGCCTGCGCGCACGCTGGCGCTCGCACCCGTGCCCGGCGCATCGCGGTTATGGGACGCGCTCTGGCAACCCGACGCGCCGGGCGCCTACCAGCTGGCCCTGCACGTAGCCGGCAGCACGACAACCAACGGCGCGGCGGCTGCAAGCGTCACGGTCGTCGTGCGGCCGGCGGCCGGCGAAAACGACGCCCTGTCGGCAGACCCCGCGTTTCTCGCACGCCTGGCGGCGCATTCCGGCGGCCGTGCGGTCGCTTCCACCGACCTGGCCGCGGTCGTGGCCGCGCTCGACCCGAAACCCACGGCCGGTGCGCACGCGGAGACCGTGTGGGAGCCGCGCTGGGATCGCGCCATGTGGCTGTTGCTGATGACGGGGTGCTTCGGGCTCGAGTGGTTCCTGAGGAGAAGAGGGGGACTGTCGTGATGATCACGCGTCCATCCATACAGACCTTTCGCCGCGCGTTGCGCCGCGCCCGCTCGACCTGGCAGGCGGGGCTGCTGTTCGCCGCTGTTCTCGACACCCTGTCGGTGGCCGGCGTGGCGCTGTTGCTGGCCGTGCTGGCGGATCTGCTCTTTGCGCCTGAGGAAGCGGCGAGGCGCGTGCCCGGTCTGGCCGCTGCGGCGGCAACGGGTCTGGCCGCGCTCGCCGGACTGGCGCGTGTGGTGCGCTGCCGCGATGCGGCCCTGGCGCATGCGGTCGACGCCCAGGTCGCGCCGCAGCGCCGTCCCGTGTTCGGCGCATGGGAGCTGTTGCGGCAGGCGCCGGCCGGCGATGGCGCCGCCGCGCCGCTGCACACCTGGCTGGTGACGCTGGCAGCCGGCCGGGCGACCGCGCTGCTCGTCGGTCTCCGGCCGGCGCAACGACTGCCGTGGCGTCGCGTCGCACGCGCGGCGGCAGCTGCGGCAGCAGTCCTGGCCGTGTGCGGGCTGGCCGGGCTCGTGCACCCGGAGGCCATGCGCACGTCTGCGCGGCGCGTGCTGCGACCCTCCGAGGACATCCCGCCGTGGTCGCGCCTGCGGTTCACCGTCACTCCAGCGCATCCGGTCGTGGCCTATGGTGGCAGCACCAACCTGACGGTGACAATCAGCGGCGGCGCCGTACGTGGTCCCGTGTGGCTGGTGACGCGCGTCGGCGACCGCGCACACCGCGCCGTCTGCTTTCAGGAGACACCGGCACGCTTCGGTCAGCGGCTCGAGCAGGTCGTGGAGCCGGTCTCGTTCTGCTTCGCCACGCCGCGCGCACGCAGCACGTGGCAGGTGGTCGACCTGCGCCTGCAACCGCTGATTGCCGCCGCCGTGCTGACCGTCGAGCCGCCCGCCTACAGCGGTCTGCCGCGCGAGGAGCGTGTCGCCGGGCGCGAGCCGTTGCGGGCGCTGGCGGGCACGCGCCTGACCCTCCACATCGCCAGCAATCGGCCGCTGCTGGACGGCTCGTTGCGGCTGCGCGCGGCTGACGGCAGTGGCTTGGCCGAAGTCGCGGGCCAGTCCGCGGGAAGCCAGGCCATGGCGTTCACCTGGACACTCGAGCGGAACGCCGAGCTCGAAGCCGTGATCCGGGACGTACGCGGCACGCCCTGCCGACAGCCCTTGCGGCTCGTCCAGCACGTTCGGCCGGACCTGCCCCCGGCGGTGACCCTGAGCGAGCCGCCGCCGTTTGCGCTGGCCACGCCGTCGTCGCGCCTGCCGGTGGTCGGTGCGGCGGAGGACGACCTGGGGTTGCGACGCGCGGACGTGCTGCGCGCCGTGGTTGGGTTCCGCGACCGCGCCGAGGCCGTACCCGTCGATCCGGGCAGCCGGCACGCCGAGTTCCGTCGCGAGCTGGCGCTCGGGCCACTGGGCGTCACGCCCGGGCAGACGCTGGAGTTCTACCTCGAGGCCGCGGACAGCAACCCCTCGCTCGCTGGCCTGGCGGCGTCGGAGGTGGCCACGGTGCGCATCATTTCCGACGGGGACTACGCCGCCATGCTGCGCACGCGCACAACCATGGAACACTTTGCCGAACGTTTCCAAATGCTGGCGGTGCAGACCGAAGCCTGGCGGCAGGCGTTGCGCGAGATGCGCGACCTCGCGCAGGCCGGCGCGCCCGCGAAGGAGCAAGCCGAAGCGCTGGCGCACGCGCGCGCGGCCGCACACGGCGTCGGCGAACTGGCGCGGCAACTGGCGCAGGATTTCCCCATCTACCGGATGGAACAGCAGTTAGCCCAAACGCTGCGCGGCATGCAGGACGACTTCGACCGCTGGACCACCGAACTCGACGCCGCACAGCCCGGCATTGCGCGGCTCGAAGCCACGGCGGAGCACATCCTCGCAGGGCTCGGCGATCACGCAGGGCAGATCCGCGACCAGGTCGCAGAGGCCGAACTCGCGCAGGCGGCGGCACGCGTACTGATGCTGGCGGGCGACTTCCGCGCGCTGCTGGAGCATCAGCGGTTGCTCGAACGCCGACTGGCCGGCATCGCCTTCAGCACACGGCCCGAGGACCGGGAGCAGCTGCCGGTGCTGGGCGAGCGCCAGGCCGAAAACGAACGTCGCCTGGATGCGTTCGTGCGCGAGCTCCGCCGGCGCGCCGCCGAACTGCCGGACGCATTCGTCGAACTGCGGACGTCGGCCGGCGCATTCGCCAATGCGAGCGTGGCCTGTGGCGCCGCGACCAACATGCTGGATGCCGCCGCGGCCGCGCGCAACACCTCCGCACCGGAGTCACATGCGCAGGCGCGCGCGGCCCTCGACAAGCTCGAGGCCCTTGTGAGCCGGTGCCAGGGCGAAGGCTTTGGCGGCATGTGTCAGGGCAAGCAGCCGCGATTCAAGGTGTCGGAGAATGTCGAGTCCACGCTGGCGCAGATGCTCGCCTCGATTCTGCGCGGTTCGGGCGGCACCCAGCCCGGTCCCGGTGAAGGCGGCAGCACGGCCGGTGGGATCGGCGGCACGCCGGACGACGGCTACTGGATGTCCGGCAATACGCCGCTCAACATCCCCACCTTTGGGCCGCCGCGCGGGACGTTCGCGACACCCAGCCGGGGCGGCGTCACAGGCAGCCGCGGCGCCGGCGGAACCGGCGCCGGCGGCGGTGCGGAGACGGGCACGCCCGTCGCCGAGAGGCTGGGCGCAGCCGCGCCGGCCGCCACGCGCGGCCCGGCGGTGATGCCGGAATGGCTGCCGGCGAAGTATCAGGATGCGGTGAAGAGGTATTTCGGGACGGGGGAATAGATCATGAGAACAAGGGTTCAGGGTTCAGGGTTCGGCCTGCGGCCAGATGGACAGGAAGAGGGAACCGCAGATTGCCGAATGTCGATTTTCGAATGTCGAAGTGGCCATCGGCGTCGACCGGAGGCACTTCGGTGTTCTGCGGTTCGACCTTCGTCAATCTGCGGTTTGGCGGGCCCAGCGCCCTGCTTCTCATCTCACCCGAAACCCGAGCCCCATGCCCCGGGTTCCCAGACCGGGATTCAGAGATCCCCGGGGCGTTGGATGCTGCACCTTCCACCCTCCACCTGCCACCGCCCCCTGAACCCTGCACCCCGAACCCTGAACCCTTTCTCCGGTGTGCTGGCCCTGCTCCTCTGCCTGGCCTCCTCGGTCGCGGCGGGACGCGAGGGCGCGATACAATGCGCCAACCTGATCTATGGCGGCAACAACACCTCGCGGTGTTTCAGCGATGAATTCGTGGGCGCCGCGCAGCGCAGCACAAGCATCACCACAGAGCGGCGCTTCAAGAGCGTCAAGCTGGGCTCCGACGAGTTGTTCCATTTCCCCTTTGTCGTGATGACCGGCGAAAGCGACTTCCATCTCGACAAACAGGAGCGCGACAACCTCAAGCGCTACCTCACCAGCGGCGGGTTCCTGCTGGCGTCGGCCGGGTGTTCGAGCAAGGAGTGGGACCGCGCGTTCCGCCGCGAACTGCGGCAGGTGCTCGACGACAAGACACTGGATCCCATTCCCATGACCCACCCGGTCTTCCGCACCGTCAAGGAGATCAAGAAGCTGGAACTGCGGCACGCCGGCAGCGTGCCGCAGCTTGAGGGGCTCCAGCACGACGGCAAGCTCGTGCTGATCTACTCGGCACACGGCCTGAACGACACGGCCCACACCGAGGGGTGTTGCTGCTGCGGCGGTAACGAGATCGTCAACTCGCTCGACGTCAACGTCAACGTGCTCGTCTACGCCTTGCTTCACTGATGAAAACCCGCGACCTAACTGCTGCAGCCTGGCTCCTGCTCGTGTGCGCGGCCGCCGCCATTCCCGCGCGGCCGGACGAGTCGCCCTATGGCGGCCTCGCGCCGCTCAACATCGGAACCAACGCAGCGGACGGCCTCCCGGTGAGCCTGCCGCTGACCTGGCGGCCGACGATGCAGGCGGCGCTGCTTGAGGCCGAAGCCACCGACAAGCCGGTGCTGATCTTCTTCCATTCATCCGGCTGCGGGTGGTGCGCCCGCCTGCGCATCGAACTGGGGTCACCGGATGTGCGCCCGGTGGTCGAAGGGTTCGCACGCGCGGAGGTCGATGTGGATCGTGACCGCGCGCTGGCGCTCAAACTGCAGGTTGAGAGCGTGCCCACGCTGGTGATCGCAGGACCGGATGGCCGCGAGATCCGGCGCATCAACGGATTCATGCCGGCAACCCAGCTGCGCAGCGTGCTGGCGCGCGCGCTGACACCTGCCACGGCCAGCGCGCCGCCGCCGGACATGGCGCGTCGGCTCGACGCACTTGAGCAGGGGCGACCGGGCACAAACGACTGGCCGTTCCTGCTGGCGGCCATGGGCGAGACGACGGTGCGCACGGCGGTGCGCCGCTACGTCGCCGCGCATGGTTCGGACATCCGCGCGCCGCTTGTCACCGCGCTGCGGCACCCGGAACTGGCTGTCCGTCTCGGCGCGCTCGACCTCCTTGAGGAACTGGCCGGCGAGACACGCGGCTTTGACCCGTGGGCGGAATCGGCCGCGTCGGCAAATGCCGCCGCGTGGCAGCGCTGGCAGGCGTGGCAGGTGGCCACCAACAGCGTCAGCGACGGCCTGTTCGCCTCACTGACGCCCGACCGGGTCGCCGCGCTCCTGAACGATCTGGTTGGTGCTGATCGTGACCGCGCGGCGCGCGCCGTGCGCGAACTGACGCAAGCCGGCGCGTCCTGCCGCGCCGCGCTGGACGCCTTCGCCGACGCTCACCCCGACCTGCCGGAGGGCATGCGCAAGCGGCTCGAGGAAGTCCGGCTGGCGGTTCGCATGCCGATCCTGCCCGGCATCGACGGTCCGGCGCTGGCGCACCACCTCGTCTTCGGCACGCCCGACACGCGGGCCAAAGCGCTGAACCAGCTGGGGCGCGCGGGTCGTCCGGCGGCGCCGGTGGTGCGCCTGTTCCTCGATGATGCCGATGCGCTGATCCGCGAGGCGGCCGTGGAGGCGGCGGTGCTGGCCGGCGGGCAGGACGTGTCGCAGACGCTCGCCGCGCAGACGACACGCGAGCGCAACACCGACGTCCTGCACGCGCTGCTCACGGCGCTCGGACGCAGTCCCGGCGAAGCCGGCACCGCGGTGCTGTGCGCGTTCGCGTGCCACACCGACGAAGCCCTGGCCATCGCGGCCCTGACCGGACTTCCCAACGTGGCCGACCGCGACGCCGCGCAGGCCGCGCTGCGCGCGGCGCTGGACGATCCGCGCTGGCGCGTACGCGTGGCCGCGCTCGAAGCCGCCGCCAAGATGAAGCCCAGCGCGCTGGCCGACCGGCTCGAGGCGCTGGCGCGCGACAGTGACCCGTTCGTGCGGCTCAACGCCGTCAAGGCGCTGTCGGTCACGAAACGCCAGGCCGCGATGGTCACGCTGGAGAAGCTGTTCCTGGAGCAGGACGAGCTCAAGGCCACCGTGGTTGGGCTGATCGTCGCGCTGGAGAAGCCCTTCCCCGCCAGCTTCAGTCCGGCCTTGCGAGATAAGCCGGCCGACCTGCTGCTCGGCGTACTGGCCGCCATCCAGGAGAAGGGCGACGCCCGGCACATGCCGCTCGTGCGCTCGTTCGCCACGCATGCCGATCACGACGTGAGCTGCACGGCCCTGCGCATCCTGGCGCGCAAAGGCGCGGGCATGGCGGCCAATCAGGCCGCGTTGCTGCACGCCCTGCAGTCCGGCGACGCGGAACAGCAGTTGGCCGTCCTGGAGAGCATCGCGCTGCACGCGTCGGCCGCGCGGCGCACACCGCCACGCGCGACGGCAACGCCCGTCACGCCTGCGGCGCCCGCCGCGCGTACGTCCGTGGACGACCTGTTCGACGCGTTCGACACCCCCACGCCGCCTGCTCCCGCCGCGATCCCGCCTGCTGTCGCTCCGCCTCCACCCTCCGCCCTTCCGCTGGCCGCCACGCCCAGCCCTCCGCCGACCGCTACTTCCGATGACCTCTTCGGCGCCTTCCTCGCCGATGTCCCGCCGGCCGCCGGGACGGCAGTGACGAACACTGCGGCCGATGCATCGACCGCGTCCACGTCCCAGGCTGATATGACCGACCTGGTCACCGAAGCACGCGCGCTGATGCTCCGGTCGCCCGACGCGCGCGTGCGCCGTGCGGCGGCCATGGCTTTGGCAAAAGGCGGCGCGGCCGATGCCCAGGAACGGTTGACGGCCGACATCGAGAGTCTACCGACGGAACAGCGGGAGCAGCTCGCGGGCGACCTGAAGGCCGCTTCGTCGACCAACGCGCTTGCGCTCTTGCGCCGACTGCTGCGCGATCCGGCCGCCGATGTACGCACGACCGCGTTGAGCACGCTTCTGGCAGGCGACGATCCGGACCCCTTCTCGACGTCGGTTCCGACCGCCGAGAGCATGGGTGCGGCATTTGAGGCACTCGTTGCGTCCGATGCGCTACTGCAGCCAACCGACATCTCGGAGTGGTTCTACTACCGGCTGGACAGCGCCGAACCTGCACGCAAGGAAGCCCTGCGCAGATGGGCCGTGACGCTGATCGCGCCGGCACAGCGGGAGCCGTTGCGCGTACTCGGTCTCGTGCTGCTGGCGTCGGTCGCCCAGGACGAGGACAGGCCACAGGTGGAGGCGTACCTGAAGGACGACCATCCGCTCATCCGGCGTGCTGCCTGGCGTGCGTTCTCGCTCGCCTGGCCCGATCTTTTCGTGGGCCGCGTCGAGGAGGTCGCCGCCGATGCGTCACCGTTGGTGCGTGAGGTGGTCGTTGCCGCCGCCGCGCCGAAGACGTACAGCGGTCACTGGCAGATCCGGTTCTCGGCCGAGAGTGTGATGCGCGAGGCGGGTTCCTACAACGAATGGTCCGATGCATCGGCGGCGCGTGTCGCCGTGCCGCCGGCCGTGATGCGCCGGCTATGGGAGAAGGAGAGCGATACCGCGGTGCGGATCGGCGCTGGACTGGCCCTGCTGGAAGGCCGGCGCAGCATTGACCTCGGCCAGTTGGCCGCTGCGCTGGCCAGTCTGCCGCCCGGGCACCGTTCACGCGAACTGGCCACACGGTTCATGATCGAGAACCAGCGGACTCTCGGACCGGCCTTCCGCCTGCTTCTGCCGTACGTGGAGGGCGGAGACGAGGAGTCTTTCACGGAGTTGGAACGCGCGCTGGGCGACCGGGCCCCGGTCAACACGGACACCAACGCCATCCTGTTCCGGGCACGCACCGACGGCGGCACGGCGGCAGCCGGCGCACAGGCCAGCGTCGCGCGTCGGGCCGCAGCGGCCGGCACGCGGCTGGTCTTCTTCCACCAGACGGGCTGCCAGGACTGCGTCCGCGTGTCGCGCTGGCTGGCGGAGTTGCGCACGGCAGCTCCGGGGGTGGTGATCGAGGATCACGACATCGGTCTGCAGCGGGCCAAGGAACTGAACGAGGCGTTGTGCGCACGCTTCGCGGTGCCGACGCGCAACCGGTTGGTGGCGCCCGCCGTTTTCGGCGGCGGCGGCGCGCTGGTGCGAGGCGCGATCACGCCCGATGCGCTGATGCGCCTGGTCGAGGCGTCGGCCGGGGTTGCGGCGGCGGCGTGGTACCCGTCCGACACGGAGGTCGCCGAGGCGGCCGAGCCCCTGCGCGCGCGCGGCCGCGGCACGGGGCTACCGCTGGTGATCCTCGCCGGCCTGCTCGACGGCATCAACCCGTGCGCCTTCGCGACGCTGATCTTCTTCCTCTCCTACCTGCAGCTCGCGCGGCGCACGCCACGGGAACTGCTGCAGGTCGGCGCGGCCTTCATCGCGGGCGTGTTCGTGACGTACTTCGCGATCGGACTCGGGTTGCGCGAGATCGTCGGCCGGCTCGCATCCGTGCCGGTGCTGTCGCTGATACTCAAGCTGGCGATCGCCGGCCTGACACTGGTGCTGGCGCTGCTCAACCTGCGCGACGGCGTGCGCTGCCGGCAGGGACGACTGGCGGAGATGACGCTGCAGCTGCCCGCGGTGCTGAAGGACGGCATTCACGCCACGATCCGCGGCGGCGTGCGCCTGAGACGCTACGTGGTCGCGGCCTTCGGCATGGCGGTGCTCGTGAGCGTACTGGAACTGGCCTGCACGGGCCAGGGCTATCTCCCGACAATTGCCTACCTCTGGCAGGCGGGCTACGCGCGACCGGCCATGCTCGGACTGCTTGCCGCCTACAATCTGGCCTTCGTGGCGCCGCTGGCGGTCATCTTCGTCCTGGTCTACCGCGGCCTGCGGAGCGACGCGCTCGTGCGCGGGTTGCATCGCCACGCCGCCGCCGTCAAGTTCGCCACGGCGGCGCTCTTCCTCGCCCTGTTCGCGCTGCTGGTGTGGCAGGTGTAGGCGGACCCGCGCGCGGAGCGCGCGGGCCACCTTGGGAGCGTACTGGGGGCACCGTGGGAGTGCCCGGAGCACAGTTGCGTATGATGCCGCAGGTGGCCCTGGCCGCTCCGCAGGTGACCCGGCCGCTCCGCAGGTGGCCCGTCCGCTCCGCGGACGGGAGGATTGTCGACGCTATGAGCCCCATCAAGGGAAAACTGCATCACACACTCCCCGGTTGGGTCCCGGCAGGTTCGCGCTTTCACGTTCGTCTGCGTCTGGAGAAGCACGCCCGTCTCGGCATGACTGCCCCAGCGCTTGCCCCACAGCTGCTGGACTCCGCCGCGTTCTACCACGTCCAGGGCCGCTGGTACGTCTGGCTGATTCTGCTCATGCCTGATCATGCGCATATGATCGCTAGTTTCCCGCCCGACAAAGCGATGAGCCGCGTGATCGGCGATTGGAAGAGGTACCAGACGCGGATGCGCGGACTGGTCTGGCAGGAGAACTACTTCGACCACCGGTTGCGCAGCGATGAGGAATTTTTGGAGAAAGCACATTACATTCGAATGAACCCCGTGCGTGCCGGCCTCTGCCGTACGCCGGAGGAATGGGTGTGGATCAGAGAACCGTGGAAAGACGCGCAGGGGAACGTGTGTCGCCAGGAGTAGCGGGGCATCCCGTGCGCGGAGCGCACGGGCCACCTTACATGAACTCCACAGGTGGCCCGGCCGCTCCGCGGACGGGAGGATTGCGCGGGTGGCCCGGCCGCTCCGCAGGTGGCCCGGCCGCTCCGCGGGTGGCCCGGCCGCTCCGCAGGTGGCCCGGCCGCTCCACAGGTGGCCCGGCCGCTCCGCGGACGGGAGGATCGGCGCGACCACTCGCGCCTTCCTACGCACAGACTCGAACACACTCCTGTCTTGCCGTGCGAGATTGCGCGCTGTTCGACATCACCATGGCATCTGCGTTGGATCGTCCCAACGCACCGGCGAAAAGCGTCTCGACGGCGGCAGCGGCTTCCGCCGCATCCGGCCCCTCCATGGCAACCGTGAGCGTATCGCCACACTGGATGCCAAGCGTGAGGACCTCCAGCATGCTCTTGCCGTCCACGGCAGGGCCTTCGTCCCTACCGACCACCACGTCGGCCTCGTACTGCCGCATCGTCCTGACGAAGAGGGCGACTGGGCGCAGGTGGAGGCCAAACGGGTTCGAGATCACGATGCGTCGGGTGGCAAACTCGGTTCCGCGCGGCGGCGGATTCAGCCTTGTTCGGGCCCTGTCTGTTGTCGCGGTTGTCTTCATGTCGTCGTCCTTCACCAATCAGAGACTAAGCACATTGTTTCCGGGTTGTTGCGCAGTTCATTTCTCCTCTAGCGCGAAGCACCAAGTTAGCGGCTTCGGTCCCTCCCATCGATGGGGTCTTACCCTGCCTTCTCATACCGCTTGACGGCCCGTCGGACTTGACTCTCGCCAAACACAGACACGTCTGCCGCCTGGCTTTCGCCCCCCCGCGACGCCTGATCGGCCGCGGCGGGGGTTGACGCCGGCTGGCGCGGCGACTACGGTATGGGGCTATGGACACACCGCGCCGGATCGTCTTCATCATGACCGACACGCAGCGCTGGGACATGGTCGGCTGCTACGGCAACCCGGCCATGCGCACGCCGTGCCTCGACCGGTTCGCCAGCCAGGGCGTGCGTTTCGAGCGCGCCTACACCTGCCAGCCGGTCTGCGGACCGGCACGCGCCGCGCTCTTCACCGGCGTCTGGCCGCACGGCAACGGCGGCTGGGCCAACAGTCTCGCACTGGCCGCCAACGTGCCCACCATCGGCCAGCGCCTGCGCGACGCCCACCTGCACACGGCCTACATCGGCAAGTGGCACCTCGACGGCAGTGACTACTTCGGCCTGGGCACCTGCCCCGACGGCTGGGACCCGGTCTATTGGTATGACATGCGCAACTACCTCGACGAACTCACGCCCGAGGAGCGCCTGCTTTCGCGCCGCACCGCCGCCAACCACGACCCGGGCATCGCGGCCGACTTCACCTTCGGCCACCGCTGCAGCAACCGCGCCATCGACTTTCTCACGCAACACGGCGGCGAGGACTTCCTGCTGGTCGTGTCCTACGACGAGCCCCACGGCCCCTGTCTCTGTCCCCAGCCGTACGCCGACCTGTTCCGCGACTATCGTTTTCCGCGCAGTCCGAACGTGGACGACGACCTGGCCGGCAAACCCGCCCACCAGCGCGCCTGGGCGGGTGCCACCCTCGGCCATGACCGACGCGGTCTCGAAATCCGGCCGGCCGACTTCCTGGGCTGCAACAGTTTTGTCGACAGCGAGATCGGCCGCGTCCTCGACGCCATCGACCGCTTCGCACCGGACGCCCTGGTGGTCTACACCTCGGACCACGGCGACGCGCTGGCCTCGCACCGCATCGGCGGCAAGGGGCCGTGCATGTACGACGAGATCGCGCGCATCCCGCTGCTCGTGCGCTGGCCGGGGCACACCCCCGCAGGCGCCGTCTGCCCCCACCCCGCCTCGCACATCGACCTCGCGCCCACGCTGCTCGACGCCGCCGGGCTCGCCGTGCCGAAGTCGGTCGATGGCCGGTCGCTGCGCCCCACCCTCTGCGACCCATCGGTGCGCCCCAGCGACTGCGTGTTCGTCGAATTCGGCCGCTATGAGGTCGATCACGACGGCTTCGGCGGCTTCCAGCCCATGCGCGCCGCATTCGACGGCCGCTACAAGCTGGTCGTCAACCTGCTCTCGGACGACGAGCTGTATGACGTCGTCGCGGACCCCGCCGAGCTCAGCAACCTGATTGCCGTTCCGTCGCTCGCGGCCGTGCGCGACGGCCTGCACGACAAACTGCTCGAGTGGATGAACCGCACGCGCGATCCCTTCCGCGGCTACTGGTGGGAGCGCCGGCCCTGGCGCCGTGACGCGCGTCCGGCCACCTGGGCCTACACCGGCCTCACGCGCCAGGCGGAACGCGAGTGGGAGCCGCGCCAACTCGACTACGACACCGGCCTCGAGATCCGCGAGGCCACCCGCGCCAAGTAGACGCCCGCGAGCACGTAATGGGTCAGTGACGTAGGGGCGGCGGGCGGCACAGTGTCCCGATGAAGGT